>WOYE01000008.1 GCA_009740415.1 Planococcaceae bacterium Storch 2/2-2 | reverse complement strand
TCGATTAGCTCGATTTTCTTGCTGGCATCATTTAAGATGTCCAAATTGTGTTTCGTCAACTAACGGGGTTAGTCGATCGAAACGGTTTTATTCATCAACATTTTGCTGTTCAGTTTTCAATGTTCATTCGGTCGCTCTTTCGAGACAACTTCTATATCATAACATGCTATCGACTTCTCTGTCAACACTTTTTAAAAAGTATTTTTCAGAAGTTAAAAGCTCTTATGTTTGTGCGCCCTGTTCGAGCGACTTGAATAACTATAACATCTCTTTTCTCAAAATGCAAGGATTTAAAAAAAGAAACTGTAACATTTACAGTTTCTTTGAATCATTCATACAATCCTCTGAATGAAACGGTCACCCGTTAACGGTGTCGCTTCCATCTTTCCCCTTAGTCGAACGATCGGTCGATACACGTTACGTTCATTCATTCCTACAATGACCGCTCGTTCACCTGTAGATAAAACGACAGCTTGTCCTTCTTTAAAAAATCCAATCTCTTCTTGCAATGCTTCAATTACTTTCAAGTGGAACTTCCCAAATAGATCATACCGCATCGTTTCAATCGTCTCATAAATAGAGAGTGAGTTCCGATACGGTCGCTTTTCAGTCAAAGCACAAAAAACATCTGCTACAGCTAAAATTTGAGAAAGGTCCGTAATTTCATGGAATTTTTCACCTTTCGGATAGCCTGTTCCATCTAGTCGCTCGTGATGTTGATAAACCGCTTTTTTCATCTCATCTCTTAAATGGCTCGTTTCACGAACGGTTTCAAATCCTGCGTGGATATGTCCAGCGATCACTTCTTCTTCCTTCTTCGTTAGCTCATCTCTTTTCAATAAGATCTTTGTCGGAACACGCGCCATCCCGCTATCCATAACACTCGTAGCTAAAATGATCTGATTTCGATACGCCTTCGAATAACCGAGGCGCTTCGCTAATCGATCCGCTACGAGGCTCGCCCGAATCGGATGATGGTACATATATTCTTTCGCTGGAACATCCATACAAACAGCGTTAATAGTCTCCTCTTCTTCATTAAAGCAATGAACGACAGGTAAGACGATGGGCCTTAATGAAGCAACATTCGGCTGCACTCCTGATTGCCAACTGTAAAACTGTTTCTTGAATTCGTGGATTGCTTCGGCGTAAACAGCTCGAAATCGCTTCTCTACCGATTCTATTTCTCCATTTTGTAATGCCACACTCGTTTCAATCGGCAAATGTTCATTCGAATCGGCCCCGTTTCCAATACTCTCTTCCAGTACGACGACTGTTTGGATATTAAAACGTTCCAACACTGAAATCGTCTCTTCCGTTAACTCGGTCTCTTTTTTCACAATCGGTGTATTCGATTGCACCCAAACATCTTCTTTCAAAATATAGCCTGGTAGCAAGTTCATTACGTGAAGCTCTACTCCCATACCATCTCTCCTCACACTATAATAATTCCTTAGTCCTAGTCATATTGTAATAAAAAGACAGTTGCAATTGCAACTGTCTTTTCAAAGTAATTTATTCTTCTAGCTCTTCTTCTAGCTCGCTCATTTCTTCGTCTTCTTCAGGTTCACGAACTACTTTTGAAACAGTAGCTACCGTTTCATCCGTATCAAGTCTGATGAGGCGAACTCCTTGCGTATTTCTACCGAAGGTCGAAATGTCTTCAATCGCCATCCGTATTAAAATTCCATGCTCTGTAATAATCATTAAATCTTCTGTTCCATCGACTACTTTCATCGCAACGACTGAACCGTTTCGCTCCGTAATATGAGCAGTTTTCAATCCGTAGCCGCCACGTCCTTGTACGCGGTACTCTTCTTCCGCTGTACGTTTACCGTAGCCTTTATCTGTAACGACTAAAATTTCAGAGCCTTCTTCGACGATATCCATACCGATCACTTCGTCCGAATCTTTCAATCGGATACCAATGACCCCAGCAGTTGCTCGACCCATTGGACGAACTTCGTCTTCATGGAAACGGATGAGCATACCTGCTTTCGTTCCAATCGCTATATCATTTTGTCCATTCGTTAAACGAACGCCGATTAACTCATCGTCTTCGTGAAGTGTAATCGCGATTAATCCATTCGCTCGAATGTTTTGATACTCCGTAATGACTGTTCGTTTCGCCATCCCTTTTTTCGTAGCGAACAACAAATAATCGTCTTCATTGAACGATTCAACAGGAATCATCGCTGTCACTTTTTCATCTTTATCAATTTCGATTAAATTGATGACCGGAAGACCTTTTGCTGTTCGACTGTATTCAGGAATTTCATATCCTTTTTTACGGAATACGCGCCCTTTCGACGTGAAGAAAAGAAGCGTCGAGTGTGTGGACGTGTTCAGCAAATGCTCAACGAAGTCGTCATCGTTCGTCCCCATCCCTTTCACACCACGTCCGCCACGGCGTTGACTACGGTATGTATTCGCTGGTAAACGTTTCGCATACCCTTGATGAGTGAGTGTGACGACGATGTTCTCCTCTGGAATTAAATCTTCATCTTCGAACGTTTCTACTCCGCGAGACGTAATTTCTGTCCGACGCTCGTCTGAAAAGCGCTCTTTAATTTCCTCGAGCTCTTCACGAATAATTTCAAGTAGTTTAGATTCACTATTTAAAATTGCTTTCAACTCAGCGATTAGCTCCAGTAAACCGTTATACTCTTCTTCGATTTTATTTCTTTCCAATCCTGTGAGGCGTTGGAGACGCATGTCTAAAATCGCTTGTGCTTGACGTTCTGATAAATCGTAAGATGCCGTCAATCGCTCTTTCGCTTCCGCTGTCGTTTTCGATTCGCGAATGAGTGCAATGATCGCATCGATATGATCGAGTGCAATACGCAAACCTTCTAAAATGTGAGCTCTTGACTCTGCGCGCTTCAAATCATATTTCGTACGACGACGAATAACGTCTTTTTGGTGTTCTAAATAATAAGTGAGCACTTCTTTCAACGACAAAATCTTTGGCTGTTTGTCGACGAGCGCTAACATGTTAATTCCGAAGCTCGTTTGGAGAGCCGTCTGTTTGTATAAATTGTTCAGTACGACATCGACGTGTGCGTCGCGACGAATTTCGATGACGATGCGCATTCCTTCACGGTCCGATTCATCCGCCAAATACGTAATGCCTTCAATTTTCTTATCGCGTACTAAATCTGCAATTTTTTCAATCAATCGCGCTTTGTTCACCTGGAATGGTAACTCCGTCACGATAATCGTCTCTTTGCCGTTTTTATCGCGTTCAATTTCTACTTTCCCACGGATCATGATCGATCCTTTACCTGTTTCATAAGCACGACGAATTCCACTGCGACCTAAAATCATACCGCCTGTCGGGAAATCAGGTCCCGGCATAATTTCCATCAATTCGTCTGTCGTAATTTGTGGGTTTTCTGCGATTGCTAACGTTGCATCAATCGCTTCGCCTAAATGATGAGGTGGGATATTCGTAGCCATCCCTACCGCAATACCGCTCGTTCCGTTCACAATTAAGTTCGGGTAACGACTCGGTAGAACAACTGGTTCTTTTTCGTTGCCATCATAGTTTTCAGCGAAGTCTACTGTTTCTTTATTGATGTCTCGCAACAATTCCATCGCGATCTTCGACATTTTCGACTCCGTATAACGCATCGCTGCTGCTGAGTCACCATCAACCGTACCGAAGTTTCCTTGTCCGTCGACGAGTGTATAACGATAGGTAAAGTCTTGCGCCATTCGGACCATCGTCTCATACACAGCACTATCACCGTGCGGGTGGTATTTACCGATCACGTCTCCGACAATACGCGCTGATTTTTTATGTGATTTGTCAGCTGTTATTCCGAGTTCATTCATCGCATACAAAATACGACGGTGAACTGGTTTTAAACCGTCACGGACATCTGGTAATGCTCGCGAAACGATGACGCTCATTGCGTAATCTAAAAACGACGTCTTCATTTCTTTACTAATATTAATTCCTTGGATTCCGCGTTTAGGCATGTCCGCCATTTTTTATACCCCTTTCCTATACAAACCGTTCGTCTCTATGCGTCGAGGTTTTGCACATTCGCTGCATTATCCTCGATAAACTGTCGACGAGGTTCTACTTCATCACCCATCAATTGCTCAAAAATCTCGTTAGCTTCGACAGCATTTTCCAACTGTACTTGCAATAACACTCGATTTTCCGGGTTCATCGTTGTTTCCCATAACGTTTCTGGGTTCATTTCACCGAGACCTTTAAATCGTGACACTGAAGGCTTCGGTGTTTGCGGAAGTTCTTGCAGTTTTGCATCTAACTCTTCCTCGTCTAAACAGTAATACTCTTTCCGTCCTTGCTTAATCCCGTAAAGAGGTGGCTGAGCAATGTACACATATCCTGCTTCAATAAGAGGGCGCATAAAGCGGAAAAAGAACGTGAGGAGTAGCGTCCGGATATGCGCGCCATCCACGTCAGCATCCGTCATAATAATTACTTTATGATAACGAGCTTTCGACAAGTCGAAGTCGCTCCCGATTCCGGTACCGAGCGCTGTGATCATCATACGGATTTCTGCATTTCCTAAAACACGATCAATACTCGCCTTTTCAACGTTCAGCACTTTTCCTCGCAACGGTAAAATCGCTTGGAAGTGACGGTCTCGCCCTCCTTTAGCTGATCCACCTGCCGAGTCACCTTCTACGATGTAAAGTTCACTTTCTGCCGGTTTTCTCGATGAACAGTCTGCCAACTTTCCTGGGAGACTCGAAACTTCTAAAGCCGATTTACGACGTGTCGTTTCACGTGCATGTTTTGCAGCCATACGCGCACGAGCAGCCATTAAACTTTTATCCATCAAAATTCTAGATGTTGTCGGATTCTCTAATAAAAAGCGTTGGAATCCTTCGGCGAATAAAGAGTTCGTGATCGTGCTTACTTCGGAGTTCCCTAGTTTTGTTTTCGTCTGTCCTTCGAATTGAGGGTCAGGATGTTTAACAGAGATGATCGCTGTTAAGCCTTCACGCACATCGTCCCCTGTTAAGTTCGGCTCTTCTTCTTTTAAAAATTTATTTTTACGCGCGTAGTCGTTTACGACACGTGTCAAAGCCGTCTTGAAACCTGATTCATGCGTACCACCTTCATGGGTGTTGATGTTATTCGCAAATGATTGCAAATGTTCACCGAATCCTGAATTGTATTGCAAAGCGATTTCAATCGAAATGCCGTCGCGTTCACCTTCGACGTAGATCGGCTCTTCGTGAATCGGTTCTTTTCCTTCGTTCAAATGCTCGACATACGAACGAATGCCGCCTTCATAATGAAATACTTCTTGACGAATCTCATCTGGGCGTTCATCTGTAATCGTAATACGAAGTCCACGATTTAAATAAGCGAGCTCCTTTAAACGCTCCGCTAAAATATCGTATTCGTACACAGTCGTTTCCGTGAATATGTCAGGATCTGCTTTAAAACGGATCGTCGTTCCTGTTTGATCCGTTTCACCGATCACTCGTAACGGTTCAGCGAGTTCACCGCAGCTAAATGCGATGAAATGCTTTTTACCTTCTCGGGATACGGTTACTTCCGTACGTTCAGAAAGAGCGTTCACTACAGAAGCTCCGACGCCGTGCAGTCCGCCCGATACTTTATAACCTCCACCGCCGAATTTACCTCCCGCGTGCAATACGGTCATGATCACTTCCACTGCTGGTAAGCCAGTCGCTTCTTGCAAACCGACTGGGATACCTCGTCCGTTATCTGACACACGAATCCAATCATCTTTTTCGATCGTTACTTCGATATGGTCACAATAATCCGCGAGCGCTTCATCGATACTATTATCAACAATTTCCCATACGAGATGATGGAGTCCGCGAGCACTTGTCGTACCGATGTACATACCAGGTCGCTTTCGTACAGCTTCTAACCCTTCGAGTACTTGAATTTGACTTTCATCATACGACACTTGATTGTTGTTCTTTTCATTCGTCAAGTCGTTCACCTTTCCTTCTCTACATCTTCACTTTCTATTTTTCGAACGGAACCATCTTCTACTTCAAAAACTGTCGCTTCTTTGACAGTCGTATGATCAATCCCTGCGATACTCGTCGTCGTGACAAATGTCTGAACTTCACTTTCCATCGCATGCAATAAATGAGATTGGCGATCAGCGTCCAGTTCCGAAAGTACATCATCCAATAATAAAATAGGCGGTTCGCCCACTTCTTGTTTAACGAGTTCAATTTCAGCTAACTTCACAGATAAAGCTGTCGTTCGTTGTTGGCCTTGTGATCCATAAGTTTGCACATCGTAATCGTTTACGTAAAAACGAATGTCATCACGGTGCGGTCCGATCATCGTTATTCCTCGATCGACTTCCCGTCGTCGTAAGTCGAACAGTTGTTCGTTCATTTGCTCTTTCATTTTAGCATGAGACCACTCTTTTTGAAAATCTTTCACGGTAATGTACTCGAGCTTCAGCTGCTCTTTCCCTCTAGATATGGAGTCGTGGATCGGTTGAGCCCATTGCGTCAGCAGTTCGATGAATTCGAATCGTTTTTTAATCACTTTCACCGCTACTTCAACGTACTGTTCGGTGTACACGTCAAACATCGCTTCGTCGAGACGATTTGTTTTTCTCGATTCTTTCAAAAGAGCGTTTCGTTCTTTCAACAATTTTTGAAAGATGACGAGATCATGTAAATAAGACGGCGAAATTTGACCGATTTCCATGTCTAAAAAACGCCTACGATGTTGAGGGCTACCTTTTACGAGATCTAAATCTTCAGGTGCGAACATGATGACGTTTAATTGTCCGATGTACGAGCTTAATTTTGCTTGTTCAAGATGATTGACACGCGCTTTTTTTCCACGAGTTGAAAGAATGAGTTCTAGAGGGAGCCGTCCATTCTTTTTTTCAATGGTTCCCCCTATTTTACCATACTCTTCTCCCCACTGTATTAATTCTTTATCGTTGGAAGTACGGTGCGATTTTGCGAGAGCGAGGACGTAAATCGATTCCATAATGTTCGTTTTACCTTGAGCATTTTGACCGATGAATATGTTTACTCCTTCGTCAAAAGCAAGATCGAGCGTTTTATAGTTCCGATAGTTCGTTAACTGTAGTCGTTGAATATACATATCTAGTTCTTCGCCTGAACGATGTATTGATCCTCTTCCGATAACGTCACTTGGTCACCCGGGTATAACTTTCTACCACGTCGATCTTCTTCTTCACCATTCACAAGAACGAGATATTCTGCTAAAAACCACTTCGCCATTCCACCTGACTGAATTACATCTGTAAATTGTAAAAATTGACCAAGTGTAATATATGGCGTTTCAATCGTCACTTTTTTCATTTGCTCCACTCTTTTCTGTAAAGTATTGTTCTTTCTATTTTACCGAACTTTCGAAAATAAGTAAAAAAGATAGCCAAATAGTGACTATCTTTTTTACGAATCAACTCCATTTATTCTGTTTCACGTACGAACAGGTAAAATCAATTGTAACACGGCTTGGCTGTCGACAGGATGTAAAATGAACGGTCTCATCGGCCCCGTGAACTGAATCGCAATCATTTCATCATCGATCGCTTTCAGTGCTTCCATCATGTAAGTCGCACTAAATGCCAAATTGACAGGTGCGCCTGTAATCATTTCAGCTGCGATTAATTCTTCTACTTCACCAACTTCTGGTGATGTCGATGTAATTTTAATCGTTTGATCATCCATCGTTTCAAAATGAACGATGTTGTTACGGCGTTCACGTGCTAATAAAGAAGCACGGTCGATCGCTTGTAAAAATGATTTCCCATTCAATTGAACAGTCGTTTCATACTCTGTAGGTATGAGACGTGATGTTTCAGGGTAAGTACCTTCTAACAACCGAGAATAAAACGACATATTTTCTGTTTTGAACAACACTTGTTGGTCAGCGATGATGATATCGATTTCTTCATCATCTTCTAAAATTTTGCTTAACTCTTGTAAACTACGTCCTGGTATGACGGCATTGAACGGTTGCTCAGGTAACTTTTCTAACGTCGTGATACGACGAGCGAGACGATGGCTATCTGTCGCTACTGCATATAACTCGTCTTCTTTCATTTCAAAATGAACACCTGTTAAAGTAGGTCGCGTTTCTTGTTGAGAGACAGCGAACACAGTTTCTTTAACGATCGACTTTAAAACGTTAGCCATCATCGAGAAAGGTTGTTCGTTTTCTAAGTTAGGTAAGATCGGATAGTCGTTTGCATCAAATCCGATTAGATCAAATTGTGCAGCTCCCGATACAATTTCGATTTGATGTTGTTCAGAAGCTGTAATCGTCACAACATCTTTTGGCATTTTTTTAACGATCTCGTTTAAATAACGAGCCGGTATGACGATTGAACCTTCTTTTTCAGATTCAATATAAACGGTTCCATTATGTTCTGTAGGTATGAAACGTTGAATCGTAATGTCTGAATCACTACCTGTTAACAATAAGCCACGTTCTGTTAATTCTAACTTAATCCCTGTCAAAATAGGAATCGTCACTTTGTTACTAATGGCTTTCATGACATCATTTAAACTGTTGATCAATTGTTCACGACTGATTGAAAAATTCATGATATCCCTCCGACATAATATATAATTAATGTTTTAAAAGATAGTAGTAATAGTAGTAGGGGCTGTGGATAGTGTGGATAACTATCTCAAACCCTTGATACATATAGCCTCGTGGTTGTGGATAACCCTGTGGATAACCGTGCAAAGTTATCCACAGGGTTGTGGATACAATGTGGGTAACTACAAACCGAGCATATTTTTCAATTGGTTGATTTCTCGACGAAGCGGTTCATCTTTTTCAACTAACTTTGAAATTTTTTCGTGAGCGTGAATGACAGTGGAATGATCTCGTCCACCAAATTCATTTCCAATCTTAGGTAATGATTGCTCAGTTAGTTCACGAGCTAAGTACATAGCGATTTGGCGCGGAAATGCAATGGTGCGCGTCCTCTTTTTAGAGGAAAAGTCTTCTAATTTTACATTGAAGTGTGCAGCGACAACTTCTTGAATGTCCATGATCGTTAAAACACGGGGCTCGTCGTCTTGAATAATATCTTTCAAAGCACGAGCCGCTACGTGTGGAGTGATCGGTTCTTTGACGAGTGAAGCGTAGGCAGCGACACGAATGAGTGCACCTTCTAATTCTCTAATGTTTGTGTCGATCTCGTTCGCGATATAAAGCATAACATCGTTAGGTATATCATCCATATTGTCAGCGCGTGCTTTTTTTTGTAAAATCGCAATTCTCGTTTCCAAATCAGGAGGTGCAATATCTGTAATAAGCCCCCATTCAAAACGAGAACGGAGACGTTCTTCGAGCGTTGAGATTTCTTTCGGTGGTCGATCGCTCGAAATGATAATTTGCTTTGACTCTTCGTGTAGCGCATTGAATGTATGGAAAAATTCTTCTTGTGTCTGTTCTTTTCGCTCTAAAAATTGAATATCGTCTACGAGCAATACGTCAACATTCCGATATTGATTTCGAAAATCATCGGCTTTATTGTCACGAATCGAATTAATAAATTCATTCGTAAATTTTTCAGAAGATACGTAAACGACATTGAGCGAAGGGTTTTGTTCAAGGACATAATGTCCAATCGCATGCATTAAATGAGTCTTACCTAAACCTACGCCACCGTAGATGAATAGTGGGTTATACGCTTTCGCAGGAGCTTCAGCAACTGCGAGTGAAGCAGCATGTGCGAAGCGATTCCCCGATCCTATAACGAATGAATCAAACGTATATTTATCATTTAACATCGCCTTGTTTTGAGCGGATGCAATTTGCTCATAACGGCGCTTTTTTTTCGTCTTTTTTTCAGTTACGTTCCCTTCATTATCATCATCAGGCACGATAAATTGAATGACCCGATCTTCATTCGTCAAATCTGTCAAAATGCCTGAGATTAAATGGACATAGTTTTTTTCTAACCAGTCTTGAGCGAATGAGTTAGGTGCTGCAATCGTGGCAGTTTCTTTGTCCATACCGATTAACGTTGTGGAACTTAACCATGTTTCAAAACTAGGCTTCGATATCCGATCTTTAATTTTTGTTAAAGCTTCGGCCCACAAAACATTTAAGTTATCCACGGTCTTGCCTCCTTTTTACCTTAGATTAACTACTGTAACATAAGTTGTCCACATTATAAACAGGCTGTGGATAACTTTATCAACAGAGTGTGAATAAAAAATATCCACAGGCTGTGGGTAATGTGGATAATTAAAAATGGGAACGGACTTATCCACAGACTTATCCACAACAACTTCATTGATATCATAACAACTAACGAGGTTATCCACAATATCCACAATGTACTTATCCACAGGTTGTGGATATGTTGATAAGTGTAAAAAAACTGTGGATAACATGTGGATAACTCAAAAAACGAGAAATGAAATATCCACAATGAAAAGACAAAATTGTGGATAACATGTGGATAACTTAAAAGGAAGGAGTAAACGTTGAAAAAGAGTGAGAAATCGTAACGAAAAGAGTCGAAAAAGGATGAAAAATATTTTTTTGCGAAAGTTATGCACAAACTGTCCACAAGCTGTGGATAAAGCGTGGATGTTACGCTGAATACGTGCTTTTTAGGAAAGTGAATATAAGAAAGCGATCGCCTCAATTTTATTTTTTATGAGTTATTGACTTTTTTAGATGAAGGTTCTATAATGTCAGAGGACTATTCATGTTACAATCGAATTTAAGAAGAGTTTGATAATAGTAAGTATTACATCGATGTAGGAGGTGGATCTTAAAATGAAACGTACATTCCAACCAAATAAACGTAAACGTAGTAAAGTTCACGGCTTCCGTAAACGTATGAGCACAAAGAACGGACGTAAAATTCTTGCAGCTCGTCGTCGTAAAGGAAGAAAAGTGCTTTCAGCATAAGATAGGCCACTGATCACTCAGTGGTCTTTTTTCTCTTTATGACCTGTTTTTTGAAAAAGTTGGAAAAGGTGACCGTCAATGAGAAAAAGACAGCGAATCAAAGCGGATAAAGAGTTTCAACGTGTGTTTGATCGAGGACGTTCAGTTGCCAATCGTCAGTTTGTCGTTTATACGTATGCGAATCCTCAATTGAAAGAGTTTCGAATCGGTTTATCCGTCGGGAAGCGAGTCGGAAATGCAGTGACTAGAAACCGTGTAAAGCGTTACATTAGACAGGCGATGCAATCGTTCGATGGTGAATTAAAAGTGATGGACTATGTCATTATCGCTCGTCCACCAACAGCGCAACTAACATACGATGAAACGAGAAGTAGTTTACAACACGTTTTACGAATTGCGCGCTCATTACCGAAGGCGCCATCAAATCAGAAAAAAACTTCGTAATCGCAGAGTGAGGGGAAAAATGTGAGAAAAAAACTGTTAGTACTCAGTCTTCTCGTCTCGCTTACGCTCGTTTTAGCGGGATGCGGAGATTTTAGAGAACCAATTTATGCCGATACAGAAGGCTTTTGGAGCAAATTTATCGTTTGGCCAATCGTCGTCTTTATCGAGCTGCTTAAAAATGTGTTCGGTACGTACGGATGGAGTATCGTAGCGGTCACAGTAATTATTCGACTTATTTTGTTGCCATTAATTTTGCAACAAGTGAAAAACTCGAAAAAAATGCAAGAAATTCAGCCTGAGTTAAAAGCGTTGCAAGAAAAGTATTCTTCGAAAGACGCTGTCACTCAAGAGAAATATCGTGAGGAAATGCAAGCGTTAATCGTTTCTAGAAACGTTAATCCTCTCGCAGGTTGTTTACCAGTTCTCGTACAAATGCCGATCATCGTCGGCTTATACCATGCGATTAGCCGAATGAACGCAACGCCTGAAATTCAGTTAGGTACATTTTTAGGCTTCCAACTTGCTGAAACGAGCATCGTATTAGCAGTTGTAGCTGGTTTAATGCAGTTTGTCGTGCTACGTACCGGTCCTGCGATGGACAATCCACAAATGAAAATGATGATGTATTTCATGCCATTGATGATCATCGGATTCGGTATGGTACTTCCAGCAGCGATTTCGCTTTACTGGATCATCGGTAACATTATTATGGTCATTGTGAATATTTTCGTTCATAAACCATTCGATAAAAAAGTAGAGCCCTCACCAACAGGAGGAGGAAAAAAGAAACGATGAAACAATTGACGCAAAAAGGCGCGACAGTTGAGGAAGCGATTGAACGAGCGCTCCTTCAGCTGGGCACCACGCGTGACAAGGTGACCATCGAAGTTGTAGATAAAGGAAGAAAAGGTTTTTTTGGATTCGGAGCACGTTCAGCAGAAGTGAAAGTAACGAGTCGAGAGCTTCCTAAAGAAGAGACAGTGGCAGAAGAGCGCGTCGAGTCGACACGCGATCTACCAGCTTCTACGTCTGAGGATGAAAAGAAAGAAGTACTCGAACTTCCAAAAGAAGAAGAAACTGAGCAGCGTTCCGAGGAGGAAAGCAAAGCTTCAGTAAGCGAAGTTGACGTTGAAATAGAAACGGAAACTTTAGAGGTAACCGAGTTAAAAAAGCAGGAAAAACAAGAGAAGATAGATGATACTGTTCAAGTCGTTAAACAGTATATTACGTCTGTTGCGCATGCGATGGACGTGAAAGACGTTGAAATTTCGATTTCTTTTGACAAAAAGTATATGGATGTACAAGTTGAAACGGAAAGTGCGGGACGTTTGATCGGTCGGCACGGAAAAAACTTACGAGCGTTAGAAGAACTCGCTCAAGTTGTGGCGAGAGATGAGGCAGAAACATTTCTCATCGTTCGCTTAAACATTGGCGATTATTTAGAGCGGCGAGAAGAAACGTTGCGCTACTTAGCGAACGACTTTGCGGACCGCGCGATTGAAACGGATCGTCTCGTAAAGTTAGATCCGATGAGTTCTTACGAACGAAAAATCATTCACCATGAATTGGCGACCCGAGTTGACGTTGAAACGTCATCTGTCGGAAAAGAGCCTTACCGCTCCGTTACGATACGTCCTCTATCATAGAGAGTTGTCCCCGCAAAGCGTGCTTTGCGGGGATTTTAAAGTGGAGTTATAGGAAGATAAGAAAAAGAAAGTGCAACTAAAAACACATTGCGTTATGATGACAATAAGGTTAGTAGAGAAGGGTGGATAACTATGCAGTTAGAGACGATTGCAGCGATTTCAACGCCCGCTGGAGAAGGGGCGATCGGAATCGTTCGGCTAAGTGGAAAGACTGCGGTCGCTATTGCTGATCGTATATTTCGTTCCCCATCGGATAAACGTTTGGAACAAGTGCCAACTCATACGATTCATTATGGACATTTAATTGACCCGTCAGCAGACGATCAAGTCGTTGAAGAAGTCATGGTTTCTGTCATGAGAGCACCGAAAACATTTACGAGAGAAGATGTTGTAGAAATTAATTGTCACGGTGGAGTAACGTCCGTTAACCGTGTTCTTTCATTAGCGTTACGAAATGGAGCACAACTCGCAGAGCCTGGGGAATTTACGAAACGAGCTTTCTTAAATGGGCGGATCGACTTAGCTCAAGCGGAAGCAGTTATGGATTTGATTCGTGCACAAACGGATCGTGCGATGGATGTCGCACTTCAGCAAATGGAAGGTCGACTTTCTCAGTTGATCCATTCATTGCGCCAAGGCATTTTAGAGATGCTCGCTCAAGTCGAAGTGAACATCGACTATCCAGAGTATGACGATGTAGAAGAAGTGACGTTACCGATGCTCATCGAAAAATCGACATGGATTGAACGTGAAATTGAACAGTTGCTCGATACAGCGAAACACGGGAAAATTGTTCGTGAAGGTTTAGCGACGGTCATTATCGGTCGACCGAATGTTGGAAAGTCTTCTTTGTTAAATAGTCTCGTTCAAGAAAATAAAGCGATCGTAACGGATATAGCAGGCACGACGCGTGACATCATTGAGGAGTATGTAAACGTGAAAGGTGTTCCGCTTCGTCTAGTGGACACAGCAGGTATTCGCGAGACATCTGATGTCGTCGAAAAAATTGGTGTAGAACGTTCAAGAGAACAACTGGAGCGCGCGGATCTCGTGTTGCTCGTTCTCAACGGAGCAGAACCTCTTGTAGAAGAAGACGAGCAGTTGTTGAATGCAGCCGCACATAAAGAAATGATCGTCTTAATTAATAAGTCTGACTTGCCTCAACAGATCGACATGGATCGGGTACGTTCGCTCGTTGGAACGAGTCCTGTCATTGAAACGTCGATGAAGACAGAAGAAGGAATACAAGCACTCGAGCGATCCATCGCTGGTCTGTTTTACGCAGGATTTGTGGAGGCCGATGATCCGACGTACATTTCAAACGTACGGCACATTGAATTGCTTCACCAAGCGCTCGATGCGATTCGCGAAGCGAAGCAAGGTGCTGAATTAATGATGCCTGTCGATATGATTCAAATTGATTTAACGAGAACGTGGGACATTTTAGGTGAAATTGTAGGAGATACGGTTCAAGATGGATTAATTAACGAGTTGTTCTCGCAATTTTGTCTCGGGAAATAGAAAAAGAGAAAGAAGGAATATGAAATGGAACAGTTTGAAGCAGGAACATTCGACTGTATCGTCGTAGGAGCAGGTCATGCAGGAGCAGAAGCTGCTCTAGCAGCTGCGAAACGTGGAGCAAAGACACTCGTTTTAACGATGAATTTAGACATGATTGCGTTCATGCCTTGTAACCCTTCGTTAGGTGGTCCAGCGAAAGGAATCGTCGTGCGAGAAATCGATGCACTCGGCGGAGCGATGGGGAAAGTGATTGATAAGACGCACATTCAAATGCGCCTTCTCAATACTCGGAAAGGTCCGGCCGTTCGAGCATTGCGAGCGCAAGCGGACAAAGTGTTGTATCAATCGGAAATGAAGCGACTCATCGAAGAGCAAGATCATTTGACATTGCGTCAAGATGTCGTCGAGCGTTTAATTGTAGAAGATGACGTCGTGCAAGGCGTTGTGACACAGACGGGGGCAGTTTATCGTGCAACGACGGTTGTCGTAACGACAGGTACTTTTTTACGAGGCGAAATCATTATCGGAAACTTACGATACTCAAGTGGTCCGAACAACCAAAAGCCGGCTGTGAAGCTTGCGGAAAACTTAGAAGAACTCGGATTCGAATCCGTACGATTCAAAACAGGAACACCTCCTCGTTTAAATAGTAAGACGATCGATTATTCGAAAACAGAAATTCAACCGGGTGATGAAGAGCCGCGGGCGTTCAGTTATGAAACGACAGAATTTATTACCGATCAATTACCTTGCTGGTTGACGTATACGACACCTGAAACGCATCGTCTCATTAGTGATAATTTACATTTAGCACCGATGTACTCAGGTATGATCAAAGGAAAAGGACCGAGTTACTGTCCATCGATCGAGGATAAAATCGTTCGATTTGCCGATAAAGGGCGTCACCAAATCTTTTTAGAGCCGGAAGGTCGAAATACGAAAGAAGTATATGTGCAAGGGTTATCAACGAGCTTACCGGAACATATTCAACGTCAACTCGTAGCGAGTGTACCAGGTTTGGAAGAAGCGGAGATTATGCGGGCTGGATATGCGATTGAGTACGATTCGATCGTTCCGACGCAGTTGTGGCCAACGCTTGAAACGAAACGTGTGAAAAACTTATACACTGCCGGACAATTAAATGGAACGAGCGGGTACGAAGAAGCAGCAGGTCAAGGGTTGATGGCAGGTATTAACGCAGCAGGCCGAGCGCTCGGTGAAGAAGAGCTCGTACTCGGTCGAGAAGAGGCGTATATCGGTGTGTTAATCGATGACCTTGTCACGAAAGGAACGCGCGAACCGTATCGTTTATTAACGTCACGTGCAGAGTACCGTTTATTACTCCGTCACGATAATGCGGATATGCGATTAACAGAAACGGGGCATCGCATCGGTCTCATTTCAGATGATCGCTATGAACGTTTCCTTCATAAAAAAGAACAGATTGAAAAAGAGCTCGAACGTTTGAAAAAAGTGACGGTTAAGCCGTCTGATGAAGTGCAAGAAGCGTTAGAGAGCGTCAATAGTACGATGATTAAAGAACCGCTCAAAGCGCTCGATTTATTAAAGCGTCCGGAAGTTCCGTACGAAGTGATTGAACGTGTGGCACCAGACGAACAGCCGGTACCAGCAGATGTGGCGGAGCAAGTAGAGATCTTTACGAAATATGAAGGATACATTAAGAAGTCGCTTCAACAAGTAGATAAAATGAAACGAATGGAAGATAAAAAAATTCCGGAAGATATCGACTATGATGCGATTACGGGAATTGCGAGCGAAGGGCGTGCGATTTTGAAAGAAGTTCGGCCTTTATCGATCGCTCAAGCTTCACGTATTTCAGGTGTGAACCCTGCTGATATTTCAATCTTGCTCGTCTACATTGAGCAAGGAGATATTGCGAGAATTAAAGAGAGTGAAACGAAATAAACGAAAAAAGGGTTGTGCCACTACGGTTCGGCCCTTTTTTTCTAACGGAGGATATGACATGACAGAAGAACAATTTTTAAGCGCATTGAAAGAAAAAGGGATCGTATTAAATGAGCGTCAAATTAAGCAATTCGAGACGTATTATACGCTGCTCGTCGAATGGAACGAAAAGATGAACTTAACGGCGATTACCGATCGAGAAGAAGTGTACTTGAAACATTTTTATGATTCGATTTCGATGGCTTTTTACGTTGATTTAACGCAACCGATGACAGTATGTGACGTCGGTGCAGGAGCGGGTTTCCCTAGCATTCCATTGAAAATTTGTTTCCCGAATCTTCACGTGACGATCGTCGATTCATTAAATAAACGAATTACGTTTTTGAATCATTTAGCAGAACAGCTTGAACTAGACGGTGTTCAATTCGTCCACGATCGCGCGGAAACATTCGGTCAAAATCCAAAATACCGAGAGCAATTTGATCTCGTAACTGCACGTGCAGTAGCTCGTCTCTCTGTTTTGTCTGAGCTTTGTTTACCGCTCGTTAAACGAGGAGGACAGTTCGTCTCGATGAAAGGTGCAGCAGCTGAAAATGAGCACGAAGATGCAAAAGGAGCGATCCGTCAACTCGGTGGTATTTTGAAAGAGGAATATGCCTTTTCTTTACCGCAAGAAGAGAGCGACCGCCACATTTTCGTCTTTTACAAAAAGCGTGCAACACCTAAAAAGTTTCCACGAAAGCCAGGAACACCGAATAAGTCACCGTTGAAGTAAAGGGGAGAGAGAAATGACGTCATCGAATCATAGAGTGGAAGAGATTTCATTATCTCTCATCGTTCCAAATCCATATCAGCCACGTTACGCATTCAACGAGGCGGCGATCGACGAACTTGCCCAATCGATCCGTGAATCAGGAGTTTTACAGCCGGTCATCGTTCGACCGATTGAACAAGGTTACGAACTAGTAGCTGGAGAGCGTCGGTGTCGTGCATCGAAACGAGCAGGGAAAAGTCACATTCCAGCCATCGTTCGTCCGATGACCGATGAGCAATCGATGAAATATGCATTGTTAGAAAATGTGCAGCGGGAAGATTTAACACCGGTTGAAGAAGCAAAAGCGTATGTCCAATTGTTAGAATCGCTCGGGATGACGCAAGCGAAATTGTCAGAGACGATCGGGAAAAGTCGCTCGTACATTGCGAATACCGTTCGTCTTCTTCAGTTGCCACCTGCCGTTTTAACTCTTTTAGAAGAGGGAAAATTAAGCGCAGGACACGGGCGTGCATTACTCTCCCTGAAGACGAATCAACAACGGATGGCAATCGCACAAAAAGCGATTGTCGAAAATTGGAGCGTTCGTAATACCGAGGAGTTCGTTCGTCAATATGCGCAACGCCGCTCGATTCAAGAAAAATGTAGCGATCGTTCCAATCCTTTTCTCGAAGAAATGGAGCAAACGTTAGAGGATGTATTCGGTACGAAAGTGAACATTACACCTTCTAAGCAAGGTGGAACGATTGAAATTCATTATACGTCGCTAGACGATCTTGACAGACTCATCGAGGAGCTGAGCAAGTAAGGAGGGATCGAATGCTATTAGTGATCGATCAAAAAACAGTAGAAGAAGCGGAAGAAATTAAAAACTTTTTATTAAGTTCTGAAACGTGGCAAGAATTGATACGGATTTCGATTCGTGTGTTGATCATCGTTTTACTTTCTTACGCAGTCGTTGGCACTGTGAAACTCGTTATTCGCCGCGTCTTTGCAGTGAAGTACAAAGGACCGATTCGACGTTCGGAACGTCGAGAAAAAACGTTGAAGTTGCTATTAGAAAATGCCGTATCGTATGTCGTTTATTTCGCTGCGATCTTAGCGATTTTAGAAGAATTCGGAATCGGAGTGAAAGGATTGTTAGCCGGGGCAGGGGTGCTCGGATTGGCAGTCGGTTTCGGAGCCCAAAACTTAGTGCGCGATGTCATAACAGGATTTTTTATTTTGTTTGAAGATCAGTTTTCAGTCGGTGATTACGTACAAATTGGTGAAGCGACAGGAACAGTAGAGGAAATTGGACTCCGTACGACGAAAGTGATTGCTTACGGTGGTGAAGTTCATATTATTCCAAACGGTACCATTTCAGAAGTCATTAACTACTCGATTAACAACTCAGTCGCTATTTTAGACATCGGTGTTTCGTATGAAACCGACATTGACGAGGCGGAGCGCGTCATTAACAATTACTTAGAAACGGTCGATGCAGAGATGTACGAAGAGTTAGTCGACCGCCCTGTCTTAATCGGTGTACAAAGTTTAGAAGCTTCGGAAGTTGTACTTCGAATTACTGCTGAAACGAAACCGACAATGAATTTTGCTGTCGCTCGTCAAATGCGCCGCGATTTGAAAAAATTACTCGATGATAACGGAATTGAAATACCGTATCAAAAAATGGTCATTTACAAAGAAGCAGAAGGTGAGGAAACATCGAATGAGTGAACAACGCTTTGATCTGAATGATATTGTAGAAATGAAGAAGCCTCATCCGTGTGGATCGAACGAATGGAAAATCATTCGGATGGGTGCGGACATTCGTATTAAATGTGTAGGGTGCGGACATAGTGTCATGCTGCCACGTAATGAATTTACGAAGAAAATGAAGCGTGTTTTACGCAGTGCCTCGGAGTGAACATAGACATCTATTCGGAGAGTACCTATAATAGAAGAGGTAAAAAAGAGAAGTAGTACGGGGAAAATAAGAAAGGTTGTGGAAACCCAATGGCTTTAACAGCAGGGATTGTAGGACTTCCAAACGTCGGAAAGTCCACATTATTTAACGCGATTACGAAAGCAGGAGCAGAAGCTGCTAACTATCCATTCTGTACGATCGATCCGAACGTCGGAATCGTAGAAGTACCAGACGCACGTCTTGAAAAATTAACAGAACTCGTTGAACCGAAAAAGACAGTACCTACTGCTTTTGAATTTACAGATATTGCAGGGATTGTAGAAGGAGCGAGTAAAGGAGAAGGGCTCGGTAACAAATTCCTTTCACATATCCGCGAAGTAGATGCGATTTGTCAAGTCGTTCGTTGTTTCGCTGACGAAAACATTACGCACGTATCTGGAACGGTTGATCCAATTGCGGATATTGAAGTGATCAACTTAGAGTTAATTTTAGCTGACTTAGAAAGCGTATCAAAACGTTTAGAGCGTGTTTCAAAAATGGCGAAACAGAAAGATAAAGAAGCGATGGCAGAAGAAATCGTTCTCGTTAAATTAAAAGAAGCATTTGAGGAAGAGCGTCCAGCGCGTTCGGTTGAATTGACGAAAGAAGAGTTTGAAATTATTCGAGGAATGCACTTGTTAACGATCAAGCCGATGCTTTATGTAGCGAACGTCGATGAAGATGAAATTGCAAATGTTGACGAGAACGAATACGTTCAAAGAGTACGTGCGTTTGCAGAAGAAGACGGCGCACAAGTCATTACAGTATGTGCGAAAATTGAAGAAGAAATGGCTGAACTCGATGACGATGAAAAAGCGATGTTCCTCGAGGAACTCGGAATCGAAGAAGCTGGATTGGATCAGTTGATTCGCGCAACGTACGACTTACTCGGACTCGCTACGTATTTCACAGCAGGTGTGCAAGAAGTACGCGCGTGGACATTTAAAAAAGGAATGACAGCACCGCAATGTGCGGGAATTATCCATACTGATTTTGAGCGCGGATTCATTCGCGCTGAAACGGTTGCGTATGACGATCTCGTTGAAGCAGGGTCGATGACAGCTGCGAAAGAAGCAGGTCGCGTACGTTCAGAAGGAAAAGATTACCTCGTCCAAGACGGCGACGTATTACTCTTCCGCTTTAACGTATAATGACAGAAAGAAGACCGCTTAGCCTGTTTGAACAGAGGCTAAGCGGTTTTTCTTTTATAAGTCGTACGTGTTTCCCTCATTTGAAGAGTGAGGAGAGTAAACGAACAGACGAGGGAATTCAGGATCATCTCGCACGACTGCCTCTTCTGGAAAGGAACGCAGTTGCCAATACATGACGAGATCACCTACCGCTCCGCCGATCAGTAGAGCTCCTGTCGTTAAAAAAAGTCCATTGCTTGTCAGAAGACCGTAAAGTGCCGGAATGATTCCCGTCATGAGTAACGGTAACAGGAGTGCGCGTTTCATCTGTCGGTTGGTCAGCCATTTTTTAGGTGTAGCATAAGCGACACCGAGGTCCCAACGAATGCCCATTTCCATCTCACTCCAACGGACACGCCCGAAAATGAAAAATCCGATCAAATGAAAAATCTCGTGCAAAATGATAAGCACAACGTACGCTCCGATACCGAGTAATAAATCTGTCCATTTGCAATGAAAAGGCCACGCGCGAACGAGTAATGTATGTAAGCTGAATAAGAACAGTAGAGAAGCGATCGTAACTGTGAGGCTTTGTTTACCCACTCGTTCAAGAGAAAGTTCAACGACACCGAGTAATTTCATCTTATATTCTCCTTTCATAAAGTTATCCACAAGTTATCCACAAAAATAGCGAGTTATCCACAACATATAGTGGATAACTTTAAAAACATAGCTATATTTAGCGTTTTTCGAAGAAACAATCCACAATATGAACGAAGTTGTCCACATTTTGTGGATAACCTAGGCAGAGTGGCGAAAGAAAAAATGACCGGTTCGATTCGATGTAAATTTTAATTTTAATAGAAAACGAGAAAATAAATTGATTACGCAAGTGACCTATGGTAACATACAATGATGTGAGTATGAAAAGATACTTGCTCCTTGTCTACAGAACGTTTGTAGGCCAAAGTCCATAAGGAGGTGACCATTGATGAACAAGTACGAAATTATGTACGTAATCCGTCCTTCAGTTGAAGAAGAAGCTCGTAAAGCAATGATCGAGCGTTTCGACAACGTATTAAAACAAGAAGGCGCTGAAATCATCGAGTCGAAAGAGTGGGGTAAACGCCGTTTAGCTTACGAAATCGACGATGAGCGTGAAGGATACTACCAATTAGTAACGTTAAAAGATAACGGTGCAGCGATTGAAGAGTTTACACGTCTCGCTAACATTAACGAAGACATTCTTCGCCACATGGCAATCCGTTTAGACGCATAATTGTAAATTAGTCATTTATAACGCATTGATATAAAAAAGGAAGGGGCTGGATTCTGTAATGATTAACCGAGTCGTCTTAGTCGGGCGTTTAACGAAAGACCCGGAACTTAAGTATACTCAAAGCGGCATCGCAGTTACTCGTTTCACACTAGCAGTGAATCGTCCATTTCGTAACCAACAAGGTGAAAATGAAGCGGACTTCATTAACTGCGTAGCGTGGAGAAAACAAGCTGAAAATATTGCAAACTATTTACGTAAAGGTAGTTTAGCAGGTGTTGATGGGCGTATTCAAACGAGCAATTTCGAAGGTCGCGATGGAAATCGTGTATTTATGACTGAGGTTGTTGCTGACAGTGTGCAGTTTTTAGAACCGAGAAGTGCAACGCAAGAGCGTGGCCGTAGTGGATATTCATCCAACGACTCGTTCCAAAGCAATGCACCGAGCGATCCGTTCGCTTCGAATAACCAAGGAAGTTCATATAACCAGAACCAGAACCAGAACCAACCGAACGATCCGTTCGCTCCAACTGAGCAGCGTACAACGACGAACGAACCGTTCGCGCCGAATAAGGGCGGACAAATCGACGTATCGGACGACGATTTACCGTTTTAGTCGTTAAGGATCGCAAAAAATGAATAGAATAGGAGTGATTACTATGGCACCACGTCGCGGAGGACGTCGTCGTCGTAAAGTATGTTATTTCACATCAAATAACATCACTTACATCGACTATAAAGATACAGACTTACTTAAAAAATTCATCTCAGAGCGCGGTAAAATTTTACCACGTCGAGTAACTGGAACAAGTGCAAAATACCAACGTAAATTGACTCGTGCAATTAAACGTGCGCGTATTATGGCTTTACTTCCATTCGTAGCAGAAGAAAGATAATACAATGTGGCTTTCAAACGAACTCATTTCGTTTGAAAGCCATTTTTTTATGGAGTGTGCGATAATGTTCTACTCATGTTACAATTTAACAATATGAATGAATCATCTTGAAGAGTAGAAGTTGTATATTCGTGCTCAATCACATAGTAAATGAGGAGGAAAAAGATGCCTTCAATGTTTCAACGGTTGATGCAATGGTTATCAGCCACTTTACTTATATTTGTCTTTTTAAAAGGCCCAGTTTATGGAGGAATCGCACTCCTTTTTCTTCCCTATAATATGATGCTTTATCGCCTCATTGCGAAAAGAAATGAAGTGTGGTCGTTCAGTTTACTCGTTACACTCGTTTCCGGCGTTCTATCATCTGTACCTGAAGGAGTTTTCGTTTTGACGAGTCTCGTGTCGGGTATATGGATGGGAGAATCTATTCTAAAAGGTAAATCAAAGATTGATATTTACATTCAAGTTGCGTTTATTTGGATCGTTGGCACAGTTATTTCTTACGTGTCAGCATTCGTCGTATACGGAGTGAACTGGCTCGAAAAGCTTCAGACTCATTTTTATAACAATGAGTCAGTCGTCATCGAGTTGCTTCAATCTTTCAATGAAGACGACAAAGAAATCCCGACGCTTGTTCGAGAGGGGTTTTTATTTTATGAGCTCAGTTTTCCTACTTTATTCATTGTGGCGGCTTTTGTGACCGCGTGGCTCGTTTTAACGATCGCGTTTACGTTTGGAAAATTGTTGAATATACCTTTTCCGAAGTTTCCAAAATGGTCTACGTTACAATTTCCGCTCTTGCTCATTTTCGTCTACGGTGGGGTCTTACTCATTACGCTATTTGGATCAGTAGAAGTCGGTTCAGATGCGCATGTTTTCTTGTTAAATAGCTCCCACTTATTAAAAATATTATTCGTATTACAAGGGGTATCGTTTTTCCGATATGCGCTTGAAAAAGCGAATGCCTCGAAATTTATTACGTTGGTCGTCACATTGATCGCATTATTGTTATCGTCGATTACGGTATTGATCGGAATTTTAGATATCGGAATGCGACTGAGGGATTGGGTCGATCGCAAGGCGGACAATTGAGGGGATGATGGAATGGAACCAATTTTTCGAAAGCGTCCGATACGCTATCCGTTAGCTGGAATTTCAGCTGTCGGTTTACTTGCATCGGTCGCTTTACTTACAATCAACATATGGCTCGGGATCGTCGTTAGTGCATTGTTTATCGTCTTGTTAAGTTTCGTTTGGCGAGCGGAAGAGCAAACGTACGTGCAAACTGAAAAGTACATCGTCTCGTTATCACATCGTGTAGAACGAGCAGGAGATGAAGCGTTGCAGCAGTTGCCGATCGGAATCATTTTGTTCGATGAATACCGACAAGTCGATTGGGCGAACGAGTTTGCGGCTTCGATTTTTGAACGCTCTTCTCTCATTGGAGAGTCGCTCGATGAGCTGTCAGATGCATTGACGACATTTGTCAAAAAGTCGGACGATGCTCAGTCAAAAGTATTAACGATTGGAGATTGCTATTACGAGATACAGTACCGGCCGAATGAACGTCTCCTGTACTTGTTCGATGTGACGGAACAAGTGACCGTTCGTTCACTTTATGAAAAAGATCGAACGGTACTCGGTGTTCTATTAATTGATAACTACGATGAACTCGCTCAACGGATGGACGACAAAACGAAAAGCCAAATGAACTCCCATGTGACGTCTCTTTTAAACGATTGGGCGAAGCAAAACGGTATTTTCATGAAGCGGATTGCACAAGACCGTTTCTTCATCGTTCTCAACGATGCGACGCTCGCTCAACTCGAAGAGACGAACTTTTCTATTCTTGACGTCGTCCGAGAGCGAACGGCAGAGCAAACGTCAGGTTTAACGCTCAGCATTGGAATTGGGACAGGTTCGACCGAATTGATCGAACTCGGCGATTTAGCCCAGGCGAGTTTAGATCTCGTTCTCGGTCGAGGGGGAGATCAAGTAGCGATTAAACATATCGATGGGAAATTAAAGTTTTTCGGAGGAAAAACGAACCCTGTTGAAAAACGGACACGTGTACGTGCTCGAGTGATTTCACACGCGCTCCGGGATTTAATTCAAGGAAGTGATCAAGTGTTCGTCATGGGGCATAAAATGCCTGATATGGATGCTGTCGGAGCGTCGATCGGTGTACGTAAAATGGCTCTCATGAATAAAATACCAGGTTATGTCGTTATGAACTTCGATGAGTTAGATCCGAGCGTAACGCGACTGATGAAAGAAATTGAGCAAGACCATCAGTTGTTCGAACATTTTATTACGCCCGAACAAGCGCTTGAAAAAATGACGGATCGTTCGCTCGTCGTCGTCGTCGATACGCATAAGCCGAGCATGGTCATTGATGAACGTGTCTTAGAAGCGTCAGAGAAGGTCGTATTGATCGACCATCACCGACGCAGTGAAGAGTTCATTGACCAGTCGATGCTCGTCTATATGGAACCTTATGCCTCAAGTACCGCTGAGCTTGTGACAGAGTTGATCGAATATCAACCGAAACATGAAAAGCTAACGATGCTTGAAGCGACATCGATGTTAGCAGGAATCGTCGTCGATACGAAAAGCTTCACGTTGCGAACAGGATCTCGTACGTTTGAAGCGGCTTCTTATTTAAGAATGCACGGAGCGGATACGGTTCTCGTACAACAATTGTTAAAAGAAGATATCGATACGTATATGGAACGTGCTAAATTGATCGATGGCGTTACTGTACTCGATCACGGAATTGCGATTGCTAAAGGGGAAGAAGGACGAGTTTATGGACCGGTTCTCATCGCGCAAACAGCAGACATTTTGTTGTCGATGCTCGGAATCTCAGCATCTTTTGTAATCGCACCGCGAAAAGATGGTAAAATAGGAATTAGCGCCCGATCATTGGGTGAAATAAACGTGCAGCGTGTAATGGAGGAGTTAGGTGGAGGCGGTCATTTGACGAACGCTGCTTGCCAACTACCGGTCGATTCGGTCGAAGAGGCTGAACAAAAACTACTCGCTGTACTAGAAAAAAGAGAAGAATCTGAAGGAGGAAACGACTCATGAAAGTAATTTTCACGCAGGACGTTAAAGGACAAGGTAAAAAAGGTGAAGTGAAAGACGTATCACCAGGTTATGCACAAAACTTTTTATTGAAAAATAACAAAGCAGTAGAAGCGACACCAGCGAACTTGAGTAAATTAGAAGGTCGCAAACGTCGTGAACAAAAAGATGCTGCTGAAGAGTTGAAAGAAGCACAACAGTTGAAAAAAACGATCGATGAATTAACGATTACGATGAAAGCAAAGTCAGGTGAAGGCGGACGTCTTTTCGGTTCAATTACGACGAAACAAATTGCACAACAGTTGAAAAAAGAAACAGATATTAAAGTAGATCGTCGTAAGATGGATCTTCCTGATGCGATCCGTTCACTCGGACATACGAAAGTTCCAATTAAGTTACATCCAGAAGTGACAGCAACCTTGACGGTCCACGTAGTAGAACAAGACTAAATTGAAATAAGGAGCGTGATCATTCGTGGATCCAACGATCGATCGCATTCCACCTCATAACGATGAAGCGGAGCGCTCGGTGCTCGGAGCAATATTGCTTGAGCCCGAAGCGCTCATTACCGCGTCTGAAATTATTTTACCGACAGATTTTTATAAAATCGGTCACCAAAAAATATTCGATGCGATGCTTGCGTTAAGTGACCGTGGAGAGCCAGTAGATGTCGTTACGGTAACGGAACAGTTGTCAGCGACACAAGAGCTGGAAAATGTCGGTGGGATGTCCTATTTAGCAGAATTAGCGACTGCCGTTCCGACTTCTGCCCACGTGGAACAGTATGCGAAAATTATTGAAGAGAAATCGACGTTACGACGTTTAATTCGTACGGCAGCTGACATTATTGAAGATGGTTATACGAGAGAAGACGAAGTCGAAGAAGTCGTTGCGCAAGCGGAAGCTCGAATGATGGAAGTTTCGAACCGTAAAAATTCGGGGGATTTCCGTTCGATTGATGACGTTCTCGTTGAAACATTTGCTAACATTGAAGTGTTACATCAACACCAAGGTGAAGTGACTGGTATTCCGACAGGTTTTGATGATCTTGATAAAATTACGGCAGGTTTTCAACGAAATGATCTCATTATCGTAGCGGCCCGTCCATCTGTCGGTAAAACGGCATTCGCTTTGAACATCGCTCAAAACGTAGGGACGAAAACCGATGAAAATGTAGCGATCTTCAGTTTGGAAATGGGAGCGGACCAGCTCGTTATGCGTATGCTTTGTGCGGAAGGAAACATCAATGCTCAATCGCTCCGTACAGGTGATTTAACGGACGAAGATTGGGATAAGCTCGTTATGGCAACCGGAACGCTGTCGAATGCAGGCATTTACATCGACGATTCACCGGGACTTCGTGTGAATGAAATTCGCTCGAAATGTCGTCGTCTGAAACAAGAGCACGGGCTCGGTATGATCATCATCGATTACTTACAGCTCATTTCAGGAAGTGGCCGTTCAGGGGAAAACCGTCAGCAAGAAGTATCCGAAATTTCGAGATCATTGAAAGGTCTCGCTCGGGAGCTAGAAGTACCTGTCATCGCACTGTCTCAATTATCGCGTGGTGTCGAACAACGACAAGATAAACGTCCGATGATGAGTGACTTGCGAGAATCAGGAAGTATTGAGCAAGATGCGGATATCGTCAGCTTCTTATATCGTGATGATTATTACGATAAAGAGAGCGAGAGTTCGAATATGATCGAAATTATTATCGCTAAGCAGCGGAACGGTCCGACGGGAACGGTAACGCTCGCTTTCGTGAAAGAGTTTAACAAGTTCCTTAATGTCGACTGGAGCCAACAGCCGATGCCAGCTCCTGGAGGATAACCTCAGCCACTGTTGTGGTTGAGGTTTTTTGCTTCCTGAAGGCTCACGATAGACGGAGACGCATGTGTTTGGAAAGAGGTAAGTGCTGATGAGCGTTCCTCTTCGATTCATCGTCCGGCCATTCAGAAGTGTGCGAAAAATAGTGAAAAATGATAAAGTACAAGTAGACCGTTCTTAAAAAAGAAGGATGTTGAGAAAGGATATGAATATGCAAGATAAAACGATTTTAGTCGTCGATGACGAAAAACCAATTGCAGATATATTAGAATTCAATTTAAAAAAGGAAGGCTTTACGGTTCATTGCGCGTACGACGGTGAAGAGGCGCTCGAACGAGTAGAAGAACTCCAACCTGATTTAATGTTGCTCGATATTATGTTACCGAAACGAGATGGAATGGAAGTTTGTCGAGAAGTTCGTAAAAAATACGATTTCCCAATCATTATGTTGACTGCAAAAGATTCCGAAATCGATAAAGTACTCGGGTTGGAATTAGGGGCCGATGATTATGTGACGAAACCGTTCGGTACGCGCGAATTAATCGCTCGTGTCAAAGCGAACTTGCGCCGTCATATGAAGACGGTATCTGATGAAGTTGAAGTCGAGTCGGAAGATATTGAAGTAGGGGTATTAACGATTCAACCCGATGCTTACACGGTTACGAAACGTGGCGAGACGATCGAACTAACTCATCGCGAATTTGAGTTGTTGCATTATTTAGCGCGCCATATCGGGCAAGTGCTCACGCGTGAACATTTGTTACAAACGGTGTGGGGATACGATTATTTTGGAGATGTACGTACGGTCGACGTTACCGTTCGTCGTTTACGTGAAAAAATTGAAGATACACCGAGCCATCCGACATGGATCGTTACGCGTCGTGGAGTAGGCTATTACTTGAGAGATCCAGAACAGGAGTAACGCGATGCAAAAGGTGAGCTTTTTTCGATCGATTCACGTCAAATTAGTTCTCATTTACATTTTGCTCATTTTAATCGCTCTTCAAATTATCGGATTGTATTTCGTCCGAGAGCTTGAGCAAACGTTAAAGACGAACTTCAGCACGTCGATCGTCGATCGAATGAACTTAATAGAATTTAGTGTGCGCGAAGAAATGAAGCGCGAACGAACAGAAGACGACCTGACATTGGAAGAAAACTTAAGGGTCGTCCTTTCCAGTTTTACGTCGGAAGATATTAATGAGATTCGGGTAATTGACTCGAAATATCGTATTTTGGCAACGTCTGTATTCGACCATCAGACGATGGTCGGACAACGGTCGGTCGATGAACTCGTCAGAAAGTCGATTACGTCAGAAAGTGCTTTTAAAAACATTTACCTTGACCCTAATTTAAGAAAACGTGTGTTAGCACGTGCTCAGCCGATTACCGATGGAAAAGAAGTGATCGGTGCGCTTTATGTCGAGTCGAATATTGAAAAAGTGTATAAGCAAATTGACGAGATCAATCAAATATTAGCGGTCGGTGCAGCGGTTTCGCTGTCGATCACGTTAGTCATCGGGATATTTATCGCTCGAACGATTACGCGACCGATATCGGATATGAGGGAGCAAGCACAAGCGATGGCAGAAGGGAACTTCTCTCGTAAAGTCAACGTATACGGGGATGATGAAATCGGCCAGTTAGCGATCGCTTTCAACCATTTAACGAATCAGTTGCAGGAGTCCCAATCGACAACGGAAAGTGAACGAAGGAAGTTGTCGTCCGTTTTAGCGAATATGACAGATGGTGTCATCGCGACCGATCGAAAAGGTCGAGTCAGTTTGATTAACGATTCCGCATTGAAAATGTTGCGTATGACGCGAGAGCTCGTCTTGAACCGTCCGATTACGAGCGTACTCGGTTTGGAAGATTATACGTTTGAAGAGTTAAGCCAAATGAATGAATCGATTCCTCTTGATTTCAGTACGGAAGAACGCCCATACATTTTACGTGTGACATTTTCTGTTACTCAACGAGAAACAGGATTCGTCAATGGGCTCATTGCGGTGATGCATGATAATACTGAGCAAGAGAAAATCGATATGGAACGAAGAGAGTTCGTATCGAACGTATCACACGAGCTTCGTACACCGTTAACGACGATGCGCAGCTATTTAGATGCCCTTGCCGATGGAGCGTGGCAAGACCCAGACATTGCACCGAACTTTTTAAATGTCACTCAAAATGAAACCGAGCGAATGATTCGTCTCGTGAACGACTTATTGAAGCTATCACGTATGGATAGTCACGAGTATGAACTGAATGTAGAGCTCGTTGAGTTCAACCGATTTTTCGGAGCGATTATCGATCGCTTTGAGTTTTCAAAATCGCAAAATGTTGAGTTTGAGAGACGATTTTCTGAAGAACAACTTTTCGTTGAAATTGACACGGACAAGATGACACAAGTGCTCGATAATATCATTTCGAATGCATTGAAGTACTCGCCAGATGGCGGCATGGTACGTTTCGCTCTTTGGACGGAAAACGATGAGATGAAAGTGAGCATTTCAGACGAAGGAATGGGGATTCCACAAGAAAACGTCGACCGGATTTTCGATCGTTTTTATCGTGCCGATCGGGCACGTTCACGAGCGATGGGAGGAACCGGTCTCGGCCTTGCGATTGCGAAAGAAATGGTCGTTGCGCACGGTGGTCGGATCCGAGCGGAAAGCGAAGAAGGTAAAGGTACGACGATTATTTTAACGTTGCCTTATGAAGAATCGGATGTAGAGGATGGTGAGTGGGATGAATAGAGAAAAGCGAGGGATGGAGTCGCTCAAAACAGTCGTCTTGCTCATCCTCGTCATCACGAGTGTCATGTTAACTTTTTCTATTTGGACGTACACTCCGAGTTACGAAACGATTGAGCAACAGACGACGACTGACGTTTCGATTGCGGAAAAGCGCAAAGTCGAAGAAGTCATCGTACCGTATAAAGTCGTTTATCGAACAGAGGACGATCAATTGCGTGGAGAAAATGCTCCGGAGAGAATCGATGAACTGTTGGAAGAAGTGAACCGATGGTCGGTTCGTGGATTGACGATGGAAACGGAACGATTTACGAAAGAGCGGATGAAAAAAGTACTCGCTCAACCTCATTCGTATTTGCTTTATTTTCACGGGGAAGTGCCATTTTTAGCGTATGAGAACGTATTTCCGTTGAAAGATGAAAGCATCCCTGAAGGTTCCTTCGACCGTCTCGTCTTTGAATGGGAAGAATCATTGAACCAGTACAACGTTTATTTCATTAACCGCAAGCACGAATATTTTTATAAAGCGAATGTCGATATAGAAGACCAACTCGCTGCGACTGCCTTTTTCAAGTCGTGGGGAGAACGACTAAAACCGTATGAAGAAGTAGGACCGAGCGACTTAGCATTTATCGCTGTACCTGCGGAACGAGTGGAAGTGAATCAAAATACGTATTATCAAGAAGAAATCGATCCGAAACGTTTTCGAGATGCTCTATTTAAAGATCCGAACGTTGTAAGACGTACGTCGGTCGATGGAACGAAAGAAGAGTACGGTGATGACCGCGCGATGATGACCGTCGATACGAGCATGAAAATGCTCAACTACGTTTATCCAGCTGCGGAAAGTACCGAGCTCGCGATTCCTTCTGAATTACTTTTCAATACGATCGACTTTATTAACGAACACGGTGGATGGACGGATGAATTTTTGTACGTCCATATGAACCCGATTACGAGATACGTACGGTTCCAATTGTTCGTTGAAGGATTACCGGTTTACAGTGATCACGTCGGCGCAACTGAAATCGTTCAAAATTACGGTGAAAATGATGTGTTCCGTTACATTCGACCGTATTATTCATTCGATTCGACATTGCTCGTCGGCAGCGATCCGGTTGAACTCGTGTCTGGCGTTGAAGTGATCGAGTCGATGCGACAAGCTGAAATGTTTGATGAGACGAAAGTAGAAGAATTGACAGTCGGATACGTCATGGTACAAGACGAAGAGCGTCGATTATTCATTTTAAAACCAGCATGGTTCTATTTAATGAATGGAACGTGGTCGCGTTGGATTGAAGAGGGAGGAGAGTAAACTGGAATGGTCAAAAACGAAAACGATCTTCATTTTTATTTTCGCGATTTTGAACGTCTTTTTATATTCCGTTTACATTAATCAACATAATCAAGCACAAAATGTTGAAGTGCTCGGAAGCCTCTCGATCGTTGAATCATTGAAGCTCGATAACATTACGTACGAAGAATTTCCGGAAGAAGAGATGAGTTCATCTTACGTTTCAGCGAAGGTGAAACATTTCACAGTCGAGGAAGTCGCTACGTTAGAAAACCAAAATACGAGTATTATTGACAATGTTTCTTTACGTTCTTATATGAAAGATTTACCGAAGCTGACGAAAGATGCAGACGGTCATTACATGGTGGAAGACTTTTTGAAACGTTACGTTTGGAGCGGCGAGCAATATAAAGTGTGGGAGTGGAACGAAGAGACGCGAGTGTTGACATTGTATCAAACGGTTGCGGATGAACCGATCTACTATAGTCCGCACGGAAAGTTAGAGCTTCATTTAAACGAATCGGACGAAGTCGTTCGATACGATCAAACAGCGCTTGAGCAGTTCGTTAGTTTCAATCAGAAAAAGAACATTTTAACTCCTTTTGAAGCGATCAGTTCATTGGCGACGAAAGGTTATTTGAAACAAAATTCTCACATAGAAAGTGTAGTACTCGGATATTCGACACTCGTTCAATTTACAGAAACGCAAGTGTTCGCTCCGACATGGCACGTTCGTGTCTTGTTAGATGATGGGGAAGTAGAACATCACTTCATTAATGCGATCGAAGGAAAAGTGATTGATTTTCAAATGGACGAGGGACGGGTATACGAAGAAGGGAGCGAATGAGGAAGATGCAGTTTAGTGTGTTAGCAAGTGGCAGTAAAGGAAATTGCACCTACGTAGAAAAAGATGGGCGAGGATTTCTGATCGATGCTGGCCTGAGCGGTAAAAAAATTACCGAACGTTTAGCGAAAATTGGTCGTTCGATGGATCAAGTGGAAGGAATTCTCGTGACGCACGAACATACGGATCATATCCAAGGAGTTGGTGTTTTATCGAGAAAGCATCACGTTCCCATTTATGCGAATGAAAAAACGTGGGAAGCGATGCGTCCGTCGATTGGAAAAATACCGTCCGACTACGAATATCGTTTGGAGCCGGAGCAACATTTAACGCTCGCATCGATCGATATCGAGTCGTTTAACGTCTCCCACGATGCGGTGAACCCGATGTTTTTTTCAATGTACAGCAATGAACGAAAGCTCGCGATCATGACCGATACCGGTTACGTCAGTGACCGCATGAAAGGATTTATTCGCGGCGCGGATGCGTTTATTTTCGAAAGCAATCATGACGTTGGCATGTTACAGATGGGCAGTTATCCGTGGAGTTTGAAGCGTCGTATTTTAAGTGATGTCGGTCACGTTTCGAATGAAGATGCCGCAGTAGCGATGAGTGAAGTCGTCGAGGAAAAGGAAACGTCAATTTATTTAGCGCATTTGAGTAGAGATAACAATATGAAAGAGCTCGCTCGTTTAAGTGTTGCACAAACGTTAGAAGCTTGTGGGATTCGAGTAGGTGAGTATGTTCGATTGGAAGATACAGATCCTGAGGAACCTACACGGTTAACGACCGTCTAAATTGATGAGATAGGAGGAGTTGTATGATGGAAGAACAACCGTATGTACGAGAACCGGTTACTCGCCAACCATCGCTCCCGCCGAAACGTCCGAAAAAGACTGGGTTTTGGCAGACGCTTTTCGGAGCAATCATCGGTGGAACAGTTGTCGGGTTTGTAAGTTGGTCAATTTGGTCACCAGGAACGGATCAAATGTCAGAAGGAACGAATATGTCCGAATTGCAAACAGAACAAGTGTCAGTTGATGTCGACACGGACTTAACGAAAGTAGTTGAGGAAGTCGCTCATCAAGTAGTCGGTATTACGAATGTCCAAACGATCCGAGATTTTTGGACATCGAAAACGAGTACGGCAGAAGCTGGTACTGGATCAGGTGTCATTTATAAAGTCGATGGCGAACGTGCGTATATTGTGACGAACCATCACGTCGTTCAAGATGCAGAAGAACTCGAAGTGACATTTGACGACGGTACGAAAGTAGATGGAAAGCTCGTTGGAAGTGATATTTGGACCGATTTAGCCGTCGTTGAAATTCCATCAGAACATGTCGATTCAGTCGTTCAAATGGGAGACTCTGATACGTTGAAGCGTGGTGAGACGGTGATGGCGATCGGGAACCCACTCGGATTAGGATTTTCAGGGTCCGTAACGGTCGGAGTCATTTCTGGAAAGGACCGTCTCATTCCTGTTGATTTCGATAACGACGGAGTTGAAGATTGGCAAGCAGAAGCGATTCAAACCGACGCAGCGATCAATCCTGGAAACTCAGGCGGTGCCCTCATTAATATGGCAGGCCAACTCGTCGGAATTAACTCGATGAAAATATCTTCAGAAGCAGTAGAAGGAATCGGATTAGCGATTCCTATCAATCTCGCTCTACCAATCATTGATCAGTTAGAGACGACGGGAGAAGTGTCACGGCCGACGATGGGTGTTTCGTTACTCGATTTACAACGAGTGTCCGCTCATCAACAACAGCTGGAGTTAAAGCTTCCGAAAGAAGTGACGGGTGGTGTCGTCGTCGTTGAAGTATTGCCGAACACACCGTCTGCTTTAGCTGGTTTAAAACCGTATGATGTAATCGTGAAACTCGACGACACCGAAGTGGAAGATATGATTTCACTTCGACGTCATTTATACACGAAGAAAAAGGTAGGCGATTCGATGAAAGTGACATTGTATCGCGAAGGAAAGAAAATTGAAGTCGATATGCAATTGCGCGAAGGCGAAACATTTTAAAAAGAGTGGCAACCGCCACTCTTTTTTGACGGGAGGAATGAAGATGGAGTGGTTTTGTTGTTTACAACATACAGGGCGCGCACTTGATGAAGCTGTTGCGCGCACCGAACATGCACCGGTTATGGAACCGTATGAAGGTGAACGGACGTGCCAATTTTGTGACGAGCAAGCGACGTATCGCATTGGAGGAGAGACGAAGTGAATATTACAATTGCATCAGTCGGTAAAGTGAAAGAGAAGTATTTAAAGTTAGGCATTGCAGAATTTGAAAAGCGACTACGCCCGTATGCGAAAGTGTCGATCGTTGAAGTGGCGGATGAAAAAGCACCTGAACAGCTCAGTCCTGTTGAGATGGAGCGAGTGAAAGAAAAAGAGGCTGAGCGATTGCTCGCAAAAATTGGAGCGACTGAACATGTCATCGCACTCGATTTAGGTGGACAGATGATGACGAGTGAACAACTAGCCGAGCGACTCGATTCGTTAGCGACGTATGGAAAAAGTAAAGTGACGTTTGTGATCGGTGGATCACTCGGTCTTCACGAACGCATGTTGCAACGTGCTGACGAATCACTGTCCTTTTCAAAAATGACATTTCCGCATCAGCTCATGAAGCTCATTTTATTGGAACAAGTGTACCGAGCATTTCGCATTAATCATAACGAACCGTATCATAAATAAAGAGGAGGGATCGCGATGGAACGATGGGATTGGACGTGGAAGCAGCCGTATCGAGCACTCGACCCGTTTTTTTATCGAGACAGTGAGCCATCAAGTGTCAGTGCACCTACGGTCGAATGGTTGAACGAATCACTCATTCGATCGTACGACTGGCCGCTCGAGCAATTGGCATCAAGTGAGGGAACCCGTTTATTGGCAGGAAATGCGTTTGGATCCATGCTTCAGCCGTACGCACAAGCATACATGGGCCATCAGTTCGGTCATTTAACGATGTTAGGTGATGGACGGGCGGTAACGTTAGGCGCGGTTGAAACGCCGTTCGGTTGGAAAGAGTGGCAATGGAAAGGAAGCGGTCGTACTCCTTTTTCAAGAGGGGGAGATGGGCGTGGTGCACTCGGTCCGATGATTCGAGAAGCGATTATGAGTGAAGCGATGCATGCTTTCGGAATACCGACGACGAGGACGCTCGCTGTCGTGCAGACTGGTGAAGAAGTCCACCGAGGGGTTCCGCTAGCTGGAGGATTGATCGTTCGTTTAGCGACGAGTCACGTCCGTGTAGGAACTTTTGAATACGCGTACCATTATGGATCGGACGAGCGTGTGAAAGAACTAGCAAACTGGATGATGCAACAGTACGATTCCGATCTTCTTGAAACACCTGAAGTTGCTTTGTCTCAATTTTTGGAACGAACGTTGGAACGACAAGCGACATTGATCGCTCAATGGCAAGGGGTCGGCTTCATTCACGGTGTAATGAATACAGACAATGCATCCATCGTTGGAGAAACGATCGATTACGGACCTTGCGCATTTATGGACGTATACGATGCGGATACGGTGTTCAGTTCCATCGATCATCAAGGAAGGTATCGTTACCGCAATCAGCCGGCGATTGGTGGCTGGAACATGGCAAGGTTGTTAGAGACGTTCATTCCTTTACTCGGAGCGACCGACGAAGAAGGTGTAGAAGAGGCGCAACGAATCGCCTCGATGTACGAAAGATTTTACGAGCGAGCATGGCTGAAAATGTTCGGACATAAAATAGGAATCGAAGCGACGGAAGACGATCGGCCGCTCATCGAAGCGTTGCTCCAGTTGATGGAGACGCACAAGCTTGATTTCACGAATACGTTTCGAGCTTTAACGGAACAGGAGTTCGAGGAAGCAGCGTTTGAAACGCCTGCCTTTCAAGAGTGGAAGCGCCAATGGCTCGCGCGTATTGGCGAAAAGGTAGAGCAAGCGGTTGCTTGGATGGAGCAAGTGAACCCTGTTGTGATCCCACGTAACAGTTATGTGGAAGAAGCGATTGATGAAGCGGTTCGAGGCAATTGGGAAGACGTGGAGCGATGGTTGGAAATTGTTCGCGAGCCGTATACGAAGACGACGTTGAATGAGCCCTATCGCTCAGCACCTCACGATGAAGAACCATTCGTTACGTATTGTGGAACATAAAAGAAGCCGTTCAAAATGATTCACATTTTGAACGGCTTCTCTTTAATTACTCGGTCGAACGATCGTCGCTAAATGACGACCGCACGATCGGTCTTCTCGATAAGAAAATCCATCGATGGCATCGAACGTACACGTCGCGTCGATCGATAAATGTTTCCGAAGCACACCTTCCTGTAAAGCTTGTTCACGAACGACCGCTTTCGTATCAATGTGCCATTTGTTCGTTTGTTCGTTCCAACGAATGAACGGTCGAGCGTATGGTAAATCGAAAAACTGCTCATACACGTCCTGATCGACTTCAAAGCGTCGTTCACTCAATGATGGACCGAGCCAAAGGTGCAATGTGGACGGGTCGCACTGTTCATCGCGCACGAGTGTTTGAATCATAACACGCACGATTTCTTTCACGGTACCTTGCCAGCCTGAATGAACGACACCGATAATTTGTTGCACCGGATCCCACAAGACGACAGGGATACAGTCCGCGACGAACGTTCCGAGAACGACGTCACTTTCACGAGTATAGAGCGCATCAGCGACCGGGATCCCCGTTTCGTACTGAGTTGAACCTGCTCCACGATCTGCAGCAGTTACTTTATGAATGATGGCGCTATGTGTTTGCTCGGCGCAGACGAGGTCATCGAGCGTATAGCCGAATGACTGCAAAAAATTGCGCCGATTCATAATGACGTCTTCTTGGCGACGTGCCACGTGCAGCCCCATATTGTTCTGTTCGGGAGCATCGAGCATCTTGCGCGAAAACCGTACAATCGTCGCATCACTAAAAGAATGAATCATAACCGTCTCCTCTCTTCATGAGAAAAAACCTCCGGCTAGGCCGGAGGAATTATTATGATGTGAAGTTATCAAAGTAGTTTTGAATAAATACGATCGGTGTACCTTTGTCCCCGCTTCCTGAAGTTAAATCAGAAAGGGATCCGATCAAGTCTGTCAACTTACGAGGTGTCGTACCTTGTGATTCAACAGCACCTGTTAAGTCAGCATCTTCTCGTTCGCGAATGAAGTTAGCAATCGCCTTATTCAATGCTTCACCGCGCAACTCAGAAAAGTTGTTATCTGCTAAATATTTAAGTTTCACTTCATTTGGCTGACCGACGAGGCCTTCCGTATAAGCAGGTGAAACGACAGGGTCAGCAAGTTCCCAAATATGTCCGACGGGATCTTTAAATGCTCCGTCTCCATATACCATCACTTCAACAGTTTTCCCTGTTTTTTCTTTCAACATTTGTTGGATGTTATCGACGACAGGTTGGCAACCACGTGGGAACAATTTCAATCCGTCATCGGTTGAGACGTTTGAACCGAGCAAGCCAAATTCCTCGTTATAGCCGCTTCCATCAATCGGTTCTGCCATAATATCGTCAAGTGTTAATACTTTTTTCGCGCCGTTTTGTTCTAAAATTCGTTTCGTACGGAAACGAGTATGAACATCACATGCTAAAATCGTATCTGTATATTTTAAAATCGTTTTCGGTTTTTGTGAAAATACAATTTCACACTCTGTACCGAATTCTTCAACGAGTGAACGGTAATATTCGATGTAGTCGACACCAGTAAACGTATGCTTTTGGTAACCGAAGTGGTGACGGAATTCTTCTTCCGTTAATACATCTGTCCACGGGTTGATTCCTTTTTCATCGAGTTGGTCGAGACTAATGAGATGGTTCCCTACTTCGTCCGATGGGTAGCTTAACATAATAACAACTTTTTTAGATCCTTTTGCAATACCGCGTAATGTGTTAGCAAAACGGTTCCGACTCAAAATTGGGAAAATGACGCCGACTGTATCGTCGCCGAACTTACGCTCGATATCTTTCGCAATATGATCGATTGTTACATAGTTTCCTTGCGCACGCGCTACGATCGATTCTGTAATCGATACGATGTCGCGATCTTGAATTTCAAAGCCTTCGACTTCAGCTGCTTTCAACACACTGTCTACTACGATTTGCTCAATATTGTCGCCTTCGTTAATGATAGGGCAGCGTAAACCTCTCGATATTGTACCTACTACACGTTCCACTGATCATCGCTCCTTACACGATATAACTTCTTATTTCTTCTTGTAATATACATCATCTGTATGCTATAAGTAAAATGAATATATCGAATGGTACGTATAAGGAGAGTTAATATGGTTAGCAAATTGGATTTATATCGTATTTTCTGTCAAGTCGGAGAAAGTAAAAGCTTTTCGGAAGCGGCGAGAGAATTGTACTTAACGCAACCGGCTGTGAGTCAATCGATCATGCAGTTAGAGAGAGAATTAGACGTACGCTTATTTAATCGGACACCGAAAGGAGCCGAGCTTACGCAAGAAGGCAAATTGCTTTATGAGTACGCACATTCTGCTTTAAACTTATTACGAGCAGGGGAGCAAAAATTAGAAGAGTTTAAAAACGTGGCAGTCGGTGAGTTGACGATTGGCGTCGGAGATTCGATTTCACGCTATTTTCTCATGCCGTATTTAGAAAAATTTCATACGACGTACCCGCACATTAAGTTTAAAATTGAAAATGGAACGACGTTTGAATTGTGTGAACTCGTTAAATCAGGAAAGGCAGATATCGCCTTTTGTAATTTACCTGTGGAAGATGAGCAATTGCTCATCGAACCGTGCGGATCGATTCAAGATACGTTCGTATACGGTGAAAAATATGAAAAAGTGATGCAACAGAAAGTGACATTTGAACAGCTGCAAAAAGTGCCATTGATCATGTTGGAATCGAAATCGAACTCTCGCCAGTACGTCGATAGTTATGCGGCGAAATGGGGAGTGGCATTAGAGCCTGAGTTCGAGCTAGGTTCTCACGATTTATTGTTAGAGTTCGCTCGGACGAATTTTGGAGTCGCTTGCGTCATTCGAGAGTTTGCTCAAGAGTCGATCGATACAGGTGAATTGAGAGAAGTTGAATTGGCGCATCCGATTCCTTCCCGTCAAATTGGACTTTGTTCGCTTCGAAGTGTTCCTTTATCACCGGCCTCCGAGCGGTTCGTACAAATTGTTCGAGATGAAAGTAGACTATTTACGTAGAAAATAGGGTAATGGATAGAAAAAGGAGGGATTTTTATGTTCCATCATGCACCTTCTACATTTATTCCACAAATCGAATTGAACGTGTCAAATCTTAGCCGTTCCATTACATTTTATGAAAAAGTAATCGGTTTACAATTGTTCGAACGGAGAGGAGAGCGGTACGCTTCGTTTACAGCGAACGGAAGCGATATTTTACTCATTCTGCACGTTCCGACGGATGTGAAACGGAAACAGCGTGGGAGAACGGGTCTCTATCATTTCGCTTTACTCGTCCCGACTCGCCAAGCATTAGCGAATGTATTATGTCGGCTCGTTGCAGCGGATCAGCCGATCGGATCGGCCGATCATTTAGTAAGTGAGGCACTCTATTTATCCGATCCAGACGGAAACGGCATAGAAATTTATCGTGACCGTACGCCTGAACGATGGGTGTGGAGAGAAGAAGAAGTCGTTATGGCAACGAACCCTCTCGACGTTCGTACGTTGTACAATGAAGGAGTCGTTGAACGAACGATTGATCCAGAGACGATCGTCGGACATCTTCATTTGCACGTATCGGATCTACAGCGTGCACTTTCCTACTATGAGGCGTTAGGATTTGAAACCGTTGCAGCCGCCTCAGGTGCTTATTTTTTATCGTCGAATCGGTATCATCATCATATTGCGATTAACATATGGCAAGGAGAAGACGTACCAGCCGCCGATGAAGGTACTGTCGGCTTACAACGAGCAGTGATTACGTATCCGACTCCGTTCGCACTTGAAGAAGCGGTAGGGCGGTTACGTTCCATTGAGGCATCTGTTTTAGCAGTGGATCATCGTTATGAAACGGTTGATCCATCAGGAAACCGTTTCACGTTAGTCATTTGAAGGAGTTTAAATTAAGAAAGAGGAGATCGTATGAGAAAGCGTTTACCAACGTTACCACCAGTCGAGGAGTGCACAACAGGAACACCGTTATGGGCACCGACTGAAAAAATGAAAGAACAATCGAATATTAAACGATATATGGATTGGTTAGAAGAGCATTATGAGCTTACGTTTGATTCATATAACGAATTATGGGAATGGTCGATCGAAGAGCTCCCTACATTTTGGAAGACGATGTACGAATACTTCCGTTTTGATTCACCGTATGAAGACGTGTTAACGAAGTTTCAAATGCCTGGCGTTGAATGGTTCACGGGAGCGCGTGTCAACTATGCAGAACATATTTTGCGCGATGCGAAAGACTCATCCATCGCCGTTTATTCTAAATCAGAGACGCGAACGGATCGCGTGAGAACGTGGAAAGAACTACGGACAGACGTGATGAAACTCGCTACGTATTTCCGAACGCTCGGAGTGAAAAAAGGCGAACGCGTCGTTGCGTACATGCCGAATATTTATGAATCGGTTGTCGCTATGTTAGCAACGGCAGCGATCGGAGCCGTTTGGAGTAGTACCGCACCTGAATTCGGGTCAGCGAGTGTCATCGATCGTTTCGCTCAAATTGAACCGACCGTATTTATTACCGTTGGAGGATATCGTCACCACGGTGAGTTGTACGATCGACGCGATGAAGTGAACGACATGATCGCTCAACTACCTACTTTGAAACATGTCATTTTCGTGCCGTACGCGTTCGCAGCACCCGACACGCCAAAGCTTCATTTATGGCCTGAAATTATGCAACAGGTAGAGGTTGATGAAGAGACGTTCATTTTTGAACCTGTGGAATTCAACGAGCCGCTTTGGATTTTATATTCTTCGGGAACGACAGGTATTCCGAAAGCGATCGTCCATAGTCACGGTGGTGTTTTAATCGAGATGTACAAATTGACGACATTCCATTTAGACTTACGAGAAGGCGATACGATGTTCTTCTATACGACGACCGGTTGGATGATGTTCAACTTGCTCGTCAGTGGGCTATTGACGAAAAGTTCGATCGTTTTGTACGACGGTAGCCCGACGTATCCTGATACGTACAAGTTGTGGGAAATTGTCGATCAAACGAACGCGACGATGTTCGGTTCAAGTCCTGCATACATTCAACAAATGCGACGTGCGGAAATCGTTCCAGGCGAACAGTTTAAATTACGTTCGTTACGTAGCATGTTATTGAGCGGGTCACCTGCTTCGGCAGAAGTGTTCCATTGGATTTATAGCAACGTGAAACGCGATCTTTGGTTAACGTCACAAAGTGGCGGAACCGATGTTTGTTCAGGATTTATCGGAGCGATTCCGACAGAACCCGTTCGAGCAGGAGAAATTCAAGTTCGTATGCTCGGAGTCGGCGCTCAAGCGTACGATGAACTCGGTCATCGAGTCGTCGAGGAAGTCGGAGAGCTCGTCATTACCGACCCGATGCCTTCAATGCCTATTTATTTGTGGAATGATCCTGAGAAAGAACTGTATCGTGAAACGTACTTCTCGATGTTTCCAAAAGTGTGGCAACATGGCGATTACGTAGAGTTTCATGAAGATGGTTCTTCGATCGTGTACGGCCGTTCGGATTCGATTTTGAATCGAAACGGTGTTCGAATCGGAACAGGTGAAATTTACACAGCGATTGAAAAAAGCCCGTATGTGAAAGATAGTCTCGTCGTTCATATTGAATTGCCGACGGGAGAATCGTTCATGCCGCTGTTTGTCGTCGTACAAGAAGGAATGCGTTGGAGTGACTCGACGAGCGATGAGTTGAAAGAAGTCATCCGTAAGAAGTTTACGAAACGTCACGTGCCCGATGCGGTTTATGCAGTTCACGCGATTCCTTATACGTTGACGATGAAAAAGATGGAAGTACCGGTTCGACGTCTTTTGCAAGGAGAACCGTTGGAAGAAGTCGCTAGTTTGGAAGCGATGCACAATCCTGAAGCGATGGAAGATTATACGGAATTTTATGAAACGGTTATGAAACCGATGATTGAAAATTTATAGAAAAAAGCCTTTTAGCGGATCAGTCGCTAAAAGGCTTTTTTTATCGAATTTTAGTAACGATGACTTCATCTTCACCGTATTTTTTAAACGCGGCATGATACGTCGGACCAGGTCCTTGTTTGAATGGTTCTGCTTTTCGAATGGCAGCCGTAATGAACCGCTTCGCTGTCGTTACAGCGTCGACGATTGAAGCGCCTTTTGCTAATTCAGCAGTGATCGCTGCTGAATAGGTACAGCCTGCACCGTTCGTATGGATCGTATCAATTCGAGGTGCTTTCAGCTCGTACATGTTGTCACCGTCGAATAAAATGTCGATGGCTGGACCTTCTAATTTCCCACCTTTAACGAGAACATATTTCGGCCCGAGCTCGTGAATTTGCTCCGCAGCGTCGATTAAATCGTCCCGTGTTTGGAGAGCGTCAAATGATTTTCCGATTAAATGTGCGGCTTCGTACATATTCGGCGTAACGACGGTCGCTTGTGGAATGAGCAATGTTTGTAACGCGTCCATCGCTTCATCTTTTAATAACTTGGACCCCATTTTTCCAATCATGACAGGATCGACGACGATCGATTGAACACCGCTCGTTTTGACGAGATGTGCGACCGTTTGAATAATTTCTTCTGTGAAAAGCATACCTGTTTTTAACGCATCGCATCCGATATCTTCTAACATCGTATACACTTGTGCTTCGATCGCTTCCGTCGTTTGTGGGTAGACTCCTTGCTTCGTTTCAGGGTGACGAGCGACGAAAGCTGTAATGCTAGCGACTCCGTACACATCTAGCTCTTGAAACGTTTTTAAGTCAGCTTGAATACCAGCTCCGCCACGTGCGGCAGAACCGGCGATTGATAAAGCCCGTGGTCTCATACAACATCCTTCTTTCTGCAATTTACTACTCATAGTGTAGCAAATGGATGAAAAAAGAGGTAGGTCATTTTTGATATGTTTTCGGATCGATATGAATCATCGAAGCGACTTCGGAAGAAGGTACGGAAAATCCAGCACCTTTCGTACAAAACATCGATGACGATGTAAATTGAGGATCTTTCGTTCGATCATAACCGATTGACGCAATGACCTCTTCTTCATTGTGGCAAGGTGCATAGTGAGAGAAGTCGAGTGACAACGTTCCTTTTCCACTCGTTAAAGAAGCGAATTGGTCTGCATAACGAGCGAATGTTGCAACAGGTACTTCACCAGTAATCTCGATCGCATGCTCTTTTTGAATGGGATCATTCAATTGGCCTGCCGCTCGCTCGACGTCTTGATAAAACTTCCCGATGATGGTCGAAGGAACACTTGCTTCAAAAGAGTACATCGGTTCTAACACGACAGTTTCTGCTCGTTCGAGCGCATAACGCATCGCTCGGAAAGTAGCTTCTTTAAAGTCACCGGGAGCAGTATGTCGCATATGCCCTTTCGCCGCTAAAATGGTAACGTGAACATCGGTCAGTGGAGAACCGGTCGCAACCCCGGTCATCCCTCCATGTAAGACCGCTTCTTTTATTTCTTTTAACATGCCACTCGTCACTTCGTTCGAATTTGTTTCATGTGAAACAGTCATTCCGCGCCCTGGCGGATTCGGCGACAAGAGGACGTGTACTTCGGCATAATGACGGAGCGGTTCGAAATGTCCGTACCCCATTGTTTCGGTGGCAATCGTTTCTTTATATAAAATAGTAGGTTCTAAACAACGGACCGCAATCCCGTATCGCTCATCCATCAACTGTTCGATCATTTCGAGTTGGATTAAGCCGAGCGCTTCGATAAGAAGCGTCTGTTCGGCTGCATTCCATTGGACGTGCAACGTCGGGTTTTCTTGTTCCAACTGTTGGAATCGTTCGTATAACGTATGAAGTGGAACAGAAGGATCGATGGATTCAACCGCAGCTGAAAAAGCAGGAAGTCGTTCAATCATGAGCTCTTTTTGTTCGTCACCGAAGCGATCACCAACTTGCCCTTGGTCGAATCCAATGAGTGCGACGAGTTGTCCAGCCGTCACTCGTTGAACAGGTAAAAATTCACTCCCACGATACGTTCGCATTTCGTGAATTTTTTTCCTCTCTCCTCGTAACGTAAGCGAGTCTTTGAGCTCGAGTGTGCCTTTCGTTAATTTGATGAAACAGTTTTTTCGATTTTCGGAATCGTACCGTATTTTATAGATGAATCCACTCGGTGTTTCTGAACAGTCGTACGTCGTTTTCGTCCGTTCGTGAATCGTATGAAAAAATGGTTGCACACCTTCCCCGTGAAGAGCGGAGCCACTGCTATATAAAACGAGTGACTGTTGATCGATCGCTCGTTGAATCGCTTGTTGCATCGTTAAATCACCTTCAAAAAAGGCGTGGAGCAACTGTTCATCGAGCATAGCGACGTCTTCTAATTTCGATTCGTCTTCCGCATCGTTCATTTCTAACAAAGTTGTCCCTAATTCTTTTTCGATTGAGCGGACAATTGTCGGCAAAGATTGACGAGCGAGATCCATTTTATTAATGAATAGAAATGAGCGAACGTCGTGTTTCTTCAATAATTTCCAAATCGTTTTCGTGTAACTTTGAACACCGTCGGTCGCACTAACAATTAAGATCGCATAGTCGAGCGCATGTAATGTTTGTTCCAATTCGTAAGAAAAATCGGTATGCCCCGGTGTATCGATTAAAAAGTATGTATCCCCTTCGTAAGTGAATGTCGTTTCATCTGAAAAAATAGTAATGCCTCGTTCTTTTTCAATGACATGATGATCGAGAAATGAAGTTTCATGATCGACGCGCCCTTTCTGAACGATGGCTTGCACATCGTAAAGTAACTGTTCAGTGAACGTTGTTTTACCTGCATCGACGTGTGCGACGATCCCTATCGTTTTGTTCATTTGTTCGGCTTGTGCTATGAAAGTCATGCTCAAGCCTCCCTCCTTCTCGTTATCGTTGTTTCTTCAGTTTTCCTTTAGTATTGTAGTATACGTCAAGTATAGCGTAAGTGAAGAAGAGAGCGTGAGGAAGAAGGGATAACTATGCATTCAATCGTAACGGAGTTAATGAAAGATCACGCTTATACATTAGTAAAAGAAAAGGAAGTCGGCGAGCTAGGGGAAGATCATTACATTATTTTTTCAAAAGAATTCAACCGACGGATCGGTTCTCTTTTACTCGTAGACGGTCAATTTCGATACGTTGCATTCGAATATTCAGCAGTCACTCGAGAGGAGCAGCCGATTGAAATGATGATTGGACGAGCGAAAGCGCTCGTTGATACGTTATGGCCAGAACAGGCAAGCTCGCTCTATGGGCCGACTGTTGTGCCAGCAGCGACAACGTATGAACTTCAGTTCGATCGTCGCTCCGTAGAAGGCATTGACTTGCCGAATAGTGGACTTCGTTTCGTTTTTTGGAAAGATGGTATGTTACAGAGCATTCGTTCTTTTTTATATCCGATTCGATTTGCCTATGTACCAGTCACGATTACAGCAGAAGAAGCAAAGGCAATTTACGTCGCGTCGGTTGAGCCGAAGTTGCAATACGATTATTTTGACGCGAAAACGTACGTCGGTGGCAACAATGAATGGACACTCGTTCAACATGTGCTTTGGTCACAACCGTTAGAAGTTGGGCTCGATGGTACAGTGACGACGTATGAAACGTTAGGCATTGAAGAAGGAACGTATGAATCGTTACCGCTCGTTCCTGAGCCGATCTCTAAACCGGAATGGCTTAGCGAATTGAGTGAGCGTGGCACGATGGAACGTCAAGTGGGTGAATCGTTAACGTATCGTTGGACGAGAGACGGTGAATGGATCGGCGAGATGACCGTGAACGAACGAGGGAAAATACGTGCCTTTCACGGTACGGATATCGAAAAGCAGTCGCTGTCGGCGGTTTGGACAGAAGAAGAAGCGTATGCTGAAGCGGTTCGCTACATTGTCGGTTTTTTCGGAACGATTGAAGGAACGATCCAAAGAGAGCGCGTAGCAGTCGTCGAAGAAGAGCATTATACGTTTACGTTTCATCGGTTCATGAACGGCTACTTTGTCAACCATTCGACGATTCATTGTACGATTTCACGGCGAAGTGGTCGTTTACTCTCTCTACGATGCGATGATGGATTGTACGTTGATCTTCCAAACGATTCATCGATTCAATGGACGAATCGAAAAGTGAAAGACTCATTGAATGAACAGATTAACTGTACGCTGCGTTACGTACTCGATGAAATCGATGAGCGTGGATACGCCGTTTACGTGAAGCAGTACGATGTAGGATATGGAAAAAAGGAAATGAATTTGCATGCGTACGATGCGTTGACCGGTCAACCGTGGGTTGTCGACTTGTCGGATGATGATCGTACGCCGTATTCTTTTACGTTTCATTCGAAGCGGACATCGGAACGATAAGAGAATAAAAAATTAGAAAAAGTGCTTCAGTCGATTTTCGACTGAAGCACTTTTTAGTTGGATCATCAGTTTCATGTTCGTTACGTACGCAATGAATCGATTAGTTGTTCTAAGTCTTTCGCCATTTCGGCGAGTCGATGGGCAGAGCGAGTAACTTCTTGCATCGCTTCCCGCTGTTTTTTCGAAACGGTTTCAATGTGATCCGTTTCGTGAGTAGAACGTTGAGCAAGTTCATCAATCGTGTCGATTTGCTCGATGAGAGCGTGCAGTTGATCATAAACCGATGTGATCGAATGCTTTACGCGAGTCGCTTCACTTTCTACAGTATGAATCGACGTATAAATGTGATGGAACGTTTGTTCAGCTTCATGAGCGAGTTGTTGTCCTTGTTGGACGACTTGCTCACTCCGTTCCGCAGTTGTCGTCATCTGCTCCGCAGAAGAAGTAATTTGCTCGACGACTTGCTCTACGGTTTGAGCAGCGCTTGCTGATTGATCAGCGAGCGCTCGCACTTCAGAAGCGACGACAGCAAATCCTTTTCCATGTTCGCCTGCCCGGGCCGCTTCAATCGAGGCATTTAAAGCGAGTAAGTTCGTTTGAGCAGCTATTTTTTTTATCGTTTGAATCGTTTCACGGATCATCGATGATTGTTGCCCGAACATTTTAATTTGCTCGACGAGCTCGGTTGTCGTCTGTACGACCGTATTCATTTGCTCAACGACTTGGGCGACAGCGGTTGAGCCGACTGTCGTTAAATCTTTTGATTGAGCGGATTGTACGTACATGTCGTCTAATGTTTGTTGCATCTCCGTCATATGGTGGAGAACAGTCGATGATCGTTCCGTCGTTTGCTCGACCGTCATCATCTGTTCATCCGCTCCAGAACGTACGATATCAATTGCTCGTTCTGTCTCCTCCGCACCTTTTTGTACGGATTCACTATGTTGAGTTAAAGTTGCTGATGTTGAAGAAACGTTGTGCGATGCGTAATCGATTTCTTTTAAAAGTGTCGAAAGTTGTCGCGTCATCGTATTGAATGAACGACCGAGCTGTTCGAATTCATCATTCGTCCGTATCGTGTTTTCAGCAGAAAGATCACCTTTCGTTACAGCTGTCGTCTGTTCAGTTAATTGTTCGATCACTGCGGTCATTTTTCGCCCGAATCGCGTAGCAATCCATAAGCTGCTAACGGTCGCTATTATAATAATGATGAGCATCGTCGTAAAACTTTTGTTGATTGCCGCATCATTCATTTGAAGCAATGTGTTAATTTCTCCGACTTGTTCATCAGCAATTTGTTTTGCTAAAGAGACGAGTTCACGTGAACCTTGACCGAGTATAGGAAGAGCATTTGTTTCAGCTTCCTCTATTTTGCCGTCATCAAGCGATAAAAGAATACGTTCATCGATATTGTTTTCCCACGTACGGAGATCGGTTAAAAATTGATCGTACCGCTCGTCCACGAATGATAGTTTGTCAATCGTTCGTATCGTATCATCCAACTCCTCACGAAGAGAGAGATGGTTGTTGCGCATTTGATCATCTCGATAGAGCATGTAACCTCTCATCGCAGCATTCGCTCGTAACGTGAGAAAAGCGACTTCATTAAATTCGTTAGCGATGTTTTCTTTCAGTTGGATCTGTGCACTCATCTTTTTATTCGAAGATAAATCGTTCATACCGAGAGCAGAAAGTGCCAATAAAAAAGCGATAACGATCCCAAAGCTAATTTGTAGTTTTTGTTTGACACTCATTCATTGATCGTCCCTTTCATGAGCCCTCGTGAAACGTAGGTTCTAAATACTTTCGAGCAAATTCTTTATTAGATAGTGGCTCTTCGTAAAAGTTACCTTGTCGAATCGAACAATTCGTTGAATCGAGAAAGTCAGCTTGTTGTTTCGTATCTACTCGGTCAACGAGTAAAGGCAAATGCAACTGGTGGGCTAATTCAACCATTGAACGAACGATAATGCGGTTCGTTGCGTTCAAGCTTTGAAGAAACGTATCATCGATTTTAATTTTGGAAATAGGCCAGTTTGGCAATTGGTCGAACGATGACCCGCCCGATCCGAACTGGTTAACAATGAGTCGAATCCCGTGTGCGTCTAATTGTTCCATTACTTCTTGTGCGCCGTCCATCGACGTTAAAAAAGCACCGTCTAGTTCGAGCAAAAGATGTCGTGGATCGAGCTCGATCTCTTTTAACATCGATAATAGTTTAGATACGAAGAACGGTTGATCGAGTAAACGGTTCGAAATGTGGATCGAAAGAGGTAATGATTTGTAACCGACATCTTGCCACATTTTAATTTGAATGCAAGCTCGACGGATCATCCACATCCCGAGCGGTAAAATGAGACCTGCATTTTCAGCGAGAGGAACGAAACGTTGATCTTCTATTTTTCCACGGAATGGGTGGTCCCACATTACTTTTGACTGAATGGCGATAATTTCATTTTTTTTCACATTCCAAATTGGCTGATAGTAAAAGGAAAAGTTTTCGTACATGAGCGCTTTTCGTAAATCGTGTTCTAACGTTTTTCTTTCTTTTATTTGTTTCCGTAAAGAGTCTGTAAAAAATTGAAAATTATTTTTACCTAAATTTTTCGCTAAATACATTGCAGCGTCAGCGTGTTGAAGCAACTCTTCATAAGTCGTTCCATCTTTAGGATACAAACTAATACCTATGCTCGGCGTGACGTAAATGTCGTAGCTGTTAATTGGGAAGACGAGTGAAATTTCCGTGACGATTCGTTGTGTAACCGTACGGACGAGCTCTTCATCTTCTAACGATAAAATGACGACGAATTCATCACCGCTTAACCGAGCGACGATATCGTTGTCACGCACACATCGTTTGAGGCGTTCACCGACAGAAATTAACAGTTGGTCTCCCGTCAAATGTCCCATGGAGTCGTTTACACTTTTAAACCGATCCAAATCGATAAAGAGTAAAGCGAACCCCTCGCCTTGGGTAATTTTCTCGTTCGTCAGTTGTTGGAGTAGTTGACGGTTCGGTAATTTCGTTAACGAATCGTAATAAGCCATGAAGGCGATCGTCTCTTCAGCTTTTTTTCGTTGTGTAATATCGATTCCAGTGCCGACTACTTCTTTGACGATGTCCTCTTGGAAAATCGGTGATAAATAAATAAGGATGGTATGTTGTTCATATTCTAATTCAAACTCCACTTGTTCTCCGCGGGCTGCTCTCATTAAGTTTCTTAAAATGAAAAAGCGTTGTTGTTTTTTAAATTTTTTCAATAGCGAGAAGCCATTTAAGTCGATCGTTTTGATTCCTAATTTATCGAGAAATTGACCTTCAACCATCGTAAATTCAATCGATAATGGATCTTTCACTTCATATTTAAAAATGATATTTTGCAAGTGCTTAACCGTTTGCCGAAAGTCATTTCGCATAGCGACTTCCAAAGAAGCTTCTACTTCTTTTGTTTTCGTAATATCATTTTGGATCGCTATATATTGATAAGGGATACCGTTTTCATCAAGAAAAGGAATGATCGTCGTATTCAACCAAATGAAGCGTCCGTCCTTTGCCTTGTTTCGCAAATTACCTTGCCACTGCTTCCCGCTTTGAATCGTTTTCCACAATTGATAGAAAAAAGTCGCCGAATGATAATTAGAACTGAACAACCGATGAGTTTTTCCGATGATTTCAGATTCATCATATTGCGAGATTTCGCACAGTTTCTCATTGACGTACGTGATGACTCCTTTTGAGTCGGTAATCGAGACGATTGACGATTGATGAAGAGCTTCTTCGATTTGTTTTAAGTAAATGTTCAATTGTTTCGCTTCATTATATTTTTCACGTTCCTTCGTAATGTTTGTCGCAACGTAAAGATATTGACGTATGTTTTCTTCTTTAGACACGATCGGAAATTCAGAGGCGAAGAGCCAGTGAGAGTGACCGGAACGATTCGTAATCCGAATCGTTTTCGGTTCTTGACGTTCCCATTTCGGTTGTGAAAAAGGTTCATTTTCAAAGTAGAGTGGTAATGAACTGTAATGCTTTCCGATTAAGGAATCTTTACTTTCATTTAAAAGCATTGCAAAACGCTCATTACAGTAAGAGAACGTTGCATCATCATTTAAAATGAAGACGTAAAACTGTTCGTCAATCAATTGAGGAAGAGTAGACAAGTCACTCATATTCTGAAAACTCATCGTGTGTACACATCCTTTCTTACGCAGAATAGGTATTTTTGTTTAAGATTCATTAATAACTAGGCTAAAAATAGTATACCATCGTTTCATTAGGATGAAAGAGTTGCCTACTAGAAAGTATGAAGTCAATAAGCCCTTTTCATCTATTTTCATCGTTCGGTCGTTCATTTCCTCTATAAAGGTCCTTATTTAGTAGAACAGTTAAAAAAACTTATTAAATACTCGTACGTTCGGTTCATCCTCACTAGTTCATCGGCTTCTATTCGTTAATCGTTCAGTAATGAATATTTAATTATTAAAAAAAAGATGAAAAATATAGTAAAGTGTATAAATATGATAAAACAAATAAAGAGAAAATGAAAGCTCTTCTCTTTTTCGTAAGGATATTGTCGAAATTTGCTTTATAATGATCGGGTAATACTTTAGACTGCCAATAATTGTTTCTTAAACTCTAGATTCGGTTGCTAAATACGATATAATGGAAAGACGCGCAAGCAAAGGATCACAGCTACGTAGAAGGAGTGGTTATTGATGAATCAAATTCGCATGGAAGCATTGTTAGAGTCATTAAGTGAACTATTTTCAGAGGAAGTATCCATTGGGATCACGGATGAAGAGAAGTACATCTATTACCAGCCGAGCAAACGAGTCGATTTAAAAATTAAAAAAGGTCAGTTGTTACAACCAGGAACGTTAGGATACCGCGCCGTTAATGAAAACCAGAAAGTGTCAGACTTCATGCAGCGCGACGTATTTGGAGTACCGTATTTTGGGAAAGCTGTTCCGTTTCAAGATGGAGATTTTAAAGGGAGTATTATGGCGCTTTATCCATCGTATACAGAAGGAAAGTCTGTTGTCACGTTAAAGACAGCCGATGGTTGGATCCCTGTACCTTTCGAAGACGTTCAATACATCGAAGTAAAAGACCGGAAGACATATGTCGTATCCGATAAAGTGTCAGGAACTCATAAAAACTCTTTACAAAACTTCGAGTTTATTTTGCCCCGGAGTCATTTTATTCGTTGTCATCGATCGTTTATCGTCAACGTTCACCACGTGAAAGAAATTTATCCCGACACGCATTCTACATTCATTTTAGCGATGAATGATGGAGCAGAAATCCCTGTAAGTCAGTCTTATTCGAGCTATTTCAGAAAACTACTCGGATTTTAAACGCAAGCTAATGAAATAGAGTCAATTTTATCGTTACTCGTAGATAGTATATCGTGCCTCAGCTTCAAAAAAGCGCTTTCAAACTAATGAACTTCAAAATAGCAACTACCTATTGTATCATTAATAGTACAGAATAATTATTACAAATTTGTGAAAAGGGGTAGTAAGCGATGGAAAAAAATCTAGAACGCATTCGTTTGAAGTCGTTACACGATCGAGTAGTTACAGCAGATGAGGCCGCTTCATGGATTGAAGATGGAATGACACTAGGGTTTAGTGGATTTACATTGTCAGGAGATCCAAAGTCGATTCCTTCAGCATTAGTGAAACGTTCAGAAAATGGAGAAGATTTTAAAGTGAACGTTTATACAGGGGCATCGCTTGGAGATAAAACAGACGGAGCGATGGCACGTGCAGGCATTTTAAATCGCCGTTTACCTTTCCAAGCGAACCGTGACATGCGTGCTCGCATTAACGCAAATGAGTTTGCTTTCTTGGACCAACATTTATCACATACGGCAGAGTACGTTCGTCAAGGGGTAATGCCGAAGATTGATTATGCTGTATTGGAAGCGTTTTCAATCGAAGAGGACGGAACGATCATTCCAACGACTTCTGTCGGAAACTCACCGATCTTCGCTGAGACAGCAGATCACATCATTTTAGAAATTAATACAGCTCAACCAGATTTCACAGGTATGCATGACATTTACACACCTGGTGAACAAGGTGAGCGTCAACCGTTACAAATTATGTCTTCGAGCGATCGAATCGGGGATAAAGGGATTAAAGTCGATCCTGAGAAAATTAAAGGAATCGTATTTACGAATCGTTTAGACGATCCATCGCCAACAGTCGGTCCTGATGAGGATACAGAGACGATGGCTGCACACTTAATCGACTTCTTACGTGAAGAAGTGAAAGCGGGCCGTTTAACGAAAGAATTGAAACCGATCCAAGCAGGAATCGGTTCACAAGCGAACGCTGTCCTTTACGGATTGCTCGATTCAGAGTTTGAAAACTTACACGTTTACACAGAAGTGATTCAAGATGCGATGCTCGACTTAATCAAAGCAGGAAAAGTAACGTTCGCTTCAAGTACATCGATTACAATTTCAGACCAAAAGATGGAAGAAGTCTACGCAACAGAAGGCGCATTCGATGCGTACGCTGATAAAATTTTACTTCGTCCACAAGAGATTTCAAACCATCCAGAAGTCATTCGTCGTTTAGGAATTATTGCGATCAACACAGCGCTTGAGTTCGATATTTACGGAAACGTAAACTCAACGCACGTGACTGGAACGAAAATGATGAACGGAATCGGCGGGTCAGGCGATTTCGCGCGTAACGCACGTATCGGAATTTTCGTAACGAAATCAGTAGCAAAAGACGGAAAGATCTCATCAGTCGTACCGATGGTTTCACATACTGACCATACGGAGCATGACGTTGATGTACTCGTAACGGAGCACGGCTATGCAGATCTCCGCGGATTGTCACCACGTGAACGTGCAGTGAAAATTATTAACAACTGTGCGCACCCAGACTTCCGTGAAGAATTAACAGCTTACTTCGAAGAAGCGAAAGAAACAGTCGGTGGACAAACACCACATATTTTAGAAAAAGCATTTTCATGGCACACACATCTTCGTGAGCATGGAACGATGCACGGAGTAAATGAAGAAAAGTAAACGAAATGTTTCAAGCTTACCGACAGCATATGTTACGCTGAAGGTAAGCTTTTTTATTGTTTCTTCGAATTTTTTACGAAAGAAAAAGAAGAAATGAAGTGAGGCAAAGTGAAGAAAGGGTAGATCGAGATGAAAATTGCATTGTTCGGCGGGACAGGACGAGTCGGTAAAGAAATCGTTCGTCTCGCTTTGCAAGATGGACATGAGGTACGGATGCTCGTACGTCAAATTCCGAAAGATGAGACGTTTCAACATTCGAATTGTGAATGGATTCAAGGGGATGTCCGTAAGGAAGAAGATGTTTTTAAGACAGTTGAAGGAGCAGACGCCATTGTAAGTGCACTAGGAACCGATCGAACGACTACGTTAACGGAGGCTGTTCCTCATTTCATCAAAGCGATGGATCATTACGGTATTCAACGTATCGTGACGATCGGAACAGCAGGCATTTTACAAAGTCGAATCGATCCGACTCAATTGCGGTATGAAGCGGGTGATACGAACCGGAAATTAACATTCGCTGCGGAAGAGCATCATGCATTTTATGATCGTTTAAGAAAAGATGGAAAAGAATGGACGATCGTTTGTCCGACGTATTTACCTGATGGAGAAGCGCGAGGAACGTACCGTGTTCTCCGAAATTATTTACCGCTCGACGCAAAAATGATTACGGTCGGTGACACGGCAGCATTTGCGTATGAAGAATTGACAAATCGAATGTATTTACAAAGTAGAGTTGGGATGGCGTACTAATGAAGAAAGTGTATACGAAGAAAGTGACAAACATGGATGAAATTATTGCGAATGTGCAAGGGGAGAACGTCGTTTGTTTCAGCACATTTGTTGAAGAAGGAACGGGAAGTGAAGCGAATCGTGAGTGGTTACTCGATTGGTTAATTGAACGAGACCATTATCCACTTTATTTAGGCGTGACGATTTATGCAGATATGTATGAGCCGTTGAAGCCATGGTTGGCTGACTTAAAGATTGATTATGAAACGTATTATTTATACCGAGCGTACAAAGAAGAGCGCGATATCGGTTTAGTCATGACGATTGAATCGAAAGAGATGTTAGTCGCGACAATCGATGAGTTGTATTGGTTAGCAGAACAAAACAACCCATTCGGTCTGTCGAACGCACCCATTTTCAATTTTGAAACGGTTCAAATCGGAACCGTTGGAGCGGGAGTGTTAGAAGAAGATGTGCTCACAGCTCGTTTGAATGACAAGATGACGGTCGTCACGGTTGCACACGATGGTCGAGGATTTCATATTTGTACGACGGAAGAGTCCTTCAAAACGATGGAGCAAGTAAAGGCAACATTTCCATCTTCTTACCGTCCGTCGTAATGTAATCGTAGAATAAAAGGTCGATCAATAATAACCTAGCACTCATTGACATAGTAAATGAGTGCTAGGTTATTTCGTTTTTTTAAAATGTAGATTATTGCGGTTTATAGTTCAAAATAGAGAACAACTCGCTCGTTTCATCTGGGGTAAGTTCGCGCCATTCACCGTACGGTAAATCGCCGAGGTGAATATTAATGATCCGTGTCCGTTTTAATTTCGTTACTGTGAAGCCGAGCGCATCGGTCATTCGTCGAATTTGTCGGTTCATCCCTTGAGTAAGTGTAATGTTGAACGTATTTTTGCCGAGCGGCACAACTTTACACGGTTTCGTCATCGTTCCTAAAATAGGGACGCCTGACTCCATCGTACGAACGAACTCATTCGTAATCGGACGATCGACGGTAACGATGTATTCTTTTTCATGCCCATGTTCTTCACGCAAAATTTCGTTTACGATATCGCCATCATTCGTCATTAAGAGAAGACCTTCTGAATCTTTATCCAGTCGTCCGATATGGAAAATACGTAGCGGATGATTAATGTAATCGACGACGTTTCCTTTAATATGGCGTTCTGTCGTACTCGTAATACCGACCGGTTTATGGAGAGCGATATAGACGAGTTCATTTTCGCGTCGAACGCGTTTGCCGTCCACTTTTACGACATCGGAGTCATTGACGCGACTCCCGAGCTCGGCAGGAGCACCGTTAATCGTTACACGCCCTGCTTCAATAAGTTTATCTGCTCCTCGTCGCGACGTGACTCCAGTCGCTCCTAAAAATTTATTAATTCGCATAGGTGCGTCACCTTCTTTCTCGATTGTAGTATACAACATTTCAAGGTACATTGCCTTGACACATTTTCGGAAGGAACATACAATTTGTGTAAGGTAGAAGGTTACGAAAGCGTAGCCACCTAGAGAAGGAAGCGTAGCAGAGCTGAGGAGAGCGATACAAGAAATGTCCTCTGATGAAAGCAGTTACGATTGCGCTCATGAGAGGGCATTTTTTGTTGGCCGCTTTTGATCTGAACAGCTAGCACTGCTAAAAGGAGAGGAAGAGGACAATGAAAAAAGAAACAGGTTATTTTGGGCGATTCGGTGGACGTCACGTACCGGAAGCGATGGAAAAGCCGCTCGAACAATTAGAAGAAGCTTATGCAAGTGTGAAAGAAGATGAAGCGTTTTGGGAGGAGTACCGTTACTATTTAAAAGATTATGTCGGACGAGAAACGCCTCTTTATTTTGCGGACCGCCTTACTCATTTTGTCGGCGGTGCGAAAATTTATTTAAAACGAGAAGATTTGAACCATACAGGTGCTCATAAAATTAATAATGCGATCGGTCAAGCGTTGCTCGCACGAAAAATGGGAAAGAAAAAAGTAGTCGCTGAAACGGGAGCGGGACAACACGGAGTGGCTACAGCAACAGTTTGTGCTCATTTCGGCTTGGAATGTTTAATCTTTATGGGAACAGAAGACATTAAGCGACAAGAGCTCAACGTGTTCCGAATGGAACTTCTCGGTGCAACTGTCGTGCCCGTTGCTGAAGGAACAGGTACGCTGACGGATGCGGTAGATGCGGCACTCGCGTATTGGGGCGATCATTTGGAAGATACTCATTACATTTTAGGGTCAGCCGTTGGACCGCATCCGTTCCCAACGATTGTCCGTGATTTTCAATCGGTCATCGGGGAAGAGACGAAACGTCAAATGCTTGAAAAAGAAGGGCGTTTGCCTGACGCAGTCGTCGCTGCTGTCGGTGGAGGAAGTAACGCGATTGGAATGTTCCATCCGTTTATCGAAGATGAAGAAGTTGCTTTATACGGAGTGGAAGCAGGAGGACACGGTGTAGCGACAGGGGAACATGCTGTTGCGATCGAAGGGGAAAAAGAAATGGTTCTCCACGGAACGTACATGTACGCGATGCAAACGGAAGATGGCGATGTAGCCCAAGCGTATTCGATTTCGGCGGGGCTCGATTATCCAGGAGTTGGTCCAGAACATTGTCATTTGCACGACATCGGACGAGCGACCTACGGAAATGCGACGGATGAAGAGGCGTTAGAGGCGTTTCATACATTGTCTCGTTTGGAAGGGATTATTCCAGCGATTGAAAGTTCTCATGCAATCGCCTACGGTATGAAAGTGGCGAAGCAATATAAAGAAAATGAACTCATCGTCATTAACTTATCCGGTCGAGGCGATAAAGATGTCCGAACGGTCCAAAAGTTGATGCAAGAGGGAAAATAAAGAATTAATAGAATATTCTTCTAGCGAGAAGAAACGAGAGCGAATGATTGAAAAAGTTTGCTGAAGGCGCTAAAAAATTGAGCCGATTGTTCATTATTTGTGTCTAAATCGTGTATAATGATAATGAATAACGATGAATGACTCAGGAGGAATTTATAATGACGATCGAAGCAAAACCGATGGGAGAGTCCCGTACAATTTCAACGCGACTCGTACTCCCACCCGATATTAACCATCAGCAAACTATTTTCGGGGGACGTGTCATGGCATACATTGATGAAATCGCTGCAATCACAGCGATGAAACACGCTCAATCAGCAGTAGTGACAGCGTCGATCGACTCGGTTGACTTCGTTTCACCGGCCGTCGTAGGTGACGTGCTTGAATTAGAAGCGATTGTGAGCTCAACGGGGCGAACATCGATGGAAGTATTTGTGAACGTTCATTCGAAAAATTTATTGACGGGTGAGAAGAAGCTAACGACAAAATCGTTTTTAACGATGGTCGCTATGGGAGCGGATAAACGCCCGAAAGAAGTTGCGCGCGTTTACCCAGAAACCGAGCTGGAAAAAAGCTTGTTTGAAACAGCACCAGATCGCCGTACTCACCGTCAAACACGTCGCGAAATGCGCCATTAAAAAAACCTGGAAGTTGTCACGTACGAACGAATGTAATCGGTCGTCGGGAAAGCAACTTCCAGGTTTTTTAAATTATGATACTTTTTTATGGTTCGCAAACGTGAGAGCAACTCCTGACAAACTACCGACGATAACGAAGGCGAAAAGCGCATATAAAATATAAATGGCATACATTAGATTTCACCCTTTCTTCACAAATCGTATGTTTTCATTGTAGCAAGAAACGAAGAGAATGTAAAAAAAGAGATGGAGGAGATCGTATGATTCACGAACGAATGATTGAACGGGTACTCGATGCAGCATTATCGACAGGTGGCGACTTTGCAGAAATTTTCGTAGAAGATCGATTTTCCAATCGGTACGAACTGCTAACTTCCGCGATCGAGACGGCTGTATCAGGAAGAGATTTTGGAATAGGTATTCGAATTTTTTCAGGAGTTCGAAGTATTTACACGTACACGACTTCTTTTGAAGAAAACGCATTAATTGCACTGGCACAACGTGCAGCTCATGCGCTACGCCGCGGTGAATCGATCATTCAAAGCCGTCCGATGATTCGAGAGACCTTTCCAAAACAAATGATTGAGAAATGGCCGAACGATGTGGAGGCCATTGCCAAGACTGATGTTTTAAGGCAGATGGACGATTACGCACGTGCTTACGATCCGCGTATCGAACAAGTTCGTGTCCGTTACTTTGATGAAACCCAACACGTGTTAATCGCTAACTCGGATGGTCGACTCGTCGAGGATACGCGTGTCCATAGCCGTATAAACATCGTACCGACGGCCGAAGAAAACGGTGTGATCCAGACGGGTCATTACGGTCCAGGAGGACATGCCGGATTTGAGTGGATCGAACAGTTGGACCATCGGTATTACGCAGAGGAGGCTTCTCGAATCGCTGTAACGATGCTGCACGCCGATGAATGTCCGAGCGGAAAGTTTCCGGTCATTATTGATAACGAATTTGGTGGCGTGATTTTCCACGAAGCTTGCGGTCACGGATTAGAAGCGACCGCTGTGGCGAAAGGGAATTCTGTCTTCGCGGGCCGCGTCGGTGAGAAAGTAGCGTCGGATCTCGTCACCTACATCGACGATGGGACGATGCCGAATGCGTGGGGGTCATTGAATGTGGATGACGAAGGAGAACCGACGAGAAAAAATGTACTTATCGAAAAGGGACGATTGAAAGGATTTTTAGTGGACCGGTTGAATGGCCGAAGAATGAACGCAGCGCCGACCGGATCGAGCCGACGCCAATCGTATCAATTTGCGCCGACTTCGCGCATGACGAATACGTACATCGCGAACGGAGAAACTGATCCCGCTGATATGATCGCATCGACCGAGTATGGCATTTATGCGAAGTATATGGGAGGTGGCTCTGTCAACCCGGCAACTGGAGATTACAATTTTGCTGTTATGGAAGGCTATATCGTCAAAGATGGGAAAATTGGACGTCCTATTAAAGGAGCCACCTTAATAGGTAACGGAGCGGAAACGTTGTACAATGTCGACCGTGTTGGAAACAATTTAGCGCACGGAGCCGGTATGTGTGGTTCGGTGAGTGGTAGCATTCCTGTCAATGTCGGTCAGCCGATGATCCGCGTGTCTGAAATGACAGTAGGCGGAACGAAGGAGGGAAATGAATGAATCGTCAATTATTTCAACAACGAGTCATTGAACGTGCGGTAAATGCTTCTCTTGAAGAAGCGGAAACGTACTCAGAATTTGGTGAAACGTTAAGCATTAAAGTGTATGACGGTGAAGTTGAAACGTATTCTTTAGCGGATGAAGGTGGCGTTAGTTTACGTGCTGTCGTCGATGGAAAAATGGGATATGCGTATACTGAAAAATTAGAGGAGCGGTCGATTGATTTTTTAATGTCGACCGTCCGACAAAATGCGCAAGTGATCGATGAACCGGTAACGGTTTCTATTTTTGGCGGAAGTGAGCATTATGAAAAAGCAGATTTTTATGAATCCGCTTTACATGAAGTGGAAGTCGATTCATTAATTGACCGTTTAATTGAGCTCGAACGCTATGTCTATTCGTTAGATGATCGAATCGTACGTGTGAACCAGTGCGGTGCACAAATTTTCGAAGCGGAGCGCTCTTTAACGAATACGAACGGATTAGCTTTGCATGAACGAAGCAACGGGTTTTACGTATACGTTAGCGTTCTCGTCTCGAACGGTGAAGAGAAAAAGACGGGTTATGCGATGCGTTTGACGAGAGACATTCACTCGATCGACTGGAACGAGCTTGCACGAGAAGCGGTTAGAGAAGCGACCGAATCGCTCGGAAGCCGTAGTATTCCGAGTAAGAAGTATAAAGTGTTGCTTCGTAATGACGCAGCGACATCACTCTTCAAAGTATTTTTGTCCGCTCTTTCGGCAGAGGAAGTTGTACGTGGCACTTCACGATTGAAAGATCAAGTAGGAGAAACGATCGCTTCTCCTGCATTGACGATGATCGATGATCCTTCGCATGCTCCTACGCTGAGTGAAACGACATTTGATGCAGAAGGGGTAGCAACAAAACGTCAAACGATTATTGAACGTGGACAATTGAAAACATTTTTCCACAATCGAGAAACGGCAAAAGCATTGCACGTAGAGACGACGGGACATGCGTACAAACCTTCTTACAAAGGAAAATTGATGGTTGCTCCACATCATCTCATTATCGCATCTGGTGATGTGACGAGAGAAGAATGTATCGAGCGTCTGACAGATGGTGTTTACATTACACGTCTTGCAGGACTTCATTCAGGAGCCAATGCGACGACAGGTGATTTTTCAGTTGCAGCGAGCGGTTTTTATGTAGAAAATGGAACGATCGCATTTCCGTTACGTCAAATGACGATTGCGGGTAACTTTTTCGATAGTTTGCATGATATTGAAGCGATTGCCACGGATCGTTACGATGGATTCGGTCGTCTCAGTATGCCGAGTGTTCTACTTCGACAATTAGCTGTGACGATTGAGCAATGACGCACGTTCGTAATGAAGAAAGGATAAATGAGTGAAATATAAAGCACATTCAGCGACAGGATTCGCTGTCGGATCGATTCTTGCTTACTATGGGGATGCCTCGTTCGTTGAAGGAACATTGCTCGTAGGAAGTGCAGGACTCGGTTCGTTATTACCAGATATCGACCATCGTGGGAGTTGGATCGGTCGACGTTTGAAAGTCGTTTCAAAAATAGTTGGCTTTCGAACGAGCCATCGCGGAGCAACGCACGCTCCACTCGTAACGATTTTATTTGCAGCGTTTATGTACGGACTCGTTGCTCTTTGGTCTCCAGCTGTCGCGTTATACGGAGCGGTTGGATTGTTAGGAGGCATGTGGAGTCATATCGCATTGGATGCGTTAACGAAAGGTGGCGTGCCACTTCTTTTCCCTTTGACGAAAAAGAAGTTTAGAATCGCATCTTTCCGCACTGGTGGAGCGATTGAGAAATGGATTGAAGCAATCGCTACTCTTCTTTTTATCGGTTACGGAAGCTTAGCTTTCTTTCAAGCCGTTCAATCTTATTTTTAACGCAAAAAGACTCGAACCTCTTAGGAGAGTTCGAGTCTTTTTTTGATTATTTTTGTTCTTTTAACAAGTCGCGAATTTCTTCGAGAAGTTCGACTTCTGGTTCGACTTCCGGTTCCGGTTCTGGCTCCGGCTCTTCTTTTTTCTGGAATTTCATCATGACACGAAGCGCCATGAAAATAGAGAACGCAATAATTAAGAAGTCAATGATCGATTGAATGAAAGCACCGTACTTAATTGCAGCTTCTCCTTTTCCGACCATAAGGCCTGAGAAATCAACACCGCCAAGTAATAAACCGATAAGCGGGGTAATGATATTTTCAACGAGAGACGTAACAATTGCTCCGAACGCTCCACCGATGACAACCCCGACTGCGAGGTCGATAATGTTGCCTTTGAAGGCAAACTCTTTAAAATCTTTCCACATATCTTGCATCGTCTGCATGCTCCTCTTTACTTTTAATCTCATAAGATTGTATACCTCGATTACCCACCAATCAACCGTTTTAAACGTATGGATTGAATTTTAAAAGAAGATAGAAAGGAGCGGTAAAAAGTAATAGAAAACCCTTATAACTATTGATCTATCAATACTTGTAGCGATTTGGAATAAAATGAAAGTCCTATTTAAAAATGAAAAAAAGAACCGATAGATATAAACTGCTTATCGATCGGTTACTTTTTTTGACATGCTATTCGTTATTTTTTCATCGGTTCAAACATATCGATGGAAGGAATGTACGTTACTTTATTTTCAGAAAAGACGATTAAAAAATGATCGGTCTCAAACAGTTCTAACGTTTGACCGAATTCATCATTTACCGTAAGGCGTGATGCGTTAGGGTAAGCGTCGGAAAGTTGTTGAGTAATCTCATCAACCGATTCATCATTTGCAAAGCTAGCATCGTATTGTGTGACATAGATGTCATCGAGTTCCATTTCATAAGAAGGTTCGCGGGCAGCTAATCCAGCAGTCGGAAGCGATTCGAACGCACTCTCTTCCATCGCTTGAAGTCCGAACAGTAAACCTTCACTCATCGTTTGAAACGGGCGGAACGTATCTGTAATCGTGTACACGCCTTTCGCTTCGCGGTCTCCCCACGTCGTTTCATCGACGATGAGGGCGTCACCTTGAATCGTTCCATCAACGATTTGAGTCGCTTCATTTTCTGTCTTACCGATAATTTTTAAAGCTCCATCTTCTACATCGTTCGCTCCACATGCTGCTAAGGCAAGAGTGAGGACGAGTAGAAGAGAGAGGAGGAGACGTTTTTTCATCAATGTTCCTTCTTTCTATTTATAAAATCATGCATCGTTTATGACTGAAATGGCTGAATGCCATATGCATCAAGGATGAATTGAGGAATGATCATACGCGCCGTTAGCAAAGGATCGACGACTTGACTAATTTCAGCTTCGCCCGCTGCACTTAAAATCATAACCGCTTCTGCTGGTGAAAGGTTTGCTTCGCTTGCTAAAAAATGAGCTGCTCGTTTCGTAGCCCCTTGCACCGCTTCATCTAACGTTTTTTCTGAGACGTGAAAGGCGATGCCGTTTTCATTCACAATGACGGGATGATCAATGGAATGTCCTTTTACAACGTCTAGTGTTACTGTCGCTTTTCCAGGAACTTCAACACCTGATCCACCAACTTCTCCATCACCCATTGCCGCATGGAAGTCACCGAGAGCGAAGAGAGCACCTTCTGTAAAGATCGGGAAGTAGACAGTCGCCCCTTCTTTCATCAACTTCGTATCTAAGTTACCGCCGTGATGATTCGGAGTACCGCAAGAAACAGCTTCACCTTCAGGAGCGACACCGATGACACCAATCATTGGTGTGAGTGGAATTTTGAGACGGTCATCGAAAATCGCATACCCATCTTCGATCGGAAGTACACGGTGTGTCATACCTGATAGTTCATCGCCGAGCATACCGAGTCCTTCACCGGTTGCAAGAACACCTTGATGACCGATTTCGATTTTTTTAATCGTTACTTTTAAAAGGTCTCCTTTTTGAGCACCATTGACGTAGATCGGACCGGTTGCTGGGTTAATTTGGTTCCAATTAATGCTGCCGAGCTCTGTATCATTTGATTCAATTTGATTTTCAAAACAGTCATACGTTTCAATGACGACAGTTTCACCAGCATCTACCGTCATAGCAGGTGCGTGGTCTTTGCTAAATGAATAAATAATATTCGTTTCACACGTTAATTGTTTCATGAGAAACATCCCCTTCCTAAGTCATTTTTCTACTTACATTGTAGCATGCCTCGTTAAAAAGAGAGAATTTACGCTTTGTCTCGTAGGAAAGGAAGTTTTTTCTTCCTTTGAAAGTACGAGTAAATCGTAATCGATAATAAAACGTAGCAAGCGCTCGCTAATATGCCACCGAGTACGTCGCTCGGATAATGAACGCCTAAATAAATCCGGCTCAGTCCGATATTACTAACGAAAAAGAGAGCGAGTATAAAGAGCAACCACTTACTACTTTGTGTTCGAATACTTCTCCAAACGATGTATAAAAGAATCATAAAGAAACTAAAAGCGATCATCGTATGCCCGCTCGGAAAACTATAGCCACCGATATCGACGAGTCGGTAAAACTCAGGGCGTGGTCGTTGAAATAGAAGCTTTAATAAGTAGTTGATCAAACCTGTTCCAGCAATGACGAAGGCGAATAAAAAAGCTTGTGGTCGCCAACGAAGTGAGAAATAGAAAAATGGTGTGACGATCAATGAGACGAGGACCATCGTTTTTGCTTCCCCTAACAATGTAAAACTCTTCATCCACGCCGTTAGAGCAGGTGTCTCCCAACCTTGTACCGTATCGATTATCGCTAAATCAAATCGCTGGACGGATTCATTCGCCACTACCCATAAGCCGATCACGCTAAATAATGCAGCGAGTGCAAATGCGCCGATCAAGCCGATAGTAAGTCGTAACGTTAATTCCCGCATGCGATCGCCTCCTTTTCTCCATTATAGGCAAGTGAACGTACAAACGGTTAAAAACACGGTAAACTAGTAAGGAGAAATTGTGAAAAGGAGGGATTGGATTGGAAGAAACCGTTCGCATGAAACAATTGAAAACAGTAGATGACTGGTATGATGTTTTAAATGAAGCGGAGCATCGACCGCTCATTTTATTCAAATTTAGTGCTACGTGTGTCGCGAGCGCGAGCGCATATAAAGAGATGAACGAGTTGAAGAGCGATTTACCGATCTATTTAATTATCGTGCAAAATGCTCGAGACGTGTCGAACGCAATTGAAGCAGATCTCGGAGTCCGCCACGAATCACCACAAGTGTTAATTATGAATAGTGGCCGTGCCATTTGGCAAGCAACCCATTATAAAATTAAAGCGAAAGCGATCGATCAAGCGATCGAGCAATATGTTCAATGAGCACGCGCGCCACTCGTTCATCGAGTGTGCGCTTTTTTTGATGGAGTGCGAGTAAACGATGAAAAAAATGGTACAATGAAAGGAGGGAAAAGAAACTGATGGCACGCCGTATGCGTTGAAAAGCGCACGTACGGTGTAGGCTCGTCTAATGAAAAGGTGGCACTTTTTATGAAGCGAGAATAGCAAACCAGAACAACCGGGTGAGACAGAACCGACTGAGGAACAAGTGAGTGACTTTATCAAGTTGAACGAAGCATCGATTACGTATTATCCATCACCTGAGGAAAAACTAAACATTACAACGGATTTAAGTAAGAATGGGTTGGAAGGATGGAAAGTTGTGCGACCTGAGACGTACAAAGGTGCGTACACACTAGCACAAGGTGGAGTAGAGGGAAAAATCCCGGCAGAAGATGTGCGAATCGAAGTCGAACGTGTTGCTAACATTTTTGAAGTCATTGATATTAAGTAAGAGAAGAACGCTCTTCCGTGGCAGGGGGAGCGTTTTTAATATGACATTTGTCATGTGAAAGAGATGACATGTGCGCCTATGACGTGGTCTTAATATTTCTTATGATAGTTGTACAGAGTAAGAAAAAAGGAGAGAGCGTCATGAGTAAGCAGCAAACGAAAGAGTTGCATAAAAGTGTAGCCCCATATGCCAAGTGTGATACGAAGAAAAGTGTATGGCAATTGATCAATACAATTCCACCATTTTTCATCTTATGGTATATCGCTTATGAAGCGTATCAGTTGTCATTTTGGTTAATGATTCCAGTCGCTGTCGTAGCCGCAGGATTTGTCGTTCGAACATTTATTATTTTCCACGATTGTACACACGGATCATTTTTCAAAAGTAAAAAAGCGACCGATTTCGTCGGAACATTGACAGGGATTATGACGTTATTCCCGTACGAACAGTGGAAACGAGAGCATTCGATTCACCACGCAACGAGTTCTAACCTTGATAAACGTGGAACGGGAGACATTTGGGTAATGACGATTGAAGAATATGCGGCTGCGAACAAGTGGACGCGCCTCGGCTATCGTTTGTACCGAAATCCGATCGTCATGTTTGGATTCGGGCCGCTTTACTTAATTTTAGTATCGAACCGTTTCAACCGAAAAGGTGTTCGTCCGAAAGAGTTTTGGAATACCCATTTAACAAACGCAGCGATCGTACTCATTTATGGCTTAATGATGATGTGGATTGGCGTTGTACCATTTTTAGCAATTCAAGGAACGATCATGTTCGTTGCAGCCGGTGCTGGTATTTGGCTCTTCTTCATCCAACATACGTTCGAAGATTCATATTTCGAAGAGCAAGGCGAGTGGAATTACGTGAAAGCAGCAATCGATGGCAGTTCATACTACGAGCTTCCTAAAGTGCTTCAATTTATGACCGGAAACATTGGTTTCCATCACGTTCACCATTTGGCACCTCGTGTCCCGAATTACCACTTAGAGGATGCTCACGAAAATATCGAACCTCTTCAACAAGCGACAAAAATTACGATCGGTTCGAGTTTACGATCATTGAAGTATAAGTTATACGATAACGATAAAAAAGCGTTCATTACGTTTAAAGAGATGAGAGAGCGTCTCGAACGTGGAGAGTTTAACGCTTTAAAAGAAAGAGGACGCGTGAGTGCTTCCTAACAGGCGACGACTATCTTCTATCTCTAGAAGATGGTCGTTTTCTTTTTCGCTTGTTACACTAAAGAGAGTAAGGAGGGGTGCATGTGACGAGAATCGATGAAAACCAACAATGGTATAAAATTGTACCAGGTAGTCCGTGGCTCAGTATTTACATTTGGATTATTTTTTGCTTGCTGCCATTTTTCTTCATATTCCGATCTTCTTCCATTATCGAAATAAGTATCGGAATCGCTTCGTTATTGCTGTTCTTTTTATCGTATTATTTTTCAACGAAATCGAGAAGTGGACTCGTTTACATGTGGATCAGTTTTGAAATCGTCATTCATTTAACGATGACTTTACTGTTCGGCTACGTCTATTTCAGTATTTTCATTGCATTTTTCATCGGTAAAATTCAGCATACGGTCGGATTTTTCATCATGTACGGTTTGCATTTAGGGTTGACGATCATTGCACTCGTCGTCGGATTTTTCATCGACCTCGACTTGTTTTTACCACAAATCCCTTTCATCATTATTACAGTGATCGGTGCGATTTTATTGCCGTTTAACTTGTACAACCGCCACCGTCGTGAAAATTTGGAAGGTCAATTAGAGACGGCAAAAGAGCAAATTTCAGCGCTCCATATTATTGCAGAGCGTGAACGAATCGCACGCGATTTACACGATACGCTCGGGCAAAAATTGTCGTTGATCGGCCTTAAAAGCGATCTAGCTTATCGATTAGTTGAAAAAGATCCAGAGCGAGCGAAAAACGAAATTAAAGACATTCGGGAAACGGCGCGCATCGCTCTAAAAGAAGTGCGTGAGCTCGTAGCTGGGATGCGAGCAATTACGTTGAATGAAGAACTTCCGAGAATTGAACAAATTTTAGCAGCAGCTGAGATGGATTGCGTCATTAAAGGGGATGCGGTCATTAAGCGATTACCGACAATTACAGAAAATGTGTTGAGTATGTGTTTAAAAGAAGCGGTAAACAATGTAGTGAAACATAGTAGCGCAACGAAATGTTCCATTACGTTCATTCAAAAGCCGAATGAACTCATTGCGATTGTAGAAGATGATGGAATTGGGTTGCCCGAAGAAATTGATCGTGGGACCGGTTTAAAAGGAATGCGGGAACGTTTGCATTTTGTAAATGGTACGTTATCGATTGAAAGTTATAAAGGAACGACATTAATTATTAAAGTTCCGAATGTCATTACACATCAAGTAGAGGAGGAACACGTATGATACGAATCGTTATAGCAGAAGACCAAGGAATGTTGCTCGGGGCACTCGGTTCATTGATTGATATGGAAGATGATATGGAAGTCGTCGGGATGGCGAAAAATGGACAAGAGGCATTGCAACTCGTCCAAGAGAAAAATCCCGATGTTTGCATTATGGACATTGAAATGCCGATTTTAACAGGGTTAGATACGGCTGAACGACTCGTCGAGTTGGAGCATCCTTGTAAAGTGATGATTTTAACGACATTTGCACGGGCGGGCTATTTTGAACGTGCTCGTAAAGCGGGAGTGCGTGGCTACTTATTAAAAGACAGCCCCATTGAGGAATTAGTCGATGCAATTCGCGCAGTCGTTGCAGGGCGGCGCATGTATGCACCTGAGCTTATCGATATCGCATACGATGAAATTATTGAAAATCCACTCACGGATCGAGAGTCTGAAGTGTTGCGTCTCGTAGCGGAAGGAAAAACGACGAAAGAAATTGCAGGAGAGTTATTTTTAGCTCCTGGCACTGTCCGTAACTACATTTCAACGATTTTAGATAAGCTCGATGTCGGGAATCGAATCGAAGCGATTGCTCGATTTAAAGAAAAAGGTTGGTTTCGTTAAAGTGAAGTGCACCCGCACTTCACTTTTTTAGAACTTGTAAAGCGGTTCATACGTCCTAACTGAGAAGAAGGGGGAGGGATCGAGCGAATGAGAAAAATTATTGTGTTCGTGCTCGTCGGTTTCGTACTCGTTCTCGCTTTTCAACAAGAAACGAGAGATCGGTTGCGATCGTTAATCGATCCTACGAATGAAGCGATTTTCGTCTCGACAGATGGAGGAAATGTACAGTATGTAAAAAATGCTTACCGTCCTCAGCCGATCGCTAGTTTAACGAAAGTACTCGTTGCTTATGAAGTATGGAACCGAGTTGCGACAGGAAGGGCGAGTTGGGATGATACGATTACGATTCCACAAGCCGTACTTGATCAAATTACAATTCCAAATAGCGCGACCGGCCTTCTCTATGCGGGCGAAACGTATACGTTACGTGAGTTGACCGATCTTATGCTAATAGCGAGTGCAAACGATGCAACGATCGCGATTGCATACATGTTAGAAGGAAATGAGCATTTATTCGTCGAACGGTTAGAAGCGCGTGCGAAATCGTTAGGTTTCGATTCGTTTCGTCTATACAATGCAACGGGACTACCGACAGAAGATGGAATGGAAAATGAGGCGACTGCTGAGGAACTTGGGAAGTTAACGATCGCTTTAGCGAAAGATTATCCAACTGTCTTTGAAACGACATCACGTCCATTCGTCATGAGTAAAAATGGAACGAAATTGTTGGCGACGAATGCACTCATCCCTGGGCGCGACTTTGCTTACGAAGGTGTGAATGGGTTAAAGACGGGTTACACGGAACAGTCGGGCCATAGTGTTATCGTCACAGGTGAAAACGATGGAACTTCTTACGTCATCGTTCTTTTACATGAAGAGGACGAAGAAGAGAAGTTTCGTAAAGCACGCGAGCTCATTGAAACGTATACGAAATAATCGATGGGTAGTCGACAAAGAAATAGGGGTTGCGTACAATAAAAAGGACGGAATGATATAGAAAGGAAGTGATGGTCATTCGAAACGTTCTAATAATTGTCGCGACTCTCGCCTTACTCGTCGGGGGCGCATTTCTTTTTATAGGATGGAAGAGTGACGAACGAGCTGAGAAAGTAGATTCAGCTGAGCACGAAGAGCAAACGGCAGAAGAAGTAGTTCAGGAAGAGGAGCCGATTGATGAACGGGTCATCCAGTGGAAAGAGCCACTTCACGTAGCAGAACAACAGTTGACGGAGTCATCAGAAATTGTCGTCGATGTCGATCAAGAGCAAATCATTTATGCAAACAATATCGATACACCACTCGGATTAGCGAGTATGTCTAAAACGATGATTCAATATTTAGTGATGAAAGCAGTCGATGAAGGGAAGCTTTCATGGGAGTCGACGTATGTGACGCCACCACATTTTTTTGACCATCACCATGCTGAAGGCATTGCGATGATCGGATTACAAAAAAACAAAAAATATACGCTCGACTATTTATTCCGAGCAGTCGCTGTCCACTCTGGAAACGATGCAGCGATGGCGCTCGTTTACTTGTTGGCGGATACGTATGACATTGCACCAGATGGCGACGTGCACGCTATCGAGGCGGCGTTCGTTCAATGGATGAACGATACGGCTGCGGAGCTCGGTATGACGAATACTCATTTTATTAATCCGCACGGATTGACGGTGAATGGTGAATATAATAAAGGGAGTGCACGAGATTTAGCGACGCTCATCTCTTACACGATTAAACAACATCCCGACATCTTAAATTACACAGAACTTGCGACGGTGACGAGCGAATATGGTGAAGTTGTGCCGACGACGAACTGGTTGTTGAAAGGAATGCCTTTTGAAACAGAAGGGGTTCGTGGTTATAAAACAGGATTTACGTATGAAGCAGGACCTTGTGTTTCATCAGCAGTTGAGCGCAACGGCAATCGATATGTGACGGTTTTGCAAAACTGGAATGACGGATCCGGTGATTTTGATACGTATAAGTTTAAACATACGACGGAATTGGTCGAAACATATATAGACCCTACCCTTACTACCGAGGAGGAATAAGGAATGACGAAACGTCGTTGGTTTGGACTCGTGATGATTGTCGTCGGATTGGCACTCATCGCCTACCCGCTTTACATGGATTATACGTCAACGAAAGAAGCGAAAGCATTAGAAGATGCGATTTCGCTGATCGCTATGGCAGATGAAGGAGAAGAAGTTGATCTTTCTGCAATCGAAGATTTACCATTTTCAGAAGAGGATTTACGTAACGCATTGGAATTAGAAATTCCATATCTCGATATTGTCCATCGCGTATTACCGGAAACGAACGAGTACAATTTAAGTATCGCACTTACTGAAATTAAAGAAGACCAAAAACCAGGTGAAGGAAACTTTACTATTGCAGGTCACCGCGGTTATCGAGATGGTCGTCACTTTAGTAATTTATCAGAAGTACCGGTCGGTGAAGAAATTTATTTACACGTCGGTGAAGATACGTACGTGTACGAAATTGAAAGTAGTGAAGTCATTCCACCGACTGCGATTGAAGTGTTGGAAGACGATCCGAATAAAAATGAATTGACGCTCATTACGTGTACGATTAGCGGAAATGAACGAGTCGCTGTTAAAGCGAAATTCATTGAAAAAAAGAAACGTTCTCACAAAAAGTGAGAGCGTTTTTTTATCTTTATCATAAAAGAGTATTAAAAGTATAGCATATTCGATAGAGCTTCTAGTAAAGTTCGGGTACAATGTGTCATAGGAGGAGAGTCTATGTTACGAGAAGAGCGTTTAGCTACTTACTATTTACGACATGCTACGTTCATTCGATTCGAGGAGGAAGAAAGCGAAGAGCAAGAGCGCTATTCTGTCGATGTTGATATCGGTCGTCCTCTTGTCGGTACGTATTATTTATATGGGGCTTTTCAAGAAAGGAATATTATTCGTTTGAAAATCGAACGTTCGAAAGTGGACGAACGCGTGACGATTTATGACGCAACGCCTGAAGAGCAGTTCGGTTCAGAAATCTTTCCGACCATTCGTAAAGTGGAAGGAATCGAAGTGGTACACGCTATGTTGAAAAAAATATACATTCAATTTCGAGTGAGAAGAAGATTGCAACAGAGTGAGGAAGGTGAATGATATGGAAAGGCAACGAGAAATTGTTGAACAGTTAAAGCAAATTATTTCAAAAGATCGCTTAATTTATGAAGGGCGTACCTTATCCAATTATGCTTTCGACGGCTCATATGGAACGCATTGGCCACACGCTGTCTGTCAACCGACGTCTACTGAAGAAGTTGTCGGTATTTTAAAAGTGGCGAATGAGTGGAAAGTACCTGTCATTACAAAAGGTGTAGAGCCAGTAGGGTTAGGTGGGCAATGTGTGCGAGGCGGCATCGTGATCGACTATTCCGAGTGGACCGATACGTTGCAAATTTGTGAAGATGAGGCGGTAGCGATTATGAGTCCTGGTGTTTTAACGAATGATTTGAACGAAGAAGCGAATCGTTATGGCCTTTCCTATCCACTTTTTTCAAAAGCTGGAGCGGATGAACGAATTGCTGAGCAAATCTTTGACAATACATACGCTCCGAATGAGTTAAAATACGGCCGTGTAGGCGATTACATTTTAGGGTTAGAGTTTGTGACAGCGAGCGGACAAATCGTTCAAACAGGAGGAAAGTCAGCGGATGATCGAAATGGATACGACCTCATCCATTTAATAGTAGGCTCGAAAGGAACGTTAGGGATCATTACACGCGTTCTTGTCCGCCTCATTCCGAAACCACTTGCAACGAAAACGTTTTGCGTAGCGTTCGATCATTTAATTGATGCCGGTAGTGCCATCGAAAGGCTTTTAACATCTGGTGTCAATCCGACGCGGATCGAAATGTTTGACCAAGAAACTGTAATTGCCACCGAGCAGTTGGAAGCGCTCGGATTACCTGTTACGAAAAGTGCCATTTTACTCGTTCGATTAGACGGCCACCCTGACGTAGTCGATGCGAAAGTAGAGCTCGTAAAAAAAGAATGTGCACGTTATCAAATCGGTGAACTTTCGATCGCAACGACAGAGGAAGAAGAAATCGCTTATTGGCGACTTCGAGAAATTGTCATCGCAGCCTTGCAACGGGCGAGTACGACGAGGGTATCTGACCGAGTGACGATTCCGCACCGACATATTGAACGGCTGTTTCAACAATTTGAGAAAATTAAGGAGCGGTACGACATTCCGTTCATTTTACACGGTCACGTCGGACGTCGAGAGATGCATCCGACCATACTCGTCCGTCTCGAACAGTTCGACGTCTCAGCGATTGAACAAGCGATCCAGGAGCTGTTTGAAGCGACGAAAACGTTAGGCGGAATGTTAGCGACACCGGACGCTTTTCAATGTACGTTACGTCCGAAAGAAGAACAGTTTAGCGAACGGAATAGCATTCGGTGGATGAAAGAAGTGAAAGATATATTAGATCCGAACGATTTGTTGAATCCAGGAAGAATGTTTGAAACGACATCGATTCACCTTCATTGAAAAATGAAATTATAAAAAATCGGTATACGACGCATGCATTGCGTTTCGTATACCGATTTTTAAAGAGGGCAGTTATGATTTAAATAAGCGACCGAGTTGCGTAGGAATTTGTGTTCTTTGCAGCAAAGAAGTGAGCCAAATTCCTAAAAAGGCACCTGTTACACTCGATAGAAGAAAACCAGGAATGAAAAATAACGCTCCGAACTCAGTTCCCATTAACAATTTCGCATAAGGAACGGCGAACAAAGAGGCGATCAGTCCTGTGCCGATCACTTCGCCACATAAAGCGAATCCTTTTTTCTTCGTCCACCGGTACGCTAACCCAGCGAGCAGTGCACCAATCATACCACCTGGAAAAGCTAATAGAGAGCCTGTACCGAGAACGATTCGAACGAGCGCTGCTAAAAAAGCGATGAGAACGGCAGGACCCGTTCCCATCGTAATCGCTGCGAACACATTGATCGCATGTTGAATCGGGTAAGCGCGTGCTACACCGAGCGGAAATGAAATGAAGGTAGAGCCCGCGACAGCGAGCGCTGTGATCAGTGCGATCAAGACGAGACGTTCTGTAGACTGCCGCTTCATTGATCACGCTTCGCTTTTGCACGTTGTACGGCTTCTTTTAACTGCTCGGCTGCACGTTTCGGTGATGAAGCTTGCGCAATAGCAGAAATGACGGATACACCGTCCGCTCCTGCTGCAATCGGCTGTTCAGAGCGAGGAATTGTAATTCCACCGATCGCTACGATAGGAATATCGGGAAATGCACGTCGTGCTTCTTCAATCATCGTCGTACCTGCCGGCGCATCTGCATCTGCCTTTGACGTCGTTTGATAAATGGGCCCCATACCGACGTAGTTCGCTTGTTGAGCGATTGCTTCGAGTACTTCATCGTTCGAATGTGCAGACACACCGATTATTTTTTCCGGTCCGAGCAAGCGTCTCACTTCATCGCTCGCCATATCGTCTTGTCCGACGTGGACACCGTCCGCATCGATTCGGAGAGCGAGTTGAATATCATCATTCACGATAAATGGTACATTAAATGAGCGACAGAGCTGTTGGCATTTTTTTGCAAACTGCTCTTTTTGTAATCCGCTTAATGCTTCCGGACCTTTTTCGCGGAATTGGAACAATGTAATTCCGCCTTCTAACGCTTGTTCGAGAACAGCGAGCGGATCGTTCGTTGGACAATCTTGAGTACCCATAATGAAGTACGCTTCTAATAATTGTTTCATCGTCTCACGATATCCTTCCGTACGGTGTCACCGTGAATGCGATAAGCAGCGTGGTTCGTCGGCCCGTGGCCCGATCCGATATGAAGTCCGTACTGGATCGCACTTTGAATAAATACTTTCGCCTCTGTAATCGCTTCTTCTACAGACATTCCTTTCGCAAGGTTCGCTGCGATCGCTGCTGAAAATGTACATCCTGTCCCATGCGTATCTTCTGTATCGATACGTGGTGATCGAAGACGGAAACTAGAACCGTCCGTTGAGACGATGTAGTCTTCAGAAAATTGAGGATCGTCGCTATGTCCGCCTTTAATGATGACATGTTCCGCACCGAGTTTTAAAATACGGTCGGCCGCTTCATGCAAATCGTCCTCGTTTTCAATCGTCATTTCAGCAAGCACTTCTGCTTCAGGAATGTTCGGAGTAATGACTGTCGCTAAAGGAACGAGCTTCGTACGAAGTGCTTCGATCGCTTCTTCTTGGAGAAGAGAAGCACCACCTTTCGCAATCATGACCGGGTCTACGACGAGTTGAATCGGTCCGTACTGTGTTAATCGTTCAGCAATGAGGGCGATAATTTCAGGTGAAAAAATCATCCCTGTTTTTGCTGCTTTCGGTCGTAAGTCGGTCATGACGGCCTCTAACTGTCCATCGATAATGTCTGTATCAACCGCTTGGACGCCGTGAACGCCGTTCGTATTTTGTGCAGTAATGGCAGTGAGTACAGAAGTACCGAACGTCCCGAGCTCTTGGAACGTTTTCAAGTCTGCTTGAATGCCTGCTCCACCGCCTGAATCTGAACCTGCAATCGTTAAAGCAATCGTTGTCATTGGTCTGTCCCCTTTCGAATCGTTGATGTTTCATAAGTCGTTTCTTTATATAAAAGATCTAAAAATGTCCGTTGGAAAGAACCAGGTGCACCAGCAAGTTGAGCGGTCTCATATCCGACGTGTTTGTAAAAGGCGAGCGCTTCTGCAACAGCCTCCATCGGTTCGTTCGGAGCGACGGCTAAAAACGCTCCCGTCACTGCACTTAATAAACAGCCGGAACCTGTCACGAGTGTCATCATTTCATCGCCGCCTTCGATGCAGTATGTCGTAGAGCCGTCTGTTAATACGTCAACTTCCCCAGAAAGAGCGACGAGACAATGATAATCTTGAGCGACGGTTTCAGCAATTTCTACGACGCTCGCATCTCCTGTCCCAGCGTCGACACCTTTTGCTTCCCAAGGGATGCCAGCGATCGCTGCTAACTCTCCTGCATTTCCACGGATGAGCGTAATGTCGAGGTCGCGTAACAATTCTAAAGTCGTCTCTTTTCGGAATGTCGTCGCTCCAGCACCTACTGGATCTAACACGAGTGGATTTCCGACTTCACGTGCTCGTTTCCCTGCACGCTTCATCGCGTCTACTGTAAGTGGATTTAACGTTCCGATATTTAATACGGTTACCGCTGCTGCTTGAGCGATGTCATCCATCTCTTCTAATGAATCAGCCATCGTCGGACTTGCTCCGAGCGCGAGTAAACCATTCGCTTGAAAGTTAGCGACGACGATGTTCGTAATACAGTGAGTTAAAGGGTTTGTTTCACGGATCTTTTGTAAATAAGACAACATAATTCCTCCTTTTCATAAAAAAAGACTACTTTCATAGACGAAAGTAGTCGAACAGTGAGTATCGACCACTTTCCTTCGCTAGAATGACCTAGAGCAGGTTATGAGGGTACTTCTCAGCCGTGAGGCGCCCCTAGTGGTAATGCTTATTGTATTCTTTAGTAAGTATATCATACGCCGTCTAACGGTTAACAGAAAGGGGAACGGATCATGAAGAAAATTTCATTTCAAAGTTTTTCACAATATGCTCATACGGTTGAACAATCGTTCCGACGCGCGGCGTGCGGTCCGACGACGATTTATTCCATTCTTTCTCATTACGGTGGAAACGTGCCATCCATTAACACGATTTTTAAAAAAGCTCGCTGTCGCTCGTATGGACTGTCTAAACGAAAGATGATTCGTTACTTAAAACAGTATGGAGACCCGTCGTATTGCGCGGAAAGTGGGACAATCGACGAGGCATTGCGAGAAATTGATGCAGGTCGCCCAGTCGCGATGAAGTTTGACAAATGGTTTTCAGGTCGTTGGTGGGAACGCCCAACGTATGATTATCATTGGGTACCTTTAATCGGTTACGTTGAAAAAGAAGATGAACTTCAACTGATCGTAGGTACAAATCGAGCGATCGGTGAGACGCGTACGATTTCTTATCAAGCGAACCGCTCTGTCCTCTCTTTCGTGTTATACCGCCCGCATAGTGAAAGGGATTAAAAAAAGCATCCATCTGGAGGATGCTTTCGCCTATTACCGTTCGACAATTTCCGGCTCCGTTAATTGGACGACCGTATCGAAAAATACATTCGCTCCGCGTGCCAAATCTTCAGTAGAAGCGGTTTCTTCGGGTGCGTGACTTACTGAGTTTTCCGTAGGGACAAAGATCATCGCTGTCGGCACGTAATCTGCAAATACCATCGCGTCGTGACCTGCGCCACTACTCATTTGAATCGATGAATAGTTTCTCTCTGAACAAGAGCGGTAAATATGTTGTTGCAATGTTTCGTCCATATGACGCGGTGTGACATTTAACGTTTCTTCAATCGTTACTTCAACGTGTTCTGATTCGTGCAATTCAATAAAATCGTTCAATCGACTTTTCGCCGCTTCGATCGATTCTAAAGTAGACGATCGCAAGTCGATTGTGAAGTGAACACGTTCTGGTATGACATTCGGGCTGTTCGGGTGAACGTCCATTTGTCCGACCGTAATGACCGTACCGAGAGCCGTTTGGTCTTGAATGAGTGTCGGCAAGTTTGCGACGATTTTTGAAGCGGTGACGAGCGCATCAGCACGCTTATCCATCGGTGTCGTTCCAGCATGGCCTGCTCGTCCTTGAACGGTCACTTCGAGTTGTGCGAGTCCGACGATCGTTTCAACAATTCCGATTTGTTTATTGTTTTCCGTCAAAATCGGTCCTTGTTCAATGTGCAGTTCTAAAAAGGAATGGATCGTATCGATCGGTCGTGGCTTTCGTTCCGGTAAATCGAGACCGATTTGTTCAATTGCAGCGACTGTCGTCAAGCCATCGAAGCTTTTCAAATGCTCAAACTCTTCAACGGACAAGTCACCTAGCATACTGCGAGATCCTAACAATCCACCTGGAAAACGTGCTCCTTCTTCTTCGATGAGCGCGACGAATTCGACGGATCGTTTCGGTTGCAACTTATTTTCGTGGAACATAGCGGCTACTTCTAAAGCGACTGCAACACCTGCAGCACCATCGTAAGCACCACCATTAGGGACAGAATCGATATGAGAACCGATTAAGACGGAAGGAAGTGTTGGATCGGTCCCTTCTAATTTTCCGAACATGTTACCGAATCCGTCTTCGCTAATCGTCAGTCCGTATTTTTCCATCGCCTCAAACAGTACGCGTCGGGCTCCTAAATGTTCACGTGTATAAGTGAGTCGTGTAACACCGTGTCCAGGAGTCGCCGTATGCTGCTTTAACGTCATCAACAACAATTCTATGCGATTCACGTTAGCATTCATCTTACTGATCCTCCATTCTAAAAATTACCTCTAATTTTAAGTTAGCATGAACATTTACAAATAGGAAGTAAGAGGAGTCGGCCTATGAGAAAACACCTAAATAATAGAAAAACCTTTGCTTTTTTTAGACACACTCATTATACTTTGTATTACAACAGATAAAGTATATATAATATTGTTATGAGACAAGAAGGAGGGAACGTTGTGAGTCGTTTAGGGGTCATAAAAAATGTCGCATGGGGTTCAAGTGAAAGAACGAAGAAAGCGCTTTCTTACTTATTTGGGAAAGTGGATACGACACACGAAAAAGATGGACGAAACCGTTCGGAGCAAAAAGAAGGAGAAACGAACGGGAAAAAAGGAGGTTTACCTCCTGGTGGGCGTACTTCATTGCAACGCTTCGGACTCTTAGCTGGTCCGCTCGCTTTTTTACTCATTTTACTTTTCGTTTCACCGACCGGAATGAGTTCAGAAGCGCAAGCTGTTTTAGCGAGTACAGCATGGGTGGCGATTTGGTGGATTACCGAAGCGGTTCCGATTCCTGTCACCTCGTTATTACCGATCGTCTTATTTACAGTAACGGGTGCGGTAGAAACGTCTGTAGCGAGTAGTTATGCAGACAATACGATCTTTTTATTTTTAGGCGGATTTATTATCGCGTTAGCGATGGAAAAATGGAACTTACATAAAAGAATTGCACTTAGTATTATCGCGTTTGTCGGTACGAGTACAGAGCGTCTCATTTTAGGATTTATGGTTGCTACTGGATTTTTATCGATGTGGATTTCCAATACAGCCACGGCGATGATGATGATGCCGATCGGTCTAGCCATTATCGCTCATGCGAGTGCATCGACGAACGAAAACTTACAACAATCGAATTTCGGAAAAGGTTTAATGCTCGGAATTGGATATTCTGCATCGGTCGGTGGACTCGGTACATTAATCGGTACACCACCGAATACGATTTTTGCAGGTGTGATCGACAAAATGTACGGGATCGACATTTCGTTCGCCAAATGGATGTTGTTCGGTGTACCGCTCTCTATTTTTTTAATGGCGATCGTTTGGTTTTATTTAGTGAAAATTGCGTTTAAACCAGAAATGAAACAGTTGCCAGGTGGTAAAGAAGTGATCGATGAAGAGCGTGCGCAATTAGGTCGAATGTCGATCGAAGAACGTCGCGTATTATACGTATTCGTATTCGCCGCGTTTTTCTGGATTACACGTACATTTTTACCTGTAGAATTTATTAAAAACAATGTGAACGATACGACGATTGCGATCATCGCAGCTGTTTTACTATTCGTCATCCCTTCGAAGAAAACGTCAACAGGGACGTTAATGACGTGGACGGATACGAAAAACGTGCCGTGGGGAATTTTGCTACTGTTCGGTGGAGGTCTCGCGATTGCAGATGGCTTCAAACAGTCCGGGCTCGCATTATGGATTGGTGAACAACTTTACGCATTGAACAACATTCCGTTATGGTTAGTGATCGGAATTGTAGCAACGCTCGTTCTTTTCTTAACAGAAGTAACATCGAATACAGCGACTGCAACGATGATGTTCCCGATTATGGCTGCACTGGCAACAGCTCTCGGTGTTCACCCATACGGTTTAATGATTGCAGCAGGTATTGCAGCATCATGTGCATTTATGCTTCCAGTTGCTACGCCTCCTAACGCGATCGTATTCGGATCCGGATTGTTAAAAATTCAAGATATGATGAAAGCGGGTATTTGGATTAACTTGTTCTGTATTTTCCTCATTACTGCGGCCGTTTATTTCTTATTGCCGTTCGTTTGGGGAATCGACTTGCACGTCTTACCAGAAATGTTCCGCTAAAAAATGAAAACGTAGTGACTGTTTCCTTGGAAGGAAGTAGTTGCTACGTTTTTTCATCGTGTACGATTGGTTGAGTATATTGCTTGCAACGATTAAAGTGTGCATGATAAAGTGAAGATAATTAAATTGTAAGCGCTTACAGATTAAAGAGAAAATGTTTCTACGATTATGGCAGAGCAAAAAGGGAAAGGGAATCGTAAGTGAGAGACTGTTTCTTCCTAGTCGACTAAAAAAGATGAATCTCAACGATATGTATAGGCGGTGAAGAGGAAATAAATAGACACTCGCTTAAAAGACGAACAATCTCACCATATATCTTTTTAAAATCGCTTAAAAGACGAACATTGTAAAAAGAAAAAAGTAAAACATCTGTCTATTCTTAATCTCTTGAAGTATGTACTTTCAATCTTTAAACAGTTTATTACTATTTTTGTAAAAGTTAAAAAAACGAACGTTTAAAGTTGAATGTTGTATGAATCAAATCATTGTAACATAAGCGTTCGTGTGACAAGAACGTGTGAAAGTGCATAGAATTAGTAAGAAAGCGAGATTTTTTCAGAAAATACGATGAATTTTAATGATTCTTTCAAAAACAATATGCTTGAAAAGTAGAAAAAGATGAAGTACGATTTGTAGCGAATAAAGTTTTTCAATAAAGTAATCGTTCAAGAGAGATGAGTGGACCATTACAATTTATTAGGAGGAACAAAAATGACAGAAGCTAAAATTTATGCAAATCCGAATACAGAAGGCGCGATTATTGATTTTAAAGAGCAGTACGAAAACTTCATCGGTGGAGAATGGGTAGCACCTGTAAAAGGCGAATACTTTGATAACGTTTCACCAGTAAACGGTAAAGTCTTTACGCGAGCACCACGTTCAACGAAAGAAGATATTGAACTCGCATTAGATGCAGCACATGCAGCGAAAAAATCGTGGGGTGAAACATCGGTAACAGACCGCGCGAACATTTTATTGAAAATTGCTGATCGCATGGAAGAAAACCTTGAAAAATTAGCAGTTGCAGAAACATGGGATAACGGTAAAGCAGTACGTGAAACGTTAAATGCTGACATTCCACTCGCGATCGATCACTTCCGTTACTTCGCAGGAGCAATCCGTGCGCAAGAAGGCGGCATTAGCCAAATCGACAACGACACAGTCGCTTACCATTTCCACGAGCCAATCGGTGTCGTCGGACAAATTATTCCGTGGAACTTCCCACTTTTAATGGGTGTATGGAAAATTGCTCCAGCCCTCGCAGCAGGTAACTGTATCGTGTTAAAACCAGCAGAACAAACTCCAGTCTCAATTCTCGTCCTCGTTGAATTGATCCAAGACATTCTTCCTAAAGGTGTCTTAAACGTAGTGAACGGTTTCGGTGCTGAAGCAGGTAAAGCGCTCGCAACGAGCCCACGCATCGGAAAAATCGCATTCACAGGTGCAACGACGACAGGTCGTTTAATTATGCAATATGCAACTGAAAACATCATCCCAGTAACGCTCGAACTCGGTGGAAAATCACCAAACATTTTCTTCGAAGACGTTATGGAAAAAGACGATGCATTTTTAGACAAAGCAATCGAAGGATTCGTTATGTTCGCCTTGAACCAAGGTGAAATTTGTACATGTCCATCACGTGCATTGATCCAAGAATCAATTTACGATGAGTTCATGGAACGCGCATTAGAGCGTGTGAAACAAATTAAAGTCGGTAACCCACTCGACACGTCTGTCATGATGGGTGCTCAAGCTTCTAACCAACAACATGAGAAAATTCTTTCTTACATTAAGCTCGGTAAAGAAGAAGGCGCACAATGCTTAACAGGCGGAAATGCGAACCAATTAGAAGGCGAATTGAATGGTGGATACTACATTGAGCCAACTGTCTTCAAAGGCGATAACAAAATGCGTATTTTCCAAGAAGAAATTTTCGGACCAGTTCTCGCAGTTACAACGTTCAAAGATTTCGACGAAGCGCTTGAAATTGCAAACGATACGTTGTACGGCTTAGGATCAGGCGTTTGGACACGTAATATGAACAACGCTTACCGTATGGGTCGTGGCATCGAAGCAGGTCGCGTATGGACGAACACGTATCACCAATACCCAGCACACGCTGCATTCGGTGGATACAAATTATCAGGTGTCGGACGCGAAAACCACTTAATGATGCTCGGTCATTACCAACAGACGAAAAACTTACTCGTTAGCTACGCTGAAACTGGACAAGGTTTCTTCTAAGTTGATGAGCCGGACGGATGTGCGCATCCGTCCTTTTTCTCACGTAAAAAAGACAGAAAATTACGGTAACTTATGAAGAAAGTGTGAAATACGAGAGGGGGTATTCAATATGACATACGTTCCGAGAGTCGTTGCAACAGAAGCAGCATTAGCATTGATTCAACAGTTGCAAGAGAAACACGGACCGATTTTATTCCACCAATCAGGTGGCTGTTGTGAAGGATCCGTCCCGATGTGTTTTGAAGAAGGAGACTTCTATATCGGAAGCCAAGATGTCAAAATTGGTGAAGTAGGTGGCGCTGCGTTTTGGATGCATACTAGCCAATTCGATTATTGGAAACATACGCAGCTCATTTTAGACGCAGGAGATGGGCCGAGCGGTACATTTTCGATTGAATCGTCGGAAAACAAACATTTCAAAATCGATTCGCGCGTCTTCACTGAAGAAGAGCGGAAAATTCTTGAAAATCAACCGGTGGAAACGAATTAAAAAAAGATTCGGTGAGCAAAGGCTCATCGAATCTTTTTTGGTTATCGATACATCGTTTGTAGTGCTTTCGCGAGTACCTTTGGATTACGGTTATGTGGTGTTACAGGTTCGATCGGCAAGTCGATATCGAACAACGTGTACACAGCAATTCGTGCCGCGCGAATGGAATATTCTTCTGTGAACACCATATCTTCTGGAATTTCGACGAACTGTCCGAGCATGGCGAAGTTCGTACTATTTTCCGGAACGACTGCTGGTCGATCGCTCATTTTTCGCGGTTGGAATTGAGCATCAATGTACGGCATGTAGCACGGGATGACGTTGACAATATCTTTTTTGATCGCTTCCCAATCGTCCTGCCAGCCGAGATGTGAAATGTATTCGTACAAAATTTCTTCGCCTGTACAGTCGACCATTCGTTTGTCGACGAAGTTTCCTTTTTCATACGGATATAAACCGTAGCCCCAGAAAATCGTCGTGTCTGGATCTTGTGATTTGAAATGAGGTTGTGCGGCGACGACAGAACTCATGAGCCAGTTCGAGTCTTTGAACGTCATGAGCGCGCCACTACCCGGGATGTTTCCTGAGAACTGTTCGATCCGTTTGAGCAAAGCGTCCCCCTTTGCAGTGACCGTAAAGCTATGCCAATTCGTCTCTGCTTCTTTTCCGAAAAATGGCGCTGGATTGCCAAGTCCCTTTTTCTTAAGAGAGATTTTATACCATAGCTCTCCAGATAAAGGCGGTTGCTCAGGGTGTTCGGGTGCTTGGTCCAAGCTACCGAGTGTTGCGCTATCAGTCATACAACCACTTGTCATCATGACGACATCTTTTGCTGTCAAATCGAGTGGTTGTCGGTTTTTAAAGTGAAGACGGGTTGCGGTAATCGTATCATCATTGGCAAAGTCGATGTCAGTGACCGTCTCGTTTAACGTGAAGTCGACTCCTTTTTCTTTCAGCACTTCGTAAAGTGGGAGGACGAGACTTTCATATTGGTTGAGAGGTGTCCGTGTTACACCTTCTAATGTATTAATTCGACTAAATTCAAGCAACATCCGATTCATGTAACGACGTAACTCAAACACGCTGCTCCATTTCTGGAAGGCGAATGTCGTTTGCCACATGTACCAAAAGTTCGTTTCGAAAAAGTCGTCATTGAACCATTGTTCGATCGTCATTTCATCGAGTTGATCTTCTGGCGTCAATAGCAACTTCGTTAATTCGAGACGGTCCTCATTAGAAAAGCCCATGGTCGTCGTATCGACGATTTCACCTTGTCCATCGACGAGGCGTGCTTGCGCATGGGTCGGATGTAAATGGTCGAAGTTTAAAATTTCTTCAGTTACGCTGCGGTTCGGCATGTCGAGAGAAGGGACGCTGTCGAATAAATCCCAAAAATTTTCGTACGTTTCTTCGTTCAACATGCGACCGCCTCGGCAGACGAAACCTTCTTCATTTGAACCGGCTCCATCGTTACTACCGCCTAATACGTCCAATGCTTCGATGACGTGGATTTGTTCGGCTGGAAATTGAGCATCTCGTATTAAATAGAGCGCAGCTGACAATGTAGCGATGCCACCACCAATTAAGTAAACGTGTTCGTCTGCATCGTACGTCCGGTCAGCAATTTCTTCTTTCACGAGTTGTTCTTTTTTCTCTTTCGTCGTATCGAGCACTTTTTTCGTCGCCCAACCTGCTGCACCAATCGCGGCAGCAGAAGCTGCCATCGTTCGTAAAGATCGTTTTTTGCTCATAACGTATTCCTCCTTCAGTAATACGATTCAATCTCCGAATGGAGAGGAATTGAAACGAGACAACCGGTTCAAAACGTCAAAAAAGTAGACAGTTTTTTAAAACTGTCTACTTTTTCGAAGCATATCGCTGGAATGATATTTCGTACAATTGATGCACAAGTTCGTGTAAAGCGGCAGCTAGCTGTTTGGAATCGTAATAAAAGTTAGACTCCATCCAATCGAACAACGTTCCGACACAACCGTGTGCAAAAAATTGCGCTTGAAACAGTTGTTGATCGAGTGGCGGGAGAGAGGAGCACGGTTGTAAAGCGCTCAATAAGTCGCTCATTAAGTCAGTCATGAGCATCGATAATTGTTGACGAAGGACGTTCGGGTACTGTTCGATACTCCATAAAATGAAGACGCGGTGCGTCATTAAAGCATCGAGTCCGATGACGACCTCTTCTTCCCAATGTGTGAGGGAATGGATCGTTGAAAAATGCTTCAACGCCAGCTCTTCATATGTCCAACTGAGTAGTTCTTCGACATTTTGAAAATGATTGTAAAACGTTTGACGTTGATAACCGGCGCGCTCTGCAATTTGTGCAACGGATGGAGAATGTTCCATCTCTTTTGAAAGAAGTAGTAAACTGTTTGAGAATGCGTGCTGTGCTCGAGTCATACGATACCTCCTAGTAGTAAAAAAACCGTCCTTTTCGAAAAGGACGGTTTTTGTCGTTAATCGTTCGCTGAAAAGTGAGGAAGGACATACGTTTCAAGTTCTTCCAACACGTCATCGACGGGACGAGAACTGTATTTCATGTTTAAAATGACGTGATTGACACCGATCGTTCGGAGTTGCTCTAAATGTTGAATGAGCGCTCGGCGTCCACTGCGAAAGCCTAAGTGGATCGGTGTCGGTGCCTCGTCGGGCTCGTCGGATAAGTCGATGTAGAGCGATTGAAGAAACGGTTTAAAGTCGTCGCTTTGCTCACGCCATTCCCGAACGACGCGTTGTTGAAACGCGACGTTGCGAGGATAGTACATCCATCCGTCGCTCTGTTCGCCAATCCATTCGAGCGTTTGTCGGCTATTGCCCGTAACGAAAAGTGGAATAGGAATTTCAGGCTTCGGTAAGCTATCTGCTCTTCCGCGTAATTCGGTTTGGTCATTTTGAAGGACAGGAAACGGATCGACCCATAATTGGCGCATCGTCTCGAACGATTCGCGGAATCGTTCACCTCGCTCGGACGCGTCGAGTTGGAAAGCTGGGAATTCGACGGGACGATCCCCACTTGCGACGCCGAGCAATAAACGATTGTTGGAAAGGTGCTGGACACTCGCTGTCATTTGAGCGAGATGAATCGGGTGACGAATCGGTAAAATTAAACTTCCGATCCCTAACCCGATCGTCTTCGTATGAGCCGCAAGAAAACTTAAGTAAACGAGCGGGTCGTACGTTTGCCCGGCATCTCCAAATGACGGATCGTGGAGTGGGATATCGCGCGCCCAAATGGCAGTGAAGCCGGCGCGTTCGACCTGTTGAACCCGTTCGATTTGCTCGTTGAGTGACGAATTCGAGAGGCTAGACGGGTAAGCATCTACTGGTAGAAAAAGACCGAGTGTTAATTCGCCTTGCGAAAACGTTCGCTGAAACGTTTCATTGTTTTGAAGTTGATCGAATCGACTCATAAGCGATCCATCAACGGCTGTTCAGATGTGAACGTTCCGTATTCCTTCCCAGTGATGTAAGCGCGTTCGAGGACCGACTCGTACCACGCGTTCCGTTCATCTTCTGTACCGCCGGATAGCGTATCGTACAGCAACGTAGCGCGAGATGTTGATACTCCGACAAATTGAGAAAGTCCGATGTTTAAATAGTAGTGGATGAGGCGGTCGTACTGTCGCTTTTCGAATTGTTGTTCAGACGCTCCGACGAGCCCGATCCATTGGATTCGCTCGTGTGGAAGTCGTTCGCTACCGTATGCGAAATTGTAGTTCCAGACGCGGTCGATGTAGCCTTTTAACATCGCTGGAATGCTGTACCACCAAACAGGGAAAATGAAGGCGAGACCGTCCGCTCGTTTCATCCGTTCGATTTCTTGTAAAACGACAGGTGAATAGTGTAAGTCGGTACGTTCCCAATCCGGTTCATCTTTTTCGAACAAAACAGGTTGAAATTCTTCACGGTATAAGTCGAGCAATTCCACCGTATGGCCTGCTTCTTTTGCTCCTTCTATAAAACGTTTCGTCACGTCCATCGTTAAAGAATCTTCTCGTGGGTGAGAAACGACTGTTAAAATGTGCATGTCTATCCTTCCTTTCTGTAATGAGCGGAACAATCGTTGCCACTCATTACTCATGGTAAGTTAAGAAAGAGAGTCCTACAAGAACGCACATTGTTGTGCCTTAGTATCAAAAATGTAACGAATGGGGAGAAGATAAATGATTGATCGAAAGTCAAAAACGATTCATTGTTCGAATGAGTGGAAAGATCGGAACGGGTGTTATGTAGAGTTAGCGATCGATTTAATCGGCGGAAAATGGAAAGGAATGATTTTGTATCATTTGCTGGACGGGCCGAAGCGGTTCAATGAACTGCGTCGTTTAATTCCTACCGTTACGCAACGGATGCTCACTTTGCAATTACGAGAACTCGAGCGGGATGGGGTCGTTCGTCGGAAACAGTATGCGGAAGTTCCGCCTCGCGTCGATTACTCATTCACGCCACTCGGTGAGACGTTGCGTCCGATCATCGAACAGATGCAGCGGTGGGGAGAGGCGTATGTGACGAGAGAAGAAGTGGCATTTCGTGAAAAAGACGAGGGATGAGTCCTCTCGTCTTTTTTATTTTACAAAAACCGTTTTCGTTCATTCGGAGTAGGGAGGCGACATTCGTCTCGCTTACCGAACCATTGGTAACGAGAGCGAGCAACGAAACGGTAGAGAACGTCACGAATCGAGCGTGGAATGAAAAAGGCGAGCGTGCTACATGTGGCATACGGTTCGGTTAATTGCCGTCCGATTTGTAATACCGCGTCGCTTCGTACGTAAGCGCGAGTCCCTCTTATGAGGACGATGCTATTGAAAGAAGGAGGAAGTTGATACTGACGTAACAGTTTTTGACCGATGTCACTTTGTAAAGAAGCGAAATGGAACGTTTCGTCGTCGCGTTTCATAATGAATTGAACGGCTCCGTTACATAAATTACAAACACCATCGAATAAAACAATTTGTTTCACGTGAAACACCCCTTTCTTCCATCGTAAACGGTTTTGGAGAAAATACGAGTGAAACGATATGTGTTAACTCTATTAAATAATAGGTTGACATGAATAAATAAAGTCGATACGATGGAAAAAGTTATTCGAATGAAAGTGAAAGGTGGTTTACATGACGACATTATCGATTAAAGGAAATCGTGAAAAAACGTTAGGAATGGTTTATGCGGCGATGTTTGCTGCGTTAATGATGATCGGTGCTAACGTTACGACGATCGCACCATTTTTAGTCGTTGCTGGAGTTCCTATTACATTACAAACATTTTTCGCTGTATTAGCGGGAATTTTACTCGGTCGACGAATTGGAGCACTTTCGATGACGCTTTATATGGCGCTCGGATTAGTAGGAGCACCTGTATTTGCTCGCTTCGAAGGAGGCGCTCATTCGCTCTTATTACCGACTTTCGGTTTTATCGTTTCGTTTATTTTAGTTGCATACGCTGCAGGGTGGATAGCAGAACGTTGGAAAAGTGTACCAGGATTCATCGTCGCAGCCCTCGTTGGAACGGTCATTAACTACGTAGTAGGGACAAATTGGTTGTATGTTGCGCTGACGAACTGGGTAGAGGCACCGGAAGGATTTTCATACAAAATGGCATGGGCGATGCTCGTTCCACCGATGCCGAAAGATTTCGTGCTCGCTATTTTCGCAGGAATTTTCGGCTTTAATTTAAAAAAACGAATGATGAAGGGGTTATGACATGAATTATGAACAACTCGCACAAGACGTGCTAAAAGGATATGAAATAACTGATGAAGAGGCGCTCGCTCTACTTGAAACACCTGATGAACAGTTGTTGAAGTTGTTAGACGGCGCATATACGATTCGTCACGCTTATTACGGCAATCGCGTGAAATTAAATATGATCATTAATACGAAGTCAGGTCTCTGTCCAGAAAACTGCGGATACTGTGCGCAATCGATCGTTTCCAAAGCACCTGTTGAAAAGTATGCCATGATGAAAAGTGATGAAATCGTTGAAGGAGCGAAACGTGCGGCTGCTTCGAACGCGGGTACGTACTGTATCGTTGCAAGCGGACGTGGACCGCGTGAGCAAGAACTCGACATCGTCATCGACTCTGTCAAACGGATCAAAGAAGAGCATGAAAACATGACGGTTTGTGCATGTCTCGGATTGTTGCAACCGGAGCAAGCGAAACGTTTAAAAGAAGCAGGTGTTGATCGTTACAACCATAATATTAATACGTCTGCAACACACCATGAAAACATAACGACATCGCACAACTACGACGACCGAGTACGTACGGTGAACTATGCGAAAGAAGCAGGCATTTCGCCATGTTCGGGTGTCATCGTCGGAATGGGCGAAACGAAGAAAGACGTCGTCAACATGGGACGTAGTTTACGAAACTTAGATGCAGATTCGATTCCAGTGAACTTTTTACATGCGATTGACGGCACGCCGTTAGAAGGACTCGATGAGTTGAATCCACGTTACAACTTGAAAGTGTTAGCGATGTTCCGCTACATGAATCCGACGAAAGAAATTCGTGTGTCGGGTGGCCGAGAAGTGAACTTACGTAGTCTTCAACCGCTCAGCTTATACGCAGCGAATTCGATTTTCGTAGGAGATTATTTAACGACTGACGGACAAGAAAACTCGTCAGACTTTGCGATGTTAGAAGATCTCGGATTCGAAATTGATCGGGAACCGTTTGAAAAAAATGAATAAAATCGAGTGATTGTTGAAACTAAAAGGGTATGCTTACGTAAAGTAGGCATACGCTTTTTTAGAGAGAAGGGATTTATATGATACAATTGCTCATCTTTTCGTTAATCAGTGCGGCCGTGTTAGCGACATTAATGGCTCCGTTCGGACGAGTGATCGGAGAAGATCAGATCGAAGAACCGATCGGTGTTGGAACAGGAGTTAGTCGTTGGATCGGCACGTTGATCTTTTTTACAATCGCTCTATTTATTTTCTATTACGTGACGAATTGGGATCGTCAATGGACGTCGCTTTGGCTCGTCGCACTCGTCGCGGCAATCGTTGGAGCGGTACTGTCTGTAGGGAAAGAGAGAAAAATAAAAGGAGTACTCACGCTCGTTTTACTCGCAGGTAGTGTGTACATCGTCAGCGCGCCGCTTTGGAACGCGACGGATAAGTACGAAGCGATGGAAATGAAAGAACAAGTTGAAATTACTCCGTTTGATGAAACGCAAAAGCCAGCAAGTGTACCACCGAAGTTCGTACGAAACAAAATGAAAAAAGCGTTCGGACAAGTGCCGAATACGAGTTACTACGAGCTCGGGCATTTGCAAATTCAAAAGGTGAACGGTGAATACGTCTACATTGCACCTGTTGAATTTTCAGGGTTTTTCAAATGGTGGAAAGGAAAAGAAATTCCAGGCTACTTCGTCATGAGCGCGACGGACGCGGCAGCGAATCCGAAGTTCGTGAAACAGCCGATGACGTACACGCCATCTTCATTTTTCGGTAAAAAAGTAGAACGTCATATGCGAATGTCGGATCCTCAACTCATTTTTTACGGCGATCCACAGTTAGAAATTGATGACGATGGAAAGCCGTTCTATATTCGTTCATACGGCTCATTCATCAGTGCACGTAACGGATTTGACGTGGAAGGAATCGTGACGGTCGATGCACAAACAGGTGCGACGAAAAACTATGCATTAAAAGACATTCCTGCCTTCATCGATGGGGCGGTTGCACCGGAAGTTGTCAGTTTACAAAACAGTTATTACGGAAACTACGTCCACGGTTTTTGGAATACGATTTTTGGCAAAAAAGATATTAAAATTCCATCGGATGAAGGGACGGAATCGAACGTAAGCCCTGTTTTCGATGCTGAAGGAAATATGCATTACTTTACGGATTTCACGAGTCCGAAAGAGGGTGTCGACTCGATGCTCGGTTACGCGTTAACGGATGCGCGTACAGGTGAAGGGACGTATTACACAGGTAACTTAGAAGAATCGTACATGGATTCGGAAGGTGCTTTGCAAATCGTTGAGAAAAAATTTATCGAGAAAAAATGGTCGGGTCAAATGCCTCTCATTTACAATTTTTACGGTGAAGCGAGCTGGCTCGTTCCCGTAATGGACTCGAATGGATTTTTACAAAACTACTTTATCGTTTCAGCAGCCAATCCCGAAATATCGGTCTATGCCAATTCTCCGAACGATGCGCTGAAATTGTATAAAACAGCATTGCAACGTGGCGGTAGTGTATTAGACGGCACGTCAGAAGGCGAAGAAAAGCAACAGACAGTGACTGTCGTCCGTCTTCATAAAGAAACAGTCGATCAACAAACCGTTGTTACAGTTCTCGCGAACGACGGAACGAGTTACGTTCTTTCGACAGAGAGTGATCCACTCGCCATGTTCATTGAAGAAGGTGATGTTTTGGACATGACATATGTCGATACAGGAGATGCGTTGCTCCCAGTGAAATCATTTACGAATGCGACGTTAGCGAAACAGATGAAGTAAAGAAAAGCTTGCCGAAATCGGCAAGCTTTTTTATATAGGTTCACTTTGAAAAAAGAGCAAAATGATTGCGTTCTCATTTTTAAGCACGGTATAATTAAGTCAAAGATAGTCAAAGTCAACGAGGAAGGAGAGGGGAACGATGAGTAACATCACAGATGTCATTGAACGGTATTTGAAGCGGATGTTAGAGGAAGATGATGGACGAGCAGAAATTAAGCGAAGTGAAGTCGCTGAAAAATTTCAATGTGTCCCTTCCCAAATTAATTACGTCATCAATACGAGATTCACGCTCGAGCGAGGCTATGCAGTTGAATCGAAACGTGGCGGTGGCGGATACATCCGTATTTATCGCGTGAAGTTTCATTCTAAAAAAGATGTGATCGATGACGCCATTGAAGGGTTACAACAAGGGGCATCGTATACGATGGCAGAAGATGTCGTTTACCGATTGTTGAAAGAGGACATTGTAACAGAGAGAGAAGCGGAACTTATTTTAGCGGCTGTCGATCGCTCGACATTACAAATCCCTTTACCTGACCGCGACGCATTGCGTACCCGCCTCTTACAAGCGATGCTTGCGACGTTACGTTATGAAGGATAGGAGTGGTTTTCATGTTATGTGAACGATGCGGAAAACGAGAAGCGACAATCCATGTAAAAGAAGAGACGAAAGCAGGTATGAACGAGCATTATTTATGCGAACCTTGTGCTTACACGTCGAATGAGCAAGGACCTTTTCAATCATCGGACCAACCGATGACGATTCAACAACTGCTTTCGAACTGGTTCGGGATTTCGGAAGGACCGAGCCCGCAACGAATGACATATGACAAAGAAGAGACGGTCTGTCCGAACTGTCAATTGTCGTTTCAACAGTTTTTAAAAAGAGGGAAATTCGGCTGTGGTACATGTTACGAAACATTTCGTCCGCGATTGAAGAGTATATTTACGAAATTACACAACGGTCATACGGCTCACGTCGGAAAAGTGCCACAGACGTTCCACGCTACTTTTGCGATTGAACGTCAAATTGAAGAAGTACGGGAACAGATGCAACGTGCCGTATTAGAAGAACGTTTTGAAGATGCTGCGCTATACCGTGACGAAGCGAAACGATTAGAGAGTAAGTTGCAAGGAGGCGATCATCATGTCGATTGAGCATTTTTTAAACCGTTCAACGACGGGATGGATGAATGGCGAAGGAGAAGCGTCAGACATTGTGCTGTCGACTCGTATTCGATTGGCGCGTAACGTCGCCAACTATCGATTTCCAACTATTTTTTCAAAAGAGGAAGCGCTTGAAATAAAAAGTCAGCTCATACGTGCAGTTGAAGATGACGCATTTGAAGTAGTGGAAATGAACGCGCTCAGCGTATTGGATCGAAGAGTGCTCGTTGAGAAACATTTAATTAGTCCACAATTAGCGGACCGTGAAGAAGCAGGAGCGATTTTATTAAGTGGAGATGAAAAGCTTAGCGTCCTCGTGAACGAGGAGGATCACGTTCGCATTCAAAGCATTTATCCAGGATTGCAGTTAGAAGAAGCGTATGAACGTGCCATGATGATCGATGATGCGATTGAAGAAGAAGTTCCTTACGCATACGATAAAGAGTTCGGTTATTTGACGAGTTGTCCTTCCAACACCGGAACGGGTTTACGAGCATCGGTCATGATGCATTTGCCAGCATTGACGATGACGAAGCAAATGCAACGTGTCGCCGTAGCGGTTTCGCGCCTCGGAATGACCGTACGTGGAAGTTATGGTGAAGGAAGCGAAGCACTAGGTAACATATATCAATTATCGAATCAGTTGACACTTGGTAAGAGTGAAGAAGACATTATCGAGGAATTGAAGCAAGTCGTCTTACGTTTAATTGCTCACGAACGCGATTCTCGTAAATGGTTGCTCCAACGTTCTCCGATTGCCTTGGAAGATAAGTTGTACCGTTCCCTCGGTCGTTTAACACACGCCCGCCTTCTCGCATCAGGGGAAGCGGCAAAAGCATTGTCTGACGTGCGCCTCGGTATCGATCTCGGGTTAATTGAAAATGTCGATATGTCTGTCTTGAATGAATTGATGATTTTCATGCAACCTGCTTTTTTACAACGGTATGCGAACGAAACGTTAGATGCGAACGAGCGGGATCAATTCCGAGCGAAGTTATTTAGAGAACGTCTCGCGTTTTCAAAACCGTAGTCGTATGTTTTGCAAAAAAATAATGAGTTTCATATAATAAAGGTCAAAGATAGTCAAAAGGAGAGGGTCAAATGAATTTCAACCGATTTACACAACGTGCACATAAAGTGTTACAACTCGCTCAAGAAGAAGCCATTCGATTGAAACATCCAGCGATCGGTACGGAACATATTTTACTCGGTCTCATTCGTGAAGGGGAAGGCATCGCGGCGAAAGCGATCGAACAGTTCAATGTTGATTTCAGTCAAATTGAAAGCAGCGTCGAAGAATTGACGGGAGTCGGCCAACAAGATGTCGGTCCGATCGTTCATTACACGCCACGTGCGAAAAAAGTGTTGGAATTGTCGGCAGATGAATCACGTCGTCTCGGCCATTCTTACGTCGGAACGGAACATATTTTACTCGCTCTCATTCGTGAAGGAGAAGGAGTCGCTGCGCGTGTTCTTGATAATGTCGGGATCAGTTTAAACAAAGCGCGCCAACAAGTGCTCCAGTTGCTCGGTAGTAGTGAAGTGTCTTCAAGTGCGGATTCATCGAAAGCTCAAGCGACGCCGACGCTTGACAGCTTAGCGCGTGACTTAACAGAAATCGCGCGAGAAGGAACGCTCGACCCTGTCATCGGTCGAAGTAAAGAAATTACACGGGTCATTGAAGTGCTCGCACGCCGTACGAAAAATAATCCGGTGTTAATCGGAGAGCCAGGAGTCGGAAAAACAGCGATTGCTGAAGGTCTCGCTCTTCAAATTATTAACAACGAAGTGCCAGAAATTTTACGAGATAAACGTGTGATGGTACTCGATATGGGAACGGTCGTAGCGGGTACGAAATACCGCGGTGAATTTGAAGACCGTATGAAAAAAGTGATGGAAGAAATCCGCGAAGCAGGTAACGTCATTTTATTCATCGATGAGTTGCATACGTTGATCGGTGCAGGCGGTGCAGAAGGTGCGATTGACGCATCGAACATTTTGAAACCGTCCCTCGCACGCGGTGAGTTACAATGTATCGGTGCGACGACGATCGACGAATATCGAAAATACATTGAAAAAGATGCAGCGTTAGAACGTCGTTTCCAACCGATCCAAGTGAACGAGCCGACTGTAGATGAAACGATTCAAATCATTTACGGGTTGCGCGATCGATACGAAGCGCATCACCGCGTCAACATTACAGATGAAGCGGTAGAAGCTGCAGCGCGGATGAGTGATCGATACATTTCAGATCGATTTTTACCTGACAAAGCGATCGATTTAATCGATGAAGCCGGTTCTAAAGTTCGCCTACGTTCTTATGCAACGCCACCGAACTTAAAAGAGCTAGAAGAGAAGCTCGAAGCGGTTCGTTCAGAAAAAGATGCGGCTGTACAAAGCCAACAGTTCGAAAAGGCAGCGTCGTATCGAGATAAAGAACAGAAGCTCGTGAAACAGTTAGAAGAGACGAAAGAAAAATGGAAAGAAGAACAAGGCTCGACAGAATCGGACGTTACGGAAGACGACATCGCTGAAGTCGTCGCGATGTGGACGGGCGTTCCGGTTGCTAAAATCGCACAGGAAGAAACGGATAAGTTGTTGAATATGGAAGAGTTGTTACACGAGCGCGTCATTGGTCAAGACGAAGCGGTCGTTGCCATTTCGAAAGCGATCCGTCGTGCGCGAGCAGGATTAAAAGATCCGAAACGTCCGATCGGCTCGTTCATTTTCCTCGGACCGACAGGTGTCGGTAAAACTGAATTAGCGCGCGCTCTCGCTGAAGCGATGTTCGGTGAAGAAGATGCGATGATTCGAATCGACATGAGTGAGTATATGGAGAAACATTCAACGAGCCGACTGGTCGGTTCGCCTCCAGGTTACGTCGGCCACGACGAAGGGGGACAATTGACGGAAGCAGTCCGTCGTAAACCGTATTCTGTCGTCTTACTCGACGAAATTGAAAAGGCGCATCCTGACGTCTTTAACGTATTGCTCCAAGTACTAGACGATGGACGGTTAACGGATTCGAAAGGACGTACCGTCGATTTCCGAAATACCGTCGTCATTATGACGTCTAACGTCGGAGCCACTGCGTTAAAAGATAATAAATACGTCGGATTTAACATTCATGATTCGAAAGAGGACGACCATAAAAAGATGAAAGACTCGATGCTCCAGTCGTTGAAAAAAGCATTCCGACCTGAATTTTTAAACCGAGTCGATGAGATGATCGTCTTCCATTCATTAAATAAAGAGCAGTTGCGTCAAATTGTAACATTGATGGCAGATGAACTCGTTAAACGATTAGGTGCGAAAGATATTACGTTAACGATTACGGATGCAGCGAAAGATAAAATTGCTGAAGAAGGGTACGATCCAGATTATGGGGCACGTCCACTTCGTCGCGCATTGCAACGAAACATCGAAGATTTACTATCAGAAGAGTTGTTAAAAGGTACCATTCAAGAAGGTAGTACAGTGACCGTAGATGTTGAAGACGGAACATTCGTCTTACGTTAATAAACGAACTGTCCGATCTATGGAGCGTTACGCTCTATCGATCGGACAGTTTTTTGTACATAAAAAAACGACCACTCGATCGAGTGGTCGTTCTAGCCATTAGCGACTGATCATCGGTTCATCATCTGGGCTTTGACAGCGCGGTCGGTGTTCAGGGTTCGTCGCTTCTTCTAGCGCACGTCTTCCTGAATCGTAAATCGGACCGCCTTCGTTGAGCATGTGAAAAATCGATTGTTCTTCGCGTGTATATTGTTTTCTAAGGACGCAAGGGACGAGAGACTGTTGGTTGTTGTTCATCGTACTCATCCTCTCTGTTATGTTGTTTTATTCCATACCCGAATCGTGATGGAATAAACCTTTTTCTCATAACGGGAAGGTGTTTAGTATACTTCAGGACAAAATTTGATAAAATAAAAGGGATAGTATGTTCGTATGTTCGAACAGAAGGAGGAGCGAATGGCAAAAAGAAAAGTAACATTTATGTGTAAAGACTGTGGTTACGAGTCGCCAAAATGGATGGGTCGTTGTCCAGGATGTGGTGCATGGAACACGATGGATGAACATGTCGAAGTGAAAAGTGCCCCGAAAGGTCCGCGTGGTGCTTTTCAACACACTGCTGCACCGGAATCAAAAGCTGTGCCTATCGGTGATGTAGAACTCGTTGAGGAACCGCGTGTTTCAACGAGTTTAGATGAGTTGGACCGCGTACTCGGTGGTGGAATTGTACCCGGTTCGCTCATGTTGATCGGTGGGGATCCGGGGATTGGAAAGTCGACGCTTCTTTTACAAGTTGCCTCTCTCTTAGCGGCGCGATCGGAGCGCGTCCTTTACATTTCAGGTGAAGAGTCTATTCGTCAAACGAAGTTACGAGCGGATCGATTAAATGTTCATGCGAAAGAACTTTATATTTATGCGGAGACGGATCTCGGACAAATTCATGAAACGATTCATTCGGTACAGCCGAAGTTTCTCGTCGTCGATTCCATTCAGACGATCCACCACCCAGAAGTAACGAGCGCGCCGGGTAGTGTGACACAAGTGCGAGAATGTACAGCGGAATTGATGCGAATTGCAAAAACGGAAGGAATTGCTGTCTTTATCGTCGGTCACGTAACGAAAGATGGTCAAATTGCGGGACCTCGTTTATTGGAACATATGGTAGATGCTGTTTTGTATTTTGAAGGGGATCGCCACCATACGTATCGTATTTTACGTAGTGTGAAAAACCGTTTCGGTTCAACGAACGAGTTAGCGATTTTTGAAATGGCACAAAGTGGGTTAAAAGAAGTACTCAACCCGTCTGAACTTTTTTTGAGTGAACGTTCGAAAAGTGGAGCCGGTTCGACCGTTGTCGCATCGATGGAAGGGACCCGTCCGATTCTCGTTGAAATCCAAGCACTCGTTACACCTTCGAGTTTCAACTATCCGAAACGGATGGCGACAGGAGTGGACCAAAACCGGATTTCATTATTGATGGCCGTATTGGAAAAGCGAATGGGACTTTTACTTCAAGCGCAAGACGCCTACATTAAAGTGGCTGGCGGTGTTAAATTGGATGAGCCGGCGATCGATTTGGCCATTATTGCAAGTATCGTATCTAGCTATAAAGATGAATCGGTCGGTTTGTCCGATTGTTTTATCGGGGAAGTAGGTCTTACAGGAGAAGTCCGTCGAGTCTCTCGCATTGAACAGCGAGTGAATGAAGCGGCGAAACTTGGATTTACTCGGATTTTCCTTCCGAATTCAAACATCGATGGCTGGGACGTCCCATCAGGTGTTCAACTCGTCGGTGTCGATACGATTCAAGATGCGTTAAAACGGATTTTTTAATGGAGTAGAGAACGAGGGGAATCGCAACTTTTGTGACGTGGAACCGTCTACAAGATGAGCACCCTCGTTTTTTATAAGAGAAGAGTTTTTCGATTGTTTTGCGTATAATTAATGAAACGGAGAAAGGAGGAAATGATATGTTAAAAAGAGCCGTTCAGTTAACGATCGTCATCATAGGTGGCGCAATCGGTATTTTATTCGTTCCGTCTTTATTTGAGTTGTTCGAGTTTACATCTCGACCTATTATTAATAATCCGTACATTGCCGCTGCTGTCGGTGCGATCGTTTTCTTTTTCATCGGTTTACTCATCGTCCAGCCGATTGTTCAATCGGTTGAATGGTTAGAAGAAACTTTATTAAAAGCGCCTATTTTAGATTTGATTTTTGGGACACTCGGTTTAATCGTCGGGTTAAGTGTCGCTTTTCTCGTTAGCTACGGTTTGTCGAGCATCGAATTGCCACCGCTTACATCAGTTGTTCCAATCATGTTATCGGTTTTATTAGGTTATTTAGGTTTCCAAGTCGGATTTCAAAAGCGAGAAGAGTTTATGAATGCCCTTTTCAGTGCGAAAGCGGCAGGTGCGAAAAAAGAACATGTACAAATGACCGATGCTCCTTATAAAATTTTAGATACGAGCGTCATTATCGATGGCCGAATTGCTGACATTGCGAAAACGGGGTTTTTGGAAGGCATTTTGCTCGTCCCTCAGTTCGTCTTGACGGAATTGCAACATATTGCAGACTCGTCCGATTCGTTAAAGCGAACGAAAGGGCGAAGAGGACTTGACGTATTGAAAATGTTGCAGTCGGGTGATGAAGTGGAAGTGGAAATTACGAATGCTGACTTTGACGATATTCAAGAAGTCGATTTGAAGCTCGTTCGACTGGCGAAAGAGCTTGGCGGATACGTCGTAACGAATGACTTTAACTTGAACAAAGTCGCCGATTTGCACGGCGTTCACGTGTTGAATATTAACGACTTATCAAACGCTGTGAAGCCGGTCGTTATTGCAGGTGAACGAATGAATGTGTTCATTTTGAAAGAAGGAAAAGAACAAGGACAAGGCGTCGCTTATTTAGACGACGGTACGATGATTGTCGTTGAAAATGGCCGAAATTATATGAACGAGTCGATCGACACGGTTGTGACGAGTGTCTTGCAAACGTCGGCCGGCCGTATGATTTTTGCGAAGCCTGTCGTAGGAGGAGAATCGTGAAGTACACAGTGATGATCCCAGCTGCGGGAAGTGGAACGCGGATGGGAGCGAATATGAATAAATTGTTTTTACAATTGGATCGTCGGCCGATTCTCGCTCATACGTTAGATGTATTTGAACGAGATGATCGTTGTGAATCGATCATTTTAGCCGTAAAACGAGAAGAACGGGTGCTCATTCAAGCGGTCGCAAAAAAATATAACATTACGAAAGCTCGTACATTCGTAGACGGTGGTAAAGAGCGTCAGCAGAGTGTACATGCGTGTCTTGAGGCATATCCGAAAGAAGATGGAATCGTTCTCGTCCATGATGCGGCTCGTCCGTTCGTGACACATGAGACGATCGGAGCGCTCGTCGATCGCGCAGCACAGAGTGGTGGAGCTGTCGCAGCAGTGCGTGCGAAAGATACGATGAAAGTCGTGAAAGATGGGATCATTGAAGAAACGGTCGATCGATCCACGTTATGGTCGATCCAAACCCCTCAAGCCTTTCGGTACTCCTTGTTAAAGCAGGCGAGTGATCAAGCGAATGAAGCGCAATTTGAGGCGACGGATGAAGCGATGCTCGTCGAGCGGATCGGAGTGCCTGTTGCCGTCGTTGAAAGTACGTACGACAATGTTAAAATGACGACGACGGAAGATCTCGTCTTTGGAGAAGCGATTTTAAAAAGTAGAAAGAAGGGGAACAAATGATTCGAGTAGGTCAAGGGTTTGACGTTCACGCCTTTCAAGAAGGACGTAAGCTTATTTTAGGCGGTATTGAAATCCCACATGAACGAGGGTTAGTAGGACATTCCGATGCGGACGTTTTATTGCATACGATTACTGATGCAGCGCTAGGGGCGATCGGTGAAGTCGATATCGGAACGCATTTTCCAGATACCGATGAAGCATTTAAAGATGCCGATTCAGCTGTATTGCTAGAACGCGTGTGGGACATGGTGAAAGAAAGAGGATACGTACTTGGAAATATCGATTGTACATTACTCGCTCAACGCCCGAAAATGGCGCCCCACATTCCGAAAATGCGCGCGCGAATTGCGCAATTGTTAGAAGCGGATGAATCACAAGTGAACGTAAAAGCATCGACGACTGAAAAACTCGGATTCGTCGGTAGAGAAGAAGGAATTACTGCTTTAGCGACGATTTTGATCGTTAAAAAATGATGTTCTTTTCAAAAATGAGAAAAACGTGTTAAAATGAGCGAAGTAAGCATAAGATTGGAGAGGTACAAATGACAAAAGAAGTACGAGTACGTTATGCGCCTAGCCCAACAGGACATTTACATATCGGTGGGGCACGCACAGCTTTATTTAACTATTTATTCGCACGCCACTACGGTGGGAAATTCATCGTGCGTACAGAAGATACGGACGTTGCACGAAACATTGAAGGCGGAGAAGCGTCACAGCTTGAAAACTTAGAATGGCTCGGTTTAGAGTTCGACGAGTCCCCAGTGATCGGTGGACCATACGCACCTTACCGTCAAATGGAACGTTTGGACATTTACGAAAAGTATGCGCAACAACTTCTCGATGAAGGAAAAGCATACAAATGTTTCTGTACGACAGACGAGTTAGAACAAGAGCGTGAAGAGCAAAAAGCAAAAGGGATTGCAGCGCCGATGTATTCAGGAAAATGTCGCCATTTATCAGCTGAAGAAGTCGCTGAAAAAGAAGCGGCAGGTACACCGTATACGCTACGCATTCGCGTGCCGGAAAACGTAACGTACCGCTTCAAAGATATCGTTCGTGGAGAAGTTGCATTCGAATCGAAAGATATCGGAGACTGGGTCATCGTGAAAGCGAACGGAATTCCTACGTACAACTTCGCTGTCGTCATCGACGATCATTTGATGGAAATGACACATATTTTCCGTGGGGAAGAACATTTAACGAATACACCACGTCAAATTATGATTTTTGAAGCGTTCGGATGGGAAGCACCACAATTCGGACATATGACGTTAATCGTGAACGAAGAACGTAAAAAATTGTCGAAACGTGATGAGTCGATCATTCAATTCGTTTCTCAATATCGTGAGCTCGGTTTCTTACCGGAAGCGATGTTTAACTTCTTCACATTACTCGGATGGTCACCAGGTGGCGAAGACGAGATCTTTACGAAAGAACAATTGATTGAAATGTTCGATGAAACGCGCTTAGCGAAATCACCATCGATGTTCGATAAAGATAAACTGATCTGGATGAACAACCAATACATTAAAAAACTTAGCTTAGATGATCTCGAAGCGTTAACACTTCCACACTTACAAGAAGCAGGACGTATTTCAACAGAGATGTCTGCTGAAGAAGAAGCGTGGGTTCGTGACTTAATCGCACTGTACCAAGAGCAATTACGTTACGGAAAAGAAATCGTCGCTTTAACCGAGCAATTTTTCGTAAAAGAAATCGAATACGATGAAGATGCGAAAAAAGTGCTTGAAGGCGAACAAGTGCCTGAAGTAATGGCTGCGTTTAAAGAAGAGCTCGAGTCTCTCGAGACATTCGATGCACCATCGATTAAAGCAGCGATTAAAGCCGTTCAGAAGAAAACAGGACATAAAGGGAAAAACTTATTCATGCCAATCCGCGTCGTAACGACAGGACAAGTGCGTGGACCAGAATTACCAGACTCAATCGTTTTAATCGGTAAAGAAACAGCGATTGCTCGTGTCGAACAATTCGCACAATAAAAGCGTTGATGAGGAAAAGTAAATGATCGGATGCGTACAGAGAGAAGTAGAGGGTGAGACTACTTCGAATTCCAATCGTTGAAGTGCCCCTCGGAGTGCTATCTCGAAGAAGACAGTAGAGATGGACGGTTCCCCGCCGTTACTGGGTTGAGTGAACGAGCAAGTAAGAAGCTCGTTTAAACGGAGTGGAACCACGCAAAAAGCGTCTCTGTCCTTAGGGCAGAGACGCTTTTTTATATAATGGAAAAAATAAGAAGTAATTATTATAGGGGGTTATATTATGGTAATGGAACGAATGAAAGAAGATATCCAATGTGTATTTGATCGAGATCCAGCAGCGAGAAGTCGTATCGAAGTTGTCGTGACGTATTCGGGGTTGCATGCGATTTGGTTCCATCGTGTAGCGCATTGGTTGTTTAAGCGCGAGCATTATTTTTTAGCGCGAGCGACATCACAGTTTAGCCGTTGGGTAACAGGAATTGAAATTCACCCAGGTGCTCAGCTAGGACGCCGCCTTTTCATCGACCACGGAATGGGGGTTGTGATCGGTGAAACGTGTGAAATTGGTGATGATGTCACCATTTATCAAGGCGTTACACTTGGGGGAACAGGGAAAGAACAAGGAAAGCGACATCCTACGTTGGAAGATGGTGTTTTAATTGCAGCGGGTGCTAAAGTACTCGGATCGATTACGATCGGTGAAAATAGTAAAGTAGGAGCGGGTTCAGTCGTGTTAAAAGATGTACCTGCGAACTCTACAGTCGTCGGTATTCCAGGAAAAGTCGTCATTTCAAACGGCGTTCGAGTGAAAGATCAATTTGATCACGGTGGCATGCCAGACCCAGTAGCTGATACGTGCCGTCGCTTACAACAACAAATCGATCAGTTAACAGGACAAGTGAATACGCTCGATGAAACAGCAGAACCTCAATTTATTACCGCTATTAAAAATCAATTATCGGCACTTGAAAAACGGATCCAGTCGTTGCAGCAACAAGTGACGAAATTGCAAGGGAGTGTATCGTGATGATTCAAATTTATAATACGCTTACGCGAAAAAAAGAACCGTTTCAGCCGATTGAAGAAGGCAAAGTGAAAATGTACGTGTGCGGTCCGACGGTATACAACTACATCCATATCGGAAACGCTCGTCCAGCGATCGCTTTCGACACGGTTCGTCGTTATTTAACGTATCGCGGTTACGACGTAACGTACGTTTCGAATTTTACGGACGTCGATGACAAAATTATCCGTGCAGCGAATGAGCTCGGAGAAGACGTTCGTGAGTTAACCGATCGTTTCATCGAGGCGTATCATGAAGATGTTGGTGCGCTCGGATGCCAAGTAGCAGATGCTCATCCACGCGTGACCGACCATATTGAAGACATCGTTGAGTTTATTCGTGTACTCATTGAAAAAGGATATGCGTACGAAGTTGATGGCGATGTGTATTTCCGTACCGATCGTTTTGAGGAGTACGGAAAATTATCCCATCAATCGATCGACGAGTTAAAAGTAGGGGCGCGTATTGAAAAAAATGAGTCGAAAGAAAATGCGCTCGACTTTGCGTTATGGAAAAAAGCGAAACCGGAAGAAGTCGCTTGGGATAGTCCATGGGGCAAAGGACGTCCAGGTTGGCATATCGAATGTTCAGTCATGGCACGCGAGCATTTAGGTGATACGATTGATATTCATGCGGGTGGACAAGATTTAACGTTCCCACACCATGAAAATGAAATTGCTCAATCGGAAGCGCATAACGATACGACGTTCGCGAACTATTGGATGCACAATGGTTACATCAATATTGAAAATGAGAAGATGAGCAAGTCGCTCGGTAACTTCATTACCGTCCATGACATTCGTCAACAAGTCGATCCGAAAGTGTTACGCTTTTTCATGTTGTCGGTTCATTACCGTCATCCGATCAACTTCTCAAAAAGCCTCGTAGAAAGTGCAGCGAACGGATTAGCGCGCATCGAGACGGCGTACGAAAACGTCAACCACCGTCTGGAACATAGTGCGGATTTAGTCGATGATCGTGCCAATTGGATCGATCAAATTGACGAACAAGTGAAAGCGTTCGTCGAAGCGATGGACGACGATTTCAATACAGCGAATGCGATCGCAGCCATTTTTGAAATTGCGAAATTAGCGAACGTCTACTTGCTAGAAGAACAGACGGATCGTGAAGTGTTGCAGCAATTTTCAACACAATTGGAACAGCTCATGAGCGTACTCGGTATTGAATTAGGGCATGAAGAAGAACTGCTCGATGAACGAATCGATGAGTTGATTGAAGAGCGTTTAGAAGCACGAAAAAACCGCGATTTTGCACGAGCGGATGAAATTCGTGATTTATTGAAAGAAGAAGGAATCGTTTTAGAAGATACAGCGCAAGGTACACGTTGGAAAAGAGGGTAACGATTGACGGATGATATGAAAGAAGGCGATGTGAAACAGCTCAACGCTTTAGCACTTGCTTATGCAGGTGATGCAGCGTACGAGCTGTTCATTCGCCGCCATTTATTACGAAAAGGAATGACGAAGCCGAACCGGTTGCATCAACAAGCGACGAAATACGTTTCGGCGAAAGGGCAAGCGAAAATTATCGATCAATTACGGGCAGAACAATTTTTAACAGAAGAAGAAGAAGCGATCTTTAGGAGAGGGCGCAATGCGAAGTCGCATTCGAATCCGAAACATACGAGTGTAGAAACGTATAAAAAAAGTACCGCATTCGAAGCAGTTATCGGGTACTTATATTTAATCGGATCTCATGAACGACTCGACCGATGGTTTGAACGAGCGCTCTCGATTATTGAAGAAGGAGGAGGAGTGTCATGACGAAACAGGATGATCAATGGATCAGTGGAAAAAATGCAGTGCTTGAAGCATTGCGTGCAGGCCGTGACTTGAATAAAATATGGGTTGCGGAAGGTCTTCAGAAAAAAGCGTACGATCAACTGTCGAATGAAGCGCGTAAACGGAATGTCGTCGTGCAAACCGTCCCTAGAAAAAAATTGGATCAAATGATCGACTCAAAAACGCCACACCAAGGTGTCGTCGCTAGTGTCGCCGCCTATCAATATTATGAAATCGACGATTTATTCGACGTAGCAAAAGAGCGTGGAGAAGATCCGTTTTTCATCATTTTAGATGAACTGGAAGATCCGCATAACTTAGGGTCTATTTTAAGAACGGCTGATGCAGTTGGCGTACACGGTGTCATCATTCCGAAGCACCGTTCAGTTACGTTGACGAATACAGTAGCGAAAGCGTCGACAGGAGCGATTGAATACGTTCGTGTCGCACGCGTGACGAACTTAGCGCAAACGGTAGATGAACTGAAAGAACGTGGCGTTTGGATCGCAGGAACCGATGCGAAAAAGACGGTCGATTATCGACAGATGGATGCGACGTTGCCACTCGGTATTATCATTGGCAGTGAAGGTAAAGGAATGTCACGATTACTAAAAGAAAAATGTGACTTTTTATACCATATGCCGATGATCGGCCATGTTACATCGCTCAATGCGAGTGTAGCGACAGCGTTATTGATGTATGAAGTGTATCGTAAGCGATACCCACTCCACAGTCAGGTGTGAAACGTTGCGTTTTAGTCGTCGATGGATACAACATTATCGGGGACTGGCCAGAGTTACAAAGACTGAAAGAACGAAATTTAGCAGATGCCCGTGATCGATTGATTGAACAACTTGCTGAATATCGTGTTCAAATGCACTGTCGTGTCATCATCGTATTTGATGCGTACATGCAAAAAGGAATCGAGTCGAAATATAACCAATATCAATTAGAAATCGTTTATACACGTGAAAATGAAACCGCTGATGAGCGTATTGAAAAGCTCGTAATCGAACTGTTAGACCGTCGGACGCAAGTGTACGTTGCGACGAGCGATTACGTTGAGCAACGGGTTATTTTTGCACAAGGTGCCTTGAGAAAATCAGCGAGAGAATTACAATTAGAGCTGGAACAAATGAATGAGACTGTAGAAAAAAGCGTGAGGCATAAACGGGTCCGGCCTTTTACAAATCGTTTAGAAACCGATTTGTCAGAAGACGTAAAGTTGAAGCTGGAACGGATGCGTCGCGGTGAAGAAGGATAGTAGGAGGAGACGCAAGTGCTGGAAAGTTGTGCAGCTGTCCGTAAACAAATCATGTATGTGCCTGAAAGTGAATGGTTACGCATGGCGAAGCAAGGTGATGAAACAGCGTTGCATATTTTACTCTGTACTTATGAGCCACTCGTTCATCGAAAAGCGGGATCGTACTTTTTAATCGGTGGGGAACGAGAGGATCTCATCCAAGAAGGACTGATCGGCCTGTACGAAGCGATCTGTCAATTCGACGAAACACGACATGACAGCTTTCAATATTTTGCCACTCTTTGTGTAACACGCCATATGTATACTGCCATCCGGCGAGCGACGAGAAAGAAACATGCACCGCTTAACGATTCTTTATCGTTAGACTATCCGTATTTAAACGAAGAAGGAAACATTCAATGGGTCCAAGAACTAGTAGAAGATTCGTTGGAAAGTGATCCGATCGATTGGGTCATTCAAAAAGAACGAATCGAACGATTGCTACTCTATGTAAAACAAACGTTCAGTCCACTCGAGCGTGAAGTGTTTACGTATCATTTACAAGGGGATACGTATCGTCAAATTGCCCGGAAGTTAAAACGCGATCCGAAGTCAATTGACAATGCGATTCAACGAATCCGAAGAAAAATGAGCGAGAAGGTTCAAGGAGAGGCGAGTCAAACGATTCATTGACAGTAATTAGCACAAGTGTTATTCTTGTGCGAGTAAGTGAGTATCGTATGATAAGGTGAGTTTAATGTCTAAAAAAATAGTCTTATGTTGCGATCAATGCGGAGCGCGTAATTATTCAGTTCCGAAGCGTAACAATCAAAACGATGAGCGGCTCACGTTGAAAAAGTTTTGTAAAACGTGTAATGCTCATACGCTCCATAAACAAACGTAACGAATGGCATGTTGAATTTTACAAGTTCGGAGGTTGCGAAAGCATGAGTGAAAAGACGAGTAAGAAGCCTAATTTCTTGAAAAGTGTCGCGTCGGAAATGCGGAAGGTCAGTTGGCCGAAAAAGCCACAACTCATTCGCTACACGATGGTCGTTATTGTAACAGTCGTATTCATGGCGATTTATTTCGGTGTTGTCGATTTTGGAATCGGACAATTGATCGATTGGTATATGAAGTTATAAAGCTTAACCGTTTGACTATAAAAGCTTGAAGAACCCCGTTTTTCATAATGAACGGGTTTTTTCAGTTTGGAAAAGTCGGACGATATTCAAAGGAGGGACGGACGAAAAGTCCTGCAAACAATGGAAATGGAAAAGAAATGGTACGTAGTCCACACATACTCGGGCTATGAGAATAAAGTGAAGACGAACTTGGAAAAAAGAGTCGAAACGATGGGAATGCAAGACCGCATTTTCCGAGTCATCGTTCCAGAAGAAGAAGAAGTGGAAATTAAAGAAGGTAAAAAACGTACAGTAATGCGTAAAACATTCCCTGGATACGTTCTCGTCGAAATTATTATGACAGACGATTCATGGTATGTCGTACGTAATACACCAGGGGTTACTGGTTTCATCGGCTCTTCAGGTGGCGGAGCGAAGCCGACACCGCTATTACAAGAAGAAGTCGACTTCATTTTAAACAAAATGGGTGTTCCAGAAGGCTCAACGGATATCGACCTTGAAGTGAACGATTTAATTGAAGTGTTGGAAGGACCGTTCGCGCATTTCCAAGGGAAAGTAGATGAAATTGACGCCGAAAAAGAGAAGGTTACTGTTACCGTCGATATGTTCGGGCGCGAAACGAACATGGAGCTTGACTTCACACAAGTGAAAAAAGCAGAATAAATAATACTTGCACTATAAAATAAAAAGTGGTATCATTTCAAAGGTCAGACCGTCTTCAATTCGAAGAGGGCGACGTACATGGAGTGGGAGGGGAAACCCTATTACCACATCACGGACTTAAGGAGGTGTGTCTCGTGGCTAAAAAAGTTGATAAACTCGTAAAATTACAAATTCCAGCTGGTAAAGCTAACCCAGCGCCACCAGTAGGACCGGCACTCGGACAAGCAGGTATTAACATCATGGGATTCTGTAAAGAATTTAACGCAAAAACAGCAGATCAAGCAGGACTTATTATTCCTGTTGAAATAACTGTATTCGAAGACCGCTCATTTACTTTTATTACAAAAACTCCACCAGCATCGGTGTTGTTGAAAAAAGCAGCTAAAATCAATAAAGGTTCAGGCGAACCTAACAAGAAAAAAGTTGCAACAGTAAAACGCGATCAAGTACGTGAAATTGCTGAATCAAAAATGGAAGACTTAAACGCTGCATCAGTTGAAGCTGCTATGGCAATGGTTGAAGGTACTGCTCGCAGTATGGGAATCACTGTCCAAGACTAAGACTCATTGTACGCAAAGTTGAAATAAGGTTGCGTCTGTTCGTTTGAACACGCAACCTTTCCGTTTGATTATGAATAGAACCGTAAGGAACAGCGGTGATACGATCCGTATCTATTCTCTTTCATAAAAGAGAAGCGTTCTACGTGGGAGGTATATCCGTTAAAACCACAATCGAGGAGGAAATTAACAATGGCTAAAAGAGGTAAAAAATTAACAGAAGCTCAAAAGCTCGTAGATCCTGTAAAATCATACAGCTACGAAGAAGCAGTAGAGCTCGCTAAAAAGACAAACACTGCAAACTTCGACGCAACAGTAGAAGTTGCATTCCGTTTAGGTATTGACGTTAAAAAGAACGACCAACAAATCCGTGGAGCAGTTGTGCTTCCTAACGGAACTGGTAAAACACAATCTGTACTCGTATTCGCAAAAGGCGAAAAAGCGAAAGAAGCAGAAGCTGCAGGAGCTGACTTCGTAGGCGATGCAGATTTAATCGAGAAAATCCAAGGTGGATGGTTCGGTTTCGACGTAGTCGTAGCGACACCAGACATGATGGGTGAAGTCGGTAAAATCGGACGCGTATTAGGACCTAAAGGGTTAATGCCAAACCCTAAAACAGGAACAGTTACATTCGATGTAACGAAAGCTGTTGAAGAAATTAAAGCAGGTAAAGTTGAATACCGTGCAGATTCTTCAGGTATCGTACACGCACCAATCGGTAAAGTATCATTCGATACAGACAAACTCGTTGAAAACTTCATGACAATGTTCGATACATTGTTAAAAGCACGTCCAGCAGCAGTAAAAGGACGTTACATGAAATCAGTTCACGTAACAACTACAATGGGACCTGCTGTTAAAGTAGACCCATTCACAGCAGTACCTAAAGAAAAATAAGAGTTGACAATATAGAAATGCTCGTGCTAGTATTGTCTTTGTTATAAAATTATATATTTAGTTTGTACCGAAGACAGTAGGGGTGGCTTGCCACATAATGATCCTACCGAGGACGAAGCGTTCTTTATTAAACGACTTTTATACCCTCATGTCTACATGGGGGTTTTTCGGTATGCGGAAATAACGGACGGAGGTGTAATGAACATGAGTGCAATTTTAGATGCTAAAAAAGCAGTAGTTCAAGAAATTACTGAAAAAATGGAAGCAGCAGCGTCAATCGTCGTTGTTGACTACCGTGGTTTAACAGTAGCGCAAGCAACTGAATTACGTAAGCAATTACGTGAAGCAGGCGTTGACTTAACAGTGTACAAAAACACGATGGCTCGCCGTGCCGCTGAAGCGACAGGTAACGAGGCATTAGTTGAACACTTAAAAGGACCAAACGCAATCGCATTCTCAAACGAAGACGTAATCGCACCAGCGAAAGTACTTTACGGATTCGCAAAAGAAAACGAAGCGCTTGAAATTAAAGCGGGTATGATCGAAGGTAACGCAGTGACTCTCGAAGAACTCGAGGCATTAGCAACTCTTCCATCACGCGAAGGACTTCTTTCAATGCTTCTCAGCGTACTTCAAGCTCCAATGCGCAACATGGCGCTTGCAACGAAAGCTGTTGCAGACAAGAAAGAAGAAGAAGGCGAAGAGGAAGGCGCGTAAGCACCGACCGATTCCGGCAATCGCTCCATGCGGCGTAATCGCATGAAAAAAACATATACAAACCAGGAGGAAACAATCATGACTAACGAACAAATTTTAGATGCAATCAAAGAAATGACAGTTCTCGAGTTAAACGATCTCGTTAAAGCAATTGAAGAAGAATTCGGCGTAACAGCAGCAGCACCAGTAGCAGTAGCAGCAGGTGGCGGAGACGCAGCAGCTGAGCAAACAGAATTCGACGTAATTCTTGAATCAGCAGGCGGACAAAAAATCAAAGTAATCAAAGCAGTACGCGAAATCACAGGCCTTGGCTTAAAAGACGCTAAAGACCTCGTAGACAACGCACCAAAAGCTGTTAAAGAAGGCGCAGACAAAGAAGAAGCAGAAGAAATCAAAGCGAAACTTGAAGAAGTAGGCGCATCTGTAGAATTGAAATAATTTCAATTTCAGAACATAAGGAAAAGCTCGTCACATATGCGACGAGCTTTTCTTCTTTTTCCAATAGTGTCTTTTTTGTAGACGAACGTCCTACAGATTTGACGCTATTTTATTCATATGGTAGTATTAATAAATGCATATTAAATTAAATTGCATTTTTATGCCTATTTTTTCAATTTGCTATGGATGTAAGAATAATGAATGATGTAAAATCGAAAATGAGCTCTCATTTATTAGGACTCGTTTTCTTTTTGTTTTTTTCACTACAACAGTGAAAAAAACTACTATAGTTTGAGGGGTGAAAGAGTTGACAGGTCATTTAGTACAGTACGGTCAACACCGTCAGCGTAGAAGTTTTGCGCGGATTCAGGAAGTTTTGGAATTACCGAACTTAATTGAAATTCAGACGGCATCTTACGATTGGTTCTTGAAAGAAGGATTGCGTGAAATGTTCCGTGACATTTCGCCGATCGAAGACTTCACAGGAAATCTTTCTTTGGAGTTTGTCGATTATAAATTCGAGGAGCCAAAGTATCCAGTCGATGAATCGAAAGAGCGAGACGTAAACTTTGCCGCACCACTTCGTGTGAAAGTACGCTTACACAACAAAGAAACAGAAGAAGTGAAAGAGCAAGAAGTGTTTATGGGTGACTTCCCACTCATGACAGAAAACGGAACATTTATCATTAACGGCGCAGAGCGCGTAATCGTTTCTCAGCTCGTTCGTTCGCCGAGTGTTTACTTTAACGACAAAACCGATAAAAACGGGAAACGTGGTTTCGGAGCGACCGTTATTCCGAACCGAGGTGCTTGGTTAGAGTTTGAAACGGACGCGAAAGATGTCGTTCACGTTCGAATTGATCGAACTCGTAAATTGCCGATCACTGTGCTCGTTCGTGCACTCGGATTTTCAACCGATCAAGAGATCATTGACTTGCTCGGAGACAACGAATATTTACGTAACTCTTTAGAGAAGGATAACACAGAAAACTCTGAAAAGGCACTGCTCGAAATTTACGAGCGTTTACGCCCAGGTGAGCCACCGACATTAGACAGTGCTCGAAGCCTCATTTACTCACGTTTCTTCGATCCGCGTCGTTACGACTTAGCGGACGTAGGGCGTTATAAAATGAATAAAAAGCTCCATTTACAAAACCGTTTATTCAATCAAAAGATCGCTGAAACAATTGTCGATCCAGATACAGGCGAGATTTTAATTGAAGATGGAGAGACGATCGATCGTCGCAAGCTCGACTTGCTTCTCCCATACTTTGAAAAAGGGATCGCTACAGAAGAAATCGTTCAAGTAGGTGGCGTATTAGAAGAAGAAACGATCGTTTATCAAACGGTGAAAATTTATGCACCAAAAGGTGAAGAAGGACAAATCATTAACGTCATTGCGAACGCAAACGTTCCAGAAGACGTAAAATGCATTACGCCTGCTGACATTTTATCATCAGTGAGCTACTTCTTTAACTTATTGCACGGTGTCGGAAACGTAGATGACATTGACCATTTAGGAAACCGTCGTCTCCGTTCAGTTGGTGAGCTTTTACAAAACCAATTCCGTATCGGACTTTCACGTATGGAACGTGTCGTAAAAGAGCGTATGTCAATTAACGATACGCAATCGCTGATCCCACAAAAATTGATCAACATCCGTCCGGTCATTGCGTCAATTAAAGAGTTCTTCGGAAGCTCTCAGTTGTCACAGTTCATGGACCAAACGAACCCGTTAGCAGAGTTGACGCATAAACGTCGTCTATCTGCATTAGGACCTGGTGGTTTAACACGTGAGCGTGCTGGAATGGAAGTACGTGACGTTCACTACTCTCACTACGGCCGTATGTGTCCAATCGAAACACCAGAGGGACCGAACATCGGTTTGATCAACTCACTTTCAACGTATGCCAAAGTGAATAAATTTGGTTTTATCGAGACACCTTACCGTAAAGTAGACCCTGAAACAGGCCGAGTAACCGGTCAAATTGATTACTTAACAGCCGATTTGGAAGACAATTACGTCGTCGCGCAAGCGAACGCTCCATTAAACGAAGATGGCTCGTTCCAAAATGATGAAGTAGTCGGTCGTTTCCAAGGGGATAACACGGTATTCAAACGCGAACAGATCGATTACATGGACGTTTCGCCAAAACAAGTCGTATCAGCAGCGACCGCATGTATCCCATTCCTTGAGAACGATGACTCGAACCGTGCCCTCATGGGAGCGAACATGCAACGTCAAGCAGTACCTTTACTCACTCCACAATCACCACTCGTCGGAACAGGAATGGAATACGTTTCTGCCCGCGACTCAGGAGCAGCAGTATTAGCGAAATATGACGGCATTGTTGAACACGTTGAAGCGAGCGAAATTCGTGTCCGTCGTATCGAAGAAGTAGACGGAAAAGAAGTACAAGGTGACTTGACGGTTTACCGTTTAGACAACTTCATCCGTTCAAACCAAGGAACGTGCTACAACCAACGTCCAATCGTTAAAGTAGGCGACCGCGTAAAACCACAGGATATTTTAGCGGACGGTCCATCGATGGAACTCGGTGAACTTGCACTCGGACGAAACGTTTTAACAGCATTCATGACGTGGGATGGTTACAACTATGAAGATGCGATCATCATGAGCGAACGTCTCGTAAAAGATGACGACTTCACATCGATCCACATCGAAGAATATGAATCAGAAGCGCGTGATACGAAACTTGGACCGGAAGAAATCACTCGTGACATTCCGAACGTCGGAGAAGATGCACTTCGTAACTTAGACGACCGTGGAATTATCCGTATCGGAGCTGAAGTACGCGATGGCGATATTCTCGTCGGTAAAGTAACTCCTAAAGGAGTGACTGAGCTTACAGCAGAAGAACGACTTTTACATGCGATTTTCGGTGAAAAAGCACGTGAAGTTCGTGATACGTCATTACGAGTACCACACGGTGCAGGCGGAATCATTCTAGACGTGAAAGTGTTCAACCGTGAAGACGGAGACGAACTTTCACCAGGAGTAAACCAACTCGTCCGCGTTTACATCGTACAAAAACGTAAAATTTCAGTCGGAGACAAAATGGCTGGACGTCACGGTAACAAAGGGGTTATCTCACGGATTTTACCGGAAGAAGATATGCCTTACATGCCAGATGGAACGCCGATCGATGTCATGTTGAACCCACTGGGGGTTCCGTCACGTATGAACATCGGACAAGTACTCGAAATGCACCTCGGTATGGCTGCTCGTAACTTAGGCATCCATACAGCGACACCTGTTTTCGATGGTGCGAACGAAGAAGACGTTTGGAGCATGATGGAAGAAGCTGGTATGAACCGAGACGGAAAAACTGTACTTTATGATGGACGCTCAGGCGAACCATTCGATAGTCGAGTATCTGTCGGAGTTATGTATTTAATCAAACTTGCGCACATGGTTGACGATAAACTTCACGCTCGTTCAACAGGACCGTACTCACTCGTTACGCAACAGCCACTCGGCGGTAAAGCTCAGTTCGGTGGACAGCGTTTCGGAGAGATGGAAGTTTGGGCACTAGAAGCATACGGTGCTGCATACACGTTACAAGAAATTTTAACCGTAAAATCAGACGACGTTGTCGGACGTGTGAAAACGTACGAAGCGATCGTTAAAGGCGAAAGCATTCCACAACCAGGCGTGCCGGAGTCATTCAAAGTCTTGATCAAAGAACTTCAAAGTTTAGGTCTCGATGTGAAAATGCTTACGGAAGATTTCGAAGAGATTGAAATGCGCGATATGGAAGAAGAAGGTCAACCCGCTGATGCATTAAGTCTATTGAAAGAAAGCCAAAAAGAAAAAACGAAATAATAGTTCGATAAAAGAGAGGGGGGGAGTCCCCCTCACTTTTTAAAAAGATCGCTCGAAGGACAGCCGCTTCTAGCGATTAAACTAATAGGGAGGTAGGCTCCTTGATTGATGTAAATAACTTTGAATATATGAAAATTGGTCTCGCGTCACCAGATAAGATCCGTTCATGGTCTTACGGAGAAGTCAAAAAACCAGAAACAATTAACTATCGTACGTTAAAGCCAGAAAAGGATGGTCTTTTCTGTGAGCGTATTTTCGGACCGACGAAAGACTGGGAATGTCACTGTGGAAAATATAAACGCGTTCGCTACCGCGGCGTCGTTTGTGACCGTTGTGGAGTAGAAGTAACGCGCCAAAAAGTACGTCGTGAACGTATGGGGCACATTGAACTCGCTGCACCGGTTACACACATTTGGTATTTCAAAGGAATTCCGAGCCGAATGGGTCTCATTTTAGATATGACACCACGTGCCTTGGAAGAGGTCATTTACTTCGCTTCATACGCTGTCATTGATCCAGCGGATACACCGTTAGAGTTCAAACAGCTTTTGTCAGAGCGTGAGTACCGTCTTTACCGTGAAAAGTACGGTTCGAAATTTAAAGCACTTATGGGTGCAGAAGCGATTGAAGAATTGCTTCGTTTAATCGATCTCGACAAAGAAGCAGAGTTATTAAAAGAAGAATTAAAAACAGTACAAGGACAACGCCGTACACGTGCGATCCGTCGTCTAGAAGTCGTCGAATCATTCCGTAACTCAGGCAACCGCCCCGAGTGGATGGTTTTAGAAGTATTACCGGTCATTCCACCAGAACTTCGTCCGATGGTTCAATTAGACGGAGGACGTTTCGCAACGTCTGACATGAACGATTTATACCGTCGTGTGATCAACCGTAACAACCGTCTAAAACGTTTGTTAGACCTCGGAGCGCCTGGTATTATCGTTCAAAACGAGAAGCGTATGTTGCAAGAAGCAGTAGACGCACTCGTCGATAACGGCCGTCGCGGTCGTCCAGTTACAGGACCAGGAAACCGTCCATTAAAGTCACTTTCACATATGTTGAAAGGGAAACAAGGTCGTTTCCGTCAAAACTTACTCGGTAAACGTGTGGACTATTCAGGACGTTCGGTAATTGTCGTTGGACCGAACTTGAAAATGTATCAATGTGGACTTCCAAAAGAAATGGCGATTGAACTGTTCAAGCCATTCGTTATGAAAGAACTCGTTGATCGTAACTTAGCGCATAACATTAAGAGTGCAAAACGTAAAATTGAACGTCAACACTCAGAAATTTGGGACGTTTTAGAAGAAGTAATCCAAGAGCACCCGGTTCTTTTAAACCGTGCACCGACACTTCACCGTCTCGGAATTCAGGCGTTCGAACCTGTTCTCGTTGAAGGTCGTGCGATCACGCTTCACCCACTCGTCTGTACAGCATATAACGCTGACTTCGACGGTGACCAAATGGCCGTTCACGTACCTTTATCAGCAGAGGCACAAGCCGAAGCACGTATTTTAATGCTTGCAGCGCAAAACATTTTGAACCCGAAAGATGGAAAACCAGTCGTCACACCTTCTCAAGATATGGTTTTAGGAAACTACTACTTAACGCTTGAGCGTGAGGAAGCAGCTGGTGAAGGTTCTGTATTCGCAACGACAGATGAGGCGTTGATCGCATACCAAAACGGTCACGTTCACCTTCATACACGTGTTGCTGTACAAGCCGGTTCATTAAACAACCCAACATTTACTGAAAAGCAAAATAGTCAGTTGTTAATTACGACGATTGGTAAAATGATCTTCAACGAAATTTTACCGGAATCATTCCCATACATTAACGAACCGACGTTAAACAACTTGCAAGTAGAAACACCTGAAAAATATTTCTTAGATGGAACAGAAGATGTGAAAGCGCATCTTGAACAAGCAGAAATTGTGCCGCCGTTTAAGAAAGGTATTTTAGGAAGTATCATTGCAGAAGTGTTCAAACGTTTCCACATTACGGAAACATCAAAAATGCTCGACCGTTTGAAAGACTTAGGATTTAAATATTCAACACGAGCAGGAATTACAATCGGTATTTCAGATATCGTCGTTCTTCCAAACAAAGCAGAAATTTTAGATGAAGCACAAGAACAAGTCGATAAAGTGATGAAGCAATTCCGCCGTGGTTTAATTACGGAAGAAGAGCGTTACGATCGCGTCATTTCATACTGGAGTGCAGCGAAAGATAAAATTCAAGATCTCTTGATGGAATCACTTGAAGAAACGAACCCGATCTACATGATGGCTGATTCTGGAGCCCGTGGTAACGCGTCAAACTTTACACAGCTCGCAGGTATGCGTGGTTTGATGGCTAACCCGGCTGGTCGAATTATCGAACTTCCGATCAAGTCTTCATTCCGTGAAGGGTTAACGGTTCTTGAGTACTTCATTTCTACACACGGTGCGCGTAAAGGTCTTGCCGATACTGCACTGAAAACAGCGGACTCAGGTTACTTAACACGTCGTCTCGTAGACGTCGCACAAGATGTCATCGTTCGCGAAGAAGATTGTGGAACGGACCGTGGTTTAGAAATTCGTGCACTTCGAGAAGGTTCTGAACTAATTGAGACGTTGCAAGAACGTATTGAAGGCCGTCATGCGAAGAAAACGATTTATCACCCAGAAACGGGAGAAATTATCGTTGAAAAAGACGGCTTAATTACCGCGGATCTCGGCCAACAAATCGTCGATGCAGGCATCGAAGAGGTAACGATTCGTTCTGCCTTCACATGTAATACGAAGCACGGCGTCTGTAAGAAATGTTACGGAACGAACTTAGCGACGGGCGAAGAGGTCGAAGTTGGAGAAGCAGTTGGAATTATCGCTGCTCAATCGATCGGTGAGCCAGGTACTCAGTTAACGATGCGTACATTCCATACAGGTGGAGTTGCTGGAGATGACATTACGCAAGGTCTTCCACGTATCCAAGAGATTTTCGAAGCGCGTAACCCGAAAGGTAAAGCGGTCATTTCGGAAATTGACGGTGAAATCGTTGAGATCGATGAAATTCGTGAAGGTCAACAAGAAATTACAGTACAAGGTGCTGTCGAAACACGTAAATATCTTGCACCGTACAACGCACGTTTAACAGTAGAAGTCGGAGATATCGTCGGTCGTGGGGAACGTCTCACAGAAGGTTCGATCGATCCGAAAGAATTAATCGTCGTGAAAGACGTTGCGACGGTTCAAGAGTATTTATTGAAAGAAGTGCAAAAAGTATACCGTATGCAAGGGGTAGAAATCGGGGACAAACACGTCGAAGTGATGGTACGTCAAATGCTTCGTAAAGTGCGCGTCATTGAAGCTGGCGATACCGAACTTCTCCCAGGATCGTTGCTCGACATCCATACGTTCTCTGAGGCGAATGCTGAAGCGATCGAAAAAGGAAAAGTTCCAGCGACGAGCCGTCCGATGATTCTCGGTATTACGAAAGCATCGCTTGAAACAGAATCCTTCTTATCAGCCGCATCATTCCAAGAAACGACACGCGTTCTTACAGATGCAGCGATCAAAGGTAAGATGGATGAGTTGCTCGGCTTGAAAGAAAACGTCATCCTCGGAAAACTCGTTCCAGCAGGGACTGGTATGCAACGTTACCGTCGCTTAGAAATGGAAAAAGACGAAGAGGCAAGCAAACTAGCTGAAGCGCAAGCAACACCAGTTGAACAAGAATAAAAGAAAGAGGAGAGCGATTCTCCTCTTTTTCTTTTGAAATGAGTTGACACGCATTCTGAACAATGATAATATACAAAAGGTTGATAGTTAGTCGTTTAGCTTTTTCATGCAAAAGAAGCTGAATGAAAGGACCATCATCAATGTGAAAACAATCTTACTGCGATTTCACCAGGAAAGCCGTTGACGGTATTCATCAACGATCGAGATGGAATACTGAGTGGAGCATTCCTCGAGGGGCGAAACGATCAACCGCTTCTACTGAAAGATGTCGATTGTGATTGCAAGCAGAAGACGTCGATCGCTCGTTTTTGTGCAAATGCACAAAAGCTTTTGTTTTTACCTAAAAATGAACCACCTGGATGTGTGGTATTACAAAGATTTGAGAGGAGGACATATAGATGCCAACAATTAACCAATTAGTTCGCAAACCACGTACATCGAAAAAGTCTGGATCAAAATCACCAGCACTCGGTAAAATGTACAATAGCTTCAAAAAATCGATGTCAACAGTTCATTCACCACAAAAACGCGGTGTATGTACACGTGTTGGAACGATGAAGCCTAAAAAACCTAACTCAGCGTTACGTAAATATGCGCGTGTTCGTTTAACGAATACTTTAGAGGTGAACGCGTATATCCCAGGAGAAGGGCACAACCTTCAAGAACACAGCGTTGTTCTTATTCGTGGAGGACGTGTTAAAGACTTACCGGGGGTTCGTTACCACGTAGTTCGTGGAGCACTCGATACTGCGGGTGTTACGGATCGTAAACAAAGCCGTTCTATGTACGGTGTTAAAAAACCTAAAAAATAAGTCGGTCTATACGGCTTAAATAACTTATGAATGAAATTTGAAGGGAGGCCCTAACATGCCACGTAAAGGTCCAGTTGCAAAACGTGACGTTTTGCCAGATCCAATTTACAACTCAAAATTAGTAACTCGTCTCATCAACCAAATGATGGTCGACGGAAAACGCGGTACTTCACAAAAAATTCTTTATAAAGCTTTCGAACTCGTTCAAGAGCGTTCAGGTAAAGACCCAGTTGAAGTATTCGACGAAGCAATGAACAATGTAATGCCTGTACTTGAAGTACGAGCACGCCGTGTCGGTGGAGCGAACTACCAAGTACCAGTTGAAGTGCGTCCAGAGCGCCGTACAACATTAGGCTTACGTTACCTCGTAAACTACTCACGCACACGCGGAGAAAAAACGATGGAAGAGCGTCTTGCGAATGAAATTTTAGATGCAGCAAACAACACAGGTGCTTCAGTGAAGCGCCGTGAAGAATTACACAAAATGGCTGAAGCGAACAAAGCATTCGCTCACTACCGTTGGTAATTCCTTGCACCTAATTTCGTAAAAACGAATCCGATATGGGAGGAGAAATACAATATGGCTAGAGAGTTCTCACTAGAGAATACTCGTAACATTGGTATCATGGCTCACATCGATGCTGGTAAAACGACAACAACTGAGCGTATCCTTTTCTACACTGGTCGTATCCATAAGTTAGGTGAAACACACGAAGGTGCTTCACAAATGGACTGGATGGAACAAGAGCAAGAACGCGGGATTACGATCACATCTGCTGCAACAACTGCACAGTGGGACGGACACCGTGTTAACATCATCGATACACCTGGTCACGTAGACTTCACAGTTGAAGTTGAACGTTCACTTCGTGTACTTGACGGTGCGGTAACAGTACTTGACGCTCAGTCAGGTGTTGAACCACAGACGGAAACAGTATGGCGTCAAGCGACAACATACGGCGTACCACGTTTAGTTTTCGTTAACAAAATGGATAAAACGGGTGCAAACTTCTTAAACGCTGTTGGAACGATCCACGATCGTTTACAAGCGAACGCACACCCAATCCAATTACCAATTGGTGCTGAAGATGACTTCACAGGAATTATCGACTTAATTGAAATGAACGCTACGATGTACGGAAACGACATCGGAACAGACATGGAAGTTGTTGAAATTCCAGAAGAATACCGTGAACAAGCAGAGGAATACCGTGAATCATTAATCGAAGGCTTAGCTGACGTTGATGAACAAATCATGGAAAAATACCTCGGTGGGGAAGAGTTAACGAAAGAAGAAATCAAAGCGGGCATTCGTCGCGCGACACTCGCTGTTGAGTTCTACCCTGTCGTTTGTGGTACAGCATTCAAAAACAAAGGGGTTCAAAAAGTACTCGACGCAGTCGTTGACTACTTACCGTCACCACTTGACATCGCAGCGATGACAGGTATCAACCCAGAAACTGAAGAAGAAGAAGAGCGCCCAGCATCAGACGAAGCGCCATTCTCAGCTTTAGCTTTCAAAGTTATGACAGACCCATTTGTTGGTAAATTAACATTCTTCCGCGTTTACTCGGGCGTTTTAGAAGCAGGTTCATACGTATTGAACGCTTCAAAAGGCAAACGTGAACGTGTTGGCCGTATCTTACAGATGCACGCTAACTCACGTGAAGAAATCGAAGAAGTACACTCAGGAGAAATTGCAGCAGCAGTTGGTTTGAAAGATACAGGTACTGGCGACACATTATGTGACGAAAAAGCACCGATCATCTTAGAATCAATGGAATTCCCAGAACCGGTAATTTCTGTTGCAATCGAACCTAAAACGAAAGCTGACCAAAACAAAATGGGTGCAGCTCTCGCTAAATTACAAGAAGAAGACCCAACATTCCGCGCGCATACTGACCAGGAAACTGGAGAAGTAATCATCGCTGGTATGGGTGAACTTCACCTTGACGTTATCGTTGACCGCTTAAAACGTGAGTTTAAAGTAGAAGCGAACGTCGGTGCACCACAAGTATCTTACCGTGAAACATTCCGTCAAACAGCGGAAGTTGAAGGTAAGTTCGTCCGTCAATCAGGTGGACGTGGACAATACGGACACGTTTGGATTGAATTCGGACCACAAGAAGAGCCTGCAGAAGATGAAGAGCAAGAGAACTTCGTATTCGAAGATGCGATCGTTGGAGGAGTTGTTCCACGTGAATACATTCCTTCAGTAGAAGAAGGACTTCGCGACGCACTCGATAACGGTATTCTCGCTGGATACCCACTCATCAACATCCGTGCAAAACTGTACGACGGTTCATACCACGATGTTGACTCGAACGAGATGGCATTCAAAATTGCAGCATCTATGGCACTTAAAAACGCTGCCTCAAAATGTGACCCTGTCCTTTTAGAGCCAATGATGAAAGTAGAAATCATCATTCCTGAAGAGTACATGGGAGACATTATGGGTGACGTAACGAGCCGTCGTGGACGCGTAGAAGGTATGGAAGCACGCGGTAACGCACAAGTTGTCCGCGCGATGGTACCACTCGCTGAAATGTTCGGTTACGCAACATCACTTCGTTCAAACACGCAAGGACGCGGAACATTCTCAATGGTGTTCGATCACTATGAAGAAGTACCGAAGTCAATTGCTGAAGAAGTAATCAAACAAAACAAAGGCGAATAATGCTTTGCACACTTCGTTCTTGTTTCTGTAAACAATAACTTGTAAGATATGGTTAGTTGAAGGTATTCTAGAACGCTTTCAACTTCCATAACTATAAAAAAATTACACATATTTTAAGGGAGGATTTTCCAAAATGGCAAAAGAAAAATTCGATCGCTCGAAAGAGCACGCGAACGTTGGAACAATCGGACACGTTGACCATGGTAAAACAACATTAACTGCAGCAATCGCTACAGTACTTTCAAAGAAAATGGGTGGAGACGCGAAATCATACGCAGACGTAGATAACGCGCCAGAAGAAAAAGAGCGTGGAATCACAATCTCTACTTCACACATCGAGTACGAAACTGACAAACGTCACTACGCACACGTTGACTGCCCAGGTCACGCTGACTACGTTAAAAACATGATCACTGGTGCGGCACAAATGGACGGCGGTATCTTAGTAGTATCAGCTGCTGACGGCCCAATGCCACAAACACGTGAGCACATCCTTTTATCACGTCAAGTAGGTGTTCCTTACTTAGTAGTCTTCATGAACAAATGTGACATGGTAGACGACGAAGAATTACTTGAATTAGTTGAAATGGAAATTCGTGACCTCTTATCAGAGTACGACTTCCCAGGCGACGACATTCCTGTAATCAAAGGTTCAGCTCTTAAAGCACTTGAAGGTGAAGAAGAGTGGGAAGAGAAAATCATCGAGCTTATGGACGCTGTTGATGAGTACATCCCAACACCAGAGCGCGACACTGACAAACCATTCATGATGCCAATCGAGGACGTATTCTCAATCACTGGCCGTGGTACAGTAGCAACAGGACGTGTTGAGCGTGGACGCGTTGAAGTTGGCGACACTGTAGAGATCATCGGTCTTTCAGAAGCACCAACATCAACAACTGTTACAGGTGTTGAAATGTTCCGTAAATTATTAGATTACGCTGAAGCTGGAGACAACATCGGTGCACTTCTTCGTGGGGTAGACCGTGAAGACATCGAGCGTGGACAAGTTTTAGCTAAACCAGGTTCAATCACACCACATACTAACTTCCAAGCTGAAGTTTACGTATTATCAAAAGACGAAGGTGGACGTCACACTCCATTCTTCTCAAACTACCGCCCACAGTTCTACTTCCGTACAACTGACGTAACTGGTATCATCAACTTACCAGAAGGCGTAGAAATGGTTATGCCTGGCGACAACGTAGAAATGACAGTAGAATTAATTTCACCAATCGCGATTGAAGAAGGTACTAAATTCTCAATCCGTGAAGGTGGACGTACTGTTGGAGCTGGCGTTGTAGCTACAATCCAAAAATAATTTTGGACAATGAAATCAAACGTTAACGTATAGACCCTGCGACGGCAGGGTCTTTTTTGTTACTACGCGTCGTTCATGCTGCTCGGATCGCTTGGACTCGATGAAATAAGTTGTACGAATATGAAAGGTTATTACTTGCTTTCTCTCCATGTGCGTACTATACTTATGAAGGTCAAATTTCCAGACAGATGAATTTCGCTAAAAGAGTTGCGAAGTTCTTTTTCTTTATGTATAATGATTAATGTTGTCTTTTGACTGCGATGAAGCGAAAGGTTGCCGACACACCCGGCTGCATTGCCATGGCTAGTGTGGGGGAAATTTTCGTGGAGAATGTCTAGTAATTAGGCGCGAAGGAGGGAATATAATGGCAAAACAAAAGATTCGTATTCGTTTAAAAGCGTATGATCACAGAATTTTAGATCAATCAGCTGAGAAAATTGTAGAAACGGCGAAACGTTCAGGTGCTGGAGTATCGGGTCCAATCCCACTTCCAACAGAGCGTTCAGTTTACACAGTTTTACGTTCAGTTCACATCTATAAAGATGCGCGTGAGCAATTCGAGATGCGTACACATAAACGTTTAATCGATATCGTTAACCCAACACCAAAAACTGTTGATGCATTAATGAAACTCGACTTACCATCAGGTGTCGACATTGAAATCAAATTATAATAAATAAAACATTTAAAAATATCAGGAGGTGTGACGAATGACCAAAGGAATCTTAGGTAAGAAAATCGGAATGACACAAGTTTTCGCTGAAAACGGTGATTTAATTCCAGTAACAGTAATCGAAGCTACTCCGAACGTTGTTCTTCAAAAGAAGACTGTAGAAACGGACGGATATGAAGCAATTCAATTAGGCTTCGATGACAAGCGTGAAAAGCTCGCAAACAAACCTGCTAAAGGACACGTTGCGAAAGCTGAAACTGCGCCTAAGCGCTTCATCCGCGAGTTTCGTGGACTTGATGTCGCGGCGTACGAAGTTGGTCAGGAAGTCAAAGTTGACGTATTTTCAGAAGGAGATATCGTCGATGTAACAGGAGTATCAAAAGGGAAAGGTTTCCAAGGTGTTATTAAACGCTTCGGACAAGCAACTGGGCCTAACAGCCACGGTTCACGTTTCCACCGCGCACCAGGTTCAATCGGATCTGTCGATGGACAGCGCGTATTTAAAGGACAAGACTTACCAGGACGTATGGGTGGAGAAACAGTAACTGTTCAAAACCTTGAAATCGTTCGTGTGGATACAGAGCGCAATTTACTACTTGTTAAAGGTAACGTACCAGGAGCTCGCAAATCACTTATTACAGTGAATAGCGCAGTAAAAGGTAACTAATCTAACAAAGGAAAGGAGGAAGTAGAATGCCAAAAGTATCGGTATTAGATCAAACAGGTGCAGCGAAAGGTGAGCTTGAGTTAAACGAAGCAATCTTCGGAATCGAGCCAAACGAAGCTGTACTTTTCGAAGCGATCGTGCAACAGCGCGCTAGCTTACGTCAAGGAAACCACAAAGTGAAACACCGCGGTGAAGTAGCTGGTGGAGGACGCAAACCATGGCGTCAAAAAGGAACAGGTCGTGCTCGTCAAGGGTCGATTCGTTCACCACAATGGGTTGGCGGTGGAGTAGTCTTCGGACCGACACCACGTAGCTACAGCTACCAATTCCCTAAAAAAGTTCGTCGTCTCGCATTACTTTCAGCACTTTCAACGAAAGTTCAAGCTGAGGAACTCATCGTTTTAGAGAGCCTTGCATTCGACGCACCAAAAACAAAAGAATTCGCTAACGTGTTAGAAGCACTTTCAGTAGCGAACGAAAAAGCGTTAATCGTAACAGCAGACTTAGATGAAACAGTTGCATTATCAGCTCGTAACTTACCAGGAGTTACAGTGACAACTGCAACAGGAATCAACGTCTTAGATCTCGTTTCACATGATAAACTCATCATGACGAAATCAGCTGTTGAAAAATTAGAGGAGGTGCTTGGTTAATGGAAGCACGTGATATCATTAAGCGTCCAGTCATTACTGAGCGCTCTGCAGAATTAATGGAAGACCGCAAATATACTTTTGAAGTAGATGTTCGCGCTACTAAAACAAACGTTAAAAACGCAATCGAAGAAATCTTCGGCGTTGAAGTAGAAAAAGTAAACATCATGAACTACAAAGGTAAATTAAAACGTATGGGCCGCCACGCTGGTTACACAAACCGTCGTCGTAAAGCGATCGTAACGTTAACAGAACAATCAGAAGACATCGAAATTTTCGAAATTTAATAGACAAACTACTTTAGAAAGGTGGGAACAATAATGGCGATTAAAAAGTATAAACCTACCACGAACGGCCGTCGTAACATGACTTCTTCTGACTTCGCTGAAATTACAACGAACAAACCAGAAAAGTCATTACTCGAGTCTAAAAACCGTAAAGGCGGACGTAACAACCATGGTAGAACAACAGTCCGTCACCAAGGCGGAGGCCATAAGCGTCAATACCGCGTTATTGACTTCCAACGTCGTAAAGATGACGTGCCAGGACGCGTTGCTACGATCGAATACGATCCAAACCGTTCAGCAAACATTGCATTAATTAACTATGTAGATGGTGAGAAACGTTACATTCTCGCACCTAAAGGATTAAAAGTAGGTATGGAGATTGTTTCTGGTCCAGAATCAGACATCCGTATCGGTAACGCTTTACCTTTAGCGAATATCCCAATGGGTACTACAATTCACAACATCGAGTTAAAACCTGGACGTGGAGGACAATTAGTCCGTTCAGCTGGAGCTTCTGCTCAAGTACTCGGTCGTGAAGGAAAATACGTCATCGTACGTTTACAATCAGGTGAAGTACGTATGATCCTCGCAACTTGCCGTGCAACAGTAGGACAAGTTGGTAACGAACAACACGAATTAATTAACATCGGTAAAGCAGGTCGTTCACGTTGGTTAGGCAAGCGCCCAGCAGTACGTGGATCTGTAATGAACCCTAACGATCACCCACACGGTGGTGGTGAAGGACGTACACCAATCGGTATGCCATCTCCAGTAACTCCATGGGGTAAACCGACACTTGGTTACAAAACACGTAAACGTTCTAAGCACTCTAACAAATTTATCGTGCGCGGTCGTCGTCGTAATAAATAATCGTGTACTACAAATCATTGAATTTGTAGTACGAGATCGAAAGGAGGTTTCCCCATGGGTCGCAGCTTGAAAAAAGGACCTTTCGTAGATGAACACCTTATGAAGAAGGTCGAAGCACAAAAAGATGCACAGAAAAAGCAAGTGATTAAAACATGGTCACGTCGTTCAACAATCTTCCCAGTATTCATCGGTCAAACGATCGCTGTATACGATGGTCGTAAACACGTTCCTGTTTATATTACAGAAGACATGGTTGGTCATAAACTCGGAGAGTTCGTTCCAACACGTACTTTCAAACGTCACGGATCAACTGATGAGAAAACACAAGCTTAATTTGAGAGGAGGGTTTCCGAATGCAACAAGCAAAAGCTACTGCACGCACAGTCCGCATCGCTCCTCGTAAAGCTCGCCTAGTGGTCGATCTTATCCGAGGCAAAAAAGTCGGAGAGGCTGTTGCCATTCTACAATTGACGCCGAGAGCGGCATCACCAATCGTAGAAAAAGTATTAAAATCAGCGATTGCAAACGCTGAACATAACTATGAAATGGACGCAGAAAACCTTATCGTTAGCGAAGTATTCGTCGACGAAGGTCCTACAATGAAACGTTTCCGTCCACGCGCACAAGGTCGTGCGAGTGCGATCAACAAACGTACGAGCCACATCACTGTAGTAGTATCTGAAAAGAAGGAGGGGTAATTCGTGGGTCAAAAAATTAATCCTAATGGGTTGCGCGTAGGTATCATTCGCGACTGGGAGTCACGTTGGTACGCTGACGATAAAGACTATGCAACTCTTTTACATGAAGATTTAAAGATTCGTGAATATTTAGACGAACGTCTTGCAGACGCTTCACTTTCAAAAGTTGAAATTGAACGTGCAGCAAAACGTATCAATATTACAGTACACACTGCGAAGCCAGGTATGGTGATCGGTAAAGGCGGTTCTGAAGTCGAAGCACTTCGTAAGAACTTAAACGAACTTACTGGTAAACGTGTACACATCAACATCGTTGAAGTTAAACGTGCAGATTTAGATGCGAAATTAGTAGCAGAATCAATCGCACAACAATTAGAAAACCGTGTTTCATTCCGTCGTGCACAAAAACAAGCAATCCAACGTACAATGCGTGCGGGTGCAGAAGGTATTAAAACACAAGTTTCAGGTCGACTTGGCGGAGCAGATATCGCTCGTGCCGAATCATACAGTGAAGGAACTGTTCCACTTCATACATTACGTGCAGACATCGACTATGCACATGCTGAAGCAGACACTACTTACGGTAAGCTTGGCGTAAAAGTATGGATCTACCGTGGAGAAATTCTTCCTGTAAAGAAGAACTCTGAGGAAGGAGGCAAATAATATGTTAATGCCTAAACGTGTAAAATACCGTCGTGTATTCCGTGGGAAAATGCGCGGTAAAACAAAAGGCGGCGCAGATGTTTCATTCGGTGACTACGGTTTACAAGCTACTGAGGCAGCATGGGTAACGAGCCGTCAAATCGAATCAGCTCGTATTGCAATGACACGTTTCATGAAACGTGGAGGTAAAGTGTGGATCAACATCTTCCCACATAAACCATATACTAAAAAGCCTCTTGAAGTCCGTATGGGATCTGGTAAAGGTGCTGTTGAAGGATGGGTCGCAGTTGTTAAACCTGGCCGTGTAATGTTCGAAATTGCAGGGGTTCCAGAAGAAACAGCACGTGAAGCACTCCGTCTTGCAGCTCACAAACTACCAATCAAGAGCAAGTTCGTAACACGAAAAGAAATTGGTGGTGAATCTAATGAAAGCTAAAGAAATCCGTGACTTAACAACTGCAGAGATTGAGCAAAACGTCAAATCACTGAAAGAAGAGCTTTTCAACCTTCGCTTCCAATTAGCGACAGGACAATTAGAAAATACTGCACGCATCAAGCAAGTACGTAAATCGATTGCGCGCATGAAAACGGTAATACGTCAAAGAGAAATCAGTGCAAATAACTGATGATGAAGGAGGTTGCAGCCATGACTGAGCGTAACCAACGCAAAGTATACACAGGCCGTGTCGTATCTGACAAAATGGATAAGACAATTACTGTTCTTGTAGAGACACAGAAAATGCATAAATTATACGGTAAACGTGTAAAGTATTCTAAAAAATTCAAAGCACATGACGAATTGAATACTGCTAAAGAAGGCGACATCGTTCGCATCATGGAAACTCGTCCACTTTCAGCGACGAAACGTTTCCGCTTAGTAGACATCGTCGAAGAAGCGATCATCATTTAATTCAAGATTAAGACATCGGAAGATTCCGAGAGGAGGTAGCCTCAATGATCCAACAGGAAAGTCACATGAAAGTAGCAGACAACTCTGGAGCACGTGAAGTTTCAACAATTAAAGTGCTCGGAGGTACAGGCCGTAAATCAGCAAACATCGGTGACATCGTCGTTTGTTCGGTTAAAAAAGCAACGCCAGGTGGCCTTGTTAAAAAAGGTGAAGTTGTAAAAGCTGTCATCGTTCGTTCAAAAAGCGGTGTACGTCGTAAAGACGGTTCATACATTACTTTCGACGAAAACGCATGTGTCATCATCCGTGATGACAAGAGCCCACGTGGAACACGTATTTTCGGACCAGTTGCTCGTGAATTACGCGACAACAACTTCATGAAAATCATTTCACTAGCTCCGGAAGTACTTTAATCCACAGGATAGTGCCAATCAAGGAGGTGCGATAGAATGCACGTAAAAAAAGGTGATAAAGTGATGGTTATCACAGGAAAAGACAAAGGTAAAACAGGTGTTGTTTTAACTGCTTTTCCTAAACAAGATCGCGTTCTTGTAGAGGGCGTAAACGTTGTTAAAAAACATATGAAACCGAACCAATTGAACCCGCAAGGCGGAATTGTTGATCAAGAAGCAGCAATTCACGTTTCGAACGTAATGGTGATCGATCCTAAAACAGGAGAACCGACACGAGTAGGTTACAAAGTAGAAGACGGGAAAAAAGTTCGAGTTGCTAAAAAATCTGGCGAAGTGCTAGATAAATAAGTAACTTTTGAAAGGAGGCGCCAACGAGAATGAGCCGTTTAAAAGAAAAGTTCCAAAAAGAAATTACACCTGCTCTTATGAGCAAGTTTGAATATACTTCTGTTATGCAAGTACCAAAAGTGGACAAAATCGTAATCAACATGGGTATTGGTGATGCGGTGCAAAACGCTAAAGTACTTGACTCAGCAGTAGAAGAATTATCATTGATCTCAGGTCAAAAACCGGTTATTACGAAAGCGAAGAAATCAATTGCTGGTTTCCGTCTTCGTGAAGGCATGCCAATCGGAGCGAAAGTAACGCTTCGTGGAGAGCGCATGTACGATTTCCTCGATAAATTAGTATCTGTTTCACTCCCACGTGTACGTGACTTCCAAGGTGTTTCTAAAAAAGCATTCGACGGACGTGGAAACTACACATTAGGCGTGAAAGAGCAACTTATTTTCCCTGAAATCGACTATGATAAAGTAAGCAAAGTACGTGGTATGGATATCGTAATCGTAACGACTGCTAATACAGACGAAGAAGCACGTGAGCTGTTAGCACAAATCGGTATGCCGTTCCAGAAGTAATAATAAAAGGGAGGCTATAACGTGGCTAAAAAATCAATGGTTGTGAAACAACAACGTCCACAAAAATTCAAAGTACGTGAATACACACGCTGCGAACGTTGCGGACGTCCACATTCAGTTTATCGCAAATTTAAACTTTGCCGTATTTGTTTCCGTGAGCTTGCTTACAAAGGACAAATTCCAGGCGTCAAAAAAGCTAGCTGGTAATCCCCTAATTAGGGAAGGAGGGTAATAAGAATGACTATGAGTGATCCGATTGCAGATATGCTTACTCGTATTCGTAACGCGAACACAGTTCGCCACGAAAAGTTGGAAGTACCTGCTTCAAACATGAAAAAACAAATCGCTGAAATTTTAAAGCGTGAAGGATACATCCGCGACGTAGAATTCGTCGAAGATGACAAGCAAGGCATCATCCGTATTTTCTTAAAATATGGTCAGGATGACGAGCGTGTAATCACAGGATTAAAACGTATTTCTAAACCAGGACTTCGCGTGTACGCGCAGTCAAACGATGTTCCAAAAGTGTTGAACGGCTTAGGTATCGCCCTCGTTTCAACATCACAAGGAATGTTAACAGATAAAGAAGCGCGCGCTAAACAAATCGGCGGCGAAGTTGTCGCATACGTTTGGTAATAAGCTACATTTGAATGGAGGTGCAAGATCATGTCACGTATTGGTAAACGACCAATTGAAATCCCTGAAGGTGTAACAGTTGACATCCAACCAGGGAATACAGTTACTGTTAAAGGGCCGAAAGGTGAATTAACAAACACATTTAACGAAGAAATGAAAATTGAATTAGAAGGTAACGAGATGAACGTAATCCGTCCTTCAGAGTCGAAAGAACACCGTTCAATCCACGGTACAACTCGTTCAGTTTTAGATAACATGGTTGTTGGTGTATCAAAAGGATTTGAACGTTCACTCGAGTTAATCGGGGTAGGATACCGTGCACAATTGCAAGGTAAAAAACTCGTATTAAACGTAGGGTACTCACATCCAGTTGAGTTTACGCCAGAAGAAGGAATTGAAATCGAAGTTCCTGAAAACACGAAAATCATCGTACGCGGTATTGATCGCGAGCGCGTAGGTGCTCTCGCATCGAATATCCGTCTAACACGTCCACCTGAGCCATATAAAGGTAAAGGAGTTCGTTACGTAGGCGAACACGTACGTCGTAAAGAAGGTAAAACAGGTAAATAATGCCGCCTAAAGGCATCTGGAAGGAGTGACCAGGATGATTACGAAAAAAGACAAAAACGTTGTGCGTAAAAAACGCCATGGTCGTGTTCGTACGAAAGTTAGCGGTACGGCTGCACGTCCACGTCTCAACGTATTCCGTTCAAACAAACATATTTACGCTCAACTCGTAGACGATGTGAACGGTGTAACACTCGCTAGCGCATCTACTTTAGATAAAGAGTGCGATACAGCAAGTAAATCAAACAAAGAAGCAGCAGCAAAAGTTGGCGAATTGATCGCGAAACGTGCAGCTGATAAAGACGTCACTACGGTTGTATTTGACCGCGGTGGATACTTATTCCACGGGCGTGTAAAAGCATTAGCAGATGCAGCTCGTGAAAACGGATTACAATTTTAAGTGAAGGAGGGACAATAGCACATGCGTCAAAACAAACAGAAATCTGAATTTGAAGAACGTGTAGTAACGATTAACCGTGTTGCAAAAGTTGTTAAAGGTGGACGTCGTTTCCGCTTTACAGCATTAGTAGTAGTCGGTGATAAAAATGGTCGTGTAGGATTCGGTACAGGGAAAGCATTGGAAGTTCCAGATGCGATCCGTAAAGCGATCGAAGACGCGAAGAAAAACTTAATCGAAGTGCCAATGGTAGACGGAACAACGCCTCACGAAGTGCTCGGACGTTTCGGAGCAGGCCGCGTAATGATCAAACCAGCAGCTTCAGGTACAGGAGTTATCGCAGGTGGACCAGTCCGTGCGGTTCTCGAATTAGCAGGTATCACAGATATTCTTTCTAAATCACTCGGTTCAAGCACACCGATCAACATGGTTCGTGCGACAATCGCTGGTTTACAAGATTTAAAACGTGCAGAAGACGTAGCAAAATTGCGCGGAAAATCTGTTGAAGAGCTGCTAGGTTAAGGGAGGGAATAGACGATGGCTAAAACAATTCAAGTAACCCTTACTAAAAGCGTAATCGGAGCTTCTCCGAAACAACGTAAAACAATTCAAGCACTCGGCCTCCGTAAGTTAAACGACACAGTTGAATGTGCAAACAACGAGTCAGTGCAAGGAATGCTTAACAAAGTGAGTCATTTAGTTACTGTTCAAGATAACTAATCACTAATTATCAAACAAGGAGGTGCCGAAATGAAATTACATGAATTACAATCGTCAACTGGTTCACGCAAAGTGCGTAAACGTGTAGGACGTGGATATGGTTCAGGACTTGGAAAAACTTCAGGTCGTGGTCATAAAGGACAGAAAGCTCGTTCAGGCGGAGGTACTCGCTTAGGATTCGAGGGTGGACAAACTCCTTTATTCCAACGTTTACCAAAACGTGGATTCACGAACATCAACCGTAAAGATTACACAGTTGTAAACATCGAAACACTCAATCAATTTGATGAGGGCACGGAAGTAACGCCAGAGCTGCTTATCGAACTTGGAGTTGTGAGCAAAGAACGTTCAGGAATTAAAATTCTTGGCAACGGTGAACTTACTAAAAAGTTAACTGTAAAAGCTCATAAATTCTCTGCTTCAGCGAAAGAAGCAATCGAAAAAGCGGGCGGGCAAGCTGAGGTGGTATAATGTTTCAGACAATCTCGAGCTTTTTTAAAGTGAAAGAGATCCGGTCTAAAATTATTTACACACTGCTCTTGCTAATCGTTTTCCGATTAGGTACATTTATTACTGTTCCTTATGTCGATGCGAGAGCATTGCAGGAAAGTAACAACCAACTTCTCGGGTTGATGAACATGTTTGGTGGAGGAGCCTTAGCGAAGTTCTCTATTTTCGCTCTAGGAATTATGCCATACATTACGGCGTCAATCATTACGCAATTATTGCAAATGGATGTCGTTCCAAAGTTTGCAGAGTGGTCGAAGCAAGGAGAAGTCGGAAGACGGAAGCTTGCTCAATTTACTCGCTACTTTACAATCGTACTTGCATTCATTCAAGCGATCGTTATGTCATTTGGTTTTAACCAAATGTTCCAAGGATCGATTTTGAAAGATACAGGTATTGCAACATACGTCATTATCGCAGTCGTTTTAACAGCTGGAACTGCGTTTCTCTTATGGTTAGGGGAACAAATTACAGCAAAAGGTGTCGGTAATGGTATTTCGATCATTATCTTCGCAGGTATCGTCTCAGGAATCCCTGGCGCAGTTGGCCAATTGTATGAGATGAAAATTAGTGGAGCAGGCGATGCCCTCTTCATTAACATTGCATTTTTACTCGTCTTGTTACTTGTGATCATCGCAGTGACAGTTTTCGTCATTTACGTACAAGAAGCATTGCGTAAAATTCCGATTCAGTATGCGAAGCGTAATACAGGTCAGCAGCAACAAATGCTCGCAGGCCAACAAACACACTTACCACTTAAGTTGAACGCTGCCGGAGTGATTCCAGTAATTTTCGCCGTGGCATTTTTCATGGCACCTCAACAGTTGTTGAGTTTCATGGAACCGACGAGCGTGACACAAAAGATTCTTTACGTATTTGACTACACGAATATGGTTGGTTTAACGATCTACGTCGCATTGATCATTGCTTTCACATATTTCTATGCGTTCGTTCAAGTGAACCCAGAAAATATGGCGGATAACTTGAAAAAGCAAGGGGCGTATATCCCAGGCATTCGTCCAGGAGCAAATACGGAAGAGTATTTAACGAGTACGTTATATCGCTTAACATTCGTCGGATCGCTATTTTTAGCATCTGTCGCTATTATGCCGATCGTCTTCGTTAAATTTGGTAACTTACCAGAAGCTGCGCAAATCGGTGGTACGAGCTTACTCATCGTAGTAGGTGTTGCATTGGAGACAATGAAACAACTCGAATCACAACTTGTGAAGCGTCATTACAAAGGATTTATGAAACAATAAACTAATCTAGTGGAGGGCAAAACGTATGAACATCGTATTAATGGGTCTGCCAGGTGCTGGTAAAGGTACTCAGGCGGACAAAATTGTCGAGAAATACGCAATCCCCCATATTTCTACAGGCGATATGTTCCGTGCTGCCATCAGTGAAGGCACGGAACTTGGAGTCAAAGCAAAATCGTTCATGGATCAAGGTTCACTCGTTCCAGATGAAGTAACTATTGGAATTGTGCGTGAGCGATTAAGCCAAGCAGATTGTGATGAAGGATTTTTATTAGACGGTTTTCCACGTACAGTTCCACAAGCAGAAGCACTCAACGAGTTGCTCGCTGACTTAGGAAAGAAAGTAACGTATGTGATCAACATTAACGTTGAAAAAGAAGAACTCATTTCACGTCTCACTGGTCGTCGTATTTGTAAAGTTTGTGGTTCATCGTATCACTTACAGTTCGATCCACCGAAAGTGGAAGGACGTTGTGACAAAGATGACGGCGAACTTTATCAACGTGCAGATGACAATCCAGAAACTGTTACAAATCGTCTGGAAGTAAATATGAGCCAAACACAACCACTTCTCGATTTTTACGAGAAACAAGGTGTCTTGAAAAATGTCGATGGTCAAAAACCGATCGACGAAGTGTTTAAAGCAGTCGATGCAATTTTACAACAAGACGAACAATAATCCTTTCCGGGCACAAGTGAGCGTTATTTGCACGGAAAGTATGTTTGAACGACGAGCTGCAAAAGCATATTGTGCCCGGTAATTAGGGTGTTGATCATGCAAATGGTAACATTCTCAACATACTTGCTAGTTGGAGATCATCTGTGGAAACTTATGAGCGAAAGCTACAAGGATCGTGTGAAGACGTCTTTCGAACATCACTCATATAATTCCGGACATATGTTGAAGGAAGCTGAAGAAGCGATGGCGCTCGTGAAGTTGAAACCTGATCATATATAGAAGGGAGACTAGAATGATGGCGAAAGAAGATGTAATTGAAGTTGAAGGTACTGTACTAGAATCGTTACCGAATGCAGAATTTAAAGTGGAACTTGAGAATGGCCATGAAGTGCTCGCGCACGTTTCAGGTAAAATTCGTATGCACTTTATTCGTATTTTACCAGGTGACAAAGTAACAGTAGAATTATCACCTTATGACTTAACACGTGGTCGGATCACATACCGTTTTAAATAAACTTTTGCACTCCGGAAGATATTGAAGGAGGTTGGGCTAGAATGAAAGTAAGACCATCCGTTAAACCGATTTGCGAAAAATGTAAAGTTATTCGCCGACGCGGTCGAGTAATGGTAATTTGCGAAAACCCAAAGCACAAGCAACGTCAAGGATAATTTAAAAAGGAGGTGCACAATTTATGGCACGTATTGCAGGAGTAGACATTCCACGCGAAAAACGCGTAGTAATTTCTTTAACATACATCTACGGAATTGGTAAAACAACTGCTCAAAAAGTTTTAGCAGAAGCAGGAGTATCTGAAGATACACGTGTTCGTGATTTAACGGACGCTGAACTCGATCAAATCCGTCAAGCAGTTGATAGCTTGAAACTCGAAGGAGACCTTCGCCGTGAAACATCATTAAACATTAAACGTTTAATGGAAATCGGTAGCTACCGTGGTATGCGTCACCGTCGCGGATTACCAGTTCGTGGACAAAAGACGAAAAACAACGCACGTACACGTAAAGGTCCAAAAGTTTCAATCGCTAACAAAAAGAAATAATTAAAAAGGAGGTAACGTAAACAATGGCAGTTAAAAAACAAGCACGCAAACGCCGCGTGAAAAAAACGTATGACACAGGTATTGCACACATTCGTTCTACATTCAACAACACGATTGTGACATTAACAGATACACACGGAAATGCGATTTCATGGTCAAGTGCAGGTGCACTCGGATTCAAAGGATCACGTAAATCAACTCCATTCGCTGCACAAATGGCGGCTGAAACAGCTGCGAAAACAGCTATGGAACAAGGTTTAAAATCAATTGAAGTGACAGTTAAAGGACCGGGAGCAGGACGTGAAGCTGCGATTCGTTCACTTCAAGCTGCAGGGCTCGAAGTAACAGCAATCCGCGACGTCACACCAGTTCCACATAACGGTTGCCGTCCACCAAAACGTCGTCGCGTCTAATCGGTTGATTCCATTTGATTCACCGTACCGCTTTTTAAGTGGCTACGTGATTGCACTACCGTCTATGGAAAGCAATTTCATATGGAACACGTTCAACAAGAGACGTTTTGAAGGAGGATACATGTAAAATGATCGAAATTGAAAAGCCGAAAATTGAAACGATTGAATTAGCAGAAGATGGAACGTTCGGGAAATTCGTGATCGAACCACTTGAGCGTGGATACGGGAATACGTTAGGTAATTCATTACGTCGCGTATTGCTTTCTTCATTACCAGGAGCTGCCGTAACATCTGTACAAATCGACGGTGTCCTTCATGAGTTTTCAACGATTGATGGTGTCGTAGAAGATGTTGCAACGATCATTTTGAACATTAAGCAACTCGCTCTTAAAATTTACTCAGATGACGAAAAAGTAATCGAAATTGATGTGAAAGACGAAGGAGTCGTAACTGCTGCAGACATTATGCACGATAGCGACGTAGAGATTTTAAATCCAGACCTTCCGATCGCAACAATTGCAAAAGGCGGACATTTACGCATGCGCATGTATGCTGTTCGTGGTCGTGGGTACGTCCCAGCCGATCAAAACAAGCGTGAAGATTTAGCGATCGGTGTCATTCCGGTTGACTCAATTTACACACCTGTTTCACGTGCAAACTTCCAAGTGGAAAATACACGTGTTGGACAAAGTACAAACTTCGATAAACTAACGTTTGACGTTTGGACAGATGGAAGCATCGGTCCGAAAGAAGCGGTATCGCTCGGAGCTAAAATTTTAACAGAGCACTTAAACTTATTTGTCAACATGACAGATGAAGCACAGTCAGCTGAAATTATGGTTGAAAAAGAAGAAGATCAGAAAGAAAAAGTTCTTGAAATGACAATTGAAGAATTAGACCTTTCTGTTCGTTCATACAACTGCTTAAAACGTGCAGGCATCAACACTGTTCTTGAGTTAACGAACAAAACTGAAGAAGAGATGATGAAAGTACGTAACTTAGGCCGTAAATCACTTGATGAAGTGAAATCGAAGTTAGATGAGCTCAACTTAGAGTTACGCTCAGAAGACTAAAACTTAACCTTTGAGGGAGGGAAACTGTTATGTCATACAGAAAACTTGGACGCACAAGTTCACAACGTAAAGCATTACTTCGCGATCTTTCGACAGATCTCATCATGCATGAGCGCATCGAAACGACAGAAGCACGTGCTAAAGAATTACGTTCAGTCGTTGAAAAAATGATCACTCTTGGAAAGCGCGGGGATTTACACGCTCGTCGTCAAGCAGCATCATTCATCCGTCGTGAAGTTGTTACAACAACTGACGAAGAAGGAAACGAAACTGAAACATACGTACTTCAAAAATTATTCGACGACATCGCACCACGCTATGCAGAGCGTAACGGTGGATACACTCGTATTATGAAAATGGGACCACGCCGCGGAGACGCAGCACCTGTTGTAGTAATCGAACTCGTGTAATGATGAAAGTGGTGTGTCTGGCGTACGCACAGTCACACCATTTTTCTATATGTGCTAGTTGGCATTCCGAGTTGAATCGTCCCGAGCACAACATCAATGTACCATTTGTTTTATACGACAATTAGACAAAGCATGGAGTGTTACGATTGGCGGGCGATGATCGCTGGTCTAGCTCTACGCATCTCATCCGCATTGCCGGATTGAGCACCTGGCAATATACACATAATCGCTGTGCGCATTTCTTCGGATGAGGTGCGCGCTTTTTTGTTTTTTTAAAATAAATGAAAAAGGGGGAAGTTCCTATGTCTCAAACGATACCGATCGTTGAAGCGAAAAATGTTTCGTTCACGTACGTTCCTGAAAATAAAGATGTACGCTTCGCATTGCAAGACGTGTCATTTCACGTGCAACGGGGCGACTGGGTAGCAATCGTCGGCCATAACGGATCAGGGAAGTCGACGTTGGCTCAATTGATGATCGGCTTACTCTTACCCATTTCAGGTGAAATGAAGTTGTTCGGATCCATCTATACGGAAGAAAACGTATGGGATATCCGTGCACGTCTAGGAATCGTCTTTCAAAACCCGGACAATCAGTTTGTCGGAGCGACTGTTCAAGACGACGTAGCCTTCGCATTAGAAAACCGAGGAGTGCCACACGAAGAAATGGTGAGACGTGTTGAAGAAGCGTTACGTGTCGTCAACATGGATCAATTTTTAACAGCAGAGCCTCATCATTTATCAGGTGGGCAGAAACAACGAGTCGCAATTGCGGGTGCGATCGCACAACATCCAGAGCTTCTTATTTTAGATGAAGCGACCTCTATGCTTGATCCTCAAGGAAGAGCTGAAGTCATTCAAACGGTGAAAGCGCTACGCGATACGATCGACTTAACTGTATTGTCGATCACGCACGATTTAGAAGAAGTGTTACTCGCTGATCACGTCATCGTGATGAACGAAGGGCGTTGTCTTATGACAGGGACGCCTGAAGAAATTTTCGCAAATGGGATGGAGTTAGAGACGATCGGTTTGGACTTACCCTTTGCTTTAAAAATGGCTCAATTACTCGAGCAACAAGGACTGCCCTTGCAAGAACAAGTGATGACAGAAGAAGAGTTGGTGAATGCGTTATGGACGTATCATTCGAGCGTGTAGGTTTTCGATACGCCGTGAATACCCCGTTTGAAACAGAAGCTTTACACGATGTCGACGTAACGATGCCTTCTCAGTCGTACACGGCGATCGTCGGGCATACGGGATCAGGAAAGTCGACTTTATTATTGCATTTAAATGGTCTATTGAAACCGACGACAGGGACGGTGAAAATCGGCGACAGAGTGCTTACAGCAGAAACGAAAGGAAAACAACTTCGTACGATTCGTTCCGAAGTAGGTATCGTTTTTCAGTTTCCGGAACACCAGTTGTTTGAAGAAACTGTCGAACGAGACATTATGTTCGGGCCGATGAACTTCGGTGTTCCCGAAGAAGAAGCGCGCCGACGTGCGCATGAACTCGTCGATTTGCTCGGCTTGCCAGAAGGTACGTTAGAAAAATCGCCATTCGATTTATCGGGAGGCCAAATGCGCCGTGTCGCAATTGCTGGCGTACTCGCTTTCGAACCGAACGTACTCGTTTTAGACGAACCGACGGCAGGGTTAGATCCGAAAGGTCGTAAAGAGATGATGGAACTGTTTTATCGACTTCATCAAGAGAAACAGTTAACGACAGTTCTCGTCACACATAGTATGGAAGATGCCGCGCGCTACGCAGACCAGCTCGTCATCATGCATGAAGGAACGGCAGTCGCTCAAGGACCTCCTGAGCAATTGTTTGCGGATGAAACATTGATTGAATCCTACCGTTTGGACGTACCGCAATCGGTTCATTTTCAGCGACAGTTCGAAAGGAAATGGGGCGTTTCTTTACCGATTTGTTTAACAGAGGAACGGCTAGCGGACGAAATCGCTCGTGTTTTGAAGCGGGGTGAACCGAATGCTTGAAAAAATGATCATCGGTCGCTACATTCCCGGGACGAGCTTCGTTCATCGACTCGATCCACGTTCTAAGTTGTTATTCATCTTTTTCTTCATCTTTCTCGTCTTTTTAGCAAACAATCCACTGACGTACACATTGCTTCTCGCTTTCACATTGTTCATCGTTAAACTGTCAGGCATTCGGTTTACGTATTTGTACAACGGATTAAAAATTATATTTTATTTGATCGCTTTTATGTTTTTGATGCACGTCATCTTTACGAAAGGTGGTTCGGTTCTCATCCAACTACCGTTCGGAACGATTGAAGAAGAAGGGGTCCGACAAGGTCTGTTCATTTCGATTCGATTTTTCTCGCTCATCGTTGTGACGACGATCTTAACGTTAACGACGTCACCGATTTCGATTACAGATGGTGTCGAACTGTTATTAGGACCGCTGAAAGCGATCAACGTTCCTGTCCATGAACTTGCTTTGATGATGTCGATTTCATTGCGATTCATTCCGACGTTAATGGATGAAACCGATAAAATTGTAAAAGCACAAGTGGCTCGTGGATCAGACCTTCATACCGGTTCTTTGAAAGAACGGTTACAAGCGGTCGTTCCATTACTCGTACCACTTTTCGTCAGTGCGTTTAAACGAGCAGGTGATTTAGCGACTGCGATGGAAGTACGGGGGTATCGCGGTGGTGAAGGTCGAACACGTTATCGACAATTGACGTGGCGTTGGCAAGATACAGCCGCCTTACTATCTCTTTTCGTAGTAGCCGGACTTCTCATTTATTTCCGTCATTAAAAGGAGTGTTTTTTCATGAAACGAATGAAAGCGACCGTCGCTTACGATGGAACTCATTTTGAAGGGTATCAATCACAGCCGACTGGACGTACCGTTCAACGTGAAATTGATCGAGCGCTTCGAAAGTTGCATAAAGATGATGCGATTCATTCTGTCGCTAGTGGGCGTACGGATGCGGGCGTTCATGCGCTCGGTCAAGTCATCCATTTCGATACACCACTATCGATTCCAACGGATCGATGGATCGTCGCTTTAAACGTCTTATTGCCGAAAGACATTCGAATCGTTGCGGTAGAAGAAGTGGATGAATCGTTTCATGCGCGTTACAGTGCAACGGGGAAAACGTATCGTTACAAATGGTCGTATGAACCGGTTCATTCCCCATTTGAACGCAATTATTCCGTTTGGCTCGGTCATTTACGTCCTAATTTAGAACGTATGCAAGAAGCGGCTCAGCACTTTATCGGGACGCACGATTTTACGAGTTACTGTTCCTCGAAGACGGGAACTGACAATCGGGTACGGACGATTACTCAATTAACGATCGATCGAAAAGGCGACGAGCTCGTTATGGATGTGACCGGAGACGGTTTTTTATACAATATGGTTCGAACGATTGCAGGGATGTTAATCGCGGTCGGACGAGGCTGGAATGAGCCGGAAGATATTTCGAAAATTATGTTGCAGAAAGATCGAACAAAAGCAGGGAAAACAGCACCAGCACACGGTTTGTATCTCGTACGAGTCGATTACGAAAATAATGACAACTAAACCTGGTGTTTCTTTTATAAAATGCTTGACTTCACTCTTTAGAAAAGATATGATATTAAATGGTATTTCTAATAACCCCACAAAAAAGCCCCGAAAGTTTATTTGTGTTTAGGGATAGAGAAAACGATAGATTCGTAGTTAACTAGGAGGAACGAAAATGCGTACAACATTTATGGCAAAAGGTCACGAAGTAGAGCGCAATTGGTACGTGATCGACGCTGAAGGACAAACTTTAGGTCGTCTCGCATCAGAAATCGCTACACTTTTACGTGGTAAGCACAAACCAACGTTTACACCACATGTTGATACAGGCGATCACGTGATCGTTATCAACGCTGAAAAAATTCATTTATCAGGTAATAAAATGCAAGACAAAATGTATTACCGTCACACAGGTTATACAGGAAACATGAAAGAGCGTAACGCAGCAACAATGATCGAAAAGAGCCCAGAGCGTATGATCGAACTCGCTGTAAAAGGCATGCTTCCAAACGGTCCATTAGGCCGTGAAACAGCTAAAAAGCTCCACGTTTACGCTGGAGAGAACCACCCACATACAGCACAACAACCAGAAGCATTTACGCTTCGCGGGTAATTAAAGAGGAGGAAAACTTTTGGCACAAGTACAATATACTGGCACAGGCCGTCGTAAACATTCAGTAGCACGCGTACGTCTCGTTCCTGGTGATGGACAAATCATCGTTAACAACCGTAATGCGGAAGACTACTTTGCATTCGAAACACTTCGTGAATTGATCAAAGAACCATTAGCAGTTACAGAAACATTAGGAAGCTATGATGTTCATGCTAACGTTAATGGTGGTGGATTCACAGGACAAGCAGGAGCAATCCGTCACGGAATTGCACGTGCATTGTTAAACGTAGATCCTGAATACCGTCCAGCTTTAAAAGCGGAAGGACTCTTAACACGTGACCCACGTATGAAAGAGCGTAAAAAACCAGGTCTTCGCGGCGCACGTCGTCGTCCACAGTTCTCAAAACGTTAATCGTTATTCAACGATTTTCACTCTTCTCGGGTTCCCGAGAAGAGTTTTTTTATGCTTTTTTCCAAAGAACTTTGACGAACGAAAGAAAAGGAAAGATAATGAAAGTGAAGGAAAGACTTGGCGTAAAGAAAAGGAGGTTCCACAATGAGAAAACATAAATGGATGATGGTCGCAGCAACGACATTGTTAGCTACGAGCATCCCGCTTTTTTTACAAAGCGATCGGATCGCTGCTAAAGAGACCCCGTTGATTCATATGGAGTGGATTGCGAACGATACGCTTCAGTTAGAAATGAAGTTATCGAAAGCCGATCACCTCACGATTATGAAAAATGATGAAGCGATTGCAACGTATGAACGAGATGCCCTCGAACAATTGACGGTAGGTGAATTGTTTCAGATGAAACAATCAGCTGTTCAATTAGGCGATGTGTACGATATTCAGCGCGTAGATGGAGAAGGAAATGTTCTTGCGACGATGGAGACCCCGTTAACAGGCAGTGAGTTGTTAGAGCGTGAACATGCAATTGTAGTGTTCGAGTCGGAGACACCTGTCGTAGAAACGAAAGGGAACGTTTCTCCTGAAGTGACGACATCAGATGAAAGCAATATGAAGCAAGAGCAAGTCATTACTGAAATTCCTTTTGAAACAACGTATACGTATGACGACACGAAAGAAGTCGGATTCGATGAAGTGACGACGAAAGGCGTTAAAGGAAAAAAAGTAGAAACGTTTAAAGTGTATTATGACGAAGAAACGAAAGAAGAAATCGATCGTGAACGGATAGAAGAGAGTACGACGGTCATCGACCCTGTACATGAAGTCCGTCTCATCGGAACGAAAGATCGCACCGAAGTAGAAGAGCGTATCATTCCGCATCCGACAACTCCGAAGCGTCAAACGGATGACCAGATGTATCGCGACGAAACGAAAGAAATTCCTGGTGAAGACGGTTACGAAAAAACCGTGACGGTTTATCGATGGATCGATGGAGAAATTAAACCTGAAGTGATTAACCATGTTTACCATCAACCGGTAGCACCTGTAATTATTGAAGGAACGAAACGCCGTCCTGCAACGACAACGACGATTACACCGACTACCGATCAGACAGATCAAACGAAGAAAAAGGAGCAACTCCCACAAACCGGTGAGGAAGACTACATCGTCTTTTTAACGCTCGGTTTGATCATGATTGGTATAGGAACGTGGTTCATTCGTCCGCGTAAGTTTCAATTGAAATAAAAAAAGATCTTTGCCGATGAGGCAGAGATCTTTTTTATTGTTATTTTTTCACTTGACGCGCATTTTCAACGAATAAGTAATCGCCGTCACGTACGGTCACTTCTGCCGTTCCTGGGAACTCGAAACGAAGTTCAGCTAAATGACTGTCGAATGGGTTACTTGAACGTTGGACTAAGTAAAAACTTTTACGATCTTTGTTGATCGCTTCTAATTTGTACGTTCCAGCTGGTAAGTCTTTACCGATGCGGTAATGGCCACCTGTCGTTAAAGAGTTGCCAGACGATAAGTAGTCTTCCGCTTTCATATAGCGAAGACCAGCTCCTGCATCGATGACGTATCCCCATTTCACATTGACGAAGAGCGGTCCACTTTCTGGCAATGTCGTTTCAAATGTATAATGGTGAGTTTCATCATTTTTGATTCGAACTGTTTTTTGTGCATCTGTACGGAAAAGAGCATATTCTCCAGCTTCGATGTCATCGCCAACGAGTAATGTACCTTTTACATGTTCAGAGGAGACGACATTTTCTTTAGCACGAATGCCACGAGCGATAAAGGCAGCAACCTCGCCACGTGATAAGTTCGCATGTGGACGGAATGTTCCATCTGCATAACCAGATGTAATGCCGGCACCGACGAGTTTTTGAATGCCTTCATAAGAACTCACTTTCGGTGTCACGTCTTTGAAAGATACTTTTCCAGTCGCTTTCAAATCGAACGCACGTGACAGCACTTGAGCGAGCTGACCTCGTGTCAGTTTGGCATCCGGACGGAATGTACCATCCGGGAATCCTTGAATGATTCCTGCATCCGTTGCGTGGTAAATGTACCCTGACCGTGGATGGTTTCGTTGGACATCCTTAAACTTTGTATTCGTAGGTGGGTTGCTGAATCCTGCTTCACGAGCGAGCAATTCTGCAATTTCCCCACGCGTGACGACACGTCCTGGGTAAAATTGATCTGTTTTATTGACGATGTCCCGTTCCAAGAGCAATTGAATGTCGTTGTGGAAACGGTGCGTCGTCGGAATGTCAGTAAATTGGTGATTGGCTGCGAAAGCCTCCAATGGCATAGCTACAAATAGGAACGCCATAAGTAAAGTGGTGAAAAAACGTTTCACGAATTAGTCATCCTTTCTTTCTCATCGTCGAGTATATCACGTTTAGAGAGGATGTAGTATGTTGAGACCCATTTGTAAACGAACTGTAAAATGAGTAATATAGGTAAGTTGTTCAAGAAGGTGGCAAAACAATCAACGTTCCTATATAATGAGAATAATTATCAATTGAAAAGGGTGAGCGATGTGACATTTCGAAATGAAGTAGAACAAGCGATTGTGACGCGACGGACGATTAAACGTTTCAAAGATGAAGCGGTGGACTTAGAAGAGATCATCGAGTTGTTAGAAGTAGCTAAATGGGCGCCGAATCACAAACTAACAGAGCCGTGGCGCTTCATTGCATTCGAAGGTAGTGGGAAAGATCGATTCGTGGAAGCGTTTTGGAAGACAGAGCGTGATGCGAAAGGTGAGCTTTCTGAGTTATCTAAAAGAAAAGGAGAGTATTACCGAAATATTCCACTTCACCTCGTCGTCGTTATGCCGGAAGATCCTCGTCAACGGACGTGGGATGAAGACTATGGAGCAGTGAGCGCGATGATCCAAAATTTCCAGCTCGCTGCTTGGGCTCGAGGAATCGGTATGGTATGGCGGACGAACAACTACATTTATGACCCTGTATTTCGCGAAGCAATCGGTGTCCAACGTGGTGAAAAAATTGTCGCTACGTTAATGATCGGTTACGCAGAACACATTCCTGAACCGAAAGAGCGAACGAGTATTCGAGAAAAATTAACCGTCGTCAGCGATTAAAAGGCGCGTTCTTTCCTTTCTATCTTTTCGTCAAACGTGGTACGATATGACGAGTAGGAAGGAAAGAACGTTTTTAATTTGAGAAAAAGGTGATAACGATGAAAGAGTTACAACATATGACAACGGATGAAGTACTCGCATTATTAGATGCAGGAGAAGACGTAAATATTATCGATATCCGTGAAGACTTTGAAGTAGCGATGGGTACGATCCCACAAGCGGTTCACATTCCGATGCAAGAAGTGCCTGCTCGTTTGGATGAATTCGATCCAGAAACACCTTATATTTTAATTTGCCGTTCGGGCAATCGAACGTATCATCTCGGACAATATATGGCAGCCCGTGGCTATACGGTCATTAATATGCTCGGTGGTATCATCGATTGGCGTGGCGATATTGAGACGAGAATGGAAATTTTAGAAGATTAGAAACGAAGCCTAGATGAACTTTCTAGGCTTTTTTTACGAAATGAGTGAAGTTCAGATGAAATGAAGTGAGAAATGAGGTATAATAATAGGTGCTTTGTACGAAATTATGCTACTTCATGCAAAGGTATTCCCAAAATGATTAAAATCGTATATTATAGAGAATGATAATAAAATGTTAGAGGTTATTTTCTGATTATTACAATTAAATGTGATGAAAGTTGTCTTTTTTCATGACGAGACGTGATAAAATTTTCAGAAAATGTTACGCTTCCTCTCATTTTATGATACACTAATTGACATGCCATTCAGAAAGTTGTACGCTACTTTATTAGTTGTAGCGACATATTTTTTTATGACGCTGTCTGAAAGCGCTTTACAAGAGTCTTTAATGCCATTTGGGACGTGGGAGAAAAGATGAATCATTTGAAAGCGTTCGCTTTTTTTATTTGGGCGAAATTATGAGAGTGTTATGAGTACATCTTCTGAATGAAACTTTAAAAGAGGTGGATATGGATGAATGAAGATCAGGGTTTAATTAAAGTTCTTGGAAACCGTGACGTTCTTGCCCTCGCATTTGGTGCTATGATCGGATGGGGATGGGTTGTAACAGCTGGGGCATGGATTATGAAAGCAGGATCGCTCGGTGCGATGCTCGCCTTCCTAGTCGGTGGAACGATGGTTATTTTAGTAGGATTAACTTATGCAGAATTAGCTTCAGCAATTCCACTTGCTGGTGGAGAATTGTATTATGCGTATAAAGGACTCGGAAGGGTTCCCGCCTTTATAACGATGTGGGCGATCGTACTCGGATACGTATCGGTTGTAGCATTTGAGGCAGTAGCTTTACCGACAGTATTCCAATCGTTATTTGGAGAAGCATTTTTGAAGGTTCCATTGTATGATATCCCAAGTTCGTCAGGTGGAGAACCACAAACACTTTACTTAACTTGGTTAGCAGTCGGAGTCATCGGATCGATCTTAATCGCGGCAGTTAACTACCGTGGATTAAAATTAGCAAGTTTCGTTACTTTCGTTTTAACGGTATTAATTATTTTAGCAGGTATTCTTTTAATCGGAGGAAGTTCATTCGCAGGAACGACAGCGAATATGGAACCGTTCTTCGTTGATGGTGTGAAAGGATTCTTCGTCGTACTCGTTATGACGCCGTTCATGTTCGTAGGGTTCGACGTTATTCCGCAAGCTGCAGAAGAAATCGACTTACCACGTAAACGGATTGGTCAATTGCTCGTCTTCTCAGTTGCACTCGCAATCATTTGGTACATTGCGGTCATCTTCGGAGTATCACGTGTATTAGACGCACAGCAGTTAGCAGATTCAGACCTCGTTACAGCGGATGCGATGAAAGAAGCGTTCGGCGGTAGCGTACTCATGAAAGACTTCTTAATTTTAGCAGGAGTCGGTGGTATTTTAACGAGCTGGATTGGATTCTACGTCGGTGGTAGCCGTGCGATTTATGCGATGGCAAACGTCGGTATGCTTCCAGAAGCGTTAGGTGTGTTACACGAGCGTTACGGAACACCCCACCGTGCGATTCTTTTAATCGCTGTTTTAACGACGATGGCACCGTTCTTCGGAGCAGAGTCACTCGGATGGTTAGTAAACGCAGGTGGTATCGGACTCGTCGTCGCATGGTTAATGGTATCGATTTCATTTATCGTGATTCGGAAGAAATTCCCGAACATGCGTCGTCCGTTTAAATTATCAGGTGGTACAGTGATCGGTTGGTTAGCGGTTCTCTTATCACTGTTCGTATTCGTTTTATACTTACCAGGTATGCCAGCAGCACTTTCATGGCCACATGAATGGGTCATCGTACTCGTTTGGTCAGTGCTCGGAGTTGTGTTCTACTTCTACTCAACGAAAAGCTTCGCGAAAGCAGGAGAGACAGGAACAGAACGTGCAAACCGTATTATGGATGAAGATTTAGAACGAATCGAAAACGAAGAAGAATATTACTAAAAAATAAGCTCATGAGCCTCGGCTCATGAGCTTTTTTACGTATAAATGACGTGATGCAATCGGTCGACTGCTTGGTTAATGGACCGTTTTTTTAAGGCGGCAAATCCGATGACGAGTGAAACGGAACCGTTGTTTGTCGGTTCATCCTGAATGTAAAATCGGCGGATCGTATTTGCGTCGAGTTTGTAACGTGTCAAATCCGCTTCGATTTGTTCGTACGATTTATGCGTTTTAAACGTTGCGATGAAATGCAACCCTGCAGGGACGTCATGAATCGATAAATCGTCACCGAACTTTTTTTCTAATGCGTCGACGAGCGTTAGGCGTTGCTTTTCATAATGTTGGTTCATTCTTCGCACGTGCTGCATGTAAGATCCTTTTTGAATAAATTCATGCAATGTGAACAAACTAAGCATGTCATTCAAAGGAAGCAAATGTTTGTAATGTTCACGGTATTTTTCGAGAATCGGAAAAGGAAGTACCATATAACTAATACGGAACCCCATCAACAAAGACTTTGAAAAGGAACCCATGTAAATGACACGTTGTTCACCGTCTAAACTTTGGAGGGAAGGAATATTATCTGTTTGGTATTTAAACTCGCTATCGTAATCATCTTCAATGATATAGCGATCTGGCTTTTGAACGATCCAATTCAATAATTCAATCCGTCGGGAAATCGACATGATCGCTCCAGTCGGAAATTGGTGACTCGGTGTAACGAAGACGAGGTCGGGATCACTTTGGTCGACCGCTTCCGTATCGATGCCATCTTCATCGACTTCAATCGGGATGACATTCGCACCTTTTTGTTTCATTAAATGGTACAACCGAACGTACCCAGGATTTTCGACCGCGATATCGACGGGGCGGTTATGTTCACGTTGCAGTAAGCCGAGTAATTGAGACATGAGCGCTTGGGTGCCGACACTTAACACAATTTGCTCAGGTTCACATTCGACGCTACGTGTCATTTTGATCATGTTCGCGATCGTTTCACGCACGGTATACGGCCCTTGTTGGTGTGAGATATACTCGAATTCAGAGCTATGGTTGTCGATTGCAAGTTGCTGACATTTGAACCATTCTTTAAAGGAAAACAATTCAATATCTGTACCGATGTGGGAGAGGGATAGCCATCCAGACTGTTCATTTTCCTTTTTTTCTTTCAGTTTTTTAGGTAAGTCGTGTGACGGGTCATTATGTTGCTCGGACAATTGCGTAATTTTTTCTACGAAGTAGCCGCTTCGTTCGATCGCATAAATGTATCCTTCGACGAGCAATTGTTCATAGGCGTTCGTGATCGTGTTAACACTTACATTGAGTTGATCAGCAAACGTTCGTTTGGAAGGTAATTTTTCACCTTCTTTTAACTCTTGATTCAATATGGCCCTCTTAATTTCTTTGTATAGCTGTTGATAGAGAAAATCTTCTTTGTTCGATTTATCTAAATTAACGAAAAAAATAATGAATCCCTCCAATCTGGTACCAAAACATTTTGAATTTTGATACTTTCTATACTATCAACGAATTGGTATACTAGCAATTAGTAACCAAAAAGGAGAGATGAAACAATGTCAAGAACGACTGAATTACAAGAAAAACGCCAAAAATACGTTTCACGTGGTATTGGAAACGGTAACTTAAACTTTGCAGCTACAGCACAGGGGTCAACAATTACAGATATCGAAGGTCGCGAGTGGATCGACTTCGCAGCAGCGATCGGTACGTTAAACGTAGGTCACAGCCACCCACGCGTAACGAAAGTTGTCCATGAACAAGTAGATAAATTTTTACACCCAAGCTTCAACGTCATTATGTACGAAAGCTATATCGAGCTTGCTGAAAAATTAAGTGAAATTGCTCCAATCGAAGATGCGGCAGCAGCATTATTCAACACAGGTGCGGAAGCAGTTGAAAACGCTGTTAAATTTGCACGTCGTTACACTGGACGTCAAGCAGTCGTTTCATTCACACGTGGATTCCACGGACGTACAAACTTAACAATGGGTATGACAAGTAAAGTAAAACCATACAAAATTGGCTTCGGTCCATTCACACCAGAAGTGTACCAAGCTCCTTACCCATACATGTACCGCAAACCAGCTGACATGTCAGACGAAGAGTACGTAGATTCAGTAATCGCTGAATTCAAAGAACTTTTCGTAGCGACAGTTGCTCCTGAAGCGGTAGCATGTGTTGTTATGGAACCTGTTCAAGGTGAAGGTGGATTCATCGTTCCTCCTAAGAAATTCGTTCAAGAAGTTGCAGCGTTCTGTAAAGAGCACGGCATCTTATTCGTAGCGGACGAAATTCAAGCTGGATTTGCACGTACAGGAACTATGTTCGCAATCGAACAGTTCGACGTACAACCAGACTTAATGACATTATCTAAATCAATCGCAGGCGGACTTCCACTTGCAGCAGTAGTAGGACGTTCAGACGTCATCCACGCACCAACACCAGGTGAAATCGGTGGAACATACTCAGGAAGCCCAGTAGCATGTGTCGCTTCATTAGAAATCATCGACATCATCAAAGATGAAAACTTAACAGACCGTGCAGAAGAAATCGGTGCTCGCATCGAAGAAGAATTAAAAGGATACGAAAAAGAATACGACTTCGTTGGCGACATCCGTCGTTTAGGTAACATGGTTGCAGTAGAGCTCGTTAAAGACCGCACAACAAAAGAGCCAGCAGCAGATATCGTAAACGCAATCGCAAAATATGCAAACGATAACGGATTGCTCCTTATCACTGCAGGTATTCACAACAACGTCATTCGTTTCTTGACACCACTCGTCATTACTGAAGAAGAACTCGAAAAAGGTTTCGCAATCTTAAAAGACGCATTCGAATCAGTAAAGTGATAAAGTAATAAATAGAAGTAAATTGAAGAAGCGATTTCGCCTGGCGGAATCGCTTCTCATTCAAATTAAAGGAGATGACAATTCAAAATGACTAAGACATTTACAGTCTACAACCCAGCAACGGGTGAAGCGATCAAAGAAGTAGCTTACAACTCGGAAGAAGAAATCGTACAAGCGATTAAAACGGGTGACGATGCATTCAAAGTTTGGAGAAACACAACAGCAGATGAGCGTTCAGCAATGTTACGCCGTTGGGGCGATTTAATCCGTGAAAACATGGACGAGCTCGCTGAAATCATTACGACAGAAAACGGTAAGCCATTAGCAGAAGCGAAAGGTGAACTCGGTTCAGCTTTAACGTACATCGATTGGTACGCTGAAGAAGCAAAACGTATTTACGGACGTACAGTGCCAGCAAGCTCTACGGACAAACGTATCATCGTTAGCAAACAACCAGTCGGTTTAGTGGCAGCGATTACACCGTGGAACTTCCCTGGATCAATGATGGCGCGTAAAGCAGCACCTGCACTCGCAGCAGGATGTACATTCATCGTTAAACCAGCAACTGAAACTCCACTTACAACGATGCGTATGATCGAACTTGCACACGAAGCAGGCTTCCCAAAAGAAGTAGTACAATGTGTAAACGCACGCGGAAGCGTTGTAGGCCGTCTCTTCACAGAAGCAACAGAAGTGAAGAAAATTACGTTCACAGGATCAACAGATGTTGGTAAAACATTAATGCGCGACAGTGCAGCAACTGTAAAAGGCTTAACGATGGAACTCGGTGGACACGCACCAGTTATCGTATGTAAAGATGCTGATTTAGAATACGCTGTTGAGCAAACGCTTGCATCAAAATTCCGTAACGCTGGACAAACGTGTGTTTGTGCGAACCGCGTACTCGTAGACGAGTCAATTATGGATACATTCTCAGACATGCTCGGTAAACGTGCGAACGAACTTCGCATGGGTAACGGTCTTGACCCAGACACAGAAGTCGGACCAGTTATTAACAAATCAAGCTATGACAAAATTGTCGCTCAAATCCAAGATGCGATCGACAAAGGTGCAGAAGTTCTTACGAGCCAAGAAGGTACAAAAGCTGAAGAGAACTCATACTTCGTAGCACCAACGGTTCTTAAAAACGTAACGCTTGACATGACAATCATGCAAGAAGAAACGTTCGGACCAGTCGCACCATTAACACCATTCAAAACGTTAGAAGAAGCAGTTGAAATCGCAAACGATACACCGTTCGGTTTAGCATCATACTTCTTCACAAACGACTACCGTACAGCAACATTTTTACATGACAACTTAGAATACGGTATCGTAGGATGGAACGATGGAGCACCAACTGCAGCACAAGCACCATTCGGAGGAATTAAAGAGAGTGGACTTGGAGCTGAAGGTGGAATCGAAGGAATCGAGCCATACTTAAATACAAAATACTTATCAATCGGTCACGTTAACTCACGCGACAACTAATTGATAGAGCGGCCTAGCTTACGATCGTAAGCTAGGCCTTTTTTTATAAGCGCTTTCGGTATGGTTCAGAAAGGACTATGATATACTGAAAAGGAAAGAAATTTTCGTTAAGAGGAGTGGCTACTTTGTTAAATGAACAACAAGTGCGCGATATTGTAGGAGCGCTCGAAGAACCGTTTTTACATAGATCTTTACAGGAAATCGACGGAATTTTAGAAGTGTCGATCAAAGAGGAAAAACAACACGTTAGCGTGAAAGTAGAAATTACGAAATCTGGAACGCCTGAGCAAATGACGTTACAAATGGCGATCGTGGAAGCGTTAAAAGGAGCAGGTGCAGCATCGGTCGGCATTCGTTTTTCAGAAATGAGTGCTGAAAAATTAGAATCGTTCCGCGGGACGACATCCGCTTCAGAAGCACAAGATTTGTTATCCCCTTTGAACGATATTGAATTCATTTCCATCGCATCTGGAAAAGGTGGGGTTGGAAAGTCGACAATCGCTGTCAACTTAGCAGTTGCGCTCGCTCGCCAAGGAAAAAAAGTAGGTCTCGTGGACGCAGATATTTACGGATTTAGTGTGCCAGATATGATGGGCATTACACAACTACCGGAAATTGAAGATGGTAAGACGATCATTCCTGTTGAGCGTTACGGTGTCAAAGTAATTTCGATGGGCTTCTTCGTAGAAGATAACGCACCGGTCGTTTGGCGTGGTCCGATGCTCGGTAAAATTTTAAATCAATTTTTCACGGACGTAAAATGGGGAGAGCTCGACTACTTGTTGCTCGACTTACCACCAGGAACAGGGGATATTGCGCTAGACGTTCACCAAATGTTGCCGACTTCGAAAGAAATCGTCGTAACGACACCTCACCCGACAGCAGCATTCGTCGCAGCTCGTGCGGGAGCGATGGCACTTCAAACGAATCACGAATTGTTAGGAGTCATTGAAAACATGTCGTGGTTTGAGTCGAAAGAGACAGGTAAAAAAGAGTACATTTTCGGTAAAAATGGCGGTGTCCATTTGGCAGAACAGTTGCGAACAGACTTGCTCGGTCAATTGCCACTCGGCCAGCCGGATTGGGACGATGAAGACTTCGCACCTTCTATTTATGCAGCGGACCATCCGATCGGAAAAGTGTACGATGATATTGCACAACGTGTCATCGATAAAACAGCAAAATAACGATCGTCAGTCATTGTCCTACGATAAGGGGGTATGGTCATTCGGCCGTACACCCTTTTTTTTAATCGCTTCTCATCGTATGATTCGACCTTACATTGTCATGAGGCTGTGACAAATTGAATAGATTTTTGAAAGTGTCATTGATACACTAGTAAGAGTGAAAAAAATGAAAAAACGGAGGAAAAGAATCGTGACGATAAGAAACTGGTTTAAATTTTTCATGACCGCTCTTCTCATCGGTGGAGGCATTACAGCTGTTGCTGGAGTCGTCGTCCGTTGGGAGTTTTTCTCTACTTTAGTATCCGAAGGCGAATACCTTCAATTCATAGGTGCTTTCCTTTGGATGGTTTTTTTAGGATTTACGATGAGTGTTGTTGCCCAAATGGGATTCTTCGCTTATTTGACGCTTCACCAATTCGGATTAGGAATGTTTCGTTCACATTCACTTTGGAATTGGGTCCAAGCGGTCATCATTTTATTCGTAATTTTTGACTTAATTTACTTCCGATTCGTTCGTGGAGATCAAGATTATGTCGGACTCTACATTTTCTGGTCGATCGTTTTATTCGGTAGTGCGATTGCAACAACGTACGTTAAAGTGAAGTCGACGCAAAAGATTGCGATGATTCCGACGTTGTTTTTAATGATTGCGATTACGACATTGGAATGGTTACCTGCCTTAATGGTAAAAGCGGGGAACGTTGAACAATGGGCGACGATTTTACTATTCCCACTCGTTGCTGTGAATAGCTATCAAATTTTAGTATTGCCGAAGTATAATAAGAAATCAGAAGAAGATACGTTACGCCGTGAACAAATTCGTAAAGAGCGAGCGGCGAAAGAAAAGCAACAACCGAAGAAAAAAGGAAAAAAGAACAAATAAAACGAGTAAAACGGGTGTTTGCGACACCCGTTTTAAAAAAAATAAAAAAGTGTTGCATTTTTTAAAAAAGGTGCTATAATAAATATTGTCCTTAGCGATATCATATGAATTAAAACTGATCCGCAGTAGCTCAGTGGTAGAGCCCTCGGCTGTTAACCGAGTGGTCGTAAGTTCGAATCTTACCTGCGGAGCCATTTTTATGATTTTTACCGAACTGAAGCTGTATTGCTTCCATAGCTCAGTAGGTAGAGTGCATCCATGGTAAGGATGAGGTCGCCGGTTCGATTCCGGCTGGAAGCTTTAAAAAAAGACTTGCTTTATACAATAACATCTGTTATTATGTAAATGGTCTAAATAGGTACGGCCCCTTGGTCAAGCGGTTAAGACACCGCCCTTTCACGGCGGTAACACGGGTTCGAGTCCCGTAGGGGTCACCATTTTTTTTTGCATTTAAACATAGGTGGGGTAGCGAAGTGGCTAAACGCGACGGACTGTAAATCCGTTCCTTCTGGGTTCGGGGGTTCGAATCCCTCCCCCACCACCATTGGGGTATAGCCAAGCGGTAAGGCAACGGACTTTGACTCCGTCATTCGTTGGTTCGAATCCAGCTACCCCAGTATATTATAGTGAAGAAGTCAGCGTCTTTATCGACGTTGGCTTCTTTTTTTTAGAATTTCTGATTCCATGTTATTTAATAAAACTATTGATTTGCCATCATAAAGTGATAAAGTAAAGGTATGTAATGAGTAAAAGGTATCATTCAATCGTATCTTTTTGAACGATTGGCCGTTTGACAATGACCTATGTTATAGCCATTGTCGACTTGACTATTATTCAATGGAAGATTATGAAACGAAATGAAAAGGATACTACATAATATACGGACACAATCATATATTACAATTGATCATTGGATCGATGAGAGAAAGGGTCTCAGACTGTGAAAGGGGTTTCTAATGTGAAGGATAAAACGAGGATTGTACAAGAAATAATCGATAGTAACCGTTCGATACCTGACGCAGAACAACTATTAGAAGATATCGCTTACGCTTTGGAACAGTCAGCGATTGTCGCGATGACGAACAATCGAGGGACAATTTTGTACGTGAATGATTTATTCGTTGAAATTTCGAAGTATGAGCGTGAAGAATTAATAGGGCAAGATCACCGATTACTCAACTCGGGCAGTCATCCGAAAGAATACTTTAAAAACATGTGGCGTACGATCGGGAGCGGACAAGTTTGGGAAGGCCAATTTAAAAACCGAGCAAAAGACGGGTCGTATTACTGGGTAGACACAGTAATCGTTCCGTTTTTAAATGATAAAGGGAAACCTTATCAGTACATTGCGATTCGATGGGACATTACTGAGAAAAAGGCGATGGAAGAAGAAGTTCGTAAAAGCAATGAGTTATATCGTCTCATTACAGAAAACTCATCTGACTTTATTGCGGTATTAGACCCAGACGGTTTATTTCAGTACGTTTCGCCGTCATTCGGCATTATTTTAAATTATAGCGAAGAAGAGTTAATGAGCTCACCTTTTTATCATTTATTAGATGATGAAGAAATTAAGCGGGTTGCTTCTTGTTTACGTCCGGATGTGACGAATGAGCTAGTTGAATTTAAGCTATTGACGAAAGATGGTGACACGCGTCATATGGCTGCGACGATTAATGCGATTCGAGACGAGGGCGAATACCGAGGAAACTACGTCATCGTCATGAGAGATGTGACGTCAGAAAAAGAGTCGGAAGAACGCATTTTAGACTTAGCGTACAATGACCAATTAACTTCCTTATTGAACCGAACAGCGTTTCGTCGTCAATTGGTTGAAAAGTTAGAAAGTGCGCAACGGACGGAGACGAAATTAGCACTCGTTTATTTGAACATCGATCGGTTCCGATATTTCAACGATGCGTTAGGTCATGCGGGGGGCGACACGTTATTAGAAGTGTTTGCCGATCGGCTAAAGACAGCGCTCGGTTCAGAAAATTTAATCGGTCGTATTTCAGGTGACGAATTTGCGTTCACGTTAGTCGATGTGACAGATGAAGAAGATGCGTTAAAGCGCGTCGAAGCAGTGAGACAATTATTGCAAGAGCCGATCCTCTTTTTGAAAGACGAACACGATTTAACGGTAAGTTGTGGTGTTTCCCTCTATCCTCAACATACTGATCAAGCAGGTCATTTAGTGACACGTGCGGAAAAAGCACTCCATACAGCAAAAGTACGAGGCGGCAATCGGGTTGAAATGTACGAATCGGGTACGGTGAACGAAACGATTGAACGCGTACTACTTGAAAACGAGTTAAGAAAAAGTGTAGAGGCGGAACATTTTACACTCGAATATCAACCGAAAGTCGATTTATCGGACGAGTCGTTCGTCGGTTTTGAAGCGCTCGTTCGATGGGAGCATCCTGACCTCGGCCGGATTGCACCGGATAAATTCATTCCGTTAGCAGAAGAGACGAAAGTGATCGTACCATTAGGGACGTGGATTTTAGAGCAATCGTGCCGTCAAATGCGAGAGTGGATCGATGAAGGATATCCACCGCTTCGCATGGCCGTTAACTTTTCGGTCGTCCAATTGGAAGAAGATCATGTCGTGCAACTCATTTCCGACATGTTAGTGAAGTATGGGCTTGAACCTGAGCAGTTGGAAGTCGAGTTGACAGAAAGTACGTTCGCAGATCAAGGGATGATCTTTAGAAAAGTGAGTGAAATTCGAGCGCTCGGCGTAAGTGTGGCAATCGACGATTTCGGAACAGGTTACAGTACGTTTAGCTATATTAAAGATTTACCGGTTGATACGGTAAAAATTGACCGTGCGTTCATTTCCGACATCGACGAAAATGCAGATAGTCATGCGATCGTTCGGGCGATCGTGACGCTTGCTCGAACGGCGAATTTACGAATCGTAGCTGAAGGAGTCGAGACGAAAAAGCAAGGTGAACTGCTTCATGAACTCGGCTGTCATATCGGACAAGGTTATTATTATAGCCGTCCGGTCCCTCCAGAAGAGTGTAAACAGTTAATGGATGAACAGTTAGCGAAAGAAAAATGAGTACGGACGTAGGAATGGGAAACCTTTCCTACGTTTTTTATTTTCGCAAAAGACGTAAGGAATGAACGATGGTAGGGAGCGTAGGGAAAGGGTACAATACAGAAAGAGAATGTAAGGGTGGGATTGAGATGAGAAAAGAATTGTCACTTTTAGGGGTGCCATTAGATTACGGACAGACGAGAAGAGGCGTCGATATGGGGCCGAGCGCCATTCGTTACGCTGGAGCAGTAGAACGGTTACGTTCGTTGCGGTATGACGTTCAAGACGAAGGAAACATCGAGGTGAATGCGGCGATTGAAGCTTGCACGCTGAATGGCAAATTGCGCCATTTGGATGAAGTCGTCGAAGTGAATGAACGGCTCGCTCACAAAGTATCTGAAATTTGCACAAAGGGACGGACACCGATTGTATTAGGTGGCGACCATAGTGTTGCATTAGGGACGTTAGCAGGTCTCTCTGACCATTATGAGCGGTTAGGTGTCATTTGGTTCGATGCCCACGCTGATATGAACACAGAAGAAACGACGCCGTCAGGAAACATCCACGGTATGCCTCTTGCAGCAAGTTTAGGTTACGGACATGAACGACTCGTTCATTTGTATAAAGAAGGTGCAAAACTTGATCCAGACTACGTCGTCATCATCGGAGCGCGGTCGATCGATCCAGGAGAACGGGCGCTCATTCGTCAACTCGGCGTGCTCGTCTATACGATGCACGATATCGATAAATATGGCATCGCGAAAGTGATCGATTGGACGATTGAACATTTTCAAGAGCGTTCGGTTGACGGGCTTCATCTTTCGCTCGACCTCGACGGTTTAGATCCGGTCGATTCACCAGGAGTCGGCACGCCTGTGCCTGGAGGATTGTCGTATCGGGAAAGTCACTTAGCGATGGAAATGTTAGCAGAAACGAATTTACTCACTTCCGCTGAAATCGTAGAAGTGAACCCGATTTTAGATGATCAAAATAAAACAGCAGATGTTGCAGTTTCTTTAATGGCTTCCTTATTTGGTGAACGATTGTTATAAAAGTGAAACTTGTTGTCGGTCGGTTCCGTAGAACAGGTAGCCGCATCGATAAGCGGGGGGAAACGAAAGTGGATGAACAATTAAATCAAACGATTAACGAAGTGTTACGAGGCAATGATGAAGCGTTCGCCGACATAGTGACCCAGTTTCAAAATGGCGTTTACCATGTTTGTTATCGAATGCTTCGCAATGCAGAAGAATCAGAAGATGTCGCGCAAGAAACTTTTATACGCGCTTATACGAAGTTAGATACGTTCGATCAAAAAAGAAAATTTTCGACGTGGATTTATCGAATCGCTACGAATTTATGTATCGATTATTTGCGAAAGAAAAAACCGGACTATTCATTAGATGCAACCGTTCCCGGGACAGAAGGGCTCGATATGTATTCCCAATTAGCTTCTTCGGATGATGGTCCGGATGATGAACTTGTTACGTTAGAAACGAATGATACGGTGTTAGACGCAATTGACCAATTGTCAGAGACGTATCGTTCGGTCATTATTTTACGTTATTTAAAAGAGTTGCCTTTAAAAGAGATTAGCGAAATTTTAGACATTCCTTTAGGAACTGTGAAAACGCGTGTTCATCGAGGAAGGGAACAGTTGCGAAAACAGTTAAACGATTTGAATAAGGGGGAGTTATTATGAGTAAATGTTCCGAGTCAGTCGTCATGCTCATGCACGAATATTTAGACGGTACGATTGATCGTGCGGGCGAGGAGCGGTTGCGTGAACATTTAGAAACGTGTGAAGCGTGTCGTCTTCATTTCAAGCAATTGGAGCGGGTAGAAACGTTGCTACAAAACGTTCAACCTGTGAATGCGCCATCGGATTTTACACAAAGCGTCATGCAACGACTACCGGAGTCACCAAAACCGGTGTCCCGTCCAACGGTCGTTCCATTCCGACAAAAATTACGCCGTCATCCATTACTCGTCGCTGTCGCCATCTTTTTTGTTTTGATGAGTGCAACTTTATTTTCAACCTATGAAGGGGGCTCAAATGAGCTCGCCTATACGAATGAGCCCGGTCTCGTCGTAGAAGGGGATACGGTCATCGTGCCGAAAGATGTCGTCATCGAAGGCGACCTCGTCGTCGAAAATGGTCATCTTATCGTAGAAGGTGAAGTGCAAGGCGATGTGACCGTCGTAAAAGGAACGAAATATATGGCATCTACTGCAGTCATTACAGGAAATGATGAAGAGATTGACCAATGGTTCGGCTGGCTATGGTATAAGTTGAAAACGAGCATCGCTACGTTAGGAAACAGTGAAGAGAACGTAGCGGATCAATGAATGGAAAAGGACGACAGGAACGAAGTCGTCCTTTTTTTATATTGGGAAAAAATGTACGAAAGAGCAACTTCGATCGGTCGCAAACGTCTATAGTTCGTGAGATAAATTGAGTTTGAAGCAACAAATTGTTGCTCTGGCATGGTAGTATGAGGGATAGAAGATGATGTGCTATTCGATCGAAAGAAAGCGCTTTATTACTTTTTTAACAATCAAAGGATAGCAATTTTGTAAGGGGGGAAGCGCATGGCCACTTTAGAAGCACTTACAGCGTGGAGTGCTGGCGAATGGGTACGTAGCATCATCGATGTTTTGCTCGTATGGTACGTATTTTATAAACTAATTACGATTATTAAAGGAACGAAAGCGGTACAGTTATTAAAAGGGATCTTTGTTATTTTAATCGTGCGCTTTTTAACAGATGTTTTTGGGCTCAATACGCTCGGTTGGATGATAGAACAAGTTTTGACATTCGGATTTTTAGCAGTCATTATTATATTCCAACCTGAATTGCGTCGAGGACTCGAACAGCTTGGACGCGGAAGAATTTTTTCTCGATCCGTCATGCAAGAAGAAGAGGAACAGAAGCGTCTAATCGGAGCGATGAAAGAGTCGGTCAGTTACATGGCGAAACGTCGAATCGGTGCGCTGATCTCTATTGAGAAAAAGACAGGTCTTAGCGAGTACATCGAAACAGGAACACCGATTGATTCGAAAATTACGGCGGAATTGCTCATCAACATATTCATACCGAATACACCACTACATGATGGAGCAGTCATCGTCCAAAAAGATCGAATCGCAGCAGCAGGTTGTTATTTACCGCTTTCAGAAAGTCCATTCATTTCAAAAGAGCTCGGGACACGGCATCGCGCAGCCATTGGAATCAGCGAGGAAACCGATGCGATTACGATCGTCGTTTCAGAAGAGACAGGGGCGATTAGTTTAACGTCGAATGGCGATATCGTTCGTAATTTATCGTTAGATGAATTCGAAGAACGATTAACGAACATGTGGTTCGGTTCAGAGGAGTCGACTGAGACGGACCTTTGGAAATGGGGGAAAAAACAAAATGGATAAATTTATGGACAGTCCATGGTTTTTGCGTTTGACCGCCCTCATGCTTGCTCTCATCTTGTTTTTTTCTGTTCAAGCTGAAAAAGAAAAAACAGTCCGACCGATTAACGGCGATACGATGGACATTATTCAAGATGTTCCAGTCGAAGTGTATTATGATAAAGAGAACCTCGTCGTTACGGGAGTGCCTGATACGGTTGAAGTGAAAATCGAAGGACCGGCAAACCTCGTGCAATCGACGAAGTTAATGAAAGATTTTTCTGTTCTCGTCGATTTGACAGATAAGACGATCGGAGAGCATGAAGTCGCTTTCGAATTTGAAAACATGTCTGATAAACTAAAAGTGAAAACGAATCCGGATCAAATTAACGTAACGATTGAAGAAAAATTAACCGTTACATTACCCGTTGAACCGGAAATGAACGAACAACTGTTGGCAGAAGATCACTTTGTCGAGTCGATCGATATCGAGCCGAAAGAAGTTCAAGTAACCGGTCCGAAAAGTGCAATCGATGCGATCCAGTTTGTCAAAGTGACGGTTACCGGTGAGAAAGGTATTACGAAACCTTTTAAACAAGTAGCACGTGTTCGCGTATTAGACAGTGAATTGAATAAGTTGAATGTTGAAATTGAACCGGAAGAAGTATCGGTAAACGTCATCGTTGATGAACAGCATAAAAAAGTACCGATTCTCATCCGTGAAAAAGGAGAACCGAAAGAAGGGGTAGAACTTACCTCAATTGAACCGTTGACGAAAATGGTGAAGGTGTACGGTACGAAACCGGTTCTTGAAGAAATTACAGAAGTGCTTGCAGAAGTGGACGTTTCAAAAGTGACGAAGTCAGGAACATATGAAGTTACGCTCATTCAACCGGAACAATCGAAACGTTTATCTTTTGATAAAGTGAAAGTCGATGTTCAAGTTGCTGGAGATACTTCGCTTTCGAAAGAGGAAGAGTTAGAACCTTCTGAAAAGGAAAACGAAGAGGAAGAGAAACGAGAAGAAGTGAAAGAAGAAGTGAAAGAAGAAGTGAAGGACGAACCGAAACCGGAAGAGTCTGCTGTTGAACAAGCAGTCCAACAGAAAACATTGAACGTACCCGTTCAAATGAGTGGCTTACTGGAAGGGTTTGAAGGGGAATTAGTGACACGGTCGATCGCTGTTAATTTATTCGCTAAATCGAATGAACTTCAATCGATCGTTCCTTCTTCCTTTCGTGCAGTGGTCGATCTTTCTTCTGTCAGTGAACCAGGAACGGTAACGTTACCGTTACGCATTGAAGGACCGAATACGATTGATTGGAAAGCGACGAAGCAAGAAGCGGTCGTCGTTGTGAAAGAAGCACCTACTTTATCTTCAGAACAAGTAGAAAAGGAGAACGAAACATGACGAAATATTTTGGAACAGATGGGGTTCGCGGAGTCGCGAACAAAGAATTAACACCGGAGTTAGCATTCCGTCTCGGACGGATCGGTGGTTACGTATTAACGAAAGAGTATAGTGAAAAGGCGAAAGTTCTTGTAGGACGCGATACGCGTATTTCAGGACAGATGTTAGAAAGCGCGCTCGTCGCTGGTCTATTATCAACAGGAATTGAAGTGATGACACTCGGTGTGATCAGTACACCAGGCGTCTCATACTTGACGCGTGTCATGCACGCACAAGCGGGCGTTATGATTTCAGCATCCCATAACCCTGTCGCTGATAATGGCATTAAGTTTTTCGGACCGGATGGTTTCAAATTAACGGATGCGCAAGAAGATGAAATTGAACAACTTTTAAATGAAACAGTTGACGAGTTACCGCGTCCGACGGGCGGACACGTCGGTACGATTACGGAATATTTAGAAGGCGGACATAAATACATTCAATACTTAAAGCAGACGGTTGATCGAGACTTCTCTGATGTGCACGTGGCGATTGACTGTGCACACGGTGCAACGTCTTCATTAGCAACGCATGTCTTTGCGGACTTGGAAGCGGACTTATCATCGATGGGAGCTTCACCGAACGGTTTAAACATTAACGACGGTGTCGGTTCGACACATCCTGAAGCACTCGCAGCGTTCGTCGTTGAAGAAGGAGCGGACATCGGTCTTGCCTTCGATGGGGATGGGGATCGTCTCATCGCTGTCGATGAAAAAGGTACGATTGTAAACGGTGATGAAATTATGTTCATTGTAGCGAAACATTGGAACGAAAAAGGAAAGTTAGCGAAGCGTACGGTCGCTTCTACCGTCATGAGCAATATCGGCTTTTACAAAGGATTAGAAAAAAATGAAATCGAAAGTGTTCAAACTGCAGTAGGCGACCGATACGTCGTTGAAGCGATGCGTGAACACGATTTAAACTTCGGTGGAGAGCAATCGGGACATATCGTCTTCCTCGACTACAATACGACAGGTGACGGATTACTGACTGCTGTTCAACTCGTCGATATTATGAAAGAGACAGGAAAGCCGTTGTCAGAGTTAGCAGCTGAAATGACACTGTTTCCACAACGTCTCGTGAACGTTCGCGTCGAAGATAAATACCACGTGACGGACAATGAAGAAGTGGCTCGCGTCATTCAACAAGTAGAAGAAGAGCTAGGCAATAACGGTCGAGTACTCGTTCGTCCTTCAGGAACAGAACCGCTCGTTCGTGTCATGGTCGAAGCGCCAAGCGAAGAAGAGTGTGACCGTCAAGTTGAGCGAATTGCTGCAGTCGTTCGCGAAGAGATGGGAATCGAATAAACGATTAAACGTTCCGCCAAATTGGCGGAACGTTTTTCATTTACGAAACATTTACATGCTCTTGATACGTCCTCAACAATCATTCGGTACACTCAATGTACTTACAATTGCGAACGTCTAGACGAAGAAGGTATGTACAATGAGGAGGAAATCGTATGTCGACAACGACAGTAGAACGAGCAGAAGCAGTACAACTACGTGTGATGGAAAATGCCCAATGGAATAAACCGGTTTATGAAACGAGTGGTTTAAACTTATGGTACGGAACGTCTCATGCGCTAAAAAACATCGACCTCACGATTCACGAAAAAGAAGTGACGGCGATTATTGGTCCATCGGGCTGTGGAAAATCGACGTATTTGAAAACGTTGAATCGGATGGTTGAGTTAGCAGGAAATGTTACGATTTCAGGAAACGTCACCTTTCAAGGGGGCAATATTTTAGACACGTCGATGCCCGTTGAACTACTTCGTTCAAAAGTCGGCATGGTGTTCCAAAAACCGAACCCTTTTCCGAAATCAATTTATGAAAATGTCGTATTCGGTCCGAAAATTCACGGCATTAAAAATCGAACGATCCTCGATCAAATTGTCGAAGATAGTTTGAAAAAAGCAGCGCTTTGGGATGAAGTGAAAGATCGACTCCATGAAAATGCGTACGGTTTATCCGGTGGACAGCAGCAACGTCTTTGCATTGCACGTTGTTTAGCAGTCGATCCTGAAGTCATTTTAATGGACGAACCGACGAGTGCGCTCGACCCGGTCTCAACGAACAAAGTAGAAGAACTCATCCAAGAGATTAAAGAAGATGTGACGATTGTGATCGTGACACATAATATGCAACAAGCGGCACGTATTTCCGATCGAACTGCCTTTTTCTTAAACGGTGAAGTGATCGAATACGACCGTACGAATACAATTTTTAACGATCCAGAAGATCCATTAACGTACGATTACATTAATGGTCGCTTCGGTTAAGAAGACGTTTCTCTCTCATGACAGTTCGTTACGAATAAAAGCCTCATTAGGATGGATACTATCCTAATGAGGCTTTTTTCATTTCGTACGCCGTTCCTGAGGAGAGTGACTACTTTTTACAAATCGTTTACATAGTTCCTATCGCACGTTTACAGAGCTTTCCTATACTCAATTATAGAAGCTTGCTAAACGCGCTTCAGAAAATGAGCAATGACAAAGGGGAGTTTGAGAAAATGAATATGAAAAAATGGTTGTTAATGGCAGCGCTCGCGCTCGTTACAGCTGTGCTCGTCGCATGTGGTGGAGGCGACGACGCCAATACGAAAGAAGACGACGCAAATCAAGACGATGCGAACGGTGAAAAAACAGAAGAGACAGCAGAGCTAGAAGGCAGTGTTGTCATTGATGGGTCAGGAACGGTTTATCCGCTAATGGCACGTTTAGCAGAAGAGTACATGACGAATGAACAAGAAGGAGTTTCTGTTGAAGTGAGCCGTGCGGGAACGAGCGCTGGCTTTAAAAAGTTCTTAACGGAAAATGGGACAGACTTTAACGACGCTTCACGTCAAATGAAAGAAGAAGAACAAAAAGAAGCGGACGATCTCGGAATCGACGTAAAAGAATTAAAAGTAGCGTTGGATGGTTTAACGTTCGTCGTTAGCAAAGAGAACGACTGGGCGACAGAAATGACACCAGAACAAGTCATTCAAATTTTTAAAGGCGATGTGAAAAAATGGTCAGAATTAAATCCAGAATGGCCGGATGAAGACATTCAGCCGATGGGACCGAACGAAAACCACGGAACGTACGAATTTTTCTATGAGTCGATTTTAGATAAAACAGATCTTGCCGATCACGTGAACTTACAACAAGAATATTCAACACTCGTGAAGCTCGTATCAGAAGATAAAAACGGAATCGCATTTTTCGGATTCGGTTACTACGTAAATAACAAAGATGAACTGCAAGCAGTGAGCATCGATTTCGGTGAAGGAGCAGTAGAACCATCACTTGAAACGATCGCGGAAGATGGAGAGTATGCCGATTTCACACGTCCTGTCTTCACGTACTTGAACGTGGATCACGCGAAAGAAAAGCCACAAGTTGCTAACTTTGCAATTTACGCGATGAACCATGTGAACGACTTTGCAGGAGAAACAGGATTCGCACCAATTCCTGAAGAAGAAGCAGCAGAGAACGTGAAGTTTTTAGAACAATTGAAGTAATCGATGAGGAGATGAGTGCTTCTAGCGCTCATCTTCTCTTTTAACGAAAAGGAGTGAACGTAGTGAGTCCATTGAATCAAGAACCGTCGACGAGAGAGTTAATCGAAGCGCGGCGTAAAAAGAAAACAGTAGGAGACCGTGTAGAGCGGATGATTCCTTCTATTTTATTCGTCATTACGAGCTTGTCCGTATTGACGACGATCGGAATCGTCATCACGTTATTTTCAGAGACGTTTGAGTTTTTCAAACGTGTACCGATTCTTGAATTTTTAACGACGACGACGTTGAAACCGTTGAGTGAAAATCCACAGTTCGGTGTGCTTCCACTCATCGCAGGAACCTTTTGGTCATCGCTCATTGCGATGCTCGTTGCAATTCCAATCGGTTTAATGACAGCGATCTATTTAAGTGAGTACGCTTCGCAACGTGTACGTAAACGTTTTAAACCGATGCTTGAAATTTTAGCGGGCGTTCCGACGATCGTGTACGGGTTTTTTGCATTCACGTTCGTAACGCCTTTATTAAAACAACTCATCCCTGGATTGGAGTCGACGAATATTTTAAGTCCAGGAATCGTCATGGGGGTCATGATCATTCCGATGGTTGCTTCTTTATCCGAAGATGCGATGAGTTCGGTACCACAAGCGATGCGAGAAGGTGCGCTCGGGTTAGGGGCAACGAAATTAGAAGTGACACGAAAAGTCGTCATCCCGGCAGCGCTATCGGGCATTATTGCCTCATTCGTATTAGGCTTGTCACGAGCGATCGGTGAAACGATGATCGTCACGATCGCGAGCGGAAGTACGAAAAACTTCACGTTCGACGTCACGCAGTCGATGCAGACGATGACCGCGTACATCGTTGAAGTGACAGGCGGCGACGCACCAGCAGGCTCAACGGTATATTACAGTTTGTACGCAGTCGCCATGACGCTCTTTTTATTCACATTGTTAATGAACGTATTCGCACGTTACGTATCGCGTAAATTTAGAGAGGTGTATTAAATGGAACAAGCAGAAGTGATGGTTCACGTAGAAAAGCGTTTGAATCGTCGTCTCATGAGTAATAAAATCGGTCGGTTCGTCTTTCTATTAGCGACGTTGTTCGGCTTATTCGTTTTAGCACTTCTTCTTTACCGAGTCGTCAGTGAAGGGTGGTCATACATTAACTGGAGCTTTTTAACTGGAAAATTGTCGACGGATCCGAACCGTGCGGGAATATTCGGTGCTATTTTAGGGACACTTTGGCTCATGGCCGTCGTCGCACCGGTAACGATGATTTTAGGAGTAGCAACTGCCATCTATTTAGAAATGTATGCTCGTCCGAACAAGTTGACAGAACTGATTCAGACGAACATTGCGAACTTAGCAGGTGTCCCTTCCATCGTATACGGAATTTTAGGGTTAACGGTTTTCGTACGTCTCATGGATCTAGGTAACGTCGTATTAGCCGGTGGGTTGACGATGTCGTTACTCATTTTGCCAATTGTCATCGTCGCTAGTCAAGAAGCGTTACGTGCCGTACCGAGTTATTTGAGCGAAGGGTCTCTCGGGATGGGGGCAACGAAATGGCAAACGATTCGATCGGTCGTATTGCCTGTTGCTTTACCCGGTATTTTAACCGGTGCGATTCTCGCCCTTTCACGTGCGATTGGAGAGACGGCACCGCTCGTCGTCATCGGAATTCCAGCGTTACTCATTCCGCTCCCAGGCAGCATCTTTGATAAGTTTACCGTCCTTCCGATGCAAGTGTACTATTGGACGTTAGATTCATCACTCGTTGCGGAATACGCAAACTTGGCAGCAGCGACGATCATCGTATTGTTACTCGTTTTGTTACTATTAAATTCGATTGCAATTGTCGTTCGAAATAAGTTTACGAAACGTTTTTAAGGGTAAGAGAGGAGTGACACGCCTCGAGCGTGTTACTTCCAACTAACTCCCTACATATGAACAGACCATAAAAAAGGTGCGTCGCTCTTTAGACGCACCTTTTTTGCATAGACAGGAAGATTCGCTTACAATTAACAGAACATTTCAATAATAGAAAAGGGGTGGGATGATGAAGACAGTATGGTGGAACGGTACAATTTTTACGATGCATAAATACGATGACCGTGTCGAAGCAATTTGCACGAGTGAACGAGCGATTGAAGAAGTAGGCACATTTGAACAGTTGCAACCTTACGCTGATCGCATTATCGATTTAAAAGGATGGACGGTTTATCCACTCATCGTCGAACTATATGAAGATATCATATCGTTCGACGATGATCATTTCTCTCTCTCACGCGAAGTGATCGAGCGATTTGAATGCCGCTTAGTCGATATTGCGAGAGAAGTTGCCCAGTGGAATGAACAGTACGGTGTTACTTCATTTACAGCGCTTCAGCAATACATCGTGTCCCACGTACCTGTTGAAAAAAGAGTATCGACGAGAGGGAAAATTGCGAATGGCCATGAAGCTCATTTTCTCATGTTAGAAGAAGATATTTTTCAAATGTTCGATCACGATATTGAAGAAGCTTCCATCGGTATGCTCGTTGTCAACGGAACCGTCGTGCATCATCGAACATTCGATCGGGCATCAAAGACGTCGTAGCAGAGAACGGTTGGTAGGTATGCTACACTATGAAAAAGAAGGAAGGTGTTAAATGATGACGAATCATTGGCATGAACGATTTTCAGATGAGCGCTACATGTACGGAAAAGAGCCGAATGCGTTCATCGCATCACACGGCGACCGTCTCCCGAAAGGAAAAGTGCTTTGTATTGCGGAAGGGGAAGGACGAAACGCGGTTCATTTAGCGAAATTAGGATATGACGTGACGGCATGGGATTATGCGCAGTCCGGATTAGATAAAACGAAACGTCTCGCAGAAGAGAACGGCGTGAACGTGACGACTGAACTTCACGACTTAGCAGACGTCGAATGGGGAACGGATGAATGGGACGCGATCGTCCACGTATTTGGCCATTTTCCAAGAGAGTTGCAAGAGCGTACGTTAGCAGGCATTCGCCAAGCATTAAAACCAGGTGGTTATTACATGAGTGAATTGTATACGGAAGAGCAACTCGCTTACCGTACAGGCGGTCCAGGCAGTTTAGAAATGTTGTACGATCCGAAGTTGATTTTACAAACGTTTCCGACCGATTTCATTCATCATTTTTACATCGGTGAAGTGTATCGCAAAGAAGGTTTGTTACACGAGGGTGACTCCCACGTCGTGCAGACGATGATCGAGAAGCGCGACCGATGAACGGAAAAATGAGAAAAGACGTCCGAATCGGTCAGACGGTTCGCGTCGTACAAAAACCACATCAACGGACCGGTCAATTGACCGAAGGGGTTGTCGCACGTATTTTAACGAATTCAGCGACCCATCCACACGGCATTAAAGTGAAACTCGAAAGTGGCATCGTCGGCCGCATTCAACAAATCATTGAATCATGACAAAATGTCCCGCTTCTCTAATGAGGAGCGGGACATTTTTTCGTATGTTTATACGTATGTGACAGCTGTACCTGTTGCGACGCACATGAGCATACCGTCGCGTAACGTTTCAAAATCGAGGTCGACTCCGATGACAGCGTTAGCACCGAGTTGACGGGCTTGTTCCGTCATTTCAGCGAGGGCTGTTTCGCGAGCTTCCGTTAACTTCGTTTCATACGCTCCGCTTCGTCCACCGACGACATCGGTGAAACTTGCGAATACATCGCGAACGATGTTCGCCCCCATAATCGTTTCGCCTGATACGATGCCGTGATATTGAGTAATCGTCGTTCCTTGAATCGTTGGTGTTGTCGTTACTAACATAGCGATCTCCCCTTTTTTGTTGTTTATTTCATCGTTGCGACTCTTTTACGAAAATTAGAAGAGAAATGTTTCAACATTTGGACGAAATCCCGAATGCATTTTTGTGAAGAAGTGTACGTTCTTTTAATAAGAGAGCCTTCGTTGCTCGTTCGTATCACGTTCAACGTCTCAGTTATCTCGATGGAATGTGAATCGAACGGTGTGAAAAATGAAATGTACAGTGAGAACATTTCTCAATACAATGAGAAGTAAGAGAAAGAACAGCTTATAGGGGGAATGGAATATGAAACGTTGGATCGCTATGATCGGTCTATTTACATTGTTATTCGTCGTCGGCGCATGTAGCGCAGCGAACGAAAGTGAGACTGAAAAAGAAGAAACAGATGATGTCGTTGACGCTTCGACCGTACAAGTGGATGCGTTAGGAAATGAAGTGCAGTTTGACTCGGTACCGGAAACGTTCGGTACGTTAAATGGGGGAGACCTCGATTTATTGAACGCGTTCGATGCGACGATCGTCGCTCGTCCGACGACGCAAGGACCGACACCGAAAGGGATGGAAGATGTCATCGAAGTCGGAAACCCGCACCAGCCGAACTTTGAAAAATTAGCGGAAGCGCGTCCTGACGTATTGATCGCGCCACCGAGTTTCCAACAATTCGCTGCGAACGTTGAAAACCAAGGAACGAAAGTCATTTATACCGCAGCAAACTCGATTGCAGACATTCAAGGTACGATCGAATTGTACGGTTCGGTATTGCAACAAGAAGAACGCGCAAAAGAGTTGAACGATGAAATTGATGAAGCAGTGAAAACCGTACAAAGTGAAGCGACGAAAGGACCTCGCACATTACTCGTTTACGGAGCACCGGGAACGTATCTCGCAGCGCTTCCGACATCATTGTCAGGTGATTTGTTAGAAAAAGCAGGTGGAGAAAACATCGCTTCTGATTTTCCACAAGAGGAAGAATATCCACAGTATGCGAGTTTAAGCGTTGAAAAAATCATCGAACGAAATCCAGAAGTCGTCATGCTTATTACACATGGTGAGCCGGAAGCTGTACGTCAAGCGTTTGAAGCAGAAATGGATAAAAATCCAGCGTGGAAAAACTTAGATGCTGTCAAAGAAGGACGAGTCGTCGTCTTACCTTCTCATTTATTCGGAACGAATCCTGGCACGAAAATTGTCGATGCTTTACATGAAATGCGCGACCAGTTAAAGGCGGTCGAATAAGATGGTCACGTCTGCAACGGTTACGAAAAGTGAAAAAGTGGCGCATCCGTATGCGAAAAAGCGCCGCACACTTTTCGTGACACTCGCTCTTCTACTCGTCGTGTCCGGAATCGGTAGTTTAATGATCGGCCCGGTTTCTTTCACGTTATCAGAAGTGTGGCAAAGTCTCGTCACCGAAGGCGATACGCTCGCTCATCGAATCGTTTGGGAACTTCGGTTACCGCGCATGTTAATCGGTGCGATCGTCGGTATGAGCCTCGCTGTTGCAGGCGCCATTTTACAAGGTGTAATGCAAAATCCACTCGCTGACCCTGGCATTATCGGGGTGACGAGCGGAGCGGGGCTCGCTGCGACGGCGATCATGATCATTTTTCCAGCGTACATCGGTTTTTTACCGCTCGCAGCCTTTTTAGGAGCACTCGTTACAGCGCTTCTCATTTACGCCATGTCATGGAAAAAAGGAACGTCACCGGTTCGAATCATTTTAGTCGGTGTCGCGATCAATGCGATTTTAGGAGCATTTTTAAATGCGTTAATGCTACTGTATAGCGATCGTGTCCAAGCCGCTTTACCTTGGCTCGCTGGTGGAATTGCCGGTGTCGGTTGGGTTCAATTTGACATGATCATTTGGTACGCGCTCGCTGCACTCGTTTTGGCGATCATTTTCATCCCTCATTTACGATTGCTTCGTCTCGGAGATGAAATGGCGAAATTACTCGGTCATAACGTAGAGAAAAGTCGCTTTTTATTGATCGTTTTAAGTACGTTGCTCGCAGGTATTGCGGTTAGCGTAGCGGGATTAATTGGGTTCGTCGGTCTCGTCGTTCCGCATATCGTTCGAATGATGATCGGTGATGATTCACGTTATTTACTGCCTGCCTCAGCACTCGGTGGCGCTGTTCTCGTCATCATTGCTGATACGATTGCTCGAACTGCATTCGATCCGATGGAGTTGCCAGTCGGTATTTTACTCGCCTTTTTAGGAGGCCCATTCTTCTTATACATTATTCAGAAAGGGAGAGGTTCAGTTGCTAAAAGTTGAACAATTACAGTTTGAACGTCCAACGACACATTTCGAATTGCAGTCTGTCGATCTCCACATTCCGAAAGGGGAGATCGTCAGTTTAATCGGCCCGAACGGCTCTGGAAAATCGACACTATTGCGTCTCATTGCGAAGTTAATGAAGCCGGAGTCAGGTGCTGTCTACGTAGACGGCACATCGATTGAATCGCTCAGCCGAAAAACACTCGCTCGCCAATTAGCGATGCTTCCGCAAATGAACGATCACCAATTGGAACTAACTGTCGGTGAACTCGTTGAATTTGGACGAGAACCGCATCGAAAAGGGTACGGCCGGTTGAAAAAAGAAGATGAAGCGATCATTGACTGGGCATTGGATGTGACGAATATGCAGTCGTATCGACATCGCCTACTCCCTGGACTTTCTGGAGGAGAACGTCAACGTGCGTGGATTGCGATGGCGATTGCTCAACGACCCGACGTTTTATTGCTCGACGAGCCGACGACGTATTTAGACATTTCACATCAACTAGAAGTGATGGAGCTCGTCACGCATTTAAACGAAGCGTACGGCATGACGATCGTTATGGTATTGCACGATTTGAATCAAGCCGCACGTTACAGCGACCGACTGATCGTTCTTAAAGACGGAGCGGTCCAATACGAAGGCGCGCCCGAATGTGTCTTTTGCCATGACATGTTTCGTGAAATTTTTGACATCGATGCTTCCATTCATGAGCAAGGCGGTACGTTGTTTTTCACTCCGAATCGAAAATGTGAGGCCGTTTGCTCCTTATGAGAACGCGTCCGTTAGACCGCGCCTTCATTGAACAATTCGTCCGAGCGGCTCATGGCAACTTCAGTGAGTTGCAACGATTGGCGAAGCAAAACCGTGCAGTGTTAACCGCTTCGATGCATTGGGGTGGAGGAGATTGGGAGAGTGCATTACAGGCAGCAGCTCATACAGGAAATCGGACGATTGCCAAATGGTTGATCGCTCAAGGCGTACCGATTGATCTGTTTGCAGCAGCGATGCTCGGAGACGTTACGATCGTACGCGCAATCGTTGAACGGTATCCCCATTTGTTATACGCTAAAGGAGCACATGACATTCCGTTGCTTCATCACGCCTTAGTCGGTGGACATGAAGCGCGTGACGTGTACGATTATTTAACGATGAAAATGACGAAGGAGAGATGGAAAGTATGACGATGATGATGGCAGTAAATACGATTAAAATCAAAAAAGGCCGCGCGGATGAAGTGCTCGCACGATTCGCTGAGCCGAAAGCCGTTCATACGTATGAAGGGTTCGTTTGGATGGAAGTATTGAAAAGTGATACGAGCGATCTCGACTACGATGAAATTAAAGTATGTACGACGTGGGAAGATGAGTCGTATTTCAAAGCGTGGGCAGAAAGTGGCCGTACGCGCCGCATGCATAAAGAAAGTCCGACCGCTCAAGTGAGCGAAGAGGAAAAGCCGACAATTAGTGCGGAACTGACGACATTTGAAGTCGTTCACCGTCACGCACCTGCTAAGTAAACGGAAACAATCGACACGAATTGTGTCGGTTGTTTTTTCATTATTTCGCGTCCACACACAATATCGGGTATGATTGAAGAAGGACAAATTGCGGAGGGATGAACATGGAAGTAGCAAAAAATATCGCTTTATATTTATCAGAAAACCGGTGGTTGAACGAACGAGCGAATAAAACGGATCCACTACCGATGTTAGACCGTTGGATCGCGGGGACGACAGTAGAAGAAATGGTCGAAGTAGCGAAACGTTTAAATGCGAAAAGTATGGCAGTCTCGGTCGACCACGTCGGTGATTTCGTTTACACAGTCGAAAAAGCGACTCGCGCGAAAGATGCGTTGCTCGAAACGATCGAAGCCATTCGGGTGAACGAGTTACGAGCAGAGTTATCGGTTCGTTTACCACAGCTCGGGTTGCGCATCGATGAGGCACTTTGTGCACGGTTGTTAGAAGAAGTCGTCCAACGGGCAGCTGAAGCGGACGTTTTCGTAACGATCAACGTCGGACCGTACGATGACGTTCAGGCGACGTATCGTCTATTTGATACGTTACGTGAATCGTACGATTCAATCGGAACAGTCGTACAAACATCGTTTTATCGTTCGGCAGAAGACGTTTTGAAATATCGAGACGAAACGATTCGTTTAACGAAAGGTGCGTACGAAGAATCACCTGCTGTCGCTTATCAAACGGAAGAAGAGACGACTGATCATTTTAAAATACTCATTAAAGAACGTTTAGAGAGCGGTGCATTTACATCGATTGCGACACATGACGATGCGCTCATCGAATGGTTGATGGAGTACGTTGAGGAAAATGATATCCCGTTCGATACGTTCGAAATTCAGTTGTTATACGGCGAACAATGTGACGTTCGTAAACGTCTCGTCCGAGCAGGGTATCCCGTTCGTATTTATTTACCGTTCGGAGAAGAATGGTACAATTTCTCGATGCGTCGACTCGCAGAACGTGCGCCCGCATTGGAAGAACAAGTGACGAAAGTAGTGAACCCGAAAACAGTAGGAATCACTTCAGCAGCGATCGGCTTAGGCGCACTTACGTATTACATGTTGCGCAAGCGAAAATCGAAAGAAGACGACCGATGAATAAAAATGACTTTCCTTCTCTCGTAGAGAGCAAGGGGAGTCTTTTTTTATGAAGATTGTAACACTTGATAATAGTTATCAAGTGAGCGTACCGAAAGACCTTTTCCATTCGTTGTTTGCTTCATAAAAAGGACAAACTATTCATTTTCAGAGAAAAGGCGAAAAATGACAGTTGTCTATTGATAAAAGTTATCAATTGAGATATAGTGAACGTAATAAGAACATTCGATCCGGACAAAGATTCGGAATAAACGATAGAAAAGGAGGCGAGGGGAATGATTCGTACAATAATCCTCGCGGTCATTACAGGAAGTGTGCTCGGTATTGCGTTAAGTGTGGCGACAGGTATGTTCCACGCTGGAAGTGTACTCGTCGGTGTATTAGCGATTAGTTTCATCGGTATGATGGCAGCATTCGGTTATGCCGAGTACCGTGAAGAACGTAGCGCTCTTTTGTCGAAACGTCCCGCAGCATTGAAGTAGTCGCCCTCGTCTTTTGATATCAAACGAAGCATCCTCTAGAGAGGGTGCTTTTTTTCATGAAAACATTTTAAACGGAACGAAGAAGTGTATACTGAAGAAAAGAAGTAAAGGGTGAACGATGATGAAAACAGTACAATTAAAGCGTCGTGCGAGCGACCGAGCGAAAAAAGGGTATCCACTTCTCGTAGCAGGAGACTTTGATAGAGCACCTTCCTTGAAAGATGGAGAACTATTCCGTGTTGTCGGTAGCGATCAACAAATGATTGGAACGGCTTATTACGGTTTACAAAATAAAGGTTCTGGTTGGATCATTTCAAAACGAGAAGAGACAGCATTAGATGTCGGATTTTTTGAACAGTTGTTCGGACGAGCAGAAGCCCATCGAGGCGCATTACGCCATGACGAGCAGACGACAGCGTACCGTCTATTCAACGGCGAAGGCGACCATTTCGGTGGCATAACGATCGATCGTTACGACGGATACGTCCTCATTCAATGGTATAGCGAAGGAGTGTACACATTCCGCGAACAAATTTACGACGCGATTGACCGCGTATGGGCACCGCTCGGTATTTATGAAAAAGTACGTTTTGACAAAGACGGAAAATATATCGAAAAAGATGATTTCGTGCGAGGTACACGTGGAGAGTTTCCGATGATCGTGTTAGAAAACGGCATTCGTTATGCGACGAACTTGAACGACGGAGCGATGACAGGTATTTTTCTCGATCAACGAAACGTTCGACAAGCGTTATGTGAAACGTATGCAGCGGGGAAAACCGTTTTAAATACGTTCTCTTATACAGGAGCATTTAGCGTGGCAGCGAAAATGGGGGGTGCGACGAAAACGACATCCGTCGACTTAGCGAAACGAAGTGAACCGTTAACGATCGAACAATTTAGTGTGAACGGAATCGACTTTGAGCAAGAAGAAATTCGAGTGATGGACGTATTTAATTATTTCAATTATGCCGATCGTCACCAATTGACGTGGGACGTCGTCGTTCTCGACCCACCGAGCTTCGCACGGTCGAAAAAACGTACGTTTAGTACATCAAAAGATTACCCGATGCTCATCGAGCGCGCAGCGAAAGTTACTGCGCCGAACGGTCTAATCATAGCTTCAACGAACAATGCGAGTTTCGGCATGAATCAATTCAAAGAGATGATTGAAGATGGCATGAAACAGGCGCGCCGTCGATATGAAATCGTAGAACAACATACGCTGCCGGACGACTTCCGCGTGTTGCCGAAATTTAAAGAGTTCGATTACTTAAAAGTATGTTTCATTCGTTGCATGGATAACTAAGAGGAGGGTCATGATGAAACGGATAGGGCTGTTTAGTTTGTTCATGTCGTTCATAGTCTTAGTTGCGGCATGTAGTGAAGAGATGGTTAAAGTCGATGTTCCAGAAGGGCTCGTTTTAACAGGTGGTATGACATTTGAAGAGTTTCAAAAACAAGTAGTGGAAGAGGAGAAACGCGATCAAGTGTCTCAAGAAAAAGAAGGGTACATCACGTACACATTGCCGAAAAAAGAACGGGATGAACAGTTGGCCAATATGCGACACGAAATTGAAGAGTACAGTAATGCGTTAGCAGTCGACCCTGCTTTTCCTTCGATCGAACGAGTGACGATGAATGAAGCAATCGACGAATTTGAAGTGCACGTCGATCGAAAAGCGTATGAAAAAAGTATGGATTCGCTCGTCACGATTAGTTTATCGATGTCGAGTATGTTTTACCAAACATTTTCAGGAATTGAACAACCGGAAGTGACTTTCATGATAAAAGATGAAGCGACGGGAGAAACGATCGATACGCTAACATTCCCCGAGTAAATAATAGGCGAGAGGCTGAGACAAAATAGCTTCTGAATCAAAGAAAAGACACTTGAATGATACAAAATTCAAGTGTCTTTTTAATGGACAGCGATCTTTTAGCGTTTGAGCAGTAAACTTTCGTAAGTTCACTGCCATTATTGCAAATCCTAATTCTTGTCGAACCTTCGGTTCTGTCCGAACAGAAAACCGATTGAACGACAAATTAGCCTTCAGAAAACAAAAAAATGGTTCAACGTCCACTTTTCTTCGTTGATAAATGGAGTTGATCTTGGTCTCAGAAAGCAATTCTTTCACATATTCTTTTTGTTGTTCCCACTTTTCATTCTTATAAATTTTACGGTTATTACCTTCCTTCGTTTTTGTGCAAGATGAACGAAGGGGGCAACCGTCACAACTTTCACATTCGTAAACTATCATGGAGCAACGCTTCAATCTTTCTACCAGAAAATGCAGACTGAGTATAACCGCACAAAATAATTTTTAACATCATGCGTGGATGGTAGGCAGGACAACCGTTCTTCTTCATAAATGGCCGAAATGCTTCATTTGGAATACTCTCCACCAAATGGTGAATATGAAATGCGATATCGTTGTCTTGTAACGAAACCTCTAAATCGATTGGCAAAATTAACTGATCCATAGTATAATCTTTAAACCTCAGGACACTCCCTTTCAGAGTTTGGTTTAGTCACTTTAATTCTACCAAGGGATGTCCTTTTTTGTACTCCATTTTATAAATAATTAACCAACCTTTCGGTCGGTAGACGCCTGCGGGAATGCGAGCTCTGAAAATCACCCCTTTCTGCGAAGAAAGGGGAAGTTGAAGAGCGAGCCCGCGGCAAGCTTACCGACCGAAGGTGGGTAATAAAAGAAACCCAGTGACTATTTACGAATCAACGTAGATAGCTACTGGGTTTTCATTTGGCTAGGTTTTGTCCCAGCCTCTTTTTCTCTTTTTGGTGCAAAATGGATATTTATGATAAAATAATGATGATGTAGTTTCATAACTAGGGACGTTTATCATTTTTCGTACGCACATTTTTACGAAAATATGTAAGCCTTTTCATAAAAGGTGTGGCGAAAGAGAGATAAAGAGATGGTTGGAGTCGCTTGTTAAAAGTACGGATGAACGGTATCGTTCATCAACCCGATAAGTGAGACACAATCATGGAAACGACTGTCGCCCATCAGTCCGTCGGCTCATGGAGCGTTCGATCGTTTGTTCAAAGGAGTCAAATGATTGATGCTCCATCTTAGAGGAGCGGATGAATAATGAACCGTCCCTCTCTGTGGAAAGAGTAGTCGCCCAATCGCGACCGAGTTAGGAAGTACATCCGATAGGAACGATCCAATTGATAACATGCAAACAAGCATTACAACAAGTTGCAAACAAAAAGCCACATTCTGGTTACATCGTTTTTTATGTAGCAAGCGATGAGCGAGATGTCGTTTTACAAGTCGCGCAAGTGAGTAACTTGCGAAACAAAGAAATGTTTCAGCGCGTCGTAACGACGATTGATCACCTAGAGAAACGTCATCACCTATCCATCCATTGGAAAGTGTGGAAAGACAAAGTGAAGCCACAGCAGAAAGTACCGAAAATGCTGCGTATTGCTGCAAAGGAGCATGCCGTCTCCGTTGCGCCATTGACTGCGAAAGAAATGGCGAGATGGCCCAAATTAGTGAAGCCATTCGTAAAAGTAGCGACTACGAGTCAACGATTCATCTGTCCAGAAAACACGCCATTAGCAACGTTTCAAACGAACCTTCAAGCGAAATGGAATAGCTTACGTCAACAAAATGAAAGAGCGAGTATTTGTACGATCGTCGCTGGCACGACGTACGTAGCTTGTGCATCGATCGGCCAAATGAAAGAGTGGTTACAGCAAAACACTTTATCGCCAACATTTTGTTTAACCGTTCCTCTTCGTGTTGGGTTCAGTCGAAATAAAAAGGAAGCGATCGCGCAATTGAATGAGTGGACAAATGAGAAAGTGGCATATTCAGAAGAAACGGTAAAAGTGAAGCCGCTAACGGATGCATTGTTTCTGAAACGGACGAAACCGTTTCATCTCAAGCAAACGCGACGGACACAAAAAGAGCCGTTCGTATTGGAAGCGCACGTATCTGAACGAGAAGTAAAAAGGCAGTTGGCTGCTTCAGTGGCTACTGCACCTCAAGCAAAATTATTTCTTTTATCTTCTGGCACGGATGTCATCCATTTAGGGCAAGTACATGACTTGAAAGAATGGTTACAAACTTCTTCAAATGGCTCATTTGTAACGCGTGCACACATTCGAGTAGATTGGGTGAACAATAAGAAAGAAGCGTTGTCGATTGCAAATGAACAAATGAACGCTTCCCCTTCTCCCCTTGGAAAATGGAAAGTGAAGCCGTTCACTCATTCGGTCTCTTCTCAATTGTTCATCGAAAAGAAACAAGAAAAATCGATTCCAATTGCTGCTTCAACGAACGAAGCACGAACGATTACCGTTGAAGAGAACGAATGGTTAAATCGAGAAGAAGTGCGACATAACGAGTCACCACTGGAACAATCTGTGACGAAAGGTACGCCACGTGAACAGCGCAATCGAGCGCGCACGATTGCGGAGACGAAAACGAAAGGTCTCGTTAACGTCTATGTGGACGGGAGCTATTTACCGAATGTCGGTATTTCAGCGTACGGTTTCGTCGCGGAAGATGAAAGCGGAATGGAAGTGCAAAAAGATTTCGGGATGACGGTAGAAGAACGTTTAAGAGAACTCGGTAGTTTAGGTGCAGAGTTGCACGCTTGCTTACGAGGAATCGAATGGGCGATTGCGAACAACTACCAAACGGTTCGTATTTATTACGACTTCATCGGCATCATTCAAAAGTTGCAAGAGGAACAATCGAAGACGAAACACGAAAGAATGTATTTCGGCTTGTATGAAATGTACAGTGAACATATTCGTATTTTGTTTCGAAAAGTAAGTCCTTCTGGTAAAGAAGGGCGTGCTCATTTACGAGCACACGATTTAAGTCGTTTACCGAGTACATTGTACATGAATTAAAAATAACCCCTTTCCCGTTGACTAGACGGGAAGGGGGTTATTCGTCATCCCGTCATCGAAGCGACGAGAGAACGGGCTTTTTTCGGATCATTCGTTCCGTGAACGAGAATACGTCCATCTTTGAAAAAGACGATTCGGTAATCGTTCCAATGACCAGACACGAGATGTTGATTGACGACAGGTGTCGATCCAGCCCGCTCAAAAATAGAAGCGAACGTTTGTAAATCAATTGCGCGCTGTAGGGGGAGGCGCAATTGAACGGTTTCTCTTCCACATAAGACCGATGCTTCCGTTTCGTGGACAGCTCGTAAAAAAGGGTATACGGGCTCATTACTGCAGCTCGGACACGACTCTTTTTTCAGCGATGTCACACGGATCGAAGCGTGCTCATCGGTCCATAAATTCGTAGATTGTAACGTCGGTTGCCACGTTTCACCGGCAAGATAACGTAAAAGCTGTGCGGTTTGCCAAGCAGCGACTGTAACGACGATCGGACTAATGACACCGACCGTATCGCACGTTGCCGCTTCCGGTGGCAACGTTTCAAGTAAACAATGTAAACACGGCTCTTCTTCACGAAGACCGATTGGGAATGTCATTCCGTAACTTCCTACACAAGCGCCCATGAAAAATGGAATACCTAACTGCAAACAGGCGTCGTTTGCGAGTAGACGAGTTTCCAAATTATCGGTCGCGTCGAGTACGGCTGTATGACCTTCTACTAATGATAAGATGTTTTCCGATGTAATATCGACGACGTGATGTTCGATCGTGACGTCGCGATTGATCGCAGTTAATCGCTCATGAGCAGCCGCTGCTTTCGGAAGTTGTCGTTCAACATCCGATTCGGTATACAGTTGCTGACGGTGTAAGTTGGTCCATTCGAGTACGTCGCGGTCAACGATTGTGAGGCGACCGACACCCGCACGAACGAGCATTTCAGCAGAAGCTGAGCCGAGCGCACCCGCTCCGAGTACGAAAATATTCGCCTCTCGCAATGCACGTTGACCGGACTCGCCGAATGGTTCAAATCGCATTTGCCGGTCGTACCGTCCCATCATGGGGTGAGCAAACCTTCTGACGGGCTGCTCGCAATACCGTAATCTTTTTTCTCAATTCGACCTGCTTCGTAACCTAACCGTCCTGCTTCAATAGCGAGCTTCATCGCTTCTGCCATTTTCACAGGATCTTGTGCGCCAGACACAGCGGTGTTTAATAAAACACCATCTGCACCGAGTTCCATCGCGTACGCGGCATCTTTCGGCGAGCCGATCCCAGCATCGATAATGACCGGTACTTTTGATTGCTCGATGATGAATTGTAAATTGAGCGGGTTCAAAATACCTTGACCTGACCCGATCGGTGATGCTCCTGGCATAATCGCATGCGCGCCCAGTTCTTCGAGCCGATGTGCGAGTACGACATCATCGGACGTGTAGGGCAAGACGATGAAACCTTCTTCAAGCAGCATCTCTGTTGCACGTAACGTTTCAACAGGATCGGGTAACAGAGAACGAGGATCGCCGATAATTTCTACTTTGATCATGTCGCATAACCCTGAAGCTTTCGCAAGGCGAGCGGTTCGCACGGCTTCCTCAGCTGTACTAGCACCTGCAGTATTCGGCAACAACGTATATTTTGACAGATCGAGTTGCTCTAAAAAGTTCGGCTGACTCGGCTCAAAAATATTCATCCGGCGTACAGCGAACGTTAAAATTTCTGCATCCGACACCGCAACTGCTTCTTTTTGAACATCAAAGTTCGGGTATTTTCCTGTACCTAACAATAAACGAGATTGAAACGTTTGATTTCCGATCGTTAACATGAATTTATCCTCCTCCGACGAAATGAATGACTTCGATTTGATCGCGATCACGGATCGGCGCGTCATACGCATCTTTTTCTAAAATCGTTGCGTTATGCTCGATGACGAGAATACGATGGTCAATGTTTAAATGTTCCAACAATTGTTGAATCGTAGAAACATGAACGGGCACATCGTACGCCTGTCCGTTCAATTGAATCGTCATTTCATTCACACCTTTCTTTCACAATTCGGGCGAAACGTTCCGCCCATTTGGCAGGTTGGTCGGCTTGAAAGAACCCTGAACGTACTGCGACTCCTTGAATCGGCAAGTCGAGTAGTTGTGTTACTGTGTCGTGATCGATGCCACCGATTGCATAGACGGGAACAGACGACTGTTCCGCAATTTGTCGGAGCGGTTGAATGCCTTTCGGAGGAAGTCCGGACTTACTCGTCGTATCGAATACGTGACCGAACAGTAGAGCATCTGCCCCATCTTCGATCGCATGCTTCGCTTCGTCGACAGAATGGACAGAACGTCCGAAGTGAATCGTCGGAAAAGCAGCTTTTGCCCGTTTTAACGAGAGACTATCGTACGGAAGTTGAACCGATCGAATGTCGTACAACATCGCAAGATCGACCCGCTCATGAACGACTAATTTATGACGTGGGACCTCGTTTTCGATGAGACGATCATATAAGTCGCTCAGCTCATGAGCTTTCCGAAATCGTTCTCGGATGATGAGACGATCGACGAACGGTTCAATCGCTACAATCGTTTCGACGAGTTCTTCTATCGTTTGTGTTTCATCGGTTACAGCGATAATTTCCATTGGCTTCCTCCTTTCTAAACGTAAAAAAACCTATTTTCCTTTGCGGAAAATAGGTAAAGTTGCGAAAATAGAGCGACTTAAAAAAAGACGCTAGTTTTGCCACTTCCCTCCGCAAGTACAAACTTGTTCAGGTTATAAGGGTATCAGAGCTACACTCTTCTCTCAGTCCTTGTACGGATTCCCCTAATGGTTGCTTATCAATAGTTCCTTGCTGCCAATACGTAGCATATCATGAAAAAAGGAGAAGGGAAAGTGTCTCGTCCGTTCGATCTTTTCCTTTACTTTCTTTTCACGGATGACATTTGTTAGAATGAACGTAATGAGAAGGTGAATGAAAGTGGTGTGTCAATGTGAGGCGTATAATATTCCAGTGCATGACGATTCTCTTGTTATGCAGTTGGTATGGAGGTAGTGTAGAAGCGAAATCGTCGATGTTTCGTGTCGAGGATGCACAAATCGAAGCGTTGATTCAAAAAGATGGCGTCATTCAAGTGAAAGAAACGATGACGTATGCGTTTCGGGAGCCTTATGGATCGATTGAGCGCAAAATGACCGATCCGGCGATCGAATGGAAAGGCGCGTTTGAAAACGGCCGACGTCTTCCGCATGAGATAAAAGGGGAGACGTTGTACGTTTATCGTCCCGGTTATGCAGGTGACGTCGTCACGATTGAATGGATCTACGATGTGAAAGGCGCAGTAGAGAAAGCAGAAGATGCCGCTTTATTGAAATGGTCATTTTTCGACCATACGTACAAAGGGGTTATTTATGATCGAATGACCGTTCAAATTATAGCGACCGATGAAAATGTAACGATGGATCCGAAAGGGCTCGGTTGGATGTACGACCGTGGAAAAGTGATGAATGATCGGATGGTCACTTATGAAGTCGGATTCGTTCCTCCTGAAGTAGATGGCGAAGTGTATTTGCTTTTTTCACCGGACTTTTTAACAGAGATGGAGACGCAACATGCGACAAAAAAAGAAGCGTGGACGCTCGCATATGAAAAGAAAGTTGCAGCTGAGAAACGTTCGAGTCACGGGGCGCCTGTTTTATTAACGTATGCGATCGTAACGATGTTATTTACGCTTTATTTCATCTGGAAATTGTGGCGGAGAAGACGCCGCTTGAAAAAAGATGCCGCTCAAATTCCGTTGGCACGTCATAAAGTTCCGAACATCCACCGTCTGCCATTTAGTTTGCTCGTCTTTTTTATGAACGGTCAACAATTGACGGGGTCGATGATGCGAGCGATGATGTACCGTTGGCTCGATGCAGGAGCGATTCGAGCGAGTGAGGAACATCCGAGTATTTTTCTCGTCGTCGATCAAGACCTCGTTCCTGCGTATGAGCGACCGTTGCTTCATTTCATCTTTAAAACGATCGGTACGGAAGGTGTGTTGGAACGTCAAACGTTAGAAAACTTTCTCCGAGATGCAAAAAAGAAAGGGAGCGTGCAACGCAACATCGCTTACGAATTTCGACGAGCGACACAAACGTTAAAACGAGCATTGCGCTCGACTTCCTTTTATGAGAAAAAAGAAACGAGTGGAGTATTCACCGCGTTACTCGTCTATTTCGTCTTACATGCGATCGGTGTCGCTCTTTCTATTTATTATCACGTATGGGGAATGACCATTTGGTTCGGAATATGGAGTGTCGTTTTTCTCGTTTCGTATGGAAGACGTCGTGCACGAAGTGCAACGGGCGAAAAAATTGCTGCGCAATGGGCTCTGTTCCAAAAAAGGTACGACGAAGGACTTCTTACGGAAGAAGTGTGGGTCGGATGGACAGACGATGAAAAAGTATTCGTCATTCCTTATTTCATTGCGCTCACCGATACGAAAAAAAGAAGAACGCGTCAACAGTTTGAACGAGCGCAAGAAGAAAACGAACTATTATCACTTTATCCTTTTGAAACGTACGGAATATCGGAACATTATCGTGAGTTGTTCAAAGAGTGTAGTGAAACGTATAGACCTTCTATTCTATCGTTTCCCTTTGCAATTCGTGGAAAAGACTTTTCGTGAACGTTCATTTCGATTATACTAAAAGACGAACGATAAACTTTCTAAGAAGAGAGGCATTGTGATGAAATTATTGTATAAAGGGAAGACGAAAGACGTGTACGAAGGGGCAGGCGATACGGTCGTCTTGCAATTTAAAGACGATGTAACAGGGGAAGATGGCGTATTCGACCCTGGTGCGAACACGGTCGGATTAACGATTGAAGGGATGGGGCAATCGGGACTCCGCATGACGACGTTCTTTTTCGAAAAGTTAGAGAAAGCGAACGTTCCGACTCATTTCGTTTCAGCGTCACTCAAAGATGCGCAAATGACGGTTAAACGCGCGACGATGTTCGGTAACGGCCTTGAAGTCATTTGTCGATACCGAGCGGTTGGAAGTTTTTACCGTCGTTACGGACAGTACTGTGAAGAAGGGCAAGCGCTCGATGCGTTCGTAGAAGTGACGTTGAAAGACGATGATCGAAACGATCCACCGATTTCGAAACAAGGACTCGCGATGCTCGGCCTTTTAACAGAAGAAGAGTACGACGAGCTCGAACAATTGACACGAAATGTATCGAATCTCGTGAAAGAAGAATTAGCGAAAAAAGGACTCGAACTGTACGATATTAAATTAGAATTCGGTCGTGACAGCGAAGGTCGTCTCATGTTAATTGATGAAATTTCAGGTGGCAACATGCGTGTCTATGATGGTGATACGTACGTCGAACCGTTAGACCTTGAAGGTCGCTTGTTCGAATAATGAATCGAGTGGCCTAAATAGAAAAAGTGCTGGAGCATTTATTCGCTCCAGCACTTTTTTATTATTTTTGAATGTAGTTTTGTGTAAAGTACGGTGTGTTTTCTTTGCCGAACGCGACACCAATTCCGAGATGTGTGTAATGACGAGTTAACGTATTCATTCGATGATCGTACGAGTTCATTAAGCCTTCGTGCGCAAAAATACTGCTATATTGACCGAACGCTAAGTTTTCTCCCGCACTTTTGTACGTGATGCCATCGATCCGCATGCGATCAAATGGCGTTTGGCCTCTTAAATTGTCGTGACTAAAAAAGTCGTTCTGTGCCATGTCGTCACTATGTTTCCGTGCGGTGTCTGAAAGAGCGGTGCTATATTCGAGCGCGCGAACTCCTTTTCGAACACGAATCGCATTCGTCAGTTCGAATAACGTTCGTTCATACCCTGCTCGCAATTCGTCCGACGGTTCCCCGTAAATCGATGACTTGCGTTGCTCGAACGCTTCATCGACGAGGAGTAAAGCGGTGAGTTGGTAATTTTCATGCTCATCGTAAAAGACATATGTGTATAAGTCGTCTTGTAAAAATAGATCAATCGTATCGACATCGGAAAGTTGGTATAAAATACGCCCTTTTTTCAGTTCAGTGAGCGGCTCGCCGAGCGTTCGACGTACGTCCGCTTTCAACGTACGATACGCAATGCCGTTATTGCTTTTAATGACGTCGTCGTTCGTATACAAGGCGCCGACGCGTCCGGCGGTATCGTAAGCGACCATGACGAATCGGTGGTAGTTGTCATGGTGCATATGCCAAAGTGTATTGTAATCGTTCCACGCTTTCATTTGCGGTGGACCGAGTAATGCATGGACTTCCGATTCCGACATCCCGATTTCGACGTTTTGGATCGCAATGCCGGATTGTGCAGGTTCGTGGAGCGGAGGAGCTTCTTGAGCAGACGGTTCCGGCTTCGCTTTCCATTGATCGACGAGTTCGCCGGTATGACGTTGTACCGATTGTGCCGTGTCACGTACCCAATCGCCAGCAGGCCCTTCAGCGAGCTGCTCTACTTTTTCATCGACCGGTTGTAAAAAAGAAAGATCAACGTATTGCGAAACAGGACCTTCCCATAACGGCTTTGCTACATAAATGAGGACGAGTAGTAGAATGATGGAAAATAAACGTCTCACGAAAACATCCCTCCTTTTCTCCAAGTGTACTGTATTTAGACGTCTTCGACTACTCATTCGTTGCATATGAGAGTAGGCTTTTCCGGTTAAAAGGGGTATACTCGAACGAGGAGAAAGGAGTGGCAATAATGTTCGACTTATCATTTGGATCGCGTACACCGGACGTATTTTACGTTGTTGCCATCGGTACATTAGTTGCGTTATTCGTCATCATTTGGTGGAAGTCAAGGTAAAGAAAGTAGGAGTGTAAAAGATGTTAACATTTGAACAGAAGCAAGAAATTATTGAACGGGAGTTTCCGCAACTCGTGAAAAAAGAAGTGTCTATGAAACGAATCAATTACCATTTAGAAGAAAGTGAATACGACAAAACAGTAGTCGTTCAACATTTACACCCGAACGGCAATGCGTTCGTTTATGTAGAAGGATTAAAAGGATACGAAGTGGACGGACGTGGCTTGACGAACGTGCGTGAAGCGACAGAAGAGCAGTTGATCCGTACGATTCACGATGCGATCGACGGTTTGCTAACGGTGTATGAACCGGTCGACGAAATGTGGGAAGGCGAGGACGGCGCTTCATTACGTGTGAAAGAAGAAGAGGGCTGGTGGAACGTCTATTTCGACGATCAAATCGAAGAAAGTTTCGGAGCGTACGATGAAGCGGTCGATTATTTAGAAGACGAAGGATTTTTGAAAAAATAAGCATACGAAAAACGCACGGAGCGATGGACGCTCCGTGCGTTTTTTCATCGCCAATTACGATGGGATGAACGAGAGAAGAAACAACCAAAGTACAAACAAAATAAAAGTGATTCCGATGAATATCATATGCCATTTTTTATTCATGACGAGCATCGCGATGAACTCGCGTAACATCGCATTCGGCCAATAGTAAAGTGCTGTTTTACCGCCGATGCCTTGCGCGTTAAAATTCGCTCGCCGCGCATAAACACTCGCTCGAAAGACGTGATAGTTGTTCGTCGCAAACAACGCTTTATACGGTTTTCCGTTCGCGTGCTGTTCGATGACCGCTTTCGAAAATTTCATATTTTGAAACGTATTGACCGATTGATCTTCAATGAGCGTATGTTCTTCGGGAATGCCGTGTGCAATCGCCCATTGTTGCATCGCTTCCGCTTCTGATAAAAGCTCATCTGGCCCTTGTCCACCAGAAAAGACGAGAATCGGTGATGTTCCTTTTTGCATCGTCTGTTTGTTGTAAAAATCGATCGCGCGACGGATTCGGCTTTGGAGAAGAGGAGGAACGATATGTCCATCAATTAATCCACTTCCGAGAACGACGACGTAATCTTTATTTAAAAACGGACGGTACCAATGGTACAAGAAAGAAGAAAGTAAAAACGTAATGAAGACGTATAAAAAATAAAAAGCGATAAACATGAAATAACGGACCCAATGATTCGCCCCTTCGACGAGTAACGCGTCAAAGTTAATGAGCGGTAATAAAAAGAGACCGAATAAAGAAAGACCGAATAGCAACGTTAATAAATTGGATTTTTGAAACCCTTCTTTTTTAATTAATACGCGCGCATTCCAAATCGAAGCGACTCCGACGATGAACCATCCACTCGCTGCGAATACGAAGTAAATACCGAGGATGAGAACGGATAAAATAATGAGGCTTTGAATATCGTATGTAAAGCCGAAAAATGTAAGTGCGACGACACCTGTGAAGAGGACGATGGAAAACAAAAACCCATTCACTAATTTGCGTCGGTCGTGTAAGTAAGAACCGATAAAAATGACGAGTGACAGTACGAAAGGAGCGTAAAAAATGAGTTCGTACATGGCGGCACCTCCTTTGTAGTTATGTAAAGTGTATCGTTGCTTTCAAAAAAATGCTAGCCTTCTTTCGCACCGTTTCACAATCCGGGCTTACGCCACCGAAGGAATTGTACGGAAATTCCAACAGATCGTAGAGAGCCTAAAAGTGAACAGAAAAAAACCTCTACCCGTAAACGGATAGAGGTTGAAAGGTTTTAATTATAGTTTTTCAACGTTAGTTGCTTGAAGTCCGCGCTGTCCTTCTTCGATTTCGAATGTAACGTCTTGACCTTCTTCAAGAGTTTTGAAACCTTCGCCTTGGATAGCTGAGAAATGTACGAATACGTCATCAGCATCTTCACGCTCGATAAATCCGTATCCTTTTTCAGCGTTAAACCATTTTACTTTACCTTGTTCCATGTTTGTTTCCTCCTAATATGTCGCAACAAGCGATCATATATATGTTACTATCCTTGCTCAATTCTTGAATTCGTCAATCGTTATATCTGACAGCTTTCTACTTCGAACAAAAATAATTCTTCTTAACTATAGCAAACGAAACTGGAAAGAGCAAGCGATAAGGTGGAATGTTCTTTTTCGCGCTAGAAGATCAGTGACAAAATATAGTAAACCAAAGCAGCGAACAAGGCAGAAATTGGAAGCGTAATGATCCACGTCATGACGATTCGTTGAGCGATTCCCCAGTTGACGTCACGCACGCGTTGTGCGGCTCCAACTCCCATAATTGAAGATGAAATGACGTGTGTCGTACTAACTGGTAAGTGGAGAAGTGTGGCTCCGAAAATAATGATCGCCGAGTTCAAGTCAGCGGCAGCGCCGTTCACGGGACGGATTTTCATAATTTTTCCACCGACCGTTTTAATAATTTTATAGCCACCGATCGACGTACCGAGTCCCATCGCTGTCGCTGCTGCAATACGAACCCATAATTGGATGTCGTCACCCGTTTGCAAGTTCGCTGCGATCAAAGCCATCGTGATGATCCCCATCGCTTTTTGCGCGTCGTTCGTTCCGTGCGTGAATGATTGCAAAGCTGCTGTACCGATTTGCATGTAACGGATCCGTTGGTTCGCTTTAAACAAGTTTCGGTTTTTTAAGACGACACGGAAAATCGTCATCATAATAAATCCACCGAATAGAGCGATGAATGGCGAGAAGATGAGAGCTTCCATAATTTTAATGAACCCTTGGTAGTTCAAAATACCGAACCCAGCGGCTGCGATTGCAGCTCCCGCAATCGATCCGATCAACGCATGGGAAGAACTTGACGGAATGCCGTAATACCAAGTGATCAAGTTCCACGCAATGGCAGAAATGAGCGCCGCCAAAATGACAAGAGAGCCATTTTCAAGCGTGAACGGGTCGACGATATCTTTTGAAATCGTCTGGGCAACTCCAGTGAACGTCAGCGCTCCGACAAAGTTCATAATCGCTGCCATCATAATCGCTGTACGTGGCTTTAAAGCACGTGTTGAAACACTCGTAGCAATCGCGTTCGCTGTATCGTGAAATCCGTTAATGAAATCGAAGATGAGCGCACACGCGACGACGAGGATCGTTAAAAAAAGTACCGTATTCATCGGGATCCTCCTACGCGTTTCTCATAATGATCGTTTCGATCGTATTCGCAACACCTTGACAACTGTCAGCGATGTCTTCGAGTTGCTCGTACAAATCTTTAAATTTAATAATGAGGATCGGGTCAGTTTCCCGTAAAAACAATTGTTTAATCGACGTACGTAACACTTCGTCACAAATCCGTTCGTACTCTTTCACTTGGACGGCATGTTCACGCATGCTCGGAAGTTTTTTGTTCGATAAAAGTTCCATCGCTTTTACAATTTCGTCGGTACTTTTTCGAATGTTGTCTAAAAATGTTTCAACGTATTCATCCGCTGATGTTAGAGCGAACATGTCTAAGTAAGCGGTGAACTGTTCTAAACCGTCTAAAATGTCATCCATTTTAATCGCAATTTCTAAAATGTCTTCTCGTTCGATCGGTGTCATAAACGATTTGTTCAACATCGCAATGAGTTCGTGAACGAGCGTGTCGCCACCCGTTTCAAATTTTTTCATTTGAACGCTTAGTTCTTTCAAGTCAGAGACTGATTCGACTTTGTAATCGTATGTATAGTGTGCTCCGCTCTGAACGTTTTTTGAAATTTCCAATAAAGCTGTAAAAAATGGATCTTGTTTTTTTCGTTGCGTAAACATGTAGGACCCTCCAGTTAATAAAATCTTATCCTTCCTATCATAACAAAAAATAAACGTTCATTCGTTATAAAAAGAACAATCTTAGCGAAAAAGTTAACGGAGTTGTGAACTTTTCAACCGATTGTTGTAAAAAAGAGGTAAAGATTGCATGAAGCAAGTGAAAAAAAGCGTACGGAGCATTTTTACTCCATACGCTTTCATAACGTACATTATTTTATTTTTTCCATAGATGATCGTGAACGCCATTTCGTTCGTCTTCTTTCAACCAGCGGAAGAAAGAGACGATCATGAGGAACATGACGAAGACGAGAGGGAATCCGGTAATGATCGAGAGCGTTTGTAATGCTTCGAGTCCTTCACCGTACATGAGGATGATCGCGATACCTGAGAGAACGAGTCCCCAAAAGACACGGTACCAACGAACAGGCTCTTCACCACGTTCTAAGTTAACGCTCGCTACGTCAGCAAGTGTAAATGCTGCTGAGTTTACTGTCGTTGCGAGGAAAATTGCCATAACACCTAAGTAAATGACCATAACGATCGTTCCAATTGGAAGTGACGTTAAAATTGCGATGATCGCAGCGGGTGCTCCTTCGTTTTGTAAAATGTCGAGCACTGGAACGAGGTTGTTCACTTCCGCATACAATCCGGTGTTTCCGAAAATCGTGAACGCGACCCAACAGCCGAGCGTTCCACCGAGCAATTGTCCGAGAATGAGTCCTTTCAATGTGCGTCCGCGTGAAATACGTGCGGCGAACATTCCGGTAAATGGTGCATATGAGAACCACCAACCCCAGTAAAACAACGTCCACGCTTCGCTAAATCCAGATTGACCGACCGGGTCGGTATATAAGCTCATCCGGAAGAAGTTCGTTAAAAGAACGCCGACGCTTTCTGAAAACATCGAAACGATGAACATCGTCGGACCGAATAAAAAGACGAATACGGCTAATCCGAAATACAAATATAAGTTCCAATCGCTTAATAAACGCAATCCTTTTTGTAATCCAAAGTAAAGAGCAATACTGAAAAATACAGTGAGTGCTAAAATGATGAGCAAGTTTAAAGTCACTGTTTTTTCGACGCCGAATAAGTAATGAATACCTTCTGCAAGAAGCGGTGTTCCGAGTGCAAGTGATGTACCGATACCACCAATCAATCCGAACATAAATGCGACGTCGATCAGTTTACCGAGCCATCCGTCTGCGCGGTCTCCGATGACACCGCGACAGGCGTTACTTAAGCGGAACGACTTATTGTTTCGTATGTACACCGCGTAAGAAATCGGAATCGAAGGAAGACAGTAAATCGCCCACGCAGAAAAACCCCAGTGGAACATGCCGTACGTCGGTGCGAAACTTGCCGCTTCGACGCTTCCTGGCTCCATTCCGAACGGAGGATCTGAGAAGTAGTATGCCCACTCGATAATCCCCCAGTACATAATTCCTGAACCAATTCCGGCTGTGAAAATGAGTGCGAGCCAGCTAAATGTAGAAAATTGAGGCGCCTCTGTTCCGAGACGAATTTTTCCGTACTTACTGAAAGCTAAGTAAAGCAATAAGAAGAAAATAATGAGACAGGCCCATAAATAAACGGATCCGAAATTGGAAGTAATAATTTCTAACACCTTGGCAAGAAATGAAGTACCTGCATCTTTCGTTAATAAAATCGAACCGATTAACAGAGCGATAATCGCTAAGGCAATCGACAAAATATGTTTATCTATTGTTTCTAGTCGCATAAACAATCTCCTTTCCAACACGTAGCTCTTTCAGAAGAAGGGAGGGGCTGGATCACGACTCCAGCACGTTCCTCCTTAAGAAAGCGCTATGAGCGTGTTTTGTACAACTGTTGGACGTGTTGTGCGACACGTGCTCCGACTTGTTCGGTCGTAGCCGTTCCACCAAGATCTGGTGTCAAAACGTCCTTTTCCACGACAGTTTTCTCAATCGCTTGCACGATGAGCTCGGCATAGTGTGGATAACCGAGATGTTCGATCATTTGAGCAGCCGACCAAATCGCTGCGAACGGATTCGCTACTCCTTGATGAGCGATATCGGGTGCCGAACCGTGAACCGGTTCAAACATCGACGGTTTCGTTCGCTCAGGGTTAATGTTCGCTCCCGTTGCAAATCCGATCCCGCCACTAATCGCAGCTCCTAAGTCCGTTAAAATATCACCGAACAAATTCGTCGTCACGACGATTTCAAACCGTTCGGGATTCGTTACCATGAGCATCGCAGCGGCATCGACTAAATAAGAAGCAGTCGGTACGTCTGGATACTCTTCTTTAATGCGGTCGAACGTTTCGTCCCAAAAGACCATTGAATAGTTCAACGCATTCGCTTTACTAATGCTCGTTAACGATTTGTTTTCACGTCGTGCCAACTCGAAGGCGTACCGAATGATCCGCTCTGTCCCTTTTCGTGAAAAGACGGAATGTTGCAGTACGACTTCTTCAGGTTGTCCCGGATACAAATGTGCGCCTGAACCTGCATATTCACCTTCGCTATTTTCGCGAACGAACGTCATTTGAATCTGTTCAGCGTCGCGGTGATTCAACACAGTCGGTGCTCCTTTTAATAAGCGCACAGGTCGTAAGTTGACATATTGATCGAACGACTGTCGGATGACGATTAACAATTCACGAAGGGAAACGTGATCGGGAACGCCGGGATAGCCGACCGCTCCTAAATAAATCGCATCGAACGATTCGAGTTGTTCGAGTCCATCTTCTGCCATCATACGTCCGTGACGTGTGTAGTACTCGCACCCCCATGGGAATTCGGTCCACTCGAATTGGAATGTTCCATCGAGCGTGGCAAGTGTGTCGAGGACACGTCGACCTTCGACGACCACTTCCTGACCAATTCCGTCGCCGGGAATGAGTGCGATTGCGTAATTTTTCATAAAACCACTCCTTTTTTGATGAGAAAGCGCTTACAATTATTACGCGTCCCAATCTATACAAACAGTATTAGTGTAGTACAACGAGAGAGAAAAAGCGATGTTTCCTGATTCCGCAAGCAGAAAACATCGCCCGTGAAAGGTGTCGTGTTGGAAAGTTATTTACCAAGTGCTTCTAAAACGAGCTGGTGGAACTGCACGATCGCTCCTTCAGAAGGAGAGTATCGTCCGTATTCAAATGCTTGGGAACCGAATCCGATTTGCTCGAGCTCGACGAGTTCGATATCTTCTTGCCGCACTTGTTCAGCGAACGTCATTAAGTCTCGTTCTTCTTGCGACAATTTATCGAGAGAATCTTCACGGAAGTAATACGTGTAAACGATCGTCGTATTTTCGTGATCGATCGGGACGAGCTCGATGGATGCGATATTTCCAGGCCCTGGGTAAATCGTCAACATGAGATTCGGGAAGAGCCAGAAGAAGTCGCCACCTGCGGATTCAGCATCTTTTAAATTGTTTTGATCCGGTTTGACGATCGACGTTTGATACGAATAATTTTCGCAAGTGAAAATTTGGTACTCGTCCATATCTAACGTTTTAATGAAGCTCGGGTGAGCGACGTGGCAATGGTCACATTCTAAATAGTTGTCGACGAACGCTTTCCAATTCGCTTTTAAATGACGTGTTTTGCGATGCGTAAACTGCAATTCAGGTAAAAAGTCGAACGCTTCCAAACGGTCAGCTAAATCACCGTACGTTTCGCGGACCGTGCGAGCGTTCGGATCTAAGTTAACGAATAAGAGCGAATTCAATTCTTCGAGACGAACGGTACGTAAGCACGCATCCGATAAACAAGGGTCATCTTTCGGGAAGTTCGGCGCTCGGTTGAGCGAACCGTCCGTTTTAAACGTCCAACCGTGGTACATGCACGTGAAAATTTTCTTTTTCCCAGCCGCTTGTTTTTCGAGCTTCGTCGCGCGGTGCGGACAGACGTTGTAAAATGCGCGCAATTCGCCATCTGCACCGCGTGAAATGAGAAGCGGCTCTCCAGCGACGTCCGCTGTGAAAAATTGTCCTTTTTCTTTCACTTGGTTCGCATGGCCGACGAGGTGCCACGATTTACGGAAAATATGTTCCATTTCTTCTTCCAAAACGCGAGGGTCAGTAAACATTTTGTAAGGCATCGTCCGTGTAAATGTTTGTTCAGTTGTATGAATCACTTTGTTATAAGCCAAAGTAATCTCCTCCTATTCGGTCGTTGGATTATTTAGTCCAGTGAAAACGGTGTATCACTAACGAGAATTGAACTGGACGGGCAGCCGTCGAGCGCATCTTCTAAATCATCGAGCAAGTCATCTGGAATCGGTGTAACGCCTTCGTTATCGTCTAACAGAGCGAACGCATAACCGTCGTCTGTGTAATCGAACAAATCGGGTGCATTCAGGTTGCATGAACCGCATGCGATGCACGTTTCACGATTAATTTTTGTAAATGTTGTCATGAAATCACCTCTACTCGCCCATAATGGACGTACTATGCAACGGTTGAACTTTCGCGTCAGGATCTACACGTACTTTCGCGTGGCTCACCGCAATCGGCGCTTCACCGAATCCTGTCGCGATGAGCTTCACTTTTCCAGGGTACGTACAAACGTCTCCAACAGCGAAAATGCCAGGGATCGATGTTTCCATTTGTTCGTTGACGACGATCGAGTTTTTGTCGATGTCGAGTGACCATTCTTTCAACGGACCGAGTGAAGAGACGAACCCGTAATTGACGAGAACGTGGTCGGTTTCAATCGTCCGAATGTCTTCTTGATCTTTGCTATGAGTAATCGTAATTCGCTCGACGTAAGGTTCCCCTTCAAACGTGCTGACACGATACGGCGTTACGATCTCGACGTTTGATTCGTGCAATTGAGCGACGCTATGTTCATGGGCGCGAAACTTGTCACGACGGTGAACGAGCGATACACTTTTAGCAATCGGCTCGAGCATTAATGCCCAATCGACAGCAGAGTCGCCACCGCCGAGTACGACGACTTCTTCGTCTTTGAAACGTTGCATGTCGTTGACGAAATAGTGTACATTTTTACCATCGTACTGCTTTTCGTTTGGAACACCAGCGAGTCGTGGTTGAAAGGCACCGTTGCCCGCTGTAATGATGATCGATTTCGTATAGTGGACATCGGCATTCGTCGTAATTTTGAAAGACCCATCTTCCATTTTCTCTACAGTGGAAGCGGTTTCATTCAAACACGTAGTAACCGGAAACTGTTCCATCTGTTCAATCAGTCGATCGACGAGTTCTTGTGCTTTCACTTTAGGAAAGCCAGCGACGTCGTAAATGTATTTTTCAGGATAAAGTGTTGCGAGTTGCCCGCCGAGAACAGGCAAACTTTCAATAATTTTAACGGACATTTGACGCATTCCCGCATAAAAGGCGGTGAATAAACCGGCAGGACCTCCACCGATAATCGTCGTGTCGTAATATCGTGTTTCGTTCAATGTAATCTCCTCCTCATTAATCGGTAGTGCATCATTGCCGCACGTACTCTTTTAATATGCAAGTAGCGTGCCAACTTTCAAAAATGACGAGTTCATGCGCTTTTGCGAGTAAAAGAGGAGGACATTGTCTAAAACATTGAGTCAAAAATGACTCGAAAAGAGAAGGAGTGAACCAAATATGACTCAATCGGTACCTGAAACGATGTTGACACTCAATTTTTTAATTGAGTTGCTCGATTATTCATCGGACGAAATTTATATCGTCGACCGCGAGATGAAAATTGTCTTCGTCAACCGGGCATCCGAGCGCCATTACGGATTGCCAAAACATGAAGTGATCGGGGAGCAGAGCAATGAACTGTTTCAACGAGGATTATGGAAGCCGTCGATCATTCCGCTCGTCTTAGAAGAGAAAAAAGAAGTATCACTCCGTCAACAGACGGCGATTGGAACCGAGTTGTTGACGCGCGCTTTTCCGATCGAAGATGAAACAGGAGAGTTGGAGTACATTTTAATTACGTCGACCCAATTGGATCGGTGGAAACGTGTCATAGAAGCGCCACAGGAAGAAGAAAGGGACGATGAAGAAACGCCACCGCTCATCGTCCATAGTGAAGCGATGCGCAACGTACTCGGCTTTTGCCGAAAAGTAGCGCCGCTCGCGACGACTGTTTTATTACTCGGTGAGTCAGGCACTGGAAAAAGTGTACTCGCACGATACATTCATACGATGAGCGACCGGACGAATGAACCGTTCGTCAGCATCAACTGCGCTTCATTGCCTGAACACCTCGTCGAATCCGAGCTGTTCGGTTACGTGAAGGGCGCTTTTACAGGGGCGCACGAACAGGGGAAAGAAGGATTATTTGATCGTGCAGATGGCGGGACGTTGTTTTTAGATGAAGTAGGAGAGTTATCGTTATCGACGCAAGCGAAGTTACTGCAAGTACTACAAGAGAAAACGTTCCATCCGATCGGTTCGTTGGAAGAACGAACGGTCGATGTCCGCATCATTGCAGCGACGAATCGTTCGCTCGGTGATATGGTGAAAGAAGGAACGTTTCGGGAAGATTTGTATTATCGCTTAAACGTCGTAGACATTACGTTACCGAGTTTACGAGAACGGAAAAAAGACATCGTTCCTCTCATCTATTCTTTTCTCAATGAAGCGAACGAAAAATTAGGGATGAACAAATCGATCAGCGAAGCATGTATTGAACATTTGCTCCATTACGACTGGCCGGGAAACATTCGCCAATTAGAAAATGTCATCGAACGTCTCGTCATTACGAGTGACGACCAAATCGAAGTCGCTGATTTACCAGCACCGATCGTGGAACAAGTGGAAGAGTGGAGTGAACCGTCCGCTCACTTTGACGAACGCGTCGAACAGTTCGAACGGAAGCTCATCGAAGAGGCGTACGTTTTGAAAAAGACGACGCGCGGTGTCGCGGCCCATTTAGGCATTAGCCAATCGCGCGCCGCCCGTTATTTAAAAAAGTACGGCTTCACTTCCTCTTCTTGAACGAGAAGCATACAAAAAACGCCCGAAGGCAATCGCCTTCGGGCGTTTTGATTTGCGCTTCTACAATTAAAGCGCGTTACCTACATATCGAAAAGTCGGCAAAGCATTTGACTGAAGATCGTCGATGATCGCCTCCGGGAAAAAGAGTACGTCACGCAACTGATCAATGGGAAGCCAACGGATGCCACACTGTCCTTCGTCGAGTTGGCGCTTTCGATTACTTTTGCCGTGAACGACACAATAAAAAATGTGATCAATTTGGTGGAGCGGTGCGTCGTCTTTCGCGTACGGATGGGTCGACGCGATATATTCGCGAATGTAAACGAGACGCTCGGCGCGTACGTGTAACCCGAGTTCTTCTTCGCATTCACGAACGACGGCTTCCTCTAATGTTTCACCGTGATCTTGTCCACCTCCAGGTAAAAAATGACATGTGCCGTAAGGAAGAGCAGTCGGTATCGTTAAAATGTGACCTTCTTGAATGATGATGGCGCGTGCACTGTTTCGAATGTTCAATCGTCTTCATCCTTTCTAAACAAAATGGTACGTCTTCCCTAATGAAAATGCTATACTATCGTTTGATTGATAATCGTTTTCAATCCGTTGAAGTTGAAGACGAAGAAAGCGACAACAGTCGCTTTCATTACATAGAAGAGGTGAGAAAGTGTCAACAACATCTTACAAGCCGAAAGAAGGCATGGCGAAAGTATGGCTCGTCTTAATTCTCGGCTCATTAACCGCGTTCGGTCCGTTGTCGATGGACATGTATTTACCCGCTTTACCTGAAGTAGCAAACGATTTACAAACGACGACTTCACTCGTACAAGCGAGTTTAACCGCCACGTTACTCGGTCTCGGTCTCGGACAGCTCGTATTCGGACCGTACAGTGACATTCACGGGAGGCGGAAACCGTTAACGATCACGTTGATCGGTTATTCGATCGCATCATTTCTAAGTGCGTTCAGCCCGAACATTTACGTCTTCATCGGGTTGCGGTTCATCCAAGGATTTACGGGAGCGGCAGGAATCGTCATTGCTCGTGCATCCGCTCGAGATATGTATTCAGGAAAAGATTTGACGAAATTCGTCGCTCTTTTATCGCTCGTGAACGGGGCAGCACCGATTTTAGCACCAATTTTCGGTGGAATCGTCCTAGAGTTCACGACGTGGAACGGTGTATTCCACGTATTAGGTTTGATCGGCATTCTCATGTTAATCGGCGTCTACTTCGGTTTGCCTGAAACGTTACCGGAAGAAAAACGATCGGAAAGTAGCGTCCTCGCGGTCCTCGCGACGTTCAAAGGATTGCTACGAGACAAAGTGTTCATGGGTGTGGCGTTGACGCAAGGATTCATTATGGCGAGCATGTTCGCCTACATTGCTGGGTCGCCGTTCGTTTTACAAAACATTTACGGAGTGACACCGTTTCAGTTTTCGCTCTTTTTCGCATTGAACGGAATCGGGATTATTATGTCCGCACAGTTGGCAGGGAAGTTGTCGAGCTCGATGGCAGAATCGACGATTTTACTTCGTGCGGTTCAAGTCGCTTTCATAGCGAGTCTCTTTTTACTCGTCGTCATTTGGCAACAGTTGCCCCTTTGGGCGATGGCGACCGCACTCTTTTTCATCGTATCGAGCGTAGGAGCGGTATCGACGACTGCTTTTTCGATTGCGATGAATCGTCAAGGCAATGCAGCAGGTAGTGCGAGTGCCTTTTTAGGACTCGTCCCGTTTATCGGGGGAGCGATCGTTTCTCCACTCGTCGGAATAGCAGGCGAAGCATCAGCAGTTCCGATGGGTCTCATCATTATGACGTGTACGACGAGTTCGCTCATTTTATACTATGTGACGAACGTCGGAAAAACGGTTTGACGTCAACGTACACAATTTAGACAAAATGTTGTAAAATAGAGTACGAGAAGCGTCTATGTTACAATAGATGCAAGCTTTTCAAAATACTTATATAGAGGTGACTGGAGAAAATGGAATATCGTATTGAGCATGACACGATCGGTGAAATTAAAGTACCAGCGGACAAACTATGGGGTGCACAGACACAGCGAAGCAAACAGAACTTCAAAATCGGAGGAGAGCGTATTCCTCTAGGCGTCATCCGTGCATTCGCACATTTGAAAAAGTCAGCAGCGATCGCGAGCAACTCATTCGGTAACTTATCGGATGCGAAGATGAAAGCAATCGCGACAGCAGCAGACGAAGTCATCGAAGGAAAATGGGACGAGCATTTCCCACTCGTCGTATGGCAAACAGGAAGCGGTACACAATCGAACATGAACATGAACGAAGTGTTAGCACGTCGTGGAAACCAATTGTTAGAAGAGTGGGGCGAAGAAGAACGCTTACACCCGAACGACGACGTCAACAAATCACAAAGTTCGAACGATACATTCCCAACTGCTTTGCACGTGGCAGGAGTACTTGCTGTGCAAAACGACCTTTTACCAGCGCTTGACGTGTTCAAACAAACACTTCAGCAAAAAGAAGAAGAGTTTAAAGAAATCGTAAAAATCGGACGTACGCACTTACAAGATGCGACACCACTTACACTCGGACAAGAGATCAGTGGATGGCGCCGTATGTTAGAACGTTCAGAAGAAATGATCACAGAATCGGTCGAAAAAATGAAAGACTTAGCGATCGGTGGAACAGCGGTCGGAACAGGATTGAACGCACCGGAAGGATTCGGTGAAAAAGTAGCGGAAGAAATTTCAAAATCAACAGGCGCTACATTCCAATCAGCACCAAACAAATTCCACTCATTGACGAGCTACGACGAGTTAGTATACGTACACGGTGCGTTGAAAGCACTCGCAGCCGACTTAATGAAAATCGCGAACGACGTTCGTTGGTTAGCGAGCGGACCACGTTCAGGAATCGGTGAAATCGAAATTCCGGCGAACGAGCCAGGTTCATCGATCATGCCAGGTAAAGTAAACCCGACACAGTCGGAAGCATTGACGATGGTCGTTGCACAAGTTATGGGGAACGACGCGACGATCGGATTTGCAGCGAGCCAAGGAAACTTCGAGCTCAACGTTTACAAACCGGTCATCATCTACAACTTCTTACAATCGGTTAAATTGCTTGCAGACGGTATGTTAAGCTTCAACAACAACTGTGCAGTCGGCATCGAACCGAACATGGAAGAAATTAAAAACAAAGTAGACAACTCACTCATGCTCGTTACAGCATTGAACCCGTACATCGGGTACGAAAATGCAGCGAAAATCGCGAAAACAGCACACGCTGAAGGAACGACATTGAAAGAAGCTGCTTTAAAAACAGGATTGTTAACAGAAGAAGAGTTCGACAAATACGTCGTACCAGAACATATGGTTGGCAACTTAAAATAAGAAAAGGGCGCCTCATGAGGAGGCGTCTTTTTTTGTCAAAAAATGAAACTTTTTCTCTCGAAAACGGGTAAAGAAGAGAGAAGAGGAAAGGAAGATAACGATGCAATCAAAAATCGGTCGCACGATCGGCTACTTCATCATGTATTGGGTACTGTTCGGAATCGGAACGTTCTTCGGTCAATTTTTACCACCGAACGTTGCAACGGGCATTAGCTTATTCATCACTGTCGTCATGTTAGCGACGTTAATTTTCCGAATCGGTATACCGAACATCTTTTTACCGTTCATCGCCTTCGGATTAGGAATTACATTTTACTATTACGTCTTATTTTTCGTTACGACAGAAGGGCTCGGCTACGTATTAAGTGTCGTCATCATGGCCGTCGTCATGTTCGCGACAGCCGGTGTGCTCGGTTTATTCGTCATTAAAAATGCAATGAACTGGGGCAAATATTTGCTCATCGCACTCATTGCACTCATCATGATGTCGCTCGTCTCATTTTTCCTTCCGATCGCAGGAATGGCAAAATGGCTTTCGATGGCAGGACTTCTCTTATTTTTACTGTATACGATTTACGACTTCAACCGAATCCGCCACGATGCGTACGACCCAGCAGAAATGGGCTTTGCGTTGTTCATTAACTTATTGAACATCATTAAAGATTTACTCTATCTCGTACGCGAATGGACAGGAAATAACGACTAAGGAAAAAAGCGAAGCGCTCCCCGGAGCGCTTCGCTTTTTGGTCGTAATCGACTGTAGTAGAAATGAATTCTAGCACTTACTCTCTCAGGTGAGTAAAAGACCGTTGCATCGAACACATACAAAAAGCCTCTTGCTGTAAGAACACGCAAGAGGCTTTGATTATGAGTGAATGTAACGATCGCTCACGAGCACATCTTCAAGGAGTGATGTCGGAATCGCTACTTCAACGACACCTTCTGAACCGGGTGTCATCTCATATGGTTGAAAAACAATTGTTAATGTACCGTCTGCTGTAATGTAAAACGGTTGATCCGGTCGTAAGACGACGCGGTGAAACGTGCCATCAGGATACGCCAATCGAAGCGCCGGATCGAACGTTTCATCTACATACGATTCAATCCGTTCGATGTACGAATCGTCTTTGAATAAAAGAGGAAGCGTCAGAACGACTCCGTATTCCGGATCGATGGTCGTGTACTGGACCGTTTCATATGAGGAACCTCGAACTTCAGTCGTTCGTCGTTCCATACTCCATAGGTGGGGAGCATCGGTGACGACACGATAAGATTGGTGGACGGCGAGATGGCCACCACCTGCTTCTTCCAGTTCCTCTTTTTCAGCGACGTACTGTTCGTACGCTTGTACACTCTCTTCGAGATACGCTTCGTTCAAGAGAGAAGACAGCTCCGGGTGGGTCTCCGTCTCTACTGCGACTTGTTCAATGTGAGCTTCATACGTTTCAGACTGGTCAGAAATCGTTTGAACACTTAACAGACGAACGATTGGCTCGAACCCAGGAACCTTCGCCATAGCCGTCGTAAACGTAGAACTGACGTTTAACAAGCCGATCCATAAAAATAACGTTACAAACAAAGTGGCGCACGTCCGCCGAATGATCATCTGTTGTCGCTTCTGTCGTTGCGCACGGGCAATCGACGAACGAACCGCTTCATCCAATGCATCAGGAATCGGTAATTCCTCATATTGGTCACGCCATTCATCCATTTGCTTCATATACTTACAATTCCTCCTCTATATCGACACGCAGCTTACGTAACGCTGCATAGAGACGCGTCTTCACCGTATTTACATTCGTATCCGTCACGGAAGCGATATCATCGAGCTTCATATCTTCAAAAAACCGCAATACGATAATCGTCCGATACGTCGGGGACAAACGATCAATCGCTTCCCACAAATCCCAATCGGGAACATCGAGCACATCGGACGGCAAAAAAGACGAAAGGGCCTCCTCTTCCACGACAGACACCCTCCGGTGCTTCCGTAAAAAATCGAGCGCCGTATTCACCAAAATGCGATAAAACCACGTCTTCAAATAAGCCGGCTCCTCCAACCGATCGATCGACCGCAACGCCTTAAACGTCGCCTCCTGCACAATATCGAGCGCATTCTGCTCATTCCGCACGTAACTATACGCCAACCGATAATGCGCCTGCCGATCATCTAACACGAACCGCTCCACCAGCTGGAACTTTTCATCCTTCATCATGACAAATGAGTCACCTTCTTCTTCCAGCGTACTCAAACACTGATATCTATTAGACGCCAACCGCCTACAAAAAGTTTTCCAAACCTTCACTCCTACGAACAAACATACTTGCCATCTTACTACCGATTTCCAAAAAATGAAACATATAAAAAGAAGGCCATTATGAATTGGCCTTCCGTTCAAAGTACGTATGTAACCTATAAAGACAAATGTCTTTCGTCCATTCGTAAACGATTGTTTCGTGTTCTTCTGCGATTGGAAAATGAAATGAAAAATGAGAACCGTCCCATGTAATAAAAGAGGATGCACTTTTTGCCCAATAATGAAATGGGTTGTTGCGAATATGTGTAGCCATTTTCTTTTCGTCATATTTTTGTAATTTCTTCCCGATTCGGTCAGAGAAGTCTGCTTTTTTTCGATATTCTTTTCCTATGACGTATTCGTGGAAGAAAGGAGCGATTTCTTCAGCGGTGATCGGTTCTCGCCATTTTTTCGGTCCTCTTTGTAACATGGCGAGTAAGACGACCATCTTATAGCTTTTCGCCATTCGTGTTTTATTTACTTCGATAAACCATTCTCGGTACGTTTCGACTACATGACGCTCTTCTAATGTTAGTACGTCAGCGTTGTATAGAAAGTTAGGATACGACTGAAAATCTTGATGAACAATTTTAGAGTCAGCAGAGCCATGTAAATGGAACTCTAAATAAGTAGGGCGTCTTCCTAGCTCGCGTTGAAGCGTTAAAAACGATTCGATGGCTCGTTGTTTACGTGGCGATTTCATTTCATTCATTTTGCGTAAAATATCGACTACTTCCGTCTCAAAATGGATCGAGCAATGTTCAGGTAAGTCGAATTCGGAAGGTGAAAATGTGACGAGCTCTCGTTCGGTTTGTTGGAAGACCGCTAACTTTGTCGTCGCATTTTTATAGTTTCCGATTAAGTCGATAATGACACAGTGGCTTTTCGATGGAAAGAGGCGTAAGCCACGTCCAATCTGTTGCGTAAACACAGTTAAGCTTTCTGTCGGTCGTGCGAATAAAAGTGTGTCGACACTCGGAATATCGACCCCTTCATTGAACAAATTGACGGTAAAAATGATATCTAGCTCACCGCGCTCGAGTCGTTCAATCGCTGTTCGTCGTTCGAGTGGAGGGGATTCACCGTGCAAAGCTAATGCCGCCACCCCTTTTGATTTAAAAAACTCACTCATAAAGTTCGCTTGAATGACGGAAGAACAGAAACCTAGAGATTTTGTCTGCTTATGTTCGTACCATGCATCATAAGCGGCAAGTGCGTATTGATCTTTCAATTGTTCTTGCAAAAGTTGCTGTTCGTCGTAACGTTTGTTGCGCCATGAAATGTAGTCATAATCGATCGGGTCACGAATGCCATAGTAAACGAAGGGCGCCAACCATTCATTTCGAATCGCATCGATGAAATGAATCGATGCTGCAACATTTCCGTCACATAAAGCATAGACGTCTTTGTTATCGAGCCGTTCAGGAGTAGCTGTAATGCCTAATAAAAAAGTAGGCTCAAAATAGTGAAGGACTCTTTCATAGGTAGGAGCCGTTGCATGATGAAACTCATCAATGACGATTAAGTCGAATGCATCGGGCTCAAACGAACGCAAATGATGTGGTGAAGCAAGTGTAAAAATAGAGGCGAACGTAAAGCGTTCACCGACTTCTTTCACCGTCCCATTGAAAATAGCTGCGTCTGCGTCAGGTTCAACCGTTAAAAATGATCGTTTTGCCTGAATGAGTAATTCTTCACGATGCGCAATGAATAAAACACGTTGGAAATGCTTACTAAAAAACGCGGCGAGATACGTTTTACCGAGACCCGTCGCAAGTACGACAAGCGCTTTATCGTATTCGTCTTCTAACATTTCTTCCAGCTGTTTCAAAGCTATCTGCTGTGCCGGTCGTGGTGTAATGATGTCGTACGTTGCGGAAGGATCATAAATCGCTTCGTTTTCCCCTTTAATTGTCTGCTCCGTAACGGAATCATCAAGGGGATCAGAAAGTGACAATTGGATTGCTTTTATTTCATATTGTTTACGGTAGTCTTCCAGTGTATACGGTTGGAGCGGTACGGTCTGTTCATGCAAAAATAGTTTGAAAAACTGTTCGTTCGCTTCTTCGAAAAAGGGATCTCCTTCGTTTAACCGTACACTAACGTTCCATTCAACGCCTGTCGTAAGAGCGCTTTTAGATACGTTAGAAGAGCCGATGACGGAATGAGTACCATCTGAAAAGCGGAACAAATATGCTTTCGGGTGGAAACTACGGCCATTGCTCATGAAAAGACGTGTTTCTGCTTCTGGCAGTTGTTGCAATAACATATCCAAAGCGTCGGGCGAAGTAATATATAAATAATCACCGATTAAAAAGTGGATGGTGGCTCCGCGTTGAACGGCTCTTTGAAAAGCAGGCATTAATAAGCGGAGCCCACTCGGTTGAACGAAAGCAACGGCGATATAGATTTCAGTAGCTTCATCGATTTGTTCAATAAGTGTCGACTGTAAATTTTCAGTAATGAGAGATAGCTCACGCATCGCTAACTTCGATGAGTAATAGCTTTTTCTCAAATCCTCCACGTCGTTCTTTTTTCGCCATTCGTACACGCTCTACTTCTTCAATTGACTGTCCATGAAGAGTAGCAGCTGCGTGAATGAGCTCTAAAAGATCAGCTAATTCTTCAATCGCTTCATCGTCATTCGTCGTTTCCTCAAATTCAATCGTTTCTTCATGAAACTTTTCAATGAGTTTTTCACGATACGTTTCTTGATCCAACACGTTAAAATGACAACATTTGCCATCTTCTTCAATAATCGTTGGAATTTTATCTCGAACAAGTTTATTGTACTTCAAAATAAATACCTCATTTCTCATACATTTGTTTCTATCATACTGGAAAATAATATGAAAATGCAATTGTTCAAATGTTAAGTACTTGATAAAAGAATTGACAACATAAATTTTAGGTGGTAAATTAATAACACGAAATTGAAAGCGCTTACAGGAGGTGTCCAAAACATTGAAAAAAGTTCCGTTTTTCTTCATGTTAATAATTTTATTAATGGTAGTAGCAGGGTGTGGAGTAAAAAGTCAGAAAAATGAGACTTTTAAGTTAAGAGTTTCACACCCTTATCAAGTCGGGACGCTCCACCATCATTATATGGAGTGGTTTGATGAAGAAATTCAAAAGAGGAGTGATGGCCGTATTGAGTTAGAGATTTACCCGGGGTCGCAATTGATGCCTTCCGATCAAGAGATACCAGGAGTGTTACAAGGTCAAATTGATATGACACATTCTCTTTCTTCTATTGCTGGAAGCTTCGATCCAATTTGGTACTTCTTCGATCTTCCGTTCCTATTTAATTATGACCCGAACGACCCATTAGTGTACATGGATAGTAGAAGAGAGTTTATTGAGAGTGAGAAGGGAGGCAAGCTCATTGCTCAAATGGCAGAGGAGCGAGGTTTGAAAATATTATCAATGGGTTCTACTGATTTGTACGCTACATTGTGGACAGCGAAAGAATCTAAGCAGATTGAAGGAGTAGAGACAGCAAAAGGTTTAAAGCTCCGTACTCCTGGAGGAACTGTAGCTCCGAACACTCTCAAAGCAATTGAGGCTAGTGGTATTTCAATACCTGGAACCGAGCTGCCTACTGCACTACAACAGGGAGTTGTTGACGGTTTGATTACAGTACCATTGTATTTATACGATAATAAGTTGCCAGTTCGTACTCAATCGATGTATCCATTCGTGAACTACGTAATGCCTGTTATGATTTCTCAGAAAAAATTTGATGAATTGCCGGAAGACCTGCAAGAAATGATGATAGAAACAGGAAAAGACTTACAAGATTATTCCTATGAAAAAGTAAAAGAGCAAATTTTAACAATCAATGATCGTTTACAAGAAGATCAAGGAATTGAAACGTATTATCCAACTGCTGATGAAATTGAAAGTTGGAAAGAGGTTACGATGCCAGTATGGGATATCTATTTGGAAAGCGAGCCTAGAGCAAAAGAGTTAATTGAAGAAGCTAGAAGACTCTTAGAAAAAGGAGGCGTATAAAATGGATGTTCAATCGATTGATAAAAAAACAGAAACATTGGATAAGATTTTAACGTTTTTAGCCGTCACTGCGTTGCTAGTAAGTGTCATTTTAGCTTTTGTAGGAGTTATACTCCGTTATCAGTTTGGCGTATCGTATCAGATTCTTGAGGAAATTTGCCGTTATGCGATCGTTTATGCCGTATTCATTTATATGGGACCTCTTATAAAAAAAGATGAACATATTAAAATGGCATTTTTAGATGAAAAGTTAACAGGGAAGTCAGGGTATATGAAAAATACAATTTTAAATGTCGTTCTATTCTTATCTTTATGTGTGTTAAGTTATGCGAGCGTGAAATGGTTTTATTCCATTTATCAAATGAAACTTCATACGCTTTCAGGCGAAATGTTAATGGTAGTTCCCGCATTTGCTATCGTTATCGGAATGGCTTTAAGTATTCTTTATACATTCATGGAAATTTTAAAAGGAGTGCATTTAATTAAGGAATAACAAAGCCATGGAGGAGTGGTCTATATGTTGTGGATAGGTTTAGCGATATTTTTTATTTTGTTAATATTAGGATCACCAGTTTGGCTTTCGTTAGGGCTGAGTGGTGGAATTCTAGCATTTGTCTTTCTAGAGTTACCATTAGAAGCAATTATATCGCAATTTTTAATTGCGACAGATAAATGGATTTTACTTGCGATACCGTATTTCTTATTAGCTGGTAACTTAATGACTCATTTAGGTACAGCTAACCGAATGATTTTCTTTGTAAATAATGCAATCGGTCATTTACCAGGTGGGATGCCAGCAGCAGCAATTGTGACTGCTACTATTTTCGGAGCACTTTCAGGATCGGCAACTGCTACAGTAGTTGCGGTTGGATCGATGATGATTCCGCAGATGGTAAAGCTAGGCTATTCCAAACAGAATAGTATGGGAGTGGTTGCTTCAGCAGGAACTTTGGGACAGATGATTCCACCTAGTATTTATATGATTATCTACGCTGCAATGGTTCAAATCGATGTTAGTGAACTATTCTTAGCCGGTATTATACCGGGAATTTTCATCGCTGTTGTACTCATTATCACATCTATTATTGTAAGTTTAAAAGATGAGAAACAACGGAAACCTAAAAGCAGTACAAAAGAAGTTTTTAAATCTTTTATGGAAGCGCTTCCATCTTTATTGATGCCTGTTTTAGTTCTAGGAGGTATTTATAAAGGGTTATTCACACCTACTGAGGCTGCGGCTGTATCTGTCGTATACGTATTGCTTATCAGCTTTATTTTTAATCGAGATAAGTTTACTGTTGAAAACTTGAAGGTCAGCGTGTATGGGACGGTAGTGACAACGACTGTCATTTATCTTTTATTAGGAGGAGCAACTTTGTTCTCTACAGCACTTACATACGCTAGAGTTCCACAACAAATAACGGAGTACGTTTCTCAAATATCACTACCAGCTGGAGCTGTCATGTTATTGATTTTAGGATTGTTTTTAGTGTTTGGTATGTTTTTAGATGCCGTACCTATTTTATACATTACAATACCGATTTTATATCCTGCTGTATTAGCATTAGGGTACGATCCAATCCATTTCGGTATTTTAACAATCGCTTGTATGATGATTTCTCAAATTACACCGCCCGTTGGTTTGAGTCTGTTCGTAGTAAGTGGACATTTTAAAGAGCCGATTAGTGTTGTGATTCGGGGAACATTACCGTATTTAGTAGCTTTGATCATTGCAACATTAATATTGTTATATGTTCCATGGTTAAGTACCGCTTTATTATAAGAAGGGAATGGTTAATGATGAGATTAGATAAAAAAGTAGCAGTAATTACAGCTGGAGCTTCAGGAATGGGAAAGGCGGGAGCTCTTCGTTTTGCGCAAGAAGGAGCAATTGTTCATATCGTGGATATTAATGAAGAAGCAGGTATTGAAGTGAAGGAAGAGATTGAGAGAAATGGTGGTGAATCATACTTTTATAAAGTTGATTTATCATCTGTTCGTCAAATAGAGAGTCTTGCCGAAGAAATTATGAAAGTCTCTCCTACTGTCGATATTTTATGGAATCATGCAGGAATCCCAGGGCCGGGTGGCGTAGAAGATGTGGAAGAACATCCATTTGATTTCGCACTAGATTTAAATATAAAAAGTGGTTTCTTTTTAACGAAGTTACTTTTACCAGCACTTAAACAGAATGGAGCATCTGTCATATTTACATCTTCAATTTCAGGATTAGTTGGTTCTTATTTCAGTCCCGTCTATTCTGCAGCGAAAGGCGGAGTAAGTAATATGGTGAGAGCGCTCGCTATGAATTTAGGAGAGCATAAAATCAGAGTGAACAGCGTTTGTCCAGGATTTACAGAGACTCCTATGCTTAAAGAGTTTTTAGCTAGAGATGAAGATGATGATTTAGAAGAGAATGCAAAGAAAGTTTTAACTCGAGTCCCATTAGGTCGCTTTGCTCATGCAGAGGATGTGGCGAATGCTGCTCTATTTTTAGCCTCAGATGAATCTGTTTATATAACAGGAGTAAATTTACCTGTTGACGGAGGATATCGAGCGTAAGTTATTGAAGCTTCTTTCGAAAGAATAAAATGATACAGTACCTTGTGTTTGTACATTTTCTTAAAGGATAAGAGAAAACACGTCGCTTTAACGAGGAGTCGTTAAGGTGACGTGTTTTTGTTTTAAAAGAAGTTGATTTCGCGCATGACTTGGTTGAAGAAGTTTTCCATGATGATGGCGAAGGTGAAGGAGTAGGCGATGGAGAGGCCTACGGTCCAGAGGAGGTAGCTGATCCACGGGTCGAGGCGGATTTGTTTGTTTAGGTGACCTTCCCATAGTTCGCGTATCATTAGGAAAAATGGTAGTGCGGCAGCCGTTGCGAATGACAAAGTTAAGATGAACATGAAAAATCCACTGTTTTCGGTAAAGATGGTGATGCCGATGAACGATACGACGGATAGCGTCGCTGGTATTGCATAAAAGGTGCCGTACGCATGAAGTACGGATTTGAACGTTTTCGGGATGCCGTACATTTTAGTAAAGAGCCAGTGGACGAACGGTCCGATGATGAGCGTGAGTCCGATGTAAAAGGCTGTGTAGCCAAATCCTGTAAAGAATACACCTGCTTTGTTGGAGAACGGAATTTTCGACAACATCGTTCCGATGAGTAGCGCATGTCCTAAGACGAATAGTAGAAGGAGTGAGCTGCTTAATCGGATGTCCGTTTCTTTTAATAAGTTGGACGGTTTTGTCAACGCACGTTTGTAAAAAGAGAAAAATGTCTTCCCATTTTCTTTTAGTACCCGCTGGGTTTGTTCGATTCTTTCGAGTTGTTCTTCTGTCAGCTTAAACTGCTCTCTTTCTCGTTGCAGTTGTTCTAGCTTTTGGCGAAGTTGAGCCGCTTCGGCAGCTAGGCGTTCGTTCTCTCCTTCGTCTTCCATTTCTCCGATCGTTTCTGTTTCTTCGATGACCGTTTCTTCAGGCGCTTCGAACGTTTCTCTTTCTTCGATTGTTTCGATTCGTTCATCGGTTCCGGCCTCTGTTTCGACTGTTTCTTCTACTCGTTCTTCGTTCGTTTGTTCTTCGTATGCTACGGAATCACGCTCGTTTAGAGATGGTTTCGTTTGCTCGTTCATCGTTGTACCGCATGAGCCACAAAATTTGCCACCTTCTTGTTCGTGTCCGCACTTTGGACAAATGATCAATGGGTTGCCTCCTCGTTTATTTTGCAATCGTTTCTTGTTGCAGGCGTTCTTTTCCTGTTACTTGAACGGATAACGGTTCACTCGTTTTGCCGTCGATCGTGACGGGGATGTTGTACGTTCCGCGTACGAATCGTCCGATGATGACTGGTTTTGAACTAATCGCAACCGAGTCTGAGCCGAGTTGGATTTTCGTTTTCTTTTCGTTCGTCGTCAGCTCTAGTTTCGTCGTCGCGAGTTCCATGTCGATCGTATTAAACAGTGCGTAATCGGTCGTTGGAACGATGCGGACGAATGGCACATCGTCCTCGGTGACTACGGTGATCGAAGTGTTCGTTTCGAGTGCTTGTTTTGCTGCTTTTTCCATTTTCGGTTGTAGCTTTTTAACATCTACGACGTCGTCCAGTTCTTTGAAAAATTGTGTCTTGTCGTAAAACGTTTGTTCCGGAAAGACGACGAGTGAAAACAATTGATCGTCTTTGTTTGTTAACGCTTCAGTAAATGCACTTATTTTTTTATTCGGTGCGGTCATCGTATGTAATGCGGCGTAGCTTCCACCGAGTACGATTACGACGATGAGGGAAAGAATGATTGCGATTTTACTTCCTTTTTTGTTCGAACGTTGTTTCGTTTGAAGCGGTTCGCTCGTTTGTTTCGTACGGCTCGGCTCAGCGGTAGGGACGGCAGGCATGTCGTTCGTTGCCTCCTTCGTTCGTTCCGTTTGTTGTTCGTGCTGTTTAATCGGTTCCGATTGTGTCGGTTTTGCTGGAACGAGTCCTTTTTGCTGTTCTATAATCGCTCCACACGATGTACAAAAGCGAGTCGGCGCTTCAATCGGTTCTCCACATTCTTTACAAAATTGAGTCATTGGTTTAACCTCCTTTTGATCTCGTCTTATCATATCATTCCTTCTGGATAAATTGGATGTATGTTCCATAAAACAACAAAAATTGTATAGCACAAAAAAAGCTATGTAGACGAGCTACATAGCTTTTCATTCATTAGTCTTTCCAACATTCCGTATTTTTTAGCTCTGGGATGGAACTCGCTTTAAAGGTCGGGTTGAGTCCTTGTTTTCGTTGGACGGTAAAGTCGTCGAGCACTTTGAAGGCGATGTTGCCGAGAAGTGCGATGACGAGTAAGTTAATGACGGCCATGAGTCCCATGAAGAAGTCCGCCATGTTCCAGACGAGTTCGACTTTTGCGAGTGCACCGAACATGACCATCGCGAGAACGAGGAGACGATAGAGCGTCATCCAGCTTTTATGACCGTTGATGAATTCAATGTTCGTTTCACCGTAGTAGTAGTTTCCGATGATTGAACTGAATGCGAAGAACATAATCGCAACAGCGACGAAATACGGTGCCCATGAGCCGACTTGCATTTCCATTGCAGCTTGTGTGAGTAAAATGCCGTCGTTTCCTGCATTCGTGTAAAGGCCTGACAACAAAATAATGAAGGCTGTCGCGCTACAGACGACGATCGTGTCGAAAAAGACGCCGAGACTTTGAACGAGTCCTTGTTTAGCAGGGTGGGAGACACTTGCGGTTGCCGCTGCGTTCGGTACGCTACCCATTCCGGCTTCGTTCGAGAAGAGACCTCGACGTACCCCTTGCATGAGTGCTGCGCCGATTCCACCACCGACGAACTGTTCGAGACCGAAAGCGTGTTTGACGATGAGTGCAAACATCGCGGGGACTTCGGTAATGTTGATTGCGACGATGAATAAGGCGATGCCGATGTAAAATGTCGCCATGATCGGCACGATAAACTGTGTCACTTTAACGATTCGATGGACGCCACCGAATACGATGATCGCTGTTAAGACGACGAGTCCTACACCGATCGACCATGTCGGTAAGCCGAAGACGTCATGGAACGATTGGCTGATCGTGTTCGACTGGACGGCATTGAAAATGAAGCCGAATGATAATGTGAGTAAAATGGCGAAGATGATGCCGAGCTTTCGCCAGCCGAGTGCTTTTTCCATGTAGTAGGCTGGACCGCCTCGGAAGGCGTTTCCGTCTTTCACTTTGTACACTTGAGCGAGCGTACTTTCAATGAAGGCAGTCGCCATTCCGATGAGTGCGATGACCCACATCCAGAAGACGGCACCAGGGCCACCGATCCCGATCGCAAGAGCGACACCGGCTACGTTTCCTGTACCGACACGGGAAGCCGCGCTAATCGTAAATGCTTGGAACGGAGATACCCCGTCGTTGTGATCGTCTTTTTTCTCGACGATGAGCCGGAACATTTCGCGGAACAGTCGAACTTGGACGAAGTTCGTTCGGATCGTGAAATATAAACCTAATAGTAACAGTGCACCGATTAATACGTACGTCCAGATGAAATCGTTCGCTGGACCGACGAGCCAATTGAGTATGTTCATAATGATCACCCTTTCAAATATGTAAGCGTTTTCTTTCAGTAGTTGTCCATTCCCTCTTTTTACTGTCGTTAACTAGGAAAAAAGAAACGAATGCTCATTTTTTTGAGCATTCGTTTCGTTTAGTCATATTGTCCGAATCGACGGAGTTCTTCTTCCAAGTACGGTTTAGCATTGAGCAAGTTGCGGAATGCTTCATACGATTCGCGGCGTTTCGGGTCGACGGTTCGGTCGTGGCGGTACGCACGGATTAAAATGTTTTTCGGTGTATGCTCCAAGTCGATAAATTCGACGAGTTGGGTGTCATATCCGACGAGCTCGAGTAATTCCGCTCGCATCGTATCGGTTGCGAGTGCGCTGAAACGTTCTTTCATTAACCCGTGTTGTGTAATGAGTTCGAGTGCAGGGGCGTCGATTTGATTGAACAATTCGTGTTGGCAACATGGAACGCTCATAATGACGCGCGCTCCCCATTTTACCGCACGAGCGAGTGCCATATCTGTCGCGATGTCACATGCGTGCAACGTGACGACCATATCGACCGAGTCACTTTCATAGTCGTTAATGTCACCGACTTCAAAGGAGAGTGAGTCGTAAGCGAGCGCATCGGACAACTGTTGGCAATGTTCGATCACTTCTTTTTTCAAGTCGAGTCCGGTCACTTCGATGTTGAGGTTTTTTTCTATTTTGAGATAATGATAAAGAGCGAATGTTAAATACGATTTTCCCGATCCGAAGTCGATGATCCGAATCGTTCGTTCCGTCGGTAAATGGGGAATCGTATCGTCGATCATTTCAAGGAATCGGTTAATTTGACGAAACTTTGCACGTTTCGCCGCTTTGATGCGACCGTCCGATGTTTGAACGTCGAGTTCGACGAGAAAAGGATAGACGGTTCCTTCTTTTAAAATATAATTTTTTTGTCGGTTGTGCGACAAGTCGATTTGTTTTGCGCCTTGTTGAGGTTTCGTTTGATAAAACACTTTATATTTTTTAGAAATCTGGACGTGGACGATCACTTCTGTCGTTTCGAGATGAATTTGGCGGAAGTTTTCGAGTGCGTCATCTAAAGGAGTGCGAAGGTCGGTCCGTTCGATATTGTCGTGAGAAAGAATACGTTCTTCTTGATATTCGAATTGGATGACACGGGTTCCACGTAGTTCAACCGGTTTGAGACGAATGCGTTTCGTCGGTTGTGATTTCATACGTGGTTGACTAATGGTCGCTTGTAAAAATTGGTCACTCGCTACGAGTGTTTCAATGCTTTGTTGCAGTTGTGAAAAATCCATGATGGTCTCATCCTTTATTGTTATTTCGTTAAGCATAACAAAGGATGAATCATTTGACTACAAGGGGAAATGGTGATGAAAAAACGAGCACGAGCATGGGGGTTACCGCTAGAAGGGCAGCCGGGAACGTACAATGCGATTACGGATGTCAGTGGCGTAGAAGTCGGGATGACGACGTTGATCGACCCGGCTAAAAAAATGCAAACGGGTGTAACCGCGATTTTGCCGAGAGGGCGCGATCATTTATTGACGCCTGTTTGGGCGGGGGTTCATTCGTTTAACGGAAATGGTGAGATGACTGGGACGCATTGGATTCGGGATGGTGGTTATTTCATGAGTCCGATCGTGTTGACGAACTCACACGGTGTCGGCGTTGCGCACGATGCGGTGACACGTTGGATGATCGAACGTGATCGGGACGTGTACGAGCGCGAACACGTGTGGGCGATGCCGGTCGTCGCTGAAACGTATGATGGGGTTTGTAACGATATTTTAGCGATGCACGTGACGAGAGAGGACGTTGAAGAGGCATTGAATCGTGCGTCATCTGGACCGGTTGCCGAAGGAAATGTCGGTGGCGGGACGGGAATGATGACGTATGAATATAAGGGCGGGAGCGGAACGTCTTCTCGTATCGTCCAAGTGAGTGGCGAAACGTATACGGTCGGTGTGTTCGTTCAGTCGAACTTCGGTCGCCGTCCGTGGTTGACCGTTTGTGGCGTTCCGATTGGCCGTCAGTTTCCGGTCGAGCCGTTTCGTGAGGCGGATCAAGGATCGATTGTCGCGATCATCGCTACCGATGCACCGCTTCATCCGCGGCAATTAGAAAAGCTTGCGAGACGCGCAACGTTGGGGATCGGCAGAACGGGGACGGTCGGTGGAAACGGTTCAGGGGACTTATTTTTAGCATTTTCTACTGCGAATGAGCGCGACACGCCGCAAGTTGGTCAGACGTTGGAAACGTTAACGTTCATCAACGATGAAAAACTTGATCGTTTGTATGAAGGAGTCGTTCAAGCAACAGAAGAAGCAGTTCTTCATGCGATGTTGATGGCCGACCCTGTAACAGCAGTGAAACCGGAGGGGATGGTCGTTGAAACGTTGCCTGGAGAACGTGTGTCTTCTATCGTGAAGCGGGTATATGAACAAGGAGAGGAGGGGTAGTGATGCGTTGGATCAATAGTATTATTTTAAATGCGCTCTTTTTCATGATCATTTCATGGTTGTTCCCGACATTCGTCGTGGAAGATTTCGGAGCAGCACTCGTAGCGAGCTTCGTCTTGTCGATCGCTAACATTTTAATTCGTCCATTTTTATTCATTTTAACGTTGCCGATTAACATTTTAACACTCGGTATGTTTTCATTCATTTTAAACGCGGTAATGTTACTACTCGTAAACAAAGTAACGGGAGCTGGGTTCCACATTAATGGATTTGGATCGGCTTTACTCGTTGCGCTCATGATGTCGTTTTTAAACGTCGTCGTGAATAAAACGATTTTGAAAAATGCGTAACGAAGAGACGAGCGAATTCGCTCGTCTTTTTCGTACGTTGAGAATTGAAATGAGAATCAACCTTCAAAAAATGGACACAAAAAAACAGCTGCGAAACGTTTCGCGCTGTTTTGTCCATCTTATGCGTCTTGTGTATCGTTAAATTGACGTGCACCGAGTTCTTTTTCATAAATGAAGAGTGCGTTTTTGTCGCCGCCGATTCGTGTTAAGTATTCGATATGTGAATCGAACGATGCTTCTTCTTCGACTTGTTCATCTAAGAACCAGTTGAGGAATGAAATCGTCGCGTGTTCGCGCTCGTCCATCGCGAGGTCTGTTAATTTGTAATACTCTTTCGTTACTTCTTTTTCGTGATCAAGTGCTTGCTTGAACGTGTCGAGTAATGAATCGTAGTTCGCTTCTGGCGCTTTAATGTCGCGGAATGATACGCGTACACCACGGTCGTTTAAGTAGTTGTAAATTTTCATGCCGTGGAAACGTTCTTCTTTCGCTTGTTCTAAGTAGAAAGCTGCGAAACCGTTGTAGTTTTTGTACTCGCAAAATGCCGCTTTTGCCATGTACGCGTGCGCGCTGTCGAATTCACGGTTCATTTGTTCATTAAGTGCGATTGCTAATTTTTCTGATAACAAAATGATCGACCCCTTTTTTCTAATAATTAGGAATATTACCCTACCACTAGTATACCCTATTTATAGTCGTTTGACACGTCGGAAGTTCAGCTTTACCTAATGAACAATGACTGGTATGGTATAGGCGATGAGAAGAGAATGAAAGTAAGGAGGCACCGATGGCGAGCGATCAAAAGATGGACCGGCTTCTCAATATTGAGACGACCGGTATGTTCGAATTGTCGAGTTCGACACACTATTACAACCGGTATGAAGCAACGCCTTATCAGTCTTTAGAACTACTTTTCAAAACGTATGAGTTTCCGAATCGAGGTCGATTCGTTGATGTCGGAAGTGGAAAAGGACGTTTACCGATTTATGTGAGTCATTACTTTCCGAACGACGTGCGTGGCATCGAAAGAAATCCGGTATTGCACGAGCGTGCGTTAGAAAACCGAAAACGGTATTACGATCACTTTTCCATTCAACGGAAAACGATCGATTTCGTTCGAGAATATGCGGAACGTTATGAAGTTGAAAAAGAAGATACATTCTTTTATTTTTTCAATCCGTTTGCGCTTGAAATTTTCAAGAAGGTCATGCAAAATATTATTCGTTCAGTCGAAAAATTTAAAAGGTCAGTAGAAATTATTCTGTTTTACCCAATTGATTCGTATCGGGAATGGATCGAAAATGATACATCTTTCCAACTCGTGGAAGAAATAGAAGTGTCTTATACAGATCCCGACGAAAAATTCCTCATTTATCGGCTTTAATTTGCAAAGTAGCTATTTACGAAAGGGCTCTTCATTTGTACAATAGGGAGAGAGAGTCTAGCCGAAAGAAAAAGCCCACCGTTTTCTTCACGATGAGCTTTCAAACAATTACTTATTGTTGTATCCTTGACGTGCGAGAGATTCTCCCATGTACGTACGCTTTGGCGACTTCAAGAAGTCCGTCATTTGCTCCGTCCATGTACTCACTTTGCGATTTGATGAGCGCTGTGAGTAGTATGCTTTCATAGTTTCATCATATTGTGGTAACAGTTCGTCATATTTCGAGTCATCATATTCGTTCTCGTGTAGAACAGCTTCTATCGGAAGACGAGGCTTCACGTCATTTTCTTGAGCTGGAACACCGATCGTCATTGCAAAAAGAGGCATGACGCCTTTTGGTAATTTTAAAAGGTCGCTAATTTCATCCGGTGCGTTTCGTACGCCGCCGATGTAACAAATGCCGTAACCTTTTGATTCAGATGCGATGGCGATATTTTGTGCGCATAGAGCAACATCGATTGCGCCAACGAGCGTGTTTTCCGCGTAACCGTATTCAACGGATTCATCGTGTAATTCCGCAGCCTTTTCAAGGCGACGATAATCTGAACAAAATACGAGTACTGCCCCAGCGCCTAAAATCTGAACCTTGTTTTTTGATAATTCCGCCAGTTGTTCTTTTGTTTCATCGTCCGTCACGTGAACGATTGAATACGATTGCACGAAGTGCGAGCTTGCTGCGTGCTGTCCAGCATTGACAAGTTCGTAAACGGTTTCTTTTGAGATTGGTTCATCTTTGTACTTTCGCACACTTGCGTGTGAAGTTAATAAGTTAATCATTGATAAAGACCTCCTAAGAACTAAGTTTGTGTAGTCGTATGACTGTATTTAACAATACATGATAGCGCTTGATTGTGACAAAGAATTTAATTCCACGATATCAAATATTAAGTGAAGAAGGTGTAGAAATGGTTTGGTTGGAAGGTATTTCAATTACAGCAGCACTTTTAGTATTTTTCTTAGTAATTGGTCCTATTGGTACAGTGTTATACTTATATTTCTTCGACCGGAAACAGAAGCAACACGCAATTTTGCGTAACTTCCCACTTCTCGGGCGAGCGCGTTATTTAACAGAAAAGATCGGTCCAGAGTTGCGTCAATACTTATTCGATGGCGACAATGAGAACCAACCGTTTAGTCGTCAAGAATATTTACACATGGTTCTTCCAGGTAAATATTTAAGCAGTGTCATCGGTTTCGGTTCGAAAAAGGACTTCTCACAACCAGGTTATTATTTACGTAACTCGATGTTTACAAAACAGACAGAAGAAATGCGTGTCGACAATAGCGAGTTAGTCAAAACGATGAAATATGTGATCGATGAAGATAACTTATTCTCACGTAGTGAACATCGTGAAGAAGTAGACGCGTTACCATGGTTATTACCAGAAGAAGATGCAGTCGTCATCGGGCCGAACTGTGAACAGCCATTCCGTGTTCGTGGATTTATCGGTCAATCAGCTATGAGTTATGGGGGCCTCGGTGAAAACGCCATTCTTGCGTTATCAGGAGGTATTTCAAGAGTACCAGGTTCTTGGATGAACACTGGGGAAGGTGGAGTTTCTCCTTACCACTTACAAGGTGGAGCAGACTTGATCGCTCAGATCGGTTCTGGTTTGTACGGATACCGTACGAAAGAAGGAGAGTTCAGCGTTGAGTTATTGAAAGAAAAAGCAGCAAACCCACAAATTAAAGCGTTCGAAATTAAGATCGCTCAAGGTTCTAAAATGCGTGGGGGACATATCGAAGGTGAAAAAGTAACGGAAGAGATCGCTGAAATTCGTAACGTTGTTCCATATACGACGATTAACAGTCCGAACCGTTTCCGTCAGTTCGATGATTACCCATCATTGTTTGACTTTATCGACATGATCCGTGAAAACTCAGGAAAACCAGTCGGTATTAAAGTTGTTATCGGTAGTAAGCAAGATGCGGACGAGTTCTCAGCGTTTATGAAAGAGACAGGCCGCGGTCCAGACTTCATTTCACTTGACGGTGGAGAGGGTGGATCGGGTGCGACGTACCAAGATTTAGCGGACAGCTTAGGTTTACCATTACGTTCAGCACTTCCAATTTTAGACGAATCACTTCGCGAGCACGGTGTACGTGACCGCGTGAAAATTATTGCATCAGGTAAAGTAACGACACCAGACGCAGCAGCAATCGCGATGGCACTCGGTGCGGACCTCGTACAAAGTGCGCGTGCCTTCATGATTTCAGTCGGATGTATTATGGCTCACCAATGTCATACGAACGACTGTCCGACAGGTGTTGCAACAACTGATCCGAAGTTACAAAACGGACTCGTCGTCGACGAGAAGAAATTCCGTGTAACGAACTACATCTTAACGATGCGCGAAGGTTTATTCCGTATCGCAGCAGCAGCAGGTCTTGACTCGCCAACGAAAATTTCACGTGAACACCTCGTTTACAAAGACGATCGTGGACGTGTGTACCCGTTTGAAGAGATTATGAAAGACTAATTGAATGAGCATCATTCAACATGCAAAAACGCTCCCTTTCGACAGGGAGCGTTTTTTCGTTCATCATCCGTTCAAAAAAGTACGGTATCGTTCGAACGAGAGTTCAGAAGGTGTCCTATGATATACTAAGAAGCATCTTGTGAAGGAGGAATGTATGAATGGAGCTGCTCGAAGAACGTGCGATACTCGTCGCGGTAGAGGAAGATCACCACGAAGAGTTCGATTATGAAATGGAAGAACTACGCAATTTATCAAAAGCGCTTCAAGTCATCGTCGTCGGTGAAGTGACGCAACGTTTGCCAAGAAGGCATCCGACGCATTACGTTGGAAAAGGAAAGGTGCTCGATATTCGAAGAGCCTACGATCAATACGATGCGAACCTCGTCATCGTCAACGATGAGTTGTCACCTTCGCAAATTCGAAACTTAGAACAAGAACTCGATTGCAAAGTGATTGATCGAACGATGCTCATTTTAGATATTTTTGCGCGTCGTGCTCAAACGAAAGAAGCGCGTATGCAAGTTGAACTCGCTCAGTTGCAATATTTTTTACCCCGTCTCGTCGGATTGCGTTCATCACTCAGTCGACAAGGTGGCGGCACAGGCGGTGGATTCAAAAACCGTGGTGCGGGTGAAACGAAGTTAGAGTTAGACCGTCGTAAAATTGAAGATCAAATTGCATCGTTGAACCGTGAATTGAAACATGCTGAAAAACAGCGTGAGACGCAACGGCGAAAACGGCAAAAAAGTGCGATTCCTGTCGTCTCGATCGTCGGATATACGAACGCTGGGAAGTCGACATTAATGAATAGTTTGCTTCGCGATTTGTACGATGAAGAAGCGAAACAAGTGTTTGAAAAAGATATGTTGTTTGCGACGCTTGACACGTCCGTGCGCCAAGTGACGATGCCGAACAACAAACAGTTTATGTTGACGGATACGGTCGGTTTCGTTTCGAAATTGCCTCACCATTTAGTGAAAGCGTTCCGCTCGACGTTGGAAGAGGCGAGGGAAGCCGATTTATTGCTTCACGTCGTCGACGTCTCGCATGAGCAATATCGTTACATGATGCAAGTGACGAATGAAACGTTGGAAGAAGTCGGTGTGGAAGACGTTCCGACGATCTACATTTATAACAAAGCGGATCGGACGGATATGCCGTACCCGTTCGTACAAGACAATGAAATTTGGATGAGTGCGAAAGAAGGCGCAGGATTGCCCGAGTTGTTGCAAATGATTGAAGATGAAGTATTTAAAGATTACGTACGCGATGAACTACTCATTCCGTTTGACCGCGGCGACATCGTCTCATTTTTAAACGAGCGTGCGTACGTTCGCGAAACGGAATATGAGGAAGAAGGAACGGCGCTCGTCGTCGAGTGGCCGACACCTATTCGGAACAAATACGAAGCGTTCATCGTTTCGTAAAAGAGAAATGAAAAGGAACGGTGACGCATGAAAAAATTAGCAATGACCCTCTTACTATCTGTTACGTTGCTCGTAGCAGGTTGTTCGGACAACGTAGTGAATGAATCGGACGTCTCTCAAGAACAGTTGTTAGAAGAAATATTTAATGGAATTAGTGGCTATGAAAGCATCCAGTCTGACATTTTTTTAGACCAACTCATTGAACCTGAAAATGAGTTAGAACATCGTCGTAAAACAGAAATCGTTACGAAACTGACGCGTCAACCGTTTACAATGCATCAAACGGTCGCGATGGATTTAGGTGGCGGTGAAGAAGGATTGATGGAAGATGAAAGCTACATGGTCGGCGATGGCATTTATTCAAAAGTAACGGAAGATGCAGAAGGAAAGCCGATGGAAGGATGGGCACACATTCCGTACGACGTTGAAGAAGTCGGTGCACAAAAAGAAGTGATCGCTGATTTCCGTCCACTCATTGAAGTGTCAGAAAAAATTAGTGTGAAAGAACAAGGCGATGACTACCTGTTAACCATTTTGACGAGTGCGAAAGAAGATCAAGACTTCATTAACCAAATGGCAGCGACGAATATCGGAGATTTCATTCCGTTAGATTATGCAGAAGAGATCGACGGGGAACAAGTGAGCATCGAGTTAGTCGTCGACCAAAAGACGAAGCAATTGAAGGAATACGTGTTAGATACGAAAGCGACGGTCGTTTTCCAAGACGGTGTTGAAAAGATTACGCAACGTGTGGAAAATAAATTGTCGAATATGAACGAACTGAAACCGATTCAAGTTCCAAAAGAAGTAGAAGACCAGTTAATTGAAATGGATTAAGTACGATTCATAAAAGCTCCGCTCTTTCCATTAGAAAGGGTGGAGCTTTTTTCGTTTGTTATGTGAAGTAGCAATCGTGGAGAAGGAAGAAAGGGAGACGAAAGGCTATCGTGAGGAAGTGGATTATGAAAGCTTGAAAAACGTCTATTACTTTCTAATCATTTGATAATAGTTTTCAATTGGAAGGATTTGGAGAGCGGATACGATGAAAACGTTGATAGAGTTGGAGTTATGGACATTTTTTAGTGAGAAGTTTTTAAAGATCCGTTTCCATTTTCAACGTACTTTCAATAAAAATGTTAAAAAATCTCCAAAAACGTCTGAAAGTTTAGTATTATAAGTACTATGTGAAGAGAGCGGTTCATTTTACGTTCGAAAACATGGACTTTTTCAAAGGAAATGTTCGATTTTTCATTCATTTCTTGGTCATTGAAAAGGTATTGATAATAGTTTTCAATTAACGGTTGACGAACAAATGAACGATGCTTATAATGAGATTGCACCTTGGTGATAACGATTATCATTCGTTTCTCGCTCGAGAGTGCAAAATATTCGATATCGGAGATTTGACATTGAAGAAACGTTACTTAGTACTCGCAGTCATCATATTGTCCATTCTCTCCCTTTTTGTAGGGGTGAGTAGTATTTCGCCGACAGACTTATTAGATTTTAAGTCGGAACAGACCGAGATTTTCTTATTAAGCCGTGTTCCTCGTCTCATCGCGATCATTCTCGCAGGGGCAGGCATGAGTATTGCAGGGTTAATTATGCAACAGCTTAGTAGAAACAAGTTCGTGTCTCCGACGACAGCAGGAACGCTCGATGCGACCCGTTTAGGGATTTTAGTATCGATGTTACTTTTTGCGAACGCATCTACAATTGAAAAAATGGTCGTCGCTTTTGCATTCGCGCTAGCCGGCACGCTGCTCTTTATGCAAATTTTAGACCGCATTAAGTTTAAGGATGCTATTTTCATTCCGCTCGTTGGGCTCATGTTCGGTAACATTTTATCATCGGTTACGACATTTTTTGCTTATCGAGCGAACGTCATCCAAAACATGTCGGCTTGGTTACAAGGAGATTTTTCGATGATTATGAAAGGGCGTTTCGAATTGTTGTACATTAGCATACCTGTCATCATTATCGCGTACATTTATGCGAACCGTTTCACGGTGGCAGGTATGGGAGAAGACTTCTCGAAAAACTTAGGAGTCGCCTACAAACGAATCGTCAATATCGGATTAGTGTTAGTGGCATTGATTACTACAACCGTCGTACTTACGGTCGGAATGATTCCTTTCTTAGGACTGATCATCCCGAATATCGTTTCGATTTTCCAAGGAGATCATTTGCAAAAGACGTTGCCACATACGGCATTGTTAGGAGCGGCGTTTTTGCTCATTTGCGATATTTTAGGAAGGGTTATCATTTTCCCTTACGAAATTTCGATCAGTTTAATGGTAGGAGTTATCGGAAGTGCGATCTTCCTCTTCATGTTGTTTAGGGGGAAAGCATATGCGTAATACGACGAAATTTATCATACTCATTTTGTTATCACTCGGTGCGATCACAGGGTATCTCTTCCACGATTTAAATGGAAGTTTTGATTACGCGTTGCCGAAGCGAGTGATGAAAGTAGCAGCGATGATTTTGACCGGTGTGGCGATCGCGTATTCGACGGTTATTTTCCAGACGATTACGCATAACCGGATTTTAACACCGAGCATTATGGGTCTCGATTCGCTCTACATTTTGTTGCAGACGGTTTTAATTTTCTTCTTCGGATCAACGAGCGCGTTTATTATCAACTCGCAACTAAACTTCGTACTATCAGTTGTTGCGATGATCGTATTCGCACTTTTGCTTTACAAGTTTTTATTCCGAAAAGGGCAGCGCCCGATTTACTTTTTACTGCTCGTCGGAATTATCGTCGGAACGTTTTTCCAAAGTGTGACGACGTTTTTACAAGTATTGATCGATCCGAACGAATTTTTACGCGTACAAGATAAAATGTTCGCAAGTTTTAACAACATTAACGCAGACCTCATTTGGTGGGCGCTCGCTATTATAGCGGTCGTCATCGTGATCGGCTGGCGCTTCATGAGCCAGTTAGACGTTTTGTCACTCGGTAGAGATGTCGCGGTCAACCTCGGGGTCGAATACGACAAAATCGTGAAACGAATGCTCGTTTTATCATCGATTTTAATCGCGGTATCGACAGCGCTCGTTGGACCGATTACGTTTTTCGGTTTAATCGTAGCCAACTTGTCGTATGAGTTTTTCAAAACGTACAAACATTCGATTTTAATTACAGGTGCAGGGTTTATGAGCATTATCGCACTCGTTGGAGGACAGTGGGTCGTAGAACGCGTCTTCGCCTTCTCGACGACATTGAGCGTCATCATTAACTTCATCGGTGGTATTTACTTCATTTACTTATTATTAAAGGAGAGTCGATCAGCATGATCAAAGTCCGTGGGTTGTCAAAGTTCTACGGCGAGAAAGCAGTCGTTGAAAAGGTGGATGTCGACATCCATCCTCAAAAAATTACGTCATTTATCGGGCCGAACGGTGCGGGTAAGTCGACGTTGCTTTCGATGGTTAGTCGTTTGATCGACATCGACTCGGGTGAAGTCATTATCGATGAAGATCGCGCGAAAGACATTCCTTCGAGTGAGTTTGCGAAGCGTGTATCGATTTTAAAACAGTCGAACTTTATGAACGTTCGATTAACGATACGTGAACTCGTCTCGTTCGGTCGTTTCCCTTATTCGAAAGGCCGATTGAACGAAGAAGATGAGCGATTTGTAGACCAGGCGTTACAGTATATGAACTTGGAAGAGTTTGAACATCGTTATTTAGATGAGTTGTCCGGTGGACAGCGTCAACGAGCGTTCATCGCGATGGTCATTGCGCAAGATACGGAATACGTTTTGCTCGATGAACCGCTGAACAACTTAGATATGAAACATTCGGTTCAAATTATGAAAATTTTACAAAAGCTCGTCGAAGATTTAGGAAAAACAGTCGTGATCGTATTGCACGATATTAACTTCGCTTCGGTTTATTCCGATCGAATCGTCGCGTTGAAAGATGGACGAGTCGTCAAAGATGGACCGACGGAAGAAATTATTACGACAGAAGCGCTACAAGACATTTACGATATGGACATCCCGATCCATGAGATCGATGGAGACCGGATCGGCGTCTATTTCAAATCATAATAAAGGTGGAATAAAAGATGAAAAAGTGGCTATCAGCATTTATGATGTTAACACTCGTGCTCGTCCTTGCAGCATGTAGTGGAGACGATAAAAAAGAAGAAACAGAAGATGCAGCAAAAGAAGACGACGCAAAAACAGAAGAAGCAACGACAATTGAAGTGACGCATGAACTCGACAAAGAACCTGTCGTCGTTCCTGTCAACCCTGAAAAAGTAGCTGTATTTGACCTCGGTGCATTAGATACGATGCAAGAGCTCGGATTAGAAGATCATGTCGTTGGACTTCCACAAGCGACTGTACCTGCTTATTTGGACCAGTTCAAAGATGAAAAGTATAAAAACTTCGGTAGCTTGAAAGAGCCTGTGTTCGAAGAAGTACACGCAGCAAAACCAGATCTTATTATTATTTCAGCTCGTCAAGCCGACATGTACGATGAGTTTAAAGAAATTGCTCCGACGGTATATATGGAACTCGATACGAAAAACTACTTAGAGTCATTTGAAACGAACGCAAAATTAATCGGTCAAATGTTCGATAAAGAAGCAGAAATCGATACAGCGTTAGAAGAAATTGAAGGTAAAGTAGCTGATGTGAAAGCAGATGCTGAGAAATCAGAAGTGGAAGCATTAGTCGTATTAGGAACAGAAGGTAAAGTAAGTGCATACGGACCCGGTTCACGTTTCGGTCTCGTGCATGACGTATTAGGTGTCACACCAGTTGATGAAAATATCGAAGATTCACGTCACGGACAAAGCATTACGTACGAATACATTTTAGAGCAAAACCCAGATGTGATGTTCATCATCGACCGTGACCAAGCGATCGGAAACGGTGCATCGGTTAAAGAATCGATTGAAAACGACATCGTTCAAAAAACAGACGCATTCAAAAACGATAAAATGGTCTACTTAAATGGCGAAGTATGGTACTTAGCAGGTGGCGGTCTCGGTTCAATGAATACGATGATCGACGAAGTAGCAGAAGGTTTGAAATAATCGTAAAGAAAACTCGGTATCGCTTGTAGCGGTTCCGAGTTTTTTGCTATATTGAGAGAAAGACAAAGGGGGAATGAAACATGCATTGGGAGAAACTATGGTTTTCACGTTACGAAGGACGGTGCAATGCGGATTTGCTCGTGAGTTGGGCGATCGATGCATTAGAAGCAGGCCATGAAGAAGAGGAAATTGTCCAGCTTGCAAGTTTAGATTTGTTTGACACGTTAGACCCGGAAGAAGCAGAAGAAGCGTTCCAGCGGGTTGTTGCGCTCCCTCATATGATTCCTCCGACGAAAGAAGAAGCGGCTCGAGCGCATATGAATCGACAGCTCGCTCGACTCGTTCGTTCTTATGATCCCGAGCTCGTCTATTCGATGGCAGACATTGCGAATCGTTATGAAATTAAAGATTTGCAAGAGGCGACGGAACAGTTTCGAATGTTGACGGAAGCGGGCGATCACGACGCGTCGAAACGTGCGATTCGTGAATGGTGGAACAATGATAGTGCGCGCGGTGTGCTGCGTCGTTTAATCGGTAAGCGCATTGAAGCGGTTGAATGGACAGGGCATTTAATTCTCGAGTTAGAAGGAGAGACAGTCATTACTGCGGAATGTCCGTGGCGTTTCAGAGCGGATCACGAAGTGTTGATCGGGAACACGGATATGAATAACGACAGTCGACTCGTTCTCGCTCATTTGCGCGGTCACTTGATCGGGTATCCGATCAAAGACGTTCAATTGAACGAAGAGTTCGGATTGTTCCAGCTTTCCGTTCGGACGTGGACGTTAGATTTGTTCCATACGAGCGGATGGTTTGAAGGTTGGAGTGCTCGTATCGGAAAAGAACATATTTCATCATTGCCTGGCGGATTGATCGGGTAATTGGAAAAGAGACATTTTGTCTCTTTTTCTTTTTGTCGAAAAGGAGTATACTTCAAAGTATACAACTGTCAAGACAGAAAGAAGGAACAGTATGAAACAAGAGACGATGTCAAAACGCCGATTGCTCGGCTTATCAGGGACGGCTTGGATGTTCGATGCGATGGACGTTGGCATTTTATCATTCGTCATCGCAGCGGTTGCGGTCGATTGGAATTTAACATCAAGTGAGATGGGATGGATCGGGAGTATGAACTCGATCGGAATGGCGGTCGGAGCGTTCGGATTCGGTCTATTAGCCGATCGGATCGGTCGAAAAAACGTCTTTTTAATGACGTTGCTCCTCTTTTCAATCGCTAGCGGTTTATCTGCATTTACGACATCTTTAACGGCATTTTTAATTTTACGATTTTTCGTAGGAGCAGGACTCGGAGGCGAGTTACCGGTCGCTTCGACGCTCGTTTCGGAAAGTGTAGCTGCACATGAACGAGGGAAAATGGTCGTTTTATTAGAAAGCTTTTGGGCAGCAGGTTGGCTATTAGCCGCGTTGATTGCCTACTTTATCATTCCGGACTACGGTTGGCGGATCGCCTTATTGCTTACGGCGTTACCAGCATTTTATGCGATTTACTTACGACGCAACTTACCGGATTCACCGAAGTATGAACGAGCAGGTGCACCACGTCAGTCCGCGTGGGAGAAGATGAAAATCGTCTGGTCGAAACGGTACGCTCGTCGAACGACGATGTTATGGATCGTCTGGTTTTCGGTCGTCTTCTCCTATTACGGCATGTTTCTCTGGTTGCCGAGCGTCATGATGGGAAAAGGATTCGACATGATTCAAAGTTTCGGTTACGTATTAATGATGACACTCGCTCAATTACCGGGCTATTTTACAGCGGCTTGGTTGATCGAACGAGCGGGACGTAAATTTGTTCTCAGCACGTATTTAATCGGAACAGCGCTCAGTGCACTCGCTTTCGGAATGGCGACGAGTGCGAGCATGTTGTTACTATTCGGTGCCCTCCTTTCCTTTTTCAACTTAGGGGCATGGGGTGCATTGTATGCTTACTCGCCGGAACAATATCCGACAGAAGTACGGGCGACAGGATCGGGCATGGCTGCTGCGGTCGGACGGATCGGCGGTATTTTCGGACCACTGCTCGTCGGAACGTTACTCGGTCTCGGGTATAGTTATTCAATTATATTCGGTATTTTTTGCGGCTCGATTTTAATAGGAGTTGTCGCTGTTATCGTTCTCGGAACGGAGACGAAACAGATGGAGCTCGAATGAACGTACGCTACTTTTTCTGAACGAGAAAAAGTAGCATTTTTTCGTTTAAAAGTGACCGAAAACCGACCTTTTCGAAAAAGAGACCCTTTTTAGTATATTTTTCATTCGTTTTCACGTAACGTTTACAATGATATTTCTTCTGAGAAGGAAAGAAGGTAAGGAGGATTCATGATGAAAGAACAACAGACGAGCATGTCTGCTAAGCAATTTTATGCTTTTTTAAAAACGTTAAATTGGCCGCTCGGTGTTGCGATTGGCGCATTCGTTTTAGCTTTATTTCAAACGATCGCTGGATTGATCGTGCCACTTATGACGAAAGGTCTCGTCGATTCATTCGGTGAAGGAACGTTTACGTGGACGACGGTTTTATTTCTCGTCGCATTGTTTATCGTTCAAGCGGTCGCTGGCGGATTTTCATACTACTTGCTCTCGTATTTAGGAGAGTCGGTCGTAGCGGACTTGCGCCATAAAGTGTGGACGCACGTCTTACATTTGCCGGTTTCTTTTTACGATGAGACGGAGACAGGCGAAACGATGAGTCGGATTACGCAAGATACGACGGTGTTAAAGTCTCTCGTGTCCGATCAACTCGTGTCGTTCATTACAGGCATTATTTCGATCGTCGGAGCGGTCAGTATTTTGCTATACCTCGATTGGAAAATGACGCTCATTATGTTAATTACGGTTCCCGTTAGCGTCTTCATTATGATGCCACTCGGTCGAATGATGCATAAAGTAGCGCGTGCGACGCAAGCGGAAATGGCGAAGTTTTCCGGCCATCTCGGTCGGACGCTCGGTGACATTCGACTCGTGAAAGCGTATCGTGCAGAACCGATCGAAGAAGAAAAAGGGAATGTGGCGATCCGTACGTTGTTCGGATACGGATTGAAAGAAGCGAAAATTCAAGCGATCGTCTCGCCAGTGATGACGTTAACGATGATGACGATGATGATCGTTATTTTCGGGTACGGCGGTGCACAAGTCGCAAAGGGTGCGCTAAGTGCCGGAACGCTCGTCGCAATTTTGTTTTTACTGTTCCAAATTATGATGCCTTTTACACAGATGGCTCGTTTCTTTACAGCGTTTCAAAAAGCAGTCGGTGCGACGGAACGTATTCAAGCGATTACCAATTTACCGGTGGAGCCGACGGAAGGCGTATTGCCTGCTCCAGAAGGTGCGATTGCGTTTGATGACGTTCATTTCGGATACGATGAAGAGGAACCGATTTTACGCGGTATGTCTTTCGTTGCGAACAAAGGAACGATTACGGCATTCGTCGGACCGAGCGGTGGTGGAAAGACGACGACGTTCAGTTTACTTGAACGATTTTACGAGCCCGACCGCGGCACGATTCGCTACGGTGGAGTGCCGATCGATGACATTGCGTTAACCGATTGGCGCAAAAAAATCGGTTACGTTTCACAAGAAAGCCCGTTAATGAACGGATCGATCACGGATAACATCGCTTACGGATTGCTTGAGCGTCCGTCGGAAGAACGAATTCGGAACGCGGCGGAAGCAGCGAATGCGTTAGAGTTCATCGAACAACTTCCGGATGGATTTGAAACGTTTGTCGGGGAGCGAGGAATGAAATTGTCTGGCGGTCAACGACAACGGATTGCGATCGCGCGGGCTCTTTTACACGATCCTGACATTTTATTACTCGATGAAGCGACATCGAACTTAGATAGCGGGTCAGAAGCACACGTTCAAGAAGCGATGCACGTCTTAATGGAAGGTCGCACGACGCTCATGATCGCTCATCGCCTATCGACAGTTACACATGCCGATCAAATGTTATTTATCGAAAAAGGAACGATTACAGGACGAGGAACGCATGAACAGTTGTACGAATCGCATGAGAAATACCGTGCGTATGCGCAAGGACAAGGGTTGTAAACGACCGTTGTCCTCGTTCGCTTGAAAAAATGAAAGGATTGGAAGTTGAAAAGTCTGAACATTTTTTAGTATAATAAAGAGCGAAGTGGTAGCACCTTGTAAATGTGCGCATTGAAAAGGAAGGGTGAGCAATTTGCTACACTATCGAACGTATGAAGCAGGTCCAGATGCGCCGTGGGTAACATTTATACACGGAGCGGGTGGAAGCTCTTCATTATGGTACAAACAAATTAGAGAATTTAAAAAAGAACATAATGTATTACTCGTCGATCTTCGAGGGCATGGACAGTCTGAACAAGGCTTGTGGGAAAAAGGCGATACGTTTGCGACTGTTTCCGAAGAAGTGATCGAAGTGATGGACGAAGTAGGTATTGAAGAGACATATATCATCGGCATGTCGCTCGGTACGATCGTCGCTCAAACGTTAGCAGACAATTTTCCTCACCGCGTCAAAGCGCTTATTTTAGGTGGAGCGATCATCCGTTTAGACATTCGTACGAAAATCTTGTTATGGCTCGGTCGGGCATCGAAACGGTTCATTCCATATATGACGTTGTATCGCTTTTTTGCCTACATTATCATGCCGTTAAAAGAACACGAAGAGTCTCGTCTCGCTTTCGTGAACGAAGCGAAAAAAATGTGTCAAAAAGAGTTTGTGAAGTGGATGTCACTCACTCGATTGATCAATCCGTATTTATCGACGTTGCAAGCATCGACGACGTCGATTCCGACATTATTCGTTATGGGAGAAGAAGATTATTTGTTCATTCCTCCGGTAAAAGAAGTCGTCAGTCGATACGATTCGTTCGAATTTGAAGAAATTAAAGAGAGTGGGCACGTCTGCAACATCGACCAACCTGAGCAATTTAACTCGATTTCAATCAATTACATCGAACGAATGGAAAATGCAATTCGTCAAAAAGAAGCAGCACTTTCATAAAGTCGCGCTTCTTTTTTTGTAGTAAAGTTTCCTATGAGAAACTTTTTTAAAACGAATACTAATTGAAATAAAATGTGCTAAACTAATGAAAGAAATGTATGAATTTATAGGAGGATATTGAAATGAAAGAAAAGGTACTCGTCATCGGGCATAAAAACCCAGATACGGATTCAATTATGTCAGCATTAAGCTATGCTTATTTAAAACAACAACTCGGTATGGATGCAGAGCCAGTACGCCTCGGCAACATTTCGAAAGAAACAGCATTCGCACTCGATTATTTCGGCGTTGAAGCACCACGCCTCATTGAAAAAGCAAAACCAGAAGTCGACAAAGTCATTCTCGTCGACCATAACGAACGTCAACAGTCGGTCGATGATATTGCGGATGTTCAAATTATCGAAGTGATCGACCATCACCGTATCGCGAACTTTGAAACAGAAGGTCCGTTATACTTCCGTTCAGAGCCAGTCGGTTGTTCAGCGACGATCATCAATAAAATGTTCAAAGAAAACAATGTAGACATTCCGAAAGAAATTGCCGGATTAATGGTGTCAGCGATCGTATCGGATTCATTGTTATTCAAATCACCGACATTTACAGAAGAAGACCGTGCAGCAGCGCTCGAGTTAGCAGAGATCGCACAAGTCGACATTGAAACGTACGGCCTCGACATGTTAAAAGCAGGTGCGGACTTAAGCGATAAAACAGCAGAAGAGTTAATCGGTCTCGACTCAAAAGAGTTCGGCATGGGCGATTACAAAGTGGAAGTCGCGCAAGTGAACGCAGTCGATGTGAACGATATTTTATCACGTCAAGAAGCGTTGGAAGAAGCGATGAAAGCGACGATTGATCAAAAAGGTCTCGACTTATTCGCACTCGTAACGACTGATATTTTAAATAGCAATTCTGTCGTTCTCGCTCTCGGTGAGCAAGCCGCGAACGTTGAAAAAGCATTCGACGTGACACTTGAAAACAATACGGCTTTATTAGAAGGCGTCGTTTCACGTAAAAAACAAATCATCCCACAATTAACAGAAGCGATGAAATAATAACAACCGTTCTTTCTCTCGATGAAGAGAAAGGACGGTTTTTTAATGCCTTTAATTCCTATTGATAAGGTTGACTTTAAAAAAGAACTCTGTTATCGTTTAAATCATACTAAAAAGATAGGTATTAGGGGGAATTGGAATGGAGCACGATTTTCGTACGTTATTTGACGAATGGTCGGATCAATACGATGAGACGGTCAGTGGACAAGATGAACAGTACCGTGAAGTGTTCGCGCATTACGAAACGATTTTGAGCGAAGTTGCTCAGCGAGCGATTACACCTGTTTTAGAATTCGGCGTGGGGACGGGAAATTTAACAGAACGCTTGCTTTCGAATGGCTTGCACGTTTACGGTGTGGAGCCGTCCGAAAAAATGAGACAAATTACGTCTCGTAAACTTCCATCGCTTCCGTTAAGTGACGGGCACTTTTTACAGTTTGATGCACCGGAACACGTGCGCTCGATCGTTAGTACGTATGCATTTCACCATTTGACCGATGAAGAGAAGAAACGAGCGGCAGCACGTTTCCGTGACATTTTGCCGGCAGGTGGAAAAGTGATTTTTGCAGATACGATGTTTGCGAATGACGATGCGCGTGAAGCGACGAAGGAGTGGGCGGCCGATCGTCAGTACGACCGACTGCTTGAAGATTTAAATCGGGAGTTTTATACGACGATGCCGATTATGACGGACGTATTTGAACAAAATGGATTCCGCGTCCAATATACACGGATGAACGATTTCGTTTGGCTCATCGAAGCGGAGAAGGAGTGAACGTTATGACGAAAAAAATGAACGTAGAAAGTTTTAACTTAGATCATACGAAGGTGAAGGCGCCGTATATTCGGCTCGCCGGAGCAGTCGAAGGACAGTACGGAGATGTCGTGTATAAATACGACCTTCGTTTTAAACAACCGAACAAAGAACATATGGACATGCCATCGATCCATTCGCTCGAACATTTAATGGCAGAATTGAGCCGAAACCATGCCGATCACGTCGTAGACATTAGCCCGATGGGATGTCAAACCGGATATTATTTATCTCTGTTGAACGATGATTCTTTAGATGATGTGTACGAACTCGTTGAAAAGACGTTACGAGACGTGTTGGAAGCGACAGAAGTACCAGCTTGTAACGAAGTGCAATGTGGATGGGCGGCGAGTCATAGTTTAGAAGGTGCACAAACACTCGCTCGCGACATGCTCGCTAAAAAAGACGAATGGCACATCGTATTTACTGAATAAGAAAGGATGATGGAAATGAAAGTAGTGAACTGCGCAGCCGAATTGATCGGCAACACGCCACTTATGGACGTGACACCTGCTGACGTATCGGAAGGTGTTCGTCTTTTAGCGAAACTCGAAACCGAAAATATCGGGGGGAGTGTGAAAGACCGCCTCGGCATGCATTTAGTGAAACGAGCGTTGGAAGAAGGCTGTCTGACAAAAGGTGGAACGGTCATTGAGCCGACAGCTGGTAATACAGGCATTGGACTCGCGATCGCTGCGCAACACTACGGCGTTTCTCTCATCGTAACCGTACCTGAAAAGTTCAGCGTAGAAAAACAACAACTTATGCAAGCACTCGGTGCTGAAGTCGTTCAAACACCGACAGAAGAAGGGATGAAAGGCGCAATCGAGCAGGCGGAAGCGATCGCTCAGTCGCTCGATAATAGCTACGTCCCGAATCAGTTTGATAATCCGTGGAATCCGGAAGCGTATCGACCGCTCGCGGAAGAATTAATGGAACAAGTAGGCGGCCCGATCGACGAAATCGTATTCGGCGGTGGATCAGGAGGAACGTTTACCGGCGTGATGAGCGTTTTACGAGAGACGATGCCCGATGTGAAAGGCATCCTCGTTCAACCGGAAGGTGCAGGACTCGTCGGAGAAGAGCAATCATACGACATCGAAGGGATCGGAATGGGTGAATTACGTTCGTTCATGGATCCGAAATGGATCGACGCTTACGAAGTCGTTTCTGACGAAGAAGCATTTCTCATGGTGAAACGTCTTGCGCGTACGAACGCATTGCTCGTCGGCAGTTCATCGGGAGCCGCGATGGTGGCAGCGATCCGTCGTGCCGACCGGGCGGACTCGCCGAAGACGATCGTCACTCTGTTCCCTGACCGAGCGGAACGGTATTTGCAATCGAACGTATTTAATCGAAAGGTGGAAAAAGAATGAGACAAAAAACAGCATTGATTCATGGTGGTATTTCAGTTGATCCGAATACAGGAGCGTTATCGGTTCCAATTTCTCAAGCGAGTACGTTTGAACAGAAAAAGGTAGGCGATTTCGTTTACGAATATGCACGGACAGGCAACCCGACGCGCGAAGCGTTAGAAGCACTCATCCGTGACGTCGAAGGCGGACATGCAGGATTTGCTTTCGCATCGGGCATGGCTGCGATTACGACGGTGATGGATCTTTTTGAAACAGGAGATCATTTGATCGTAACCGATGACGTGTACGGCGGTACGTATCGTCTCTTTACGAAAGTGCTCGCTCGTCGAGGCATTGCGGTCGACTTTATCGACACGAGTAACGAACGAGCAGTGGAAGAAGCGATTCGACCAGAAACGAAAGCGCTCTTCATTGAAACACCGACGAACCCTCTCTTAAAAATTACGTCGATCCAACGAATGAGTGACCTCACACAATCGAATGATTTGTTACTCATTGTCGACAATACGTTCAGCACGCCTTATTGGCAAACACCGATTGCAGAAGGTGCAGATCTCGTCGTCCATAGCGCAACGAAATATCTCGGCGGTCATAGCGACGTCGTAGCAGGTCTCGTCGTGACAGCGAACGAAACGTTGAGTGAGAAAATAGCCTTCCTACAAAACAGCACGGGCGCGGTTCTCGCTCCAAACGATAGTTGGCTCGTCCAACGCGGGATGAAAACGCTCGGCATTCGCATGGAAGCGATCGAAGAAAATGCGCACGCGATCGTCCGATTTTTGCAGTCACATCCATCGGTCGGCCACGTCTATTATCCTGGCTTGACCGAGCACCCAAAAACGGACGTGCACCGGAAACAGTCGAGAGGATTTGGCGGTATGATTTCATTCACTGTGAAAGATCGCAAGGCTGCTCATCGCCTCGTCGAACGCGTTCGTTACTTCACATTGGCAGAAAGTTTAGGCGCAGTAGAAAGCTTAATTTCCATTCCTGCTGATATGACGCATGCTTCGATTCCACGGGAGCGTCGCTTGGAACTCGGCATTGAAGATGGACTCATTCGCCTATCGGTCGGTTTAGAAGACGCCCTCGATTTAATTGAAGATTTAGAGCGAGCACTTTCGTAAGGGGAACGCAGCGTTTGCTGCGTTCTTTTTCATCTGAAATCGGCAAGGATACCCCCACTTCAAACAGACCGCAAGGTCGTTAAGTGGCGGGTTGTTGACGAAAGCATATTCTTTGTCTCTCTCTAGTTCGTTCCGTATGATAATGACAACATGGGAGAGGAAGTGTTTCAAAATGAAAATCGAAGTGTGGTCAGACGTCGTTTGTCCGTTTTGCTTTATCGGAAAACGTCATTTAGAAGAAGCGATTGAACAATCAGGATTCGACGGTCAAATCGACGTCGTTTATAAAGCGTATGAGCTCGACCCGACCGCTCCGGCAACGACGGACGAGCCGTATCATGTCAGCCTTGCACGTAAATACCAAATTAGCGATGAACAAGCCGAAGAGATGGTCGACAACATTTTACAACGTGCACGTGGAGCCGGTCTTTACTACCGCACGTCAGAATGGACGATGGCGAACACGTTCAACGCACACCGCGTGACGAAATATGCGGCTGAAGAAGGAAAAGAAAATGAAATGGTCGAACGTTTCTTCTCATCTTATTTAGAAGAAGCGAAAAAGATCGGTACCGATGAAGTCATTTTAAGCATTGCGGAAGAAGCGGGCTTAAATGTAGAGAAAGTGAAAGAAGTACTCGAAGGGGAAGCGTATGCAGATGAAGTTCGTCAAGACATTGCAGAAGCGAAGCAAGTCGGCGTACAAGGCGTTCCATTTTTCGTATTCAATCGAAAATATGCTGTACCTGGCGCAATGCCTACCGAATCGTTCGTCGAAGTCATTCAAAAAGTAGCGGAAGAAGAAGGACTAGAAGCGAAACCGCAAGTACTCGATATCGAAGGAAGCGGGATGTGCACGGACGGAAAATGTGAGATGTAACGAAGGAGCTCGAGCGAATCGCTTGAGCTTTTTTAATGGAGAGGTTTTCAATGAGAAAGAAGAGGTAAACGATGACTAAGGAAGTGATACGATGACTTACGTCTTGTTAGCGATCATCGCTCTCGTTTTCGTTCTTCTCTTAGCCGTTATTCGGGCGATGACACGCCGTCTATCGAAACGGACGGTCATTACAGAAGAATACGAACGTGCGCAAGAATGTTTCATTCGATTTGAACAGCTAGACGGTACCGTGCACTACTATTTCGTCGTCACACCGAATCAACCGTATACGTTGTCGTATGCGATCGTATTACAAGAAGGAGCGGTTCGGTTGCGAGTAGGAAATGTGCTCGATGAGACGTGGCGCACTTCCGTTACGAAAGAGCGACTCATTCAATGGAAGATGCCTCTTCTTCGTATAACGATTGAAGGAGAAAAGGCGACCGATGGCCACGTGGAAGTGAAGTTAAGCGCACTTCAAGGAGTTCCGACGAAACCGATGCAGTAATATGTGAACGTACTCTCATACGTTATGAAATGAAAACAGTGCTTGCGTTCGATTGAACGCGAGCACTGTTTTTATCGTAAGGAGTCTATTCGATTTATTGTTTCGTAATTTCAACGTCGATCGTAACGTCTACTTCGTTACTGACGACGACGCCACCTTTGTCGAGCGCTTGTTGCCACGTCATTCCGTAAGCGCGTCGATCGATTGCCCCTTCTGCGTGAAGGCTTGCTACCGTCGAACCGTCCATCGGTGAAATCGCTTCCCCGAGCATCGTGACGGTGAATGTCATCGTGTTCGTAACACCTTTCATCGTCAGTGCGCCTTTTACGTTATATGTTCCTTGACCGACTGATTCAATCGACTGAGAATCGAACGTAATTTCAGGATACGTCGCTACGTCAAAAAAGTCAGCACTTTTTAAATGTTCGTCTCGCTGTGCTTGGTTCGTCGTAATCGACGACGTGTCGATGGAGAAATGGAGGCTCGCTTTTTCTAAATCGTGAGGGTCGCCTTTTAGCGTACCGCTAAATTCAGTGAACGCACCTCGTACTTTCGCAATCATCAAGTGGCGGACAGAAAACTGAACGTCTGTGTGGGCAGGATCTACTTTCCATAAAGTCATACGTCATCATCCTTTCTTTCTGTCTGTACTCTACCCGATTGTATGGAAAAACTAACCTATGACGCTAGATAATGAATATCGCTTGTCAAATAAGCAAAATGCAAGCATAATTAAGAGTGTGAATGATTTGTTAAAGAACAGTGAAAATGAAACTATATGCAACTATGTAATAGTAGTGAAAGGATTGTTCCATCATGTCTAAAGAAAGTGTTTATAACGGGTTAAAAACGCGAATTCAAAAAGGTCGCTTGTTAATGGATGAACCGTTGTGTAAATATACGAAAACGAAATTAGGCGGAGCGGCAGATATTCTCGTCATTCCGCAAACGATTGAAGAAATGCAAGCGACGGTAACTTACGCGCACGATCACGACGTACCTCTTCTCTTACTCGGGAACGGTTCGAATATGGTCGTGCGTGACGGTGGCGTTCGCGGTATTGTTTTGCACGTAGCAGCTCTTGACCGAATCGACGTACAGGGAACGACGATCGTGGCAGAAGCGGGTGCTCATTTAATTGAAGTCTCTCGTCAAGCAGCGGCGAATAGTTTGACAGGGTTCGAATTTGCATGTGGCATTCCAGGTTCAATCGGAGGTGGCATGATGATGAACGCGGGCGCATACGGTGGAGAGATGAAAGATGTCGTCGTCTCGGTGGACGTGTTAACGAAAACGGGAGAATTGAAACATCTTGAAAAAGAGGAGCTCGCTCTCGGATACCGTACGAGCATTATTGCGACGGAAGGGTATTACGTCGTTCGCGCTACGTTTGAATTGAAAAAAGGGGATCAAGCGGCGATCGATGCGAAGATAGCTGATTTAACGCATCAGCGAGAATCGAAACAACCGTTAGAGTACCCGTCAGCAGGTAGTGTATTTAAACGACCACCTGGCCACTATGCAGGAAAATTGATTCAAGATAGCGGCTTGCAAGGAAAAGGGTTTGGCGGTGCTGAAGTTTCGACGAAACATGCAGGGTTTATCGTCAATAAAGAAGATGCGACGGCGACGGATTACATTGAAACGATTCGCATGGTACGTCGTGAAGTGAAAGAACGTTACGGAATCGAGTTGGAATTGGAAGTCCGTATCGTAGGAGAGGAAGAGTAGATTAGAGAGGGAGGGAGTGGTGAGTTTGTTTCGAGCCGAAAAGACGAAAACGACTCAAGTAGTGACAATGAATCGCTGTTTCAACCGCGCAACGCATGAATAGTTTTTCAGTAGATGCGGTTGTGTTATTAATTGGATTCTTTTTATTAAGTGGCGTGTTAATGACGAAGGTGACATCTCGCGCAGGTGTCCCTGCTCTCGTCTTGTTCATGATCTTAGGGATGGTATTAGGTAGTGACATTTCAGGATTAATTTATTTCTCAGACGCGTATTTAGCGCAAACGATCGGTATGATCGCTCTCGTCGTCATTTTGTTTGAAGGGGGGCTTCAAACGGAATGGCGGAACGTCCGTCCGGTATTAAAAGGAGCGGGGGTGTTAGCGACATTCGGAGTCGTCATGACGACGGCAGTCCTCGCAGTAGCGAGCCATTACGTATTAGGCCTCGGATGGATCGAGTCATTTTTACTCGGTTCGATCGTCGGATCGACGGACGCAGCAGCTGTGTTCTCGGTGATGAGCGGTCAAAACATTCAACCGAAAATGTCGTCAACGTTGGAAATGGAGTCGGGTTCCAACGACCCGATGGCGATGTTCTTAACCGTCGCTTTCATCCAATGGTTGACGATGGAAGATTTTGCATTCGGTAACCTCATTATCAATTTCTTCTTACAGATGGGCCTCGGTTTATTATTCGGTCTCGTACTCGGATTTTTAGCGTCTAAATCGATGAATAAGTTGAAGTTAGATGCCAGTGGTTTGTACGCGGTCTTATCGATCGGGTTCGCGATGGCGATTTATAGCTTGACCGCTGTCGCAGGCGGTAGTGGTATTTTAGCGGTGTACGTAGCCGGTATCGTCATCGGAAACCGTGAATTAAACCATAGCCATTCGATTTTACGTTTCCACGAAGGGTTTGCATGGCTCATGCAGTTGACGATGTTCGTTATTTTAGGATTGCTCGTCTTCCCAAGTGAGTTAGCGAACTGGGACCTCATTTCAAAAGGATTAATTTTATCGTTTATTTTAATGTTTATCGCACGTCCGGTTGCGGTATTTCTTTGTACGATTCCATTTGATTATACGTTCAAAGAAAAGTTATTCATTTCGTGGGCAGGATTGCGAGGAGCCGTTCCGATCGTATTGGCGACGTTTCCGTTGCTTGCAGACGTTCCGAACGCTTTCCTCTATTTCAATATGGTATTTTTCATCGTCATTACGTCCGCCTTATTGCAAGGTTCGACGATTTCCAACGTAGCGAGATGGCTCGGTTTAGAAGCACCACCATCGCCGAAACGGATTCACCAATTGGAACTTATTTCGATGGACCAAGCGAATGCCGAAATGTTAGAAGTCGAAGTATCTGCTTCCACGCCGCACGTGAATGAAAAAGTACAAGATTTGAACTTACCGAAAGATACCGTCATCTCTGCGATCATTCGAGCTGGTGAACTCGTCATGCCGACGGGACAAACGATTTTGCTCGAAGGCGATGTCTTATACATTTTATCGGATAAAGAACAAGTGAATCGTGTGAAAGAAGTGATGGGCGACGAATCGTACGCCTAAATCAATTTGACGAAGAGCTTTCATGAGACCATTCTCATGAAAGCTTTTTTGTTCCCTTTTTTTAAAAGAGGCAGTGGAATAGAGAGAATGCAATGATTACGAATTGTAACTTTTTGCTCGATATTTAGCTAATTCAGAACGATTACGGTTAAAAAAGAGTATAAACATCAAAAAACAGCAAAAATATACCAAATGGTCGCATGAGTTTCATAACATTCAAACAATCGTTTGAATGAGCTTGTAAATGGTCAGAAAACTTCGTATACTAGATTCACAATCAAATGAACATTTGAATGAGGGGATCTTATGACAGAAATGAATGAAGCGAAAAAATTACAGAAAGAAGATACATGTGATGTGACAGTCGTCCATGCTGAAATGGTCGAACACGTACGAAAGAACGTACCCGATGTTCGGTTGATGGCTGACATGTTTAAAGCATTAGCGGATGAAACGCGATTAAAAATCGCTTACGCTTTAACGCTCGTTGATGAAATGTGTGTCTGTGACGTTGCAGCCGTAATCGGGGCGTCCAATGCAACGACATCTCACCATTTACGTTACTTAAAAGAACGAGCGCTTGCGAAGTCGGAGCGAAAAGGACGCATGGTCTACTATCAATTGGCCGATCATCACGTACACGATTTAGTGAAAATTGCGTACGAACATGCGATGGAGGAGGATCCATATGACGAAAGTTAAAGAAGAACATACGCATCAGGAAGAAGAAGTTTGTACGGACGGTTGTGATACGCATGAACACGTTCCGACATCTGATAAGCAATTGACGAACGCAGCGAAAGCGGAAGAGTATCGTCTCGAAAATTTAAACTGTGCAAGTTGTGCGATTCAGTTCGAAGAAAATTTAAAGGCGATTCCGAACGTGCAAGGTGTCCATTTGAACTTCGGAGCGTCCAAATTAGCAATTGAAGGGGACGTTACGATTGAACAGTTAGAAGAAGCAGGAGCGTTCGATGGCATTAAAGTACGAAAAGCATCCGAACGAAAATCGTTAACGCCTTCGGTTCCTTGGTACAAACGGAAAGAAAATATCGTCACGATCATTTCAGGAATTTTAGTGGCGATCGGTTGGGTCATTTCGAGCCAACAATCACAAACGGCACCGTGGGCGATTGCCTTTTTCGCATCAGCGATTCTCATCGGTGGCTATGACATTTTCAAAGTTGGATTTAAAAACTTATCGAAATTTGAATTCGATATTAAAACGTTAATGACGATTGCCGTGATCGGAGCAGCGATCATTCAAGAGTGGAAAGAAGCGGCCGTTGTCGTCGTATTGTTTGCGATCAGTGAAGCGCTTGAAGCGTATTCAATGAACAAATCAAGAAAGTCGATCGAAGGGTTAATGGATATCGCACCGCCTACAGCGGTCGTGCGACGAAACGGTGAATACGTTGAACTCGACACGGAAGATATCGTCGTCGGTGACATTTTAATCGTAAAACCGGGACAAAAAATTGCGATGGACGGCGTCGTCGTCAAAGGGACGTCAACGATTAACGAAGCAGCGATTACGGGAGAGTCGGTCCCTGCATTGAAACGAGTTGGAGACGACGTGTACGCAGGAACGATGAACGAAGAAGGCGGTTTAGAAGTAGAAGTGACGACACTCGTCAACGATACGACGATCGCTAAAATTATTCACCTCGTAGAAGAAGCGCAAGCGGAGAAAGCGCCGAGTCAAAAATTCGTCGACCGCTTCGCTAAATATTACACGCCAGCGATCATCATTATTGCGTTACTCGTGATGTTCGTTCCACCTCTTGTGACAGGTGCTCCGTGGGTCGACTGGATCTACTTAGGGCTTGCAGTACTCGTCGTCGGGTGTCCTTGTGCCCTCGTCGTTTCAACGCCTGTAGCGATCGTTACAGCGATTGGTAACGCAGCACGTCAAGGTGTTTTAATTAAAGGTGGCGTCCACTTAGAAGAAACAGGACGTATTAAAGCAGTCGCATTCGATAAAACAGGAACATTGACGAAAGGTTATCCGGAAGTGACGGATTACGTCCCCGTCGATACGTTCGATCGGAAAGAAGTACTCGAAGCGATCGTCGCAGTAGAAGGCATGTCGCAACACCCGTTATCACGTGCAATTGTAACGTACGGTGGCATTGAAGGCGTTCACCGTAACGAAGCGGAAGGATTCCAGTCGGTAACAGGGAAAGGTGTTCATGCGACGTACAACGGCAACGATGTCGCAGTCGGAAGTTTACGTTGGGCGCAAGAGTTATCCGTCGTCCCGGAATCGTCGATTGAACGAGCGCACATGCTCCAAGCGGAAGGAAAGTCTGTAATGGCGATCGTCATTGAAGGCGTGTTCGCTGGATTAATTGCAGTAGCGGATCCGGTTCGTGAAGAAAGTAAAGAAGTCATTCAGAAGTTGAAAGATATCGGAATTGAGCACGTCGTCATGTTGACAGGTGATCACGAAGTGACAGCGAAAGCGATTGCGAAAGATATCGGACTGACAGATGTTGAAGCGAGCTTAATGCCGGAAGATAAATTGACAGCGATTAAAAAGTTAAAAGCGAAGTACGGCAACGTAGCGATGGTCGGTGACGGAATTAACGATGCACCTGCACTCGCTGCAGCAGATATCGGAATCGCGATGGGTGGAGCAGGTACGGATACGGCGTTAGAAACAGCGGACGTTGCGTTAATGGCGGACGATTTAGAAAAGTTACCGTATACGATTAAATTAAGCCGAAAAACGTTGCGAATCATTAAAGAAAACATTATGTTTGCATTAGGATTAAAAATTATTGCACTCCTCTTAGTCATCCCAGGATGGCTCACATTGTGGATCGCGATCTTTGCAGACATGGGAGCGACATTACTCGTCGTCTTCAACTCACTCCGTCTATTACGCGTCCATAAGTAAGAGGTGCGTAAGGGGGATGCGCAATGCGTTTAACAGAGTGGACGATGGAAGAAGTAGAACAGCTCATTCATTTCATGACGACGAATACGTGGCCGTACGATGTGGAAGAAAGTACAGGCCGCGCGCTCGTCGAACGGACGGTCGAAGAAGGCGGCTACGAGTCCGATGACGTGAAAACATTTTGGGCGATCAATGAAAAAGATGAAAAAGTCGGCATCGTCAAGCTGTACGATTTACTTGACGAGTTGCCGATTTTTGACTTGAGAATTGCGGACGAATACCGCGGCCGCGGATACGGTACGAAAACGTTACGAGCGTTGACAGAATACGTATTTCGTTTACCCGATGAAAAGATGCGGCTAGAAGGGCATATTCGTCAAGATCATTTAGTGATGCGGAAGACGTTTGAGCGGGTCGGTTTCGTAAAGGAAGCTCATTTGCGCAATGCTTGGTTTTCACCGAAAGAAAATAAATATTACGACGCGGTGACGTACGGAATGACACGAGAAGATTTCATGAAGAGTCGCAAGGACGGATCGAATGACTCGCATCGAGCAGAAGAGGAAATGATCCGGTTTACACCGTTGGAAACAGAACGTTTACGTCTCGTTCCACCGGCTTTATCATCGGTCGAAGCGATGACGAAACTGTTGAACGAAGCCGAGTCGTTGAAAGAATGGTTCGTTTGGGCACAGTCCTTTTGGACGGAAGAAGAAGTTGAACAACGGATTCGAAAGCAAATGGCACGGTTCGCTTTGCATGAGCAGTTGACGTACCAACTCATTGAAAAAGAGACCGGCATTCATTTAGGCGAAGTGTCTTTAAAAACAGAAGAGCCGAGCATTCCTACGTATTCGCTCCAATTTTGGCTCCAACCTTCTTATGAAGGGCGAGGGTTCATGACAGAAGCGATCGATCGGATCGTCACATTCGCCTTTGAGCAATCGTTTGCACGACGCGTTCAAATCGCTTGCGATGAAGAACACGTCGTCGCTCGTGCGCTTGCGGAACGGCTCGGATTTAAAAAAGAAGGCGTGCTCATGCATCACCGTCTTTCCGCCGATGAAAATCATTTAAGAAATACAGTCATTTATGCGCGAATCGAGTGATAGGCTTGCGTTTGTTCGATAAGTTGTAAGTTGTTAAATGTTCATATTGTGGCATAATAGAGAGAGGATGACCGGAGAAAACGAACGGGCATCCTTTTCTTTTCATCATGGAGTGAAATGATACGGAGGTAGAGAAGTTGGCAACACCAGGAATGGAAGATTATATTGAACAAATTTATTTACAGTATGAATTACGCGGAGAGGCGCGCGTATCCGATATTGCTGAAGCGTTAGCGGTTCAGCCGTCGTCCGTTACGAAAATGGCGCAACGCCTTCATAAAGAAGGATATGTGTACTACGAACGTTATCGCGGTCTTGAATTAACCGCACGCGGTATGAAATTTGGTAAAAAATTAGTCCGACGTCACGAATTGCTCGAAGAATTTTTACGGTTAATCGGCGTAGAAGAGGGAAATATTTATAATGACGTCGAAGGAATCGAGCACCATTTAAGTTGGAATGCGATCGATCGCATTACAGACCTTGTGGAAGCGATGGAAGAAAGCCCGGAATTTTTAAAAAAGTTAGAGCGTATTCGCTCATAAAGGATGGAACGATATGACGAAGTTAGAAGTAGGAACGATTACGACATTGCAAGTAGCAGATCAAGAAGGATCTCGTTGGTTGCTCGTCAATGAGCACGGTGATGAAGTGTATATGAACGCATCTGAACAGACGGAAGACATTGAAGTTGGCGAAAACATTGACGTCTTTTTATATTTGAGCCGTCGAGAAGAAATTGTCGCGACGATGTTCGTCCCACGCATTACCGTAGGAACGTACGGATGGGCCGAAGTGATCCGTGTTGAACGCGACGAAGGAGCTTACGTAGACATCGGCGCCAACATCGAAGTGCTCGTCGACCGTAGCGACCTTCCACACGTTGAGAAATTGTGGCCACAAAATGGCGATCAATTGTACATGACGCTCCGTACAGATGGTGGCGGTACGTTGTTCGCACGTCTGGCGACAGAAGAGCTCGTTCGTGCGACGATCGCAGAAGCACCTGAAGAGTTGCACAATGCGGACATGAAAGCGCGTCCGTACCGTCTGTTACCAGTCGGCAGCTTTTTATTAACAGAAGAACCGATGTACCGTATTTTCGTTCACGAGTCGGAGCGTACGGAAGAACCACGTCTCGGTTCACTCGTCGACGTCCGTATTATCGGAGTGAAAGACGATGGAACGATGAACGGATCCTTTTTACCACGACGTGAAGAGCGTCTCGATCACGATGCGCAAGTCATTTACGATTATTTGCAACAAGTAGGTGGCGAAATGCCATTTACAGACAAATCATCTCCTCAAGAAATTCAAGATATGTTTCAAATGAGCAAAGGGGCTTTCAAGCGAGCGCTCGGTCGTCTCATGAAAAAACGTCTCATTGTGCAAGAAGACGGTTGGACGAAATTTCAGTCGTAATGCAACTTTCTCATCGCGTGAAGCGTATGAATAGTACACGACGAGGAGGGAACTTATAATGAAACGAATGAAACGTTTTAGTTGGCTATTGATCGCCGTTTTGTTTGTAGCTACTTTACAAATGCCACAAATGGCAGGGGCGGTTAAAGTCGTCGATGAAAAACTCGGGGTGCCGATCGTTGCGCTCGGAGCGAATTTAAACGAAACACAGAAAGCGTCCGTTAAACAGTCGCTCGGCGTAGACGATGGAGATTTAGTGGAAGAATTATCGGTAACGGGTCAAGATTTATTGAAATACATTCCAGACGGTAATCCGAATGCACAAATGTTTTCATCGGCTAAAATTACACGACAAGAAGCGGGACACGGTCTTGAAATTAATATCGTCACACCGAACAATATTACGCAAGTGACAGCCGACATGTATGCGACAGCGATGCTCACTGCAGGGATTGAAGATGCGATCGTCGATGTCGCAGCGCCGATGCCGGTAACAGGCCATTCAGCGCTCGTTGGAATTTACAAAGCGTATGAAGGTGCTGGTGGTGTTCTCGATACTGAGCGAACGGATGTAGCGAATGAAGAGTTAGGCGTCGCGACGAAGTTAGCGGAAGAGACAGGGATCGATAGCGATGAAATTGCATCGCTGTTAACAGAGATTAAACAGCAAATTGCTGAACAAGCGCCGGCAACGAAAGAAGATGTCGAACGGATCGTCAACGAACAGTTGAGTAAGTTCAAAATTGAATTAAGCGATGAAGATCGTCAACTGCTCATCGATCTAATGGATAAAATTCGAGGGCTTGAAATCGATTTTAGTAAATGGTCAGAGCAATTGGACGGAATCGCATCGAAATTGAAAGATAAAATTGGAAGCATCGAAGTTGATCCGAGTTTTTGGGAGAGCGTCAAACAGTTTTTTGTCGATTTATTTGATAAAATTAAATCATGGTTTAATTGATGACGAAAAGAGGTGGAACGAAGATGGAGCTTAACTTACAATTCCACGACGCTGGCGGAGATGTTTACGGTTTTCGTGAAGAACGTGAAGGAAAAGTAGTCGCTGAAATTACTTGGACGATGTTAGGTGACGTCATGGTAATGGATCATACGTTTGTCGATGAATCATTACGTGGTGGCGGTGTTGCTAAACAGCTCCTCGACCGTGCAGCAACGTACGCACGCGAGAAAGGATACCGGATGGAGCCTGTCTGTTCATACGTCATTATGGCGTTTGAGCGATATGCAGACGAATACAACGACGTGAAATGCACGTTGTAAGTCGAGTCGAAAGCCTGAAAGCCTATGAAGCCCGATCAATGAATCGAGCCTCATAGGCTTTTATTTTCCATTCTCAATTAAAATAAAATCTTCTCATTTGAAGAAAAAAGGAATAAAAAGCAATATGAAAATGAGAAAACGAAAGAATCTATTACAAAAATGGTAAAAAAACCTAAAATAGAACTTAAATACTAATGGAAGTCTAAAGAACTAATGTGAGCTTTCTCAAGGTAAAATGAAATTGAAAGAATGAGGCGTAAAGTACGGTCGTTCAAATAAAAATGGCGCCTAAAGAACCCTTTGTTAATAATCTCTTAAAAAAATAGAGAAAAAGCTTAAAAAAAATTGAAAATAGCCGTTATTACTAATAAGTCTTACAAAATAATCGTTTTAAAGCATTTTTCTCGCATAGAATAGAATATGCTATGTGAAAAAGTAAAAAAAGCATGATTGATATGTTTTTCTTCCTGAAATTCGGGTACTTAGTTGAGTAGGAAATCATTCGAACTTAACTAACAGAAGGGAAATGATCATTATGGCTAAAAAAGGAAAAGGTTTACTCATCGCAACAGCAGCAGCAGGAGCATTTGCTTATTTAAGAAATCCAGAAAATCGTGAAAAGGTAAAAGAAGTTGTTGCAGACGTGAAAGATAAAGTGACTGGTCTCGTAAACAACCTTTCAGAAGGCAAAGAAAATGTCGCACACGAAGATGTTTCTTATGAACCGAGCGGAGATGCATCGGAAGAAGAGGTGCATGCAGGATTTTCAGATCCGTATGATTTAAAAGATAACGAAATGGTAAGCGAAGGGGCTCAGACGAGCGTTCAGCATTACGAAGAGATCGAGGACGAAGAGTTGAGCGACGAGAAAAAAGACGATGAACGAAATAAGACGACTGATCAAGATAAAAAAGAAAAACCATTAGATAAATAAAACGACCGTGAAGTATTGCGGACGGATCGTATGCAGTGTGTGAGTGGTCGTTCGAGAGGTGAAGGAAATGAATGTAGAAGTAGAACGCAATGAAAAGTCAACAAAGCCAATTTCGCTTTGCCAACTGGCTCGACATGATTTTCACGAGGAGTTGTCAACACCGGTAGATTGGCAAAGTTTTTATCGATTAGAAGAATCATTTTTGAAAGATTTGGAACAGCTCAATAAACAAGGCGCTCAAGAAAAAGTGCAACGTCTTCTTGAATTTGTAGAAGTGCAAGAAGGAGAAACATTTTGTGTGAAAAATTACTTGATTTTATTGTCAGGTATGGTGACACGCCGACTAGCACGTGAGCGACTATCTTCTTCCAAAGCTTTTTCATTCAATGTGATTTGTGATTCAATCGTAGAAACGAAGCTAACTGAAGGAAACACAGAACGGATTGCAGACGAGCTCATTGAGTTTTACATGTATGCACTCCGTGAGAAAGAGCCGGTCCAGTTGCAACATGATACCGTGAATGAAGTGATCGAGTATATCGACGATTCGTTGTTATCTTTTTTATCGGTCGAAGGAATTGCCGAACGATTCAACGTAAGTACGAGCCACTTATCTCGTATTTTCCGTGAGCATACAGGGGTTACGCTCGTCGAATACATTAACATTCGTAAAGTTGAAGAAGCACAATATTACTTGCGTTTCTCGACGAAAAAAATCTCGGAAATCTCGGATGACTTCCACTTCTGTAACCAAAGTTATTTCACACGTATTTTTAAAAAGTATACAGGTGAAACACCGCGTAAGTTTAGAAATAGTTTAGAGCGTAATTTTTTCGAGTACGAGCTAACACCTAAACAAGCGTAATGAAGCACGCCACGTGAATGTGGCGTGTTTTTTAGTGGGAGCATCGTCGATGAAGCGACCGGCAAATGTGAAAAGTAGGTCGAACGGTCGAAAATCTTCATGAATTTGCCATGAATGCAGACACTTCACCCATTCTGTTTGTAATTGAGTGAATAAGTAAGGTATACTTTTTTATAGTTTGAAATGTGAAGGTGAAAAAATGAGGAAAAATGGATGGCTCGTCTTAATGTTGACGACAGCAGCTCTCGTATTGAGTGGTTGTCAAAGTGTCGAAAACGGCACAGGTATTTTTTATAAAACGTTCGTACGTCCGATGGAATGGTTGCTGAAATATTTTGGTGAACTATTCAACAACAGTTACGGATTAGCGATCGTTGTCATTACGCTTATTATTCGTTTCGCATTAATGCCACTCATGTTGCGTAACTATAAAAACCAACAAGAGATGAAAGTAAAAATGGATGCACTTCGTCCAGAGTTAGATGAGATTCAGAAGAAGTTGAAAGAAGCGAAAGCAGAGAAAAATCAAGAAGAAATGATGAAGTTGCAGCAAGAGATGATGGGGCTTTATTCAAAACACGGCGTCAGCCCATTGAACATGGGATGTTTACCGCTCATTATTCAAATGCCGATCATCATGGGATTGTACTTTGCGATTTTGTACTCGCCAGATGTGAAAAAACACGAATTTTTATGGTTCGAACTCGGTCAAGTCGACTACGTTTTAATGATCATCGCAGGAATCGTTTACTTCATTCAAGCACGCGTCTCGTTATGGACGATGCCTGAGCAGCAGAAGCAACAGATGAAAATGATGGTTTACATTTCACCGATTATGATTATGATGATTTCAAGCCAAGTGATGGCCGCATTGCCACTTTACTGGGCAGTCGGTGGGGTTATTTTAATTTTCCAAACGTATTTAGGCCGCAAGTTTTACTACAAAGAAGCAGAAGAAGCAAAAGAAGCAACTGCTAAGTAATTTGAAATCATGGATGTTCCTTTTGTCTCGCCTCATCGTAGGCGAGACTTTTTTTCGTCCCATCTGAGAGGCATGAAGAGGAAAATATGCTTCAGCTTTTCAACTGTGGAAAGAGAACCTTGATGTTTTGATAGAATCGATTGTGCGTGCATGGTACAGTAAAGAGAGAAAATATGGAAAAATAAAGGGAGTGGACAGATGAAGAAACGTAAGCTTTCAGTCGTTGCTCTTGCTGCTTGTTTGCTAGTAGCGTGTAACGATAGCGACGACGTCGAATGGGGGAAAGAAGGAGACGTTCCAACCGAGCAAACCTTCGAGGATGCACAATCACTAAGCGATGAGCGGGCAAGTATAGAAGATGAAACAGTGGAAGAAGATCGAGACAATCCAAAAGAAGTGGAGCGTACAGATGACGCTCCTTTATCGGATGACGTGTCGAAATCTCATGCTGGAGAAGCGGACGATAATGGATACGTGGCTGGAATCGAACTTCCTACTGATCCGACATATGTAGACGGTGTTTTGTTAGCGAGCAAGCGTTATCCGCTCCCGGCTGACTTCAATCCAGGCGAAGACCCGGAAGCGCGTGCTGCATTTGAAGAGATGGCGCGTGCAGCAACAGCAGACGGTTTGGAACTCGTCGCCTTCAGTACGTTTCGCTCGTACGATTACCAAGTCCAACTGTACAACGATTATGTCGCACGTGATGGAAAAGATGCCGCAGACCGTTACAGTGCGCGACCAGGATTTTCAGAACACCAAACCGGTTTAGCGTTTGACATTAGTGGACCAGGTGGCATCGATTTCGGTACGTTCGGAGAGACGAAAGAAGGAAAATGGTTGCGTGACAATGCGCACCGTTTCGGATTTATTTTACGTTATCCGGAAGGGAAAGAGCACATTACAGGTTACATGTATGAGTCGTGGCATTTCCGGTACGTCGGTAAGGAAATCGCTCCGACGATTTATGAAAAACAGTTGACGTTAGAGGAATATTTAGGCGTCGAATGAAGCGCGAACGAAAGAAAAAAGAGTATCGATTCACACGTTGTGTGAGCCGGTACTCTTTTTGGTAGAACATTTTATAAAATGGGAGAAAGCAATCGAGAAATCGATTCTTTCATCTTGATCATATTGGAACGATTTTTGTACATTTCATACGTTAATTCGCTCGATTGTTTCATGTCGTTATAAAATAAATTCGCTAAATTTTTCGCTTCGTTTTTGTCATAGATGAATGCGTTCACTTCGAAATTTAATTTGAAACTGCGGAAGTCGATATTGGCTGTTCCGACGGTTCCGACTTCATCGTCGACGACGATTTGTTTCGTATGGATGAACCCATTTTCATAAATGAAGACGCGTGCACCTGCTTTTAATAACTTCCCGACGTTCGAATACGTCGCCCAATAGACGAACATATGGTCCGGCTTGTTCGGAATCATGATGCGAACATCGACTCCGGATAGCGAAGCGATGCGTACGGCATCGATGAAGCTAGCATCCGGAATGAAGTACGGCGTTTGAATGTAAATGTATTCACGCGCGCTAAAAATCATTTTTAAGTAACCGTCTTTAATTTGTTCCCATTCCGAGTCTGGACCGCTCGATACGATTTGAATGCTGACGTCACCTTTTGCCGGCACGGCAGGGAAGTAACGTCCTTCGTATTCGATTTGTTCATTTTCAGAAGCTTGAGTCCAGTCGAGGATGAACCGTGTTTGGAGAGGATGGACCGCACTTCCTTCAATGCGTAAATGCGTGTCCCGCCAATAACCGAACTTTTCAGCGAGCCCTAAATATTCATCTCCGACGTTAAATCCACCGATGTACCCGATTTCTCCATCGATGATGACGATTTTTCGGTGGTTCCGGTAATTGAGTCGCGGATTAATGAGTGGGAAAATAGAAGGGAAGAAGACGCCGACTTCTCCGCCGTGATCGATCAGTTCTTGGAAATCTTTTTTTCGTATGCCGCGAGATCCGATATCGTCGTACAGCACACGAACTTTGACGCCTTCTTTCGCTTTTCGGATGAGCACTTCTAAAATACGACTTCCTAAATTGTCGAGCCGTAAAATGTAATATTGAAAATGAATATGATCGGTCGCTCGTTCCAAGTCGTCGATCAACGATTCGAACTTATCGTGTCCGTCATCAAAAATGGTGATGGCGTTATCTTGCGTTAAGACGGCATGATTGCTGAGCAAATGCATGTAAATCATATCGTTGTATCGAGCAGTCGTATTATGTTTAAAATCGAACTTTCCTTCTTTTAACGACTTCACTTGACGGTCGATCAACTGTTCAATTCCAATTTTACTTTGATCTTCCCATCGGAATAAGTGCTTTTTACGCAATTGCCTCCCGAGTAGTAAGTAGATGATGAACCCGAGAACAGGAATGAAGAAGAGGACGAGCAACCAAGCCCACGTCGCTGCAGGGTCTCGTCGTTCGAGAAAGATGAGCGCAATCGCTAAAAACATATTCAACACGAGAATGATGGCGACTGTTAAACTAAAAAAACTCGTCATACGGATCAATCCTTTCTAAAAAATCGCTAACTTCCAGTATATCGAACCTCCCATGAAAAGTAACTTACGACTGCGCTTTTTTCATCGCTTGAGAAGATTGACGGAACAGAACGATCAGTCCAATCGATAAGAGAGCGAGTACGAAGGAGAGGTAGTAAATGCTCCCTGCCCATTGCGTAAAGAGGAATGTAAACAATAACGGTCCGATGATGCGACCCATATTGTCCATCGAATACGCCATACCTGCTGCTGTTCCGTAACGGCCGCCCGACTCTTTCGATGTCAATGAGACGAGTACAGTACGTCCGAGCGCGTTTCCAGCAGTGAAGACGCTCAACGCGACACCTGCTCCGACGAGACTATTCATGAACGGAATGAGTAATAAACCGAGCGCTGTAATGAACTGTGCTGCGATGAGCCACGTCGTCTCCGTTCCGTTTTTCACACGACGGACGACGCCCCCTTGAATGAAAGCATCAACGAATCCGCTCGCCATAAATAAGTAACCGACTTGAAGCGGTGTAATGCCGATATGGTCCATTTGGAACAATTGGAACGTCGCTTCGATTCCAGCGAGTAAAAATGTAATGGCAAACGAAAGTAAAAATAAGTAACGGATGCGATATTTCCAAAGTTGACTTGCGCCTTCTGGTACGATGTCACGTTTTTTCGCTTCCCCTTTTCGTTCAGGTTCAACGAGTACGAACGATGCGTATACGAAGAGAAGGAGTGTTAACGTTCCTGAAGCGAGAAACGGTACTTGGAACCCGTATTTACTCAATACGCCACCGATCGCTGGTCCGAAAATGAAACCGAGCCCGATCGACATACCGAGTAGTCCCATATATTTGTTTCGGTTCTCTTCATCCGTCATATCTGCGACGAATCCAGTAACGGCTGTGTAGAGTGCACCTGAGAAAATACCGCCGATGATGCGAGAAATGTATAAAAGCGGCAAGCTATGCATGAATAGTGCGAATAAAAAGAAGCTCGCACTAAAACCGAGTAATCCTGTTAAAATTAACTTTTTTCGGCCGGTTTGGTCCGACAGCTTTCCCCAAAATGGAGCGGTGAAGAAAGAAGCTAATGAATAGACGGTGAGCAAGCCGCCGACGTGAATCGTCGCAAATTGTTCGTTGACGACGACTTCAGGTAGTACGGGAATAATAATGCCGAATCCGAGATAGACGAAAAATTGGACCGACATCAATAGTAAAATTGCTTTTTTCATTTTAAACGTCCTCACTTTCTACAATAATACCTTTACTATACCCTCATTTTACCGTTTCAGTCGAAAGAAACATGAAAAAAGCGAGCGAAGGTTCGCTCACTTTTTCGTTAACGTCGTTCGTTGGAGACGCAATGCGTTAAGAACGACAGAAATGGAACTGAATGCCATCGCAGCTCCTGCTACCCATGGGGCGAGTAAGCCAGCTGCGGCAATTGGGATGCCGAGTGAATTGTACCCGAGCGCCCAAAATAAGTTTTGATGAATGTTTCGAACGGTCCGGTCGCTCATCTCAATCGCTCGTTCGATGAGATGTAAGTCGCCGTTCATCACGGTAATGTCTGCCGCTTCCATCGCAACGGATGTCCCGTCGCTCATCGCGATACCGATCGTCGCAGTAGCGAGAGCGGGGGCATCGTTTAATCCGTCGCCGACCATCGCAACTCGATGTTCTTTTTCCAGTTGCGTAATGTGCCACGCTTTTTCTTCCGGTAAGACGCCAGCGATGACGTGGTCGATTCCGACCGTTTGAGCAATCGCTTGAGCGGTCGTTTCGTGATCCCCGGTTAATAAGACGATGCGAAGGCCGCGACGTTTCAATGCGTCCACGACTTCTTTCGCCTCTTCTTTCGGCTGATCGGAGACGGTGAACGTTCCGACGTGGGTTCCGTTTTGGCTCACATAAAGTACGGTTTCACCTTTCGTCGCTGCATGGGTCGGAACGATCGTTTCATCGATTGCAATGCGTTGCTCATCGAGCAATTTTTTGTTGCCGATAAGGAGGCGGTTGTCACCGATCGTCGCTTCAAGTCCTCGACCGATTAACGCTTCGACAGACGTCGCTTCTTGCCATAGGATTTCGTGTTCTTTCGCATAACGGACGACCGCTTGTCCAATCGGATGCTCGGAAGCGACTTCTGCTGAGGCAACGAGCGAGAGCAGTTCGGCGCGGTCGATCGACGGTGCGGTTAGCCATTGAACGAGTTCGGGTGTTCCTTTCGTAATCGTCCCCGTTTTGTCAAAAACGATCGTTTCGACCGATTGAGTCGTTTCGAGCGCTTCCGCTGTTTTAAATAAAATGCCGTATTCTGCTGCTCTTCCCGAACCGGCCATAATCGAAGTTGGAGTCGCTAAGCCGAGCGCGCACGGGCAAGCGATGACGAGTACGGCAATCGTACTTCGTAACGCGCGGCTGAACTCGTACGGATCGATGATGAAAAACCAAACGAGAAAGGTCAGTACGGCAAGACCGACGACGATCGGAACGAAAATGGAAGAGATTCGATCGGCGAGTCGTTGGATCGGTGCTTTCGATTGTTGTGCTTCTTCTACCGTGCGAATGATCGAAGCGAGTACCGTCTCACCGCTCACACGAGTCGCTTCAATCGTCAGCGAACCGTTCGTATTGTGCGTAGCAGCGAATACGGAATCATCGATTTGTTTAGAGACAGGCATACTTTCACCAGTTAACATCGATTCATCCACGGTAGAGCTACCTTGTAGGACGGTGCCGTCGACAGGGAACGGTTCGCCGGGGCGAATGAGCAATTGATCGCCAGGGACGACTTCTTCGATCGCTACGTCGACCCACTCGTCCCCTTTTCGAACGCGAGCTCGTTTCGGCTGAAGCTGCATCAATTGTTCAATCGCTTCAGAAGAACGTCCTTTCGCTTTCGCTTCTAATACTTTTCCGAGCAAAATGAGTGTAATGAGCATAGCGCTCGTTTCAAAATAAAGCCCTTCTTCGGGGGAAGTGAAGACGAGATAGACGGAATAAAAGTAAGCAGCGCTCGTTCCGAGTGCGACGAGTACGTCCATATTCGCGCTTCTGTTTTTTAATGAATAATACGCTCCTCTGTAAAAAATCCATCCGATTCCGAATTGAACAGGAGTTGCGAGCGCCCATTGGACGTACGGATTCAGTAAAACGTCAGGAATGTACCAATGAGCCGTCCACTCGAAGTGAGTAACCATCGTCCAAAAAAGAGGAACGGTAAATAGCGCAGCCCACCAAAACAGTTTCGTCCGGTGCTCGATCGCTCCGAGTCGGTGATCTTTTTTTGGAGCATGTTCTTTCACTTCGGCATGAAACCCGATCTGGTCAATTCGTTTTGCAATATCATCTTCTGATAGCTCGTTCGGGTTGTACGTGATCGTCCCTGTTTCAAGCGCTAAGTTAATCGTCGCTTGATCGATCGTCGGCATGCGGTTGAGTACTTTTTCAATCCGACCGGAGCAAGCAGCACACGTCATCCCTTCGATGTTGAATTGAGTTTCTTCAACGACGAGGCTGTACCCTGCTCGTTCGACCGCTTCACGAATCATTTGAAACGAAACGAGTGTAGGGTCGTAATCGATCGTCACCGTTTCATGAGTCGGGTGGACGATCGCCTCGTTTACGCCATCGAGTGATTGAAGTGCCTGTTCAATCGTGAGTGCACAGGCGGCGCATGTCATTCCTTGAACGGCAAATGTTTGTTTCATAGATGTACCTCCTAGGGGTATATTTTCGAGAGAAAATAAACTGCGAACGGGCGCAGTTTATTCGATCACGTCAAACCCTTGTAATTCAATGGCGAGTGACAGTGCAGATTCATCTGTTTTTGAACCGTCATAATCGATCGTAACGGTTCCTTTTTCTAAGTCGACTTGGACGGAATGAACGCCTTCGATTTTTAGCAATGCAGTATCGATCGCATTGACGCAGTTGTGGCATGACATTCCTTCTACATCGAATTGTACGTAACTCATAGGATCCCTACTTTCTCATTAATTTAGAAATCGTGACGACGAGTTCATCTAATATTTCTTCATCGCCTTCTTCGAGTCGACCTTTTACACAACCTTTTAAATGGCCGTCGAGCAAAATGGTAGCGACGCTATTGAGAGCCGACTGCGTCGCTGACAATTGCGTAATAATGTCATCGCAATAGACGTCTTCATCGACCATTCGTTTAATTCCACGAATTTGCCCTTCGATTCGGTTGAGTCGATTCGTTAAATTTTTCTTCACTTCAGCGGGGTGATGACTTTTCCGACATGTTGTCTGTTCGTTCGACATAACAATCACCTCATCGTCATCGTAAAGTACCTAGTAGGGGTATGTCAACTGTTTCGAAAAAGATTGAAAAAATAAATGAAACATTTACAATTGGACAGAAATTGTAACAAAGATGAAACGTTTGGAGCATGGAACTAGTGGTATAATGAATGTACGAACAAACAAACCGTACGATTCGTCGAATGAATCGATAGAAAGATCGAGGTGGAATATGGTGGCAAAACCGAATATTCAAGCGATCATAAAAAGTTTAGCGAAGTTAGGTGTCTCGGCATCATTAACAAAATCGCGGATGGAAATGCTCGAAGCATTGGCACCTGCAGAGCGTGAAGAACAACAAGCGCTTTTGCCTTGTCAAGCTCAGTCGTCCCATTCATAAGCAATAAAAAAGTTCAGTCTCTCGCGAAGAGAGGCTGAACTTTTCTTTTATTATCGATCATCTGAAAACATGTACGTTTGATAGTAATACCGGATACTGAAGACGAGTCCTAATGCGAGCGACATACTGAAAATCGAACTTCCTCCATAACTGACGAAAGGAAGTGGAATTCCGGTAATCGGGAGCAATTGAATGTTCATACCGATATTTTCTACGACGTGGAAGGCGATCATCGAGATGACGCCGACCGTGACATAAATGCTGAACGGGTCAGTCAGTTCTAAAGCGATCTTCGTCAAATGATAAATTAAAACGAAGAAGACGATAATGACGAAACTAGCTCCGATAAATCCATACTCTTCACCGATGACACTGAAGATGAAGTCGGTATGGTTTTCTGGAATGTACACTTCTCGTCCTTTATATCCTTTCCCGGTCAATTCTCCCGAACCAATCGCTGTGATCGCACGGATTAAGTTGAACCCTTCATCCGTCGGGTACGAGTACGGATCGAGCCACGAATAAATTCGTTTGAATCGGAAGGCCGCTAAATTTAACTTATCTTGTAAAAAGTCTTGTGCGTAAACGGCCATCCAGAGCAAACTTAAGACGAGTGCGCCACCGCCAGCGAAAATCGGTGCTAAAATGCGCCATGAAATACCAGATACTAAAATGACACCAGCGGTAATAGATAAAAATACGAGCGACGTCCCTAAGTCTTGGCTAATGATGAAGTAGAGAGGAATCGCGAGCGTTGCTAAAATTTTACCGAGCAAGACGATGTCGGATTGTAGTGTTTTGTAGCCGACTGTTTCATGGTGTTTACTGACGACTCGAGCGAGTGCTAAAATGAAAAACGACTTGACGAACTCGGACGGTTGGATGAGCCCGATGACAGGAACTTGCAACCAACGTGCAGCACCTTTTCGAATCGGTGCGATCGATTCCGGTCCGAATTTAACGAGTGCGAGTAAAAACACTCCGAATCCGAGAGCGAACCAAGCGATCTTTCGATATTGTTCGGGATCGAGGAGTAACGCCATGAAAATAATGACGAATCCGACGACGAACCAAATGATTTGCCGAATGGCGAAGTTTGTCGCATATTGTCCGGACGTTTGGGCACTTGAAATCGCAATGACACTAATGATACCGAGAACGATAATAATGAGAGCGAGCTTCCAATCGAACCGTTTTTTAAGTTTATTTAATAATTCCACAATGCGTCACCTTTTCTATTTTATCGATTCCTAATTATTCATTTTTAATCATCTTTTCAAAGTATAACGGAAATTGTAAAAATACGCATACTTTATTGGACGGAACGAACGATTTTAAGTTTCATCTTTATTGTATCACTTTCCGTCCGTTCGCGATTCATGGTAAACTAAATCAATGAAATGAAATTAGACAGCGAGGGAAAATAATGAAAACTACAATTGGTCTTATTTACGGTGGAAAATCTGCAGAACATGACGTCTCGATTTCAACAGCCTATGCGGTCATGCAAGCAGTCAATTTTAATACATATGATGTCGTTCCCGTGTACATTACGATCGACGGCGGTTGGGTCGTCGGAGCAAAAAGAACCGAGCCATTTGGAACGCGAGAAGAACTTGTTTTCGGCGAAGCGAGCGCGGATTCGCTTCAGTCACTTTTCGCAGAGGAAACGTTGCCGTTCGACTTAGCATTCCCCGTATTACACGGCACGAATGGAGAAGATGGAACGATCCAAGGCTTATTTGAAGTGTTGAACATTCCATACGTCGGAAACGGTGTGCTCGCTTCATCGGCAGGAATGGATAAAGTCGTCATGAAACAATTATTTGAAATAGCTGGACTTCCACAAGTTGCGTACGTTCACTTCGTTCGCCACGACTGGGAAACGGATCAACGAGCGATCATTGAATCGGCGGAGCAAACATTACCTTATCCGATGTTCGTCAAACCGGCGAACTTAGGTTCAAGTGTCGGCATTAGTAAAGCGGATGATCGAGACGAGTTGATCGCATCGATTGAGCTCGCTTTAAAGTACGATCGAAAAATCGTCATTGAACGCGGTGTAGAAGCGCGTGAAATTGAAGTTGCTGTTCTCGGGAACGAAGAGCCGAAACTTTCCGTACCTGGTGAAATTCGTCCGATCGCTGACTTTTACGATTACGAGGCGAAGTATCAAGACGATTCGACAGAGCTCGTCATTCCTGCCCACGTTACAGATCAAGTGAAGGCGAAAATGGAAGAGATGGCGTTCGGCGCGTACCGCGTTTTAGATTGTTCAGGACTCGTACGTGCGGACTTTTTCGTAACCGATACGAATGAAGTGTTCATTAACGAAGTGAATACGATGCCAGGGTTCACACCGAAAAGTATGTTCCCTCTTCTTTGGCAAGAAACAGGCGTCGCTTATGAGACGTTGATCGAGCAATTAATTGAGCTTGCTTTAGAGCGCCATGCAGCGAAACAACAACTTCAATACACAGTGGAGTGATAAAAATGAAACGAACGTTACGACAGTTGCAACAATGGTTGCAAGTAGAAGGACAGCATGTTGGAGAACAAATCGTCCACCGTGCGACGATCGACTCGCGCGACGTACGCGAAGGTGATTTGTTCATCCCGTTCCGAGGAGAGCGAGCGAACGGGCATCAGTACGTCCGACAAGCGATTGAAAAAGGAGCGGTCGCATCGCTCTGGTTAGCCGATGAACCGAACCCGCCGAGAGACATTCCTTTATTGTTTGTAGAAGATTCAGAAGAGGCTCTCCAAACGTTAGCACGTGCGTACCGAACAGAGCTCGATGCGACGTTCATCGGTGTGACGGGATCGAACGGAAAGACGTCGACGAAAGATTTGATCGACGCGGTTCTTTCGCCGTACATGCACGTTCAAAAAACAGAAGGGAACTTCAACAACGAACTCGGCATGCCACTTACGATTCTTGCGCTTGAAGAAGACGTCGAAGTTGCTGTTTTAGAAATGGGAATGAGTGGATTCGGCGAAATTTCGTTGTTATCGGATATCGCTCGACCGAACCTTGCCGTCATTACGAACATTGGCGAGGCGCATATGGAAGAGCTCGGATCGCGCAACGGAATCGCTCAGGCGAAATTTGAAATTATCGACGGGTTACAAAAAGACGGGCTCCTTTTGTACGATGGAGCAGAACCGTTGTTGCAATCGCTCGTACAGCAGTCCGATTGCTTAGCGAAGACGTTCGGTTACGATGCTCAGTTTGACTTCGTAGCGACAGATGTTGAAGAAGTCGATGGCGGCACAGCATTCCGTGTCATCGGTAGTGATATGACGTTTACGTTGCCCGTGTATGGGCGTCACCAAGTACAAAATGCGCTCGCTGCAATCGGGATTGCTCGTCATCTCGGATTGTCGGATGAACAAATCCGAGAGGCGTTGAAATCGTCACATTTGACGCCGATGCGAATGGAACCTGTTCTTTTACAAAGCGGTTTGCTCTTTTTGAACGATGCTTACAATGCGGCACCGACATCGATGACAGCAGCACTTCAATTCATGAAGACGACGACGGTTCGTCCGAACAAATGGCTCGTCTTAGGAGACATGCTTGAACTCGGCACGAACAAAGTCGTTTATCATGAAGATGTTGCGCGGTACGTCTGTGATATGGACGTTGCAGGAGTTTCTTTATACGGATCGTTAATGCGTCACGCGTATGATCTCTTACAGGAGCGAGACGTGCCATTTCCTGTCTACTATGAAGAAGACGATTTAGAGGCACTTGCATCGCCATTACGTCAGCGTGCAGATGACGAGACGCTTTTCGTCTTGTTGAAAGGGTCGCGCGGCATGGCGTTGGAGCGAATGATTCATTATGTGAAGGAGGATGTTCGATGAAAGTCGGCGTCCTTTTTTTACACGGTTTCACAGGCGGTCCGATGGAAGTCCGTCCGCTCTATCGTTATTTCGAGCAGATGACCGACTGGGAGCTCGTTTCACCGACGTTAACAGGGCACGGTTTACCATTACGTCTCGATCATCCCGACGCGAATGCGCAAACGTGGTATTTTGAAGCGGTTCACGAGTACGAGTTGCTCGCTCGACGTGTCGATCGTGTCGTCGTCGTCGGATTTTCGATGGGCGGCGTTCTCGCTTCGATGATCGCAGCACAATACGAAGTAGCGAGTCTCGTTTTATTGAGTCCTGCTGCGAAATACGTCAACATCCCGCAGTTGTTTGAAAACTTGTACGAACGATGGATCACAGAGTGGGAAGAGCGTCCGGTCGGTGAAGGGAACTTTTATCATTTGTACGACTACAAATTGCGAGTGACGCCGCTACGCGCTACGCTTAATTTTTTAGAAGTCGTCTCGTACGCCAGAGGACATTATGAGCGAGTGACCGCACCGGCTTGTTTCGTGCACGGTTTAAAAGACGGGGTCGTTCCGATCGGCTCCTCGTATTATTTGTACGATACGTTCGCTTCGACGAACAAACGAATGATCATTTCAGGCGAAGGCAAGCATCACATTTGCTATTCGAAAGAAGCGCCGAGTTGGTTCGGAGAAGTGAAGGCATTCATCGAGCAGTCGCTTCGCTCGAAGACTGACAATTGAAACATAAAGCACAATGATTGCAGTATGAGCGCGACAGTGTTACACTAGTTTGAGGAATTGGATACATTTACACGAGAGACTCTTCATTCTACGTGAAGAGTACTTTTTTTTGAATAAAACGACCGTCTTGAGGCAAATAGACGGCTCGCTCGGCAAAGACCGAGTTTCCCTTTTCAATAACCTCTGCACTCAAATCGGAATCAATTTCCCCTTATTATAGACAGAGATACGATATCGGCCGAGGCGACTCAACTACTATACAACTAGCTTGCGACGTCTCCCACCTACCGACATACATCGACACACATCTTATAAAACAATCCATAGTGATCAAGATGCGAAAATTAGACTCGAATTTTGCCGCGTTTTCATTTGAAATGTAACCAATTGTCAAATGAAAAGAATAAAAGGAGACTGAGAAGCTTGACAAAATTTTCAGAACTGAATATTAGTGAATCGACGCAAGGCGCATTAGAACGAATGGGGTTTGAAGAAGCAACACCTATTCAAGAAGGTACAATCCGTTACGGAATCGAAGGTAAAGACGTGATCGGCCAGGCACAAACAGGTACTGGTAAAACGGCAGCATTCGGTATTCCGATCATCGAGAAAATCGATACATCGAACAAAGCGGTTCAAGCACTCGTTATCGCGCCAACACGCGAGCTTGCAATTCAAGTATCAGAAGAAATTTACAAAATTGGACACGGGAAACGCGCACGCGTTTTATCTGTATTCGGTGGACAAGACATCGGACGCCAAATTCGTGCGCTCCGTAACAACCCACAAATTATCGTCGGAACACCTGGACGTATTTTAGACCATATTAAACGTCGTACGTTGAAATTAGACGGTGTGGAAACACTCGTACTAGACGAAGCGGACGAAATGTTGAACATGGGCTTCATCGAAGACATTAACTCGATCTTAGAGAACGTTCCAGAGACACGCCAAACGTTATTGTTCTCAGCAACGATGCCAGGACCGATCCGCAAAATTGCTGAAACATTTATGAAAGATCCAGAAATGGTTAAAATTAAATCGAAAGAAATGACAGTCGAAAACATCGACCAATATTTCGTAAAAACCCAAGAACGTGAAAAATTCGACGTATTAACTCGTTTGTTAAACGTGGATAAACCAGAACTTGCGATCGTATTCGGTCGTACGAAACGTCGCGTGGACGAAGTTGCTCATGCATTGAACATTCGCGGCTACGTGGCAGAAGGAATTCACGGTGACTTAACACAGTCGAAACGGATGTCTGTTTTACGTCAGTTCAAAGCGAATAAAATCGATGTGCTCGTCGCAACAGACGTTGCAGCACGTGGACTCGACATTTCAGGCGTTACGCACGTTTACAACTTCGACATTCCACAAGACCCTGAAAGCTACGTTCACCGTATCGGACGTACAGGCCGTGCGGGTCAGAGCGGAATTGCGATTACATTCGTTACACCACGCGAGATGAACTACTTACGAATCGTTGAAAATACGACGAAAAAACGTATGACACCACTTCGTCCACCAACAGAGAACGAAGCGTTGATCGGACAACAAAAAGTGGCGATGGAACAATTGTTAGAATCAGTGGAGAAAAACGGCTTGAACGAATACCGTGAACTCGCAGAACAATTGTTAGAAAAAGCAGAAGCGGTCGATTTAATCGCAGCTGCCTTGAAATCATTAACACGCGAGCCGGACGATACACCGGTTAAAATTACAGAAGAACGCCCACTCCCATCACGTGGAGGCGGCGGTCGTCGCGGCGGCGGTGGCAATCGCAACCGCAATCGTGGCGGCGGTGGAAATCGTCGTCGTGAAGGCGGACGTGGCGGACGCCCATCGGGTAACCGTCGACGTGAAGGCGGAAGTGGAGGCGGCGGAAATCGTCGTCGCAACAGCCGTCGTAGCAACGACTAAATGAAGAAGGCACTAGAGAGCTTATCGCTCTTTAGTGCCTTTTTTTGTGGATTGTTCAAAAGGAGAAGATAGAGTGAACGATCGCTCGTATAGTTTTTTCTCCTTTTCTTCCAAACATTCATCGATCGTCTCTTGAAGAAATAGCAATTCTCGTTTCGTAATGATCGTATGAATGAAGAAGTGCGGCATACTTTTCAAGTGAGAGGGCAACGGTAAGTCCGTAATGAGAAAATCGTACGTTTGCAATTCGGACAACTCTTTGTTCAAGCAAGAAGAAATCGTCATATCGAAGTGCACACGCCCTGATACATGGCGTTGTAACGCATGTTGGATGAAACGTCCAATCGGTGTAGAGTGCTGGGTAACGATGAGTACACGGAGTTGGATGTTGTCACTCAATATGTCATACAGCAGCAACGTTAAAAAATCACGGGACTGTTGGGAAAAGACGAGCGGGAAAAACGATTCCCATAGGTGACATAGCTCTTGTACGTGATCCGTAGGCAAATTTTGTGGATGTTCGGATGCAATCGTTAGCGTATGGAGCGGTCCATATGGAACGTTAGAATCTTGAGCTTCCCAAAAGGCAGCGTAATAAATGAGTTGGATGGACTCAAGTACGTCGGGTTCTACCCACTCGAATTGAAAAGAGTCCTTTAAAAATCGAATAAACCTATTAAACGAATGATCCAATTGTTGAACGCGCAACGCATCTTCTAATAAAGAAGGGTGCATGTCTGGATCTAAGCGGAACTCCGTTTGCAAAAAGAGAAGAAAGAGCATCATTCGTTCGGTTTCTGAAAGCGATTGAGCATAAAGTGCTTCTAAATCTTGAAAGGCAGTCGAGACGATCTCATAAAAAGGGTCTCGTTCAATGATTCGGACGAGTGAACGAGGATAAGGTGGACACGTATAGCCTTTTTGAATACGAAGAAACATAATTTCAATATATGAACAAAAACGTTGTGTACTCACGGGTGCCTGAAGGACTCCGTACTTCTTCCGCATCGTGTCTGAAAGGACGGCGCAAGGTAATGGCTGGTCGGATATCATCGCATGAGCCGCTGGATCGAGATGGACGAGCAAGAGTCGGATGTTTCGTTCGTCCCCTGTAATGGAGTAAGGGGATTTTTGAAGGGTGAGTTGAAAGCGACTAATTTTTTGATCGATCTCTTTTAAAATGGAAGAAGCGACAGATGTACTCGCGTAAAGTGCATGGCTGAACAATTGTAAATTGTTGAACGATTGATCAATGAGCAAATGAATCGCGCGATGAAGCAATTGTTGTTCTTCATGCGTAAAAGTGGCATGTACGGTTGCTTCTTGTGGACGCACGAGTCGAGTGCCTAGCCCTTTCGCCGCTTCAATCTCCCACCCGTCTGGTAACAAAGGTTGAAGAGAGTGAATGTCATTTTGAATCGTCTTATTAGAAACACCGATCGCCTCACCGATCAATTGAGTACTCGTCCATTCAATTTTTTCCTCTAAAAAAGATAAAATTAAAAATTGACGTTTAGTTACGATCACACGTTCTGTCATATCGTCTATTTTCCTCCTTCATGGAATATCTTATATAATATACCAAACCTAGTTAAATTACTAAAAAAGTACCGAGAAGATTACTTATAAAATACTAAAAAATGTTTAGATTAGGTATTAAATAGCATGTTTCAAGTAACTTCCTTTGCATAGGAAAAAGAAGTAATAAATGCCCGTGTAATAAGTAGTAGTGTAGAAGTATGGAAAAGTATCTAACGATAGATACAAACAGAAATCTAAGAAAAGGGGAGAGAACATGCAACGATTGATGTATCAAGTAATTGCGATCGTTTTTTTAGTCGGGCAACTCATTTTATCACCGCTTAGCATGATCCAAGCATCAGCGGCGTATGCACCAGAAGTTGCACACGACGGAACGACGATTGACACATCAGCAGACATAGAAACAACGGAAGCAACGGACCCGGAGATAGAAACCGATCCGGCGTCGGATACGAAAGAAGGTGAACCCAACCAATCACCTGAAAACGAACAAACAACGGACGGTGAAACTCAAACACCGAACCTAGAAACACCAGGAGAGGAAGGGAACGACCCAGCACCCCTACCTGAAACCGTTGACGACGAACAAAAACTTCAAGACGAATCATCTTCTGAAGAAGCAACGGAAGATGAAACGGAAGAAGCAACAGAAGAAGAAGACGAAGATAGAACAGCTCAAGATGAGGTTTCAGACGGTCAATTACTAAGCGCAGGGCAACTCGACTTTCATTTCGGGTCTATGGTAATCGGTAATGCAACTGTTACAGATGCAGCGTCAGCTGAAAATGTTCGTCCAAAACCTGGCGAATCCGTAACAGTGAATTACAATTTTAAATTAAATACAGATAGCGGAAACGCTCCGATTCAAAAAGGGGACTATTTTACGTTTCAGTTACCACAAGCATTGTTAGTATTTGACCAAACATCACTCAGTGGAACGATAGGTACACCGGGGGCAATGTTTAACTACAAAACAGATGGAAACGGTCAAGTAACGGTTACTTCATTGCAAGAGATTAAAACGGGACAAGTAACGGGTAACCTTACATTCGGTGCTCATTTTTCGTTAGATGGAGCAAGTGATGATTTTGAGCAAAATTTAGAGATTCCGATTCAAGGGAAAGAAACGATTACGATTCCGTTAACGTTTTACCCGTCTTTTGAAGAAGGTATTGAAAAGATAGGTAAAGGACCAGAAGCTGAGCCAACTGGAGAAGATGATTTAATCAATTGGACTGTTCACATCAATCCGTCACCAGCTTCTACTGAATCAGTAGAAGTGACTGACAAGTTAAGTGTGGATCATCCTTCAGGAGCTGAAGTTAAACATGAATACCATGGACCAATCACAATCACGACGTACAAATTGGATGTACATGGGAATAAAGAAAAAGTAAGTGACACGAAAGCTGATTCATTCCCACTAACATTAGAAAACGAAGAAGGACCTTACGTTTTTGAATTGACGTATCAAACAAAGGTCAACGTAGAACAGTATGCTTTACAAGGTGACGACAATCCTGATCCTGAATTTGATTATCTATTTAAAAATAGCGTGACATACAACGGAGAGACTGCAACTGCTGACGTTCCAATCACCTATCCAAATGAGGAGCCTGACTTACCATTGACAAAAAGTATGTCAACAAAAGCAGGTGACGACAGTCAGTTACGTTATTCGTATGAAGTTGTCTATAACAAACATGCTAAAGATAAAGCGGAAAAAGTAGATAAAGCTGAGAGAATAATTACAGACACGTTGACAAAAGGCTCAGAGCTTTATACGTATGACAAAGAGAGCTTTAAAATTTTTGAAAGAGATCCAGATGGAACTGAACATCCAATTGATACCCCAGAAGATTTAGCAGGATTAACGATTAATGATTCCTCATTTACGTATGAGATTCCTGAATATTTAAAGGATGAAATAATCGTTATTCGATATGATGTCGTCTATAAAAATGGAAAGTACTTCACAGATCAACATAAAGATATTTGTCCAGGAGGACCATGGAATTGTTTTTCTTCTCTTGAACTAGAAAACAAGGTTGCAGTCGGTAAAGTGGAAGAAAAGAACTCACATAAAAACGACGCGCAGCAATATCTTAAGAAAAGTGTTGCTGAAATCGATTATGTGAATCAAGAGATCAAGTGGACGATTCACGGGAAAGTTCCAAAGGGCGCAAAAGAATTTACGATTGAAGATACTTTTACGCCTAAAGGTACTCCTACACCGGAAGGAGGAGAGTATGGTCCTCACACGTTAGTTGAAGGTTCATTAGAATTAAATGGTTTGAATGCAACTCCCGAGCCTAAAGAGGATGGATTTACGATTCGTGCGGTAGGACCGTTTGAAAGCACACAATATACAATTTCATATCGTACGAAATATGAATTGAATGAAGATTTCGAAACGTACCAACGATATGGAAATACTGCTAAAGCTGAATGGACAGGTTCAGACGGCCGTAAATATGATGTGGAAGCATTTAACTATCATGAATTTAAAACGAATGATCCTGCTACAAAGAACGGCTATAAAAAAGGAAGTTGGGCGATTGACTCGTCTAGTTTTGAAATGGAATGGAAAGTCGGTATTAACACGAACTTCCACTCCCTAAACGGAGCAGTCGTGACAGATACGTTAAGTGACAATCACGTACTCATTCCAGAATCATTAGAAGTGTATGAATTGGAACTAGCTGTTAATAACAGTGAAGGAATAAAAGGAAACAAAGTAACAAGCGGATATACGAAAGAAGTGAACGACCATTCGTGGAAAGTGACGTTCACAGAAGATACGAAAAAAGCGTATCTCATTACGTATAAGACGAAAGATCAAACAGGTATGCACGTAAAAGATGAAGATGCTAAGAGGCTTGAATACAAAAACGAAGCGAAGTTAGACATTCCAGACTTAAAAGAGCAAACGTATAACCAAAAATTGGAATGGAAAACACCGGATCAATTCATCGAAAAAAGTGTAACAGGAAACGAAAATGCTTCTAATCGTCTTCTTACTTGGACGATTGAGCTAAATAAGTCGCTATCTAACTTAGGTGAAACGGTTATTACGGATCACGTGTCTGATAACCAAATGTTGTTAGAAGGTTCATTCCAGCTTATTCCGTACTACGCTGATAAAAATACAGCAATCAATGAAGCAACAGATCAAGCACGAACGATTGATGTTGACGTTTCAAACGATAAAAAGTCATTTACGTTCACAGAAGATTTAGCGCATAAAGGATACAAGCTCGTTTACCAAACGTATTATTTAGGTGGACATGACGAAGCAATCTCGAATACAGCGTCAATGGAGTATCAAGGAACGACGAAAGACTCTCAAGTCGGTGGTAGTGGAGACGAAACGAAATTCACATTTAACCGCTCGGAAGGAGACGTCGGATATGATACAGGGACGCTTAAAATTGAGAAACGTGGTGAATATGACGGTGCAGATTTAGGACCGATTGAAAATGTTCACTTCACACTTCAGACAACAAGTGGTTTGAAGCTTTATGAAGGAATTACAGATCGAAATGGACACATTGAGTTCCCGAACCTAGGATACGGAACTTACCAATTAGTAGAGCAAACACCAGAGGGTTATGAACCAACAGGTCCTCAAGAAATCACATTTGGTTCAGAGCATGATGTTAAAACGGCAGAAGGTATTCCACTTATTATTAAAAACGAATCATTGACACCAGAGCAGCCAGAGCAGCCAAAAACCGTGTCGTATGAAGTGTTGAAAGTGGATGCGGATACGAAGGAGCCGCTCGTCGGGGTTCAGTTCGAGTTACGTAATGAGGAAGGCGCAGTGATTCGAACAGGTGAGACGAATGCGCAAGGAAAGTTAACGTTTACGAACGTTCCAGAAGGTGAGTACGTATTTGTTGAGACGAAAGCTCTTGACGGTTATAAAGCTTCTACTGAACATCATGAGGCAGAAGCAGGTGGTACGATTACGGTAGAGAACAAAAAAGAAGAAGTACCGACTCCAACGCCAGAGACGATGACGGTAAAACTTACGAAAGTCGATGCAAAAGATGAAGAGAACGTACTTCCAGGTGCAACATTTAAGTTGTATCAAGTCGTTGCAGAAGGTGAAGGTGTACTCGTTAAAAATGGTGAATCCGAGACGTTCGTAACGGATGAAAACGGTACGATCACCGTAGCGGATTTAGAAAAAGGTGATTATTACTTCGTAGAAGTACAAGCACCAAAAGGTTACGTCCTTGACGAGACACCGAAACATGTAAGTGATGATGGAACACTCGTTGTGAAAAACGAGAAAGAAACAGCACCTTTACCAGTCGTTCAACAAGTGTTGTTAGAAAAGGTAGATGCAGCGGATGCTAGCATTCCGTTAGAAGGTGCGGAATTTGAGTTATTCAACGCAGCTGGACAGTCACAAGGTAAACATACGACCGATGAGAACGGAAAAATTCTCATTAACGGGTTACCGAAAGACGATTACTACTTCGTTGAAACGAAAGCACCAGAAGGTTATCAGTTATCGACTGAAAAGCACCATGTGAACAACTTACGCGTGACTGTTAAAAACGAAAAACAGTGTGAGAATTTCACAGTGACGGTGAAAGAAGACGGTAAACCGGTTGAAAAAGATACAGAGTATACGTTTGAATCAGAAGACGGTAAAACGAAAGTTACTGAGAAAACCGATGAGAACGGCACAATTACGATTGACCGTGAGAAGTTACCAGAAGGAAAATATACGGTAACGGATAAAGATGGCAACAAAGTTGGCGAGATTGAGGTTGAATATGAAGAGTGTGGAACAGAACTCGACATTACGACTGAAGAGCCAGGCGGCGGTGGAGGCGGTACGCCACCAACTGACCCTGAAGATCCAACGAAGCCAACCGATCCAGAGACTCCTGAGCAATGTGAAGATTTCACAGTGACGGTGAAAGAAGACGGTAAACCGGTTGCAAAAGATACAGAGTATACGTTTGAATCTGAAGACGGTAAAACGAAAGTTACAGAGAAAACAGATGAGAACGGTAAAATCGTCATCGACCGTGAAAAGTTACCAGAAGGTAAGTACACCGTAACGGACAAAGATGGAAACAAAGTTGGCGAGATCGTGGTTGAATATGACGAGTGTGGAACAGAACTCGATATTACGACTGAAGAGCCAGGCGGCGGTGGAGGCGGTACGCCACCAACTGACCCTGAAGATCCAACGAAGCCAACCGATCCAGAGACTCCTGAGCAATGTGAAGATTTCACAGTGACGGTGAAAGAAGACGGTAAACCGGTTGCAAAAGATACAGAGTATACGTTTGAATCTGAAGACGGTAAAATGAAAGTTACAGAGAAAACAGATGAGAACGGTAAAATCGTCATCGACCGTGAAGAGTTACCAGAAGGTAAGTACACCGTAACGGACAAAGATGGAAACAAAGTTGGCGAGATCGTGGTTGAATATGAAGAGTGTGGAACAGAGCTCGACGTTACGAAAAAGCCAGCGGATGATACAGTTTCTGTCACATTAGTGAAGTATGATGCGAACGATGAAAATAAACGTTTAGCAGGTGCAACATTTGATTTATTCACTCAAGCGGGTGAAAAAGTTGGCACTTATACGACCGATGAACACGGAACGATTGTCGTTACTGATTTAGCACAAGATGAGTACTACTTTGTTGAAACGAAAGCACCGAAAGGTTACCAATTAACAAAAGAGAAACAACCTGTTCTCTTTGAAGACGGCAATCCGACGGGCCAAGTGAAAGTAGCGAACGAAGAAGATTCATCAGGTGGAGGCGGCGGTGGTGGTGAGGATCCAAAAGATCCAGAAGAGCCAACGACACCAACTGACCCAGAAGGTAGTGACCGTTGTGAAGATTTCACAGTGACGGTAAAAGAAGATGGCAAGCCTGTTGAAAAAGATACAGCGTATACGTTTGAATCGGAAGACGGCAAAACGACCGTCACTGCAACGACCGATGAGAACGGAAAAATTGTCATCGATCGTGAGAAGTTACCAGAAGGTAAATATACGGTGACAGATCAAGAGGGTAACGAAGTTGGTGAAATTGAAGTTGAATATGAAGAGTGTGGAACCGAACTTGATATTCAGAAAGAAGGTTCAAATGACTCAGGTCAAACAAAAGTAACTTTAACGAAAGTGGATCATAAAAATGAATCACGTACGTTAGAAGGTGCTGAGTTTGAACTTTACAAAAAAGTAGAGAACGGATCAGATGAACTCATCATGAACGGTTCAACTCAAACGTTTATTACAGATGAAAATGGAACGATTGTCGTTACTGATTTAGAGGAAGGTGAGTATTACTTCGTGGAGCGAAGAGCGCCGAAGGGATATCAATTGAACCGTAAAGCGCAACCTTTCAAAGTTGTGGAACATGAAGAGTCTGCATTAGTTGTAACGAACAAAAAACGTCCATCCGGTGGAGGCGGCGGTGGATCGACTGAACCAGAAGCACCAGGTACTGACCCAACGGATCCAGAAGAAACACCAGGAGAAGATGGAACAGTCGACCCAACAGATCCTGAAGAAACACCAGGAGAAGATGGAACAGTCGACCCAACAGATCCAGAAGAAACACCAGGAGAAGATGGAACAGTCGACCCAACAGATCCTGAAGAAACACCAGGAGAAGATGGAACAGTCGACCCAACAGATCCTGAAGAAACACCGGGAGAAGGCGGAACAGGTAAGCCAACAGATCCTGAAGAAACACCAGAAGAAGGGGAGAACGGAAAACCTGCAAAACCTGAAGGTGATGGTAACGTAGGAAAACCAACTCCACCAGGACCAGCAACTCCTGGCAAGCCTGTTCAAAAAGAAAGCAATCCAACCGATTCGAAAGGTTCTAAACTTCCTCAAACAGGGGAAGGACAATTCATTGCGATTATTGGATTCGGTACATTATTCGTAGCATTCGGCGGATGGTTATTATTCCGAAATCGACGAAAAGAAGGACGAGAATAAATCGCCTCGATCCATTTGAAATGAATGGATAGGTTTAGGATTGTAAGAAGTGCTTGAGCATTGTTTGCTCAGGCGCTTCTTTTTTGTACGGTGGAAAGGAAATGGACGTGTAACGTAAAAAGATCAAATGGTCAGCGAAATAGCTGCACATTTGATCACTCTTTAAGTTAATAGGAAGAGGGTTAAAGAAAGGGTTATGAAATCGTAGGAAATAGAAATGCATTGTACCGATCGGTAATCGCTTGTGGTACATCTAAACCGAGTTCGTCACTCCAAGCTTTTTTAACGAGTTCGTAATAGGTGATGAGTTGATGCGTTTGCTCCCGTTTTCCGAAGTAATCGATGAGCGCAATGCCCCATTTTTCATCGAGGCGTTCGTTGTGACGGCCCCATAAAATAATGCGTTCCATCGTTTGTGGATGAAGGGGTTTTTCTAACAAACTGAATAAGTAGTTGGACCATTTCATCTTGATCTGTTCCATTCGGAAATGTGCCCACGAGAACGCTTCCATTTCAAAGTAATGTCCACGGTATAGAGAAAGTGCTTCTTGTACGGTTTCATCGGTCGGCGGTTTCTCTAAACAGGTTTCCCATTTTTCTAAATCGCTCGTTAACGGTACATTTAAACGATATTTTTGATTTTCTAAAGGAATCGGTTTTTTAAAACCTTTTTGCTGCAATGTTTTTCGAAGTTGATAAATCGTTGAGTGCATGAGAGTCGCGCCGCGCTCTTCATCGAGTGTCGGCCACAATTGTGCTAAAATCTCATCACGTGTCGCTCGTTTTTGGTCTTGATGCCATAAAAAGAAAAAGAGTTCCGCTACTTTTTTTGTTCGAAATGTAAAGGGCACTCCATCCGGGCAAAATAAATTTCCCGTTCGGAACACTTCTAAATAAAGCGTCGTATGTATTTTTGGTACAGTTCGTCTATTTTCTAATCGAGCGAGTGTTTTTTTCAAACGGCTCGTAGAAACAGGCTTCAGTAAATAGTCGATCGCATTGAGCTCGAATGCTTCAATGGCAAACTTTGAATATGCCGTGACGAACACGATCTGAATGTGGTCGTACCGCGTGTAAATAATTTCGGCGATGTCGAGTCCTGAGACAGTTCCTAAATTGATGTCTAAAAAAACGACGTCTGGTTTCGTACGTTCGACGAGAGGAAGAACGTCTGAAAATTTTGTCGTCGTCCCGACGATGTGAACTTCTGGAAAAGACTCGAGTTTGTTTTCTAAAATGCGTAAGGCGAGAGGTTCGTCATCAACAATGAGTACACGTAACATGAATAACACTCCTTTCTTCTAAAGTAATTTTAGATTCTTTATACTACATCGACGACAAATATTCAAAGTTAAAGAACGGTCAAAACCTTTCAGCCGATGTGACATGCCTTCTTTGCGATGGTATAATGATACGAAATGATTGTATAGAAGGAGGGCTCATCATGCGTACGGTTCCAACAACTCGCATATCGACAAAAGGATTGACCGTGTGGAGATGGTACGGCACGATGCAAACACTTGTCGTAGTTGGATTGGCAATTGGTTTGTATCAACTTTTCAAGTGGCTCGATTTTCCAGCATGGTCGAACGTTGCACTCGGTGCAAGCGTTGTACTTTTCGCTTTTTTATTCATTTATCTTTTTCCGAAAATCCGATGGAACCGCTGGCGTTATGAAGTTCGTGAAGCAGAGATTGAGTTGCAACACGGTTTGTTTATCGTGAAGCGTACGCTCATTCCGATGGTTCGTGTGCAACACGTCGACACGACACAAGGCCCTTTGTTGCGGAAGTACGGCCTCGCTGTTTTAACGATTTCAACAGCGGCGACCGTTCATGCGATTCCTGCAATTCCGATCGAGGAAGCAGATACGTTACGTCGCCAAATTTCTGAATTAGCAAGGGTGGCGGAAGACGATGTATGATTCAAAAGAGCGGTATCAGTTGCATTGGGTCATGATCGGAATCGGGGCGTTGCAGACGTTAAAAGATGTCATATTCCCTGTTGCGCTACTGTTCGGAATTAATATGATGCGCGATGGTGTGAAGCAATCGATCATCCCGATTTTAATTATGCTTTTCTTTTTCACGGCGCTTTTATTCGTATCGTTCCTTACGAGTTACATCCGGTGGAAACGGTTCGTCTATTGGTTCGAAGATGACGAGTTACGGATGGAATACGGTTTGTTCGTTCGAAAAAAGCGGTACATTCCGTTTGAGCGGATTCAAAGTTTAGATTTTACTGAGTCGATTTTTCATCGACCGCTCGGGCTTGTAAAAATTAATATTGAGACAGCGAGCGGGAGTGGTGAAGCCGAAGCTTCTTTAGCGGCCGTCTCGAAAGAAGCCGCACATGCGATCGAAGTGATCGTACGAGAAGGTAAGAAAAAAGTGATCGTTCAACCGCAGTTGGCACGTCTCACGGAAGACGGGATGTATGAAGAGATGCCTTCTTTACAGGAAGAACGGGTGGTAGAGAAGAAGAGAGAAGCACCTCGTTCCGTCTTTAAAATGAGCTCGAAAGATTTACTCATTTTAGCGACGACATCGGGTGGAATCGGCGTCATTTTATCCGGTTTATTGTTATTCTTTTCACAGTTTAGCGATTTGATTCCGTTGGAGTGGCTCGCCTTTCAAATGCGGGAGTTCATTCAATCCGGGATTACGTTTGTCGTCCTCGTCATCGGCGTCATTTTATTAATCGCTTGGTTGCTTTCTGTCGGATGGACCTTTTTATCGTACGCACGGTTTGAAGTGAAGACGGATGGCGAAAATATTTTTATTACACGAGGGTTAATCGAAAAGAAACGTGTCACAGTCCCGTTGAAACGTGTGCAAAGTGTGGAACTTGTTGAAAATCCATTTCGTCAATTGTTTGGACTTTGTACGGTGACGTTGCATAGTGCAGGTGGTGTAGGGGATGGAGAACGGTTGAATCTTTTTCCGCTCGTTCGTAAAAAAGACGTATACGAACCGCTTCGTCGCATCATTCCGGGTTACACATTCGACGAACCGACGCGAAAAATGCCGAAACGGGGGCGTCATTTCTTCCGACGTTTGCGATACGTCTGGATTCTTCCCGTCATCGTTGGAATGAGTTATTACTTTTACCCGTACGGTTTGTTGACGTTATTGCTCGTCCCACTCAACATCGCATACGGTTGGTGGCAACACCGAAGCGCCGGGTACGATATTGTGGATCAACAACTCATTTTGCGAACACGATCGCTAACGTTACGAACGATGTACGTTCAAAAGCATCGGATTCAATCGATGACGTGGCGTCAAAGTTATTTTCACGGCCGAAAAGAGATTGGAACGTTAGAAGTGTACATTAAGTCAGGTATGTTCGCGACCGTTGCGCAAGCACCGTTTATCGATCATGAAGAAGGTGAGCGGCTGTTCGAATGGTACGATCATTCACCCACTATACAAAAAGAGCTCGATGCGTCTCATTCGGTTGAATGAGCGCACGACGAGCTCTTTTTCGTATCATTTTCTCCACTCGTTCAACCGTTTCGGATGAAAGTATGGAAGGCCGATTAAAAATCCGCCGACGAGTCCACCGAGGTGTGCGGTTACGTTAATGTTCGGTGTTAAAAAAGTGAGAACGATCCCGATCACCGTCATCGGTAAAATGATTTGACGCAACTCAGGCATCGCATCGCGCGTATAGTAATAGAGCGCGAGAAATGCTCCGAATAGACCGAAAATCGCACCGCTTGCACCGAGGTGAGGACCGTACGTCACGCCTTGAACGAAATAAGTGACGAGGTTCGCAAAAATACCTGATAAGAAGAAAATCGTGAAAAATCGTGCCTTTCCAGCGATTTTTTCAAGGTCCGGACCTAAAATGAATAGAGAAAACATATTCATGAGCAAGTGCATGAAGTCGGCGTGGAGGAACATCGGCGTAACGAGTCGCCACCATTCGCCTTGTGCGACGAATAAATTGTATCCGATTCCTTCGGATAAAATGAAGTCGCCGAGCGACGGAATGAATCGCGTCAGATAGAGTAAAATGTTTAGTGCAATGAGTACCGTCGTTACAGGATAGAGACGGATGTATTCAGAAAAACTTTCTCTTCGTATAAACATAAAGTCACCTCAATTTGATACTTCATATTATACGGTCTTTGCGCTATTTTAGAAAGGAAGATCAATTATGGTCGTAGGAATCGGATTAGATCTCGTTGAATTGGAACGTATTCAACGACTCGACGAACGGAGTGACGCGTTTCGGTTGCGTATTTTAACACCGGGTGAACAATCGAAGTATGAGTCGCTTCAAAGTAGGCGTCGTCTCGAGTTTTTAGCGGGACGTTTTGCAGCGAAAGAAGCTTTTTCAAAAGCGTTAGGAACAGGTATTGGTGCAAAGTGCACGTTTCAACAAATTGAAGTTTTAAACGATGCGTCCGGCCGTCCATTCCTTCGATTTTCAGAAGAGGACGTGGCAGGATTCGTTTCGATTACACATACAGAGCAAGTAGCAGCCGCACAAGTCGTATTGATCGAGTGGCCGGCTTGCTGGAAGGATGAATGAACATGATAGAAAGTCGTGAAGGACTTCGCCCGACGATCGTAGAAGTCGATCAAGCAGCGATACGAAACAACGCGAGACGAATGAAAGAACGGTTCCGAGATGATGTCGACTTGATCGCGGTCGTTAAAGCGAACGGATACGGACATGGAAGTGCGATCGTCGCAGAGGCAGCCATTGAAGCGGGCGCTTCGATGATTGCAGTCGCAACGGGCGAGGAAGCGTTGCAAATGAGAAAGCGTCATCAAGAAATCCCTATTTTAATATTAGGGCCCGTACCGGTGACGTTTATCCCGAAAGCGGCAAAATATCGCATTACGTTAACGATCCCTTCAGTTGATTGGTTGGAACGTGCTGTAGAAACATACCGCGACGAACCGATTACCGTTCATTTGAAAATCGATAGTGGGATGCATCGAATCGGAGTGGAGACGATCGAAGATGTGAAGCGAGTGGAGTTTCTCATGGATCAAAGTGCGTTCTCGCTCGAAGGAGCATTTACACATTTTGCTTGTGCGGATGAAATGGATGATACGATGACGGCTGTGCAAAAAGAACGATTTGAAACGTTAGTCGCTGCATTATCGGAGCGTCCACGCATGCTTCATGCGGCGAACAGTGCAGCTGCCAGTTTGTATGAAGACGTTACGTATGATGCGGTACGTGTCGGCTTTCATTTATATGGCATTCCGGTCGCACCTCACGTCGCTGCCCAATTGCCATTTTCGTTAGAGCGTGCATTGACTGTTCGAACGGAAGTGACGCGAGTGAGCTTATTGAAAAAAGGGGAGTCGGTCAGTTACGGCGCAAAGTATGTCGCACCGAAAGATGAATGGGTCGCCACGTTGCCGATCGGTTACGCAGACGGATTACGTCGTGCGCTCACTGGGCAAGACGTCCTCATCCGAGGAAAACGGCAGCCGATCATTGGGACGATTTGTATGGACCAATGTCTCGTTCGTTTAGACGAGCCCGTTTCACCAGGGGAGCCTGTCATTTTGATCGGTAAAAGTGAGACAAGTGGAGAAGAAGTGACAGTAGAAGAGTGGGCGAATCGTCTCGGAACGATTCCGTACGAAATTTGTACGTCCCTTAGCCCGAGAATGCACCGTCGCGTGAAACAATCATAAAAGCACTCTACAAAAGAAGGCGCATTCATGGTACGATGGCAAGTAAAGGAAATGAATGAGCCGACTTTTCGGAGGTGCTTAGGTTGTATGAACGTTTAGAAGAAGATGAGCGAACAGAGCATATGTCACGAATGAGCTCGTCAAAGAGTCAACAAAATGGAGTCGCCCATCGTACAGATGAACGATTGAATGATTCAACAGAGCCAAGGAAGCGTCAGATTTCTACGTGTGAAAAAGAAGTACGATTGTTTAGAAAAAAGATGCAACAAGGCTATGAAGAAATGTCACATATTAACTTAACGATTGCGACGGAATGTTTACATGTTGAATACGAAGCGCATCATACGGTGGAACGTCTCGTAAGCGGAGGATGAAAAATTGGCAATCAAAAGAGGAGACGTCTTTTTTGCAGATTTATCGCCAGTCGTAGGTTCGGAGCAAGGTGGAACACGCCCTGTCCTCATCATTCAAAACGATATTGGTAATCGTTTTAGCCCGACTGTAATCGTCGCGGCCATTACGGCCCAAATTCAAAAAGCGAAATTGCCAACACATGTCGAAATAGAAGCGTCGAAGCACGGATTCGAGCGAGATTCAGTCATCTTGCTCGAGCAAGTGCGGACGATTGATAAATCGAGGTTGACTGATAAAATTACGCATTTGGATGAGGCGCTCATGAAAGAAGTCGAACGAGCGATTGAAATTAGTTTCGGGTTAATTACATTTTAATTATACATATGAAAAGCCTTCTATTCCCACTTGGGAAATTGGAAGGCTTTTCCCTTTAACTTACGTGTGAAATGGACCGATTTCATATACAATGAAAAGAGAGATTAGGAAAAGGGAGGAACGTACAACATGCCAAACGAAATTGTTGAAGGCTTAAAGACGTACAAAGAAGAGATTATGAAAGCTTGGATGGAACGGATGAAAGAAACAGAAGAAGAACATTTCTTCCATTACATGCCGGAACATTTAATTGAAAAAACGAGCCGAGAGTTCACAGATTTAATGCTTTCAAACATTGAATCGAGCACAGGAGTAGATGTTGATAAGTCGATTGATTTTGCAAGTAAGATCGTTCATTTCGGCTGGTCGATCAAATTTGTCAATAAAGCAGTCGATAGCTTTTCAACGGTATCTTTTGAATTTTTAGAGAAGGAAGGCATCATCCACGCCGGAAACTTGCGAACATTTTTTGACTTATTTATGAATTGGATCGAACCGTTGCGAGAAAGTATTATCGATTCGTATTCAGCGGAGTGGGAACGAACGGTCAATTTACAGCGTGTCGCACTTCAAGAGTTATCCGCTTCACTCATTCCAGTATTCGATAAAATTTCAGTCATGCCTCTCGTAGGAACGATCGATACGGAGCGTGCGAAACTTATTATGGAAAACTTGTTAGAAGGTGTCGTCGAGCAACGCGCAGAAGTCGTTTTACTCGATATTACAGGAGTGCCTGTCGTCGATACGATGGTCGCTCACCATTTGATTCAAGCAGCGGATGCGGTCCGACTCGTCGGTTCTCAATGTTTACTCGTCGGGATTCGACCAGAAATTGCCCAAACACTCGTTACACTCGGTGTCGATTTGAGTGAGTTTATGACGACGAGTACGTTGCAACGCGGGATGAAAGAAGCTTTACAAATGACGAATCGGAAAGTAGTGGAGGTTGAAAAACATGATGAACGCTAGAATCCCGATTTTGAAGTTGTATGACACATTGATCGTATCGATTCAATGGGAGTTAGACGACCGAACGGCGATTCAATTTCAAGAAGATTTGATGGCGAAATTACACGAGACGAGCGCAACAGGAGTTGTCATTGATCTAACATCGATTGATTTTATCGATTCGTTTATTGCAAAAGTGTTAGGAGATGTCATTCAAATGTCTCGCCTCATGGGCGCGCAAGTCGTTATTACCGGCATTCAGCCAGCCGTAGCGATTACGTTGATCGAATTAGGAATTCGATTAGAGCAAGTACTTACTGCGCTTGACTTAGAAAATGGGCTAGAGAAGCTGCACGAAGAATTGGAGGGCTAGTTATGAATGAACGGTCTTCTGTAAGTATTTATACAGAGTGGGACGTCGTGGCAGCGAGACAACTTGGACGAGACGAGGCGAAAGCAGTCGGTTTTGGAACGGTTGATCAAGCACGTATTACGACAGCAATTAGTGAGCTCGCAAGAAACATTTACCTTTATGCCGGAACAGGTGAAATCGAAATCGAACGACTTCATGACGGAAAGCGAACCGGTTTGAAAATTATCGCTTCGGATGACGGCCCAGGTATTCAAGATGTTCGGCGCGTCATGGAGGACGGTTTTACGACATCGGGGGGACTCGGTGCAGGGATGCCTGGCGTTCAACGACTCGTCGACGAATTTAAAATTGAAACAGAAATTGGAAAAGGTACAAAAATTACTGCGGTGAAATGGCTCCGTTAAAGGTGTGATCAAGATGGAAAGGTTAAAGCAACAATATCGAGAACTACTCGAGCAATATTTAGCGAGTCAAGATGAAAAGGTGCTCTATTTTGCGCAACAGTTTAGCCGGAAATTTATCGAACAAGAAGTAGCACCTGAAGATCTCGTCCATCTCCATAAAGATGCGATCAGCACGCTATTTCCTGAGGCACCTGAAGCATTTAAGCTATCGTACGACTTTTTAATTGAAATGATGATCCATTACGGACTCGCTTTAAGAGAACATCAAAGTATGATTAAAAAACGTGAAGAGTTGCAAATGGAAATCGAAATCGCAGCGAACATGCAAGATACGCTCATTAAAACGACGTTGCCGGTTATGGAAGAGCTCGATATCGGCTACGTATCAGAACCAGCGAAAAAGATGAGTGGCGATTACATTTACTTCACTCCTCATAGTGACCGAAAAGTGAGTGTCGCAGTAGCGGATGTGATCGGGAAAGGAATTCCAGCGGCGCTCTGCATGTCGACGATCAAGTTCGGGATGGATAGCTTATCAGAGGAACAGTCGAGTCCTCATGACGTACTCTCCATTATTAATCGCCTCGTGGAAAAAAGTATCGACGATTCGATGTTTATTTCGATGTATTATGGGATGTACGATGAGTCGACTTCTATCTTCACGTACGGTTCGGCTGGGCATGAACCCGCTTTACTTTATCGAGCAGCGACAGATTCATTTCATTATTTAGAATCGAAAGGGTTATTGCTCGGTGTGAAGCAAGATGTCCAGTATGAAGAACAGCAAGTGAAATTAGAAGCGGGCGATTTTATCGCGATCATGACAGATGGTGTTACAGAAATTCGAACGTCTGAAGGCTTTTTGGATGAAGCGATCATTCAATCGTATTTGAGACAGTGGAAAGATGAAAGTGCGCAACAGATGTCAGATCAGCTTTACCACGCTTTAGCTCAACTGCAAGACTTCAAACTACATGACGACTTTACCGTCGCCATTTTAAAGAAACGAACAGAAGGTTTATCAGTCGGGGAATAAGGGTAAATAGGTATCAACTATGTGGAAAGTGGAAAGAACATTGAAATAGTACATTGTGGAGGTGTCTGTTTTGGAATTGAACATTGAACGAGTAGAAGAAGAAGGACGTACCGTATTTTACGTAGCAGGAGAAATTGACGCATATACGGCACCTAAAATGAAAGAAGCGCTAGAACGAGTAACACCGCTTGAAGAAGCGGATATCGTCATCGATTTAACCGATGTATCCTATATGGATAGCACAGGGCTCGGCGTCTTTGTCGGTTTTTACAAATCGGTCGACGCAGCAGAAGGCTCTGTAAAAATTGTCGGAACGAACCGACGATTGCACCGTTTGTTCGAAATTACAGGATTGGATGAAATTATCGATGTTGAGCGCATAGGAGGTGGAGAATAACATGACGAGCTACGATTATGTAGAAATGAGAGTACCAGCGAAAGCAGAGTACGTCGGAGTCGTTCGATTAGCTGTTTCCGGCATTGCGAGTCGTCTCGGGTTTACGTACGATGCGATTGAAGATTTAAAAATCGCGATTAGCGAAGCTGTGACGAATGCGGTTCAACACGCATACGATGATGAGAGTGGTGAAGTGCTCGTCGGATGTGCTTCCTATGAGGACCGAGTTGAGTTGATGATTACCGATCACGGTCAAAGCTTCAATTTCGAGGAGGCTAAACGTCGAACAGGACCTTATGATGAAGAAATCGAACCAGAGTTACTCCGTGAAGGTGGACTTGGATTATATTTAATGGAGACGCTTATGGACGAAGTTAAAATTCATCATGAGGAGGGTGTAACTGTTTTCATGACGAAGTACTTCGGCGGAGAGAGAGGCGAAGCACATGACGAACAAAGAGTCTACACCTAAACGCCAAGCAAAACCGTCGAAAGATAAAGTGCTCGAATGGCTGCGTCGCTTTCAAGAAGATGGGGATGAAGAAGCTCAAACAGAACTCGTCCTTCATTACGAGCGACTCGTCCATGCGATCGCTAGAAAATATTCGCACGGGAAATCGTATCATGAAGATTTAGCCCAAGTCGGAATGCTCGGTTTACTCGGCGCGATGCGTCGGTATGACCCTGATGTCGGTCGCAGTTTTGAAGCGTTCGCCGTTCCGACGATCGTCGGTGAGATCAAACGATTTTTACGTGATAAAACGTGGGACGTTCACGTGCCGCGTCGCATTAAAGAATTAGGACCTAAAATTAAAAAAGCAGTCGATGCATTGACGATCGACCAACAACAATCACCGACCATCGCTGAAATCGCCGAATACTTAGGGGAAAGTGAAGAAGCGGTTTTAGAAGCGATGGAGATGGGACAGAGCTACCATGCGCTTTCAATGGATTATAAGTTGAATGCCGATTCAGAAGGTGGCACCGTGACATTGTTTGATCTCGTGGGCGAACAAGAAGACGGTTATGAAAAAGCGGATCAACGTTTGCTCGTCGAAGAAGCGCTTCACGTATTGACGGAGCAAGAGCGTAAAGTCATTCATTACACGTTCATGGAGCAAATGAGTCAGAAAGAAGCGGGTGAACAAATAGGCATTTCCCAAATGCACGTATCCCGCTTGCAACGAAGAGCGATCAAAAAGTTAAAAGAAGCGATATTAGTAGCAGGTGGTGCAGACGAGTGGAGCAAATAGAACATCCACAAATCGAGATTTGTATACAAGCAGAGATGAAAAGTGGGAATCGAGAGTCAGGGGATGCTTACTTCGTCCACGTCGATGAACGGTTTGCCTTACTCGCGATCGCCGATGGGCTCGGAAATGGTGAAAAAGCGAAGGAGTCAGCGATCGTCGTTCCAGCGGTATTGAAAGAATACAAAGATGAGCCGATTGAGCGTCTCCTTCAATTAAGCAATGAGCGCATGGTACATAAACGTGGCGCCGCAATCGGTATTGTAAAAATCGATTTCTTTGAAAAAACGCTTCAATACGGCGGCATTGGAAACATCCGGATGTATTTGCGCAGACAGAATGGAAAAATGATTTATCCAATCCCGGTTCCAGGTTACTTATCGGGGCGCCCGATTCGGCCACGGATTGAAAGTCATTCATACGAAGCCGGTGATCTGTTTTTCATGCATTCGGACGGCGTCATTGCGAAAAGCCCGAAAGAATGCATTAGCCATAGCCGGGACGCATTCACGTTAGCGGATCGTGTGTCACGTAAAATGGACGATCAAGACGATGCAACTTTTATGACAGTTCAACTGTTACAATGAGTAGACAGCCATAGCCAATCGGTTATGGTTTTTTGTCATGATGAAAAGAAAGAAGGCGATTCAATGACTGCAACTATAGTAGAACGGATAGCGAAACAGATGAAGTTGAATGAACGTTCGGTTCGAAACGTCGTCACTTTGTTACAAGAAGGAAATACGGTACCGTTCATCGCTCGATACCGGAAAGAAAAAACGGGTTCGCTCGATGAAGTAGCGATTAAGACAATTGAAGAAACGTATGAAGCGATTCAAAAAGTAGAGGAAAGAAAAGAAGAGATCATCCGATTGATCGATGAGCAAGGTAAATTGACAGATCCTTTGAAGCAAGCCATTATGCAAGAGCAAACGTTGGCGCGCTTAGAAGACTTGTATCGACCGTATAAAAAGAAACGGGAAACGAGAGGTTCGAAAGCAGCGAAACGAGGGTTAACACCACTGGCTGAAGATGTATGGAATGGCCGTATTCGATCAGATATTGCTCAATCATTCATCGATGAGCAGACCGGTCTTGAGACAAAAGAGGACGTGTGGCAAGGGGTCCGTGACATTATTGCAGAGCAACTGTCAGACGATGCTTCTGTGCGTGAAATCGTACGGACGATCGGTCGAAAGCGGAGCATGTTGACGTCAAAGAAAAAGAAAGATGCGACAGATACGAATCGTGTTTATGAAATGTATTACGACTATGAAGAACGGCTCGATTCCGTCGTTCCGCATCGAGTGCTCGCATTAAACCGCGGAGAAAAAGAAAACGTATTACGCGTTCAAATTGAATTTCCTGAAGACATTCTTCAAAAACGGATCGCTGAAAAAGTCATTCGCTATCAAAAAGGGGAAGCGAGACGTCAATTAGAAGAAGCGATCGCAGATAGTTTAAAACGTTTAATTGTTCCTTCTATTGAACGAGAATTAAGAAATGAATGGACGGAACGTGCGGAAGAGCAAGCGATTCACATTTTCGCTGAAAACTTGCGCAGTTTATTGTTACAACCACCGATGAAAGATCAGCGTGTCTTAAGCATCGATCCTGCTTTTCGAACAGGTTGTAAAATTGCTATTGTCGATGCGTATGGAACGTTGGAAAAAGTGGATGTCATCTATCCTCATCCGACGCGCAGTGCAAAACAACATGAACGAGCAGTGAAAGAAGCGAAAAGTAAGCTGGTCGACTGGTTGCGCCATGAAGAGATTCGGTTAATTGCCATCGGAAATGGTACGGCTTCGCGTGAAACCGAACAGTTTGTCGCAACGATTTTAGAGGAAGAGTCGTTTTCTATTCCGTACGTGATCGTCAATGAAGCAGGAGCGAGCGTTTATTCTGCTTCACAAGCAGCACGTGATGAATTTCCGAACTTACAAGTTGAAGAACGGAGTGCCGTATCTATCGCAAGACGGATTCAAGACCCGTTATCAGAGTTTGTAAAAATCGACCCGAGCGCAATCGGGGTTGGACAATATCAGCATGACGTCTCTAAAAAAGAGCTTGAACAATCTCTTTCGTTCGTCGTAGAAACAGTCGTTAACCGAGTCGGTGTCGATGTGAACGTCGCTTCCCGTTCACTTTTACAGTACGTATCAGGCATTAATGAAACGGTCGCTCGCAACATTGTGGCGTATCGCGAGGAAAACGGGCGATTTAAAAAGCGAACGGATTTGAAAAAAGTGCCGCGTCTCGGTGCGAAGACGTATGAGCAAGCGATCGGATTTTTAAGAATACCGGATAGCCCAAACCCGCTCGATCGAACGGGCATTCATCCGGAAAGTTACGACGTTGCTAAACAATTGCTTGCTGAGTTGAACATTTCACTTCATGAAATAGGAACGGAGAAGGTACAAAATGTACTGAAAGAAGAACAATTGAAAGAGTGGAAAAAGACGTACGACGTCGGGAATGAGACGTTGCGAGATATCGTAGAGCAATTAAAGCAGCCGAGTCGCGATCCGCGTGATTCGTTCCCGCAACCGTTACTGCGTTCTACTGTTTTAACGATGAACGACTTAAAAGAAGGTATGCATTTGCAAGGAACGGTTCGAAATGTTGTCGACTTCGGAGCATTTGTTGACGTAGGGGTGACGGAAGATGGACTCGTCCACATTTCGAAGTTGGCGAATCGTTTCGTCAAACACCCTCTTGACATCGTTCAGCTTGGACAAATCGTCGATGTTTGGGTCGAACGCGTCGATGTTGACAAACAAAGAATCCAATTGACGATGATTGATCCGGCGAAATAAAGAGAAAAGAAAACTCGAATGACTTCGTTCAATATGAGCTACTCGCTTCGATCCGCATCGAGAAGTGAGTAGCTCGTTTATTCGAAGACCGAAATAATAGCGACAATTAAAAGAGATCCCGTATGAAATCGTACGCACGTAAGAGAGAAAAGAGCGGGAGAATGTGTTCGTTTACGAAAAACGAGGCGTGGCGACTCAATGGATCTAATAGAGCAATTAATGTATATAATGAAGCAACTTTTAAATTAAAATTAATTCGAAGAAAAGCTTGCAAAGTAATTGAAGAGGTTGTATAGTAATAAACGTTGACTTTTTGAACGACGACTTGAAGAATAGTTCATGAAAAACTTTCCGAAAAAAGTTGTTGACTTTTCAAAAGTGAAACGATATAATAATAAACGTCGGTTAGCGAGTAGTTCAATAGCGACTGACGGATCATGTAGAGATGGCCCCTTGGTCAAGCGGTTAAGACACCGCCCTTTCACGGCGGTAACACGGGTTCGAGTCCCGTAGGGGTCACCATTTTTTATATAAGTTCGTTGGGGTATAGCCAAGCGGTAAGGCAACGGACTTTGACTCCGTCATCTCGTTGGTTCGAATCCAGCTACCCCAGCCAAAGAGCCATTAGCTCAGTTGGTAGAGCATCTGACTTTTAATCAGAGGGTCACAGGTTCGAATCCTGTATGGCTCACCACTTTTTAAAAACTTTTTAAAAAAGTGTTGACAAACAAACGAATATCAGTTATGATAACTGATGTCGGAAAAATAAATAGTTATTGCGGTAGTGGCGGAATGGCAGACGCGCTAGGTTGAGGGCCTAGTGGGGGTTAACCCCGTGGAGGTTCAAGTCCTCTTTACCGCACCATATCGCGGGCGTAGTTTAGTGGTAAAACCTCAGCCTTCCAAGCTGATGATGTGAGTTCGATTCTCATCGCCCGCTCCATTATTTTAAAATGAACATTGAAAACTGAACAGCAAAATGTTGATGAATAAAACCGTTTCGATCGACTAACCCCGTTAGTTGACGAAACACAATTTGGACATCTTAAATGATGCCAGCAAGAAAATCGAGCTAATCGAATTT
>WOYE01000007.1 GCA_009740415.1 Planococcaceae bacterium Storch 2/2-2 | reverse complement strand
ATAGTACATGACTCGTGAATACATAGCGTGCATGTGGCAGACCCGGAGAACTGAAACATCTAAGTACCCGGAGGAAGAGAAAGAAAAATCGATTCCCTTAGTAGCGGCGAGCGAAAAGGGAAGAGCCCAAACCGAGGAGCTTGCTCCTCGGGGTTGTAGGACACTCAATACGGAGTTACAAAGGAATGTATTAGACGAAGCGACCTGGAAAGGTCCACCAAAGAAGGTAATAGTCCTGTAATCGAAAATGCATTCTCTCCTGAGTGGATCCTGAGTACGGCGGAACACGTGAAATTCCGTCGGAATCTGGGAGGACCATCTCCCAAGGCTAAATACTCTCTAGTGACCGATAGTGAACCAGTACCGTGAGGGAAAGGTGAAAAGCACCCCGGAAGGGGAGTGAAAGAGAACCTGAAACCATGTGCCTACAAGTAGTCAGAGCCCGTTAATGGGTGATGGCGTGCCTTTTGTAGAATGAACCGGCGAGTTACGTTACCATGCAAGGTTAAGCAGTGAATGTGGAGCCGCAGCGAAAGCGAGTCTGAATAGGGCGATGAGTATGTTGACGTAGACCCGAAACCTGGTGATCTACCCATGTCCAGGGTGAAGGTAAGGTAATACTTACTGGAGGCCCGAACCCACGTATGTTGAAAAATGCGGGGATGAGGTGTGGGTAGCGGTGAAATTCCAATCGAACCAGGAGATAGCTGGTTCTCTCCGAAATAGCTTTAGGGCTAGCCTCGAACGTATGAATCTCGGAGGTAGAGCACTGTTTGAACTAGGGGCCCATCCCGGGTTACCGAATTCAGACAAACTCCGAATGCCGATGATTTTAGTTCGGGAGTCAGACTGTGGGTGATAAGATCCATCGTCGAGAGGGAAACAACCCAGACCGCCAGTTAAGGTCCCTAAGTATCTGTTAAGTGGAAAAGGATGTGGCGTTGCACAGACAACCAGGATGTTGGCTCAGAAGCAGCCATCATTTAAAGAGTGCGTAATAGCTCACTGGTCGAGTGGCGCTGCGCCGAAAATGTATCGGGGCTAAACAGATCACCGAAACTGCGGATTGACACCTATGGTGTCAGTGGTAGGAGAGCGTTCTAATTGCGCTGAAGCATGACCGGAAGGACGTGTGGAGCGATTAGAAGTGAGAATGCCGGTATGAGTAGCGAAAGAAGAGTGAGAATCTCTTCCACCGTATGACTAAGGTTTCCTGAGGAAGGCTCGTCCGCTCAGGGTTAGTCGGGTCCTAAGCCGAGGCTGAAAAGCGTAGGCGATGGAAAACAGGTTGATATTCCTGTACCACCTTTCCGCCATTTGAGTGATGGGGGGACGCAGTAAGATAGGGTAAGCGCACTGTTGGTTATGTGCGTCGAAGCAGTGAGGCGTGAAACGAGGCAAATCCCGTTTCTATAACGTTGAGCTGTGACCGCGAGGGATTTATCCCGAAGTTCTCGATTCTACGCTGCCAAGAAAAGCCTCTAACGAGGCGGAAGGTGCCCGTACCGCAAACCGACACAGGTAGTCGAGGAGAGAATCCTAAGGTGATCGAGTGAACTCTCGTTAAGGAACTCGGCAAAATGACCCCGTAACTTCGGGAGAAGGGGTGCTCTTTAAGGTTTACGCTTTGAAGAGCCGCAGTGAATAGGCCCAGGCGACTGTTTATCAAAAACACAGGTCTCTGCTAAACCGTAAGGTGACGTATAGGGGCTGACGCCTGCCCGGTGCTGGAAGGTTAAGAGGAAGGGTTAGCTTCGGCGAAGCTCTGAATTGAAGCCCCAGTAAACGGCGGCCGTAACTATAACGGTCCTAAGGTAGCGAAATTCCTTGTCGGGTAAGTTCCGACCCGCACGAAAGGCGCAACGATCTGGGCACTGTCTCAACGAGAGACTCGGTGAAATTATACTATGCGTGAAGATGCGCATTACCCGCGACAGGACGGAAAGACCCCGTGGAGCTTTACTGTAACCTGATATTGAATTCCGGTTCAGTCTGTACAGAATAGGTAGGAGCCTTTGAACTCGGAGCGCCAGCTTCGAGGGAGGTGTTCGTGGGATACTACCCTGATTGGATTGGACTTCTAACCCATGCCCCTTAGCGGGGCAGGCGACAGTGTCAGGTAGGCAGTTTGACTGGGGCGGTCGCCTCCTAAAGTGTAACGGAGGCGCCCAAAGGTTCCCTCAGAATGGTTGGACATCATTCGCAGAGTGTAAAGGCACAAGGGAGCTTGACTGTGAGACTTACAAGTCGAACAGGGTCGAAAGACGGGCTTAGTGATCCGGTGGTTCCGCATGGAAGGGCCATCGCTCAACGGATAAAAGCTACCCCGGGGATAACAGGCTTATCTCCCCCAAGAGTTCACATCGACGGGGAGGTTTGGCACCTCGATGTCGGCTCATCGCATCCTGGAGCTGTAGTCGGTTCCAAGGGTTGGGCTGTTCGCCCATTAAAGCGGTACGCGAGCTGGGTTCAGAACGTCGTGAGACAGTTCGGTCCCTATCCGTCGTGGGCGTAGGAAATTTGAGAGGAGCTGTCCTTAGTACGAGAGGACCGGGATGGACACACCGCTGGTGTATCAGTTGTCTCGCCAGAGGCATCGCTGAGTAGCTACGTGTGGACGGGATAAATGCTGAAAGCATCTAAGCATGAAGCCCCCCTCAAGATGAGATTTCCCAATT
>WOYE01000006.1 GCA_009740415.1 Planococcaceae bacterium Storch 2/2-2 | reverse complement strand
TAGCCGTATCGGAAGGTGCGGCTGGATCACCTCCTTTCTAAGGAAGCCGAAAGGCACACGGAATCGTAGACATGGTTCTACGAACCATCAACATTTTGCGTTCAGTTTTGAATGTTCATTTATACATTCAAAACGCGTTCATTGAAAACTGAATAAAACGACATTGATTGTAACAAGTAAGATAATACGTATTGTACGGTCGTATCGCTACGACACGACGATACAGAAATGTACGAGTGGATTCATACCTCACTACGGCATTTCAACT
>WOYE01000005.1 GCA_009740415.1 Planococcaceae bacterium Storch 2/2-2 | reverse complement strand
CAGATAAACCGGAAGATCCACCGCTTACACCGGAAGTACCGACAACGGTCGAACCGAAAGGTGCGATCGAAGCAACGAAAGAAATTAACAAAGACAAAGTAAAACCAGGTGAGACGGTCACATATACAATCAGCGTGAAGAACACGGTGAAAGACTCCGTCTTAACAGACGTTGTCGTGACAGATAACTTACCAGAAGGTTTAACGTTAAATCCATCAACTGTTAAAGTGAACGGTCAAGCACCGTCTCTCACACTTACAGACAAAGGATTTAAAGTAAGTATTCCAGAGTTAAAAGGACTCGATACAGCGAAAATTACTTTCGAAGCGAATGTGTCACTTGACGCAAAAGCAGGCGAACTCGTCAACATCGCAGAAGTAACGAATCCGGAAGATCCAGATAAGCCAGTGAAACCAGAGGTTCCAACAACAGTTGAACCACTCGGTGAAGTAGTCGCAGAGAAATTAATCGACAAAGGTAAAGCGAAACCAGGTGAAACACTTACGTACACGATTAACGTGAAAAATACAGTGAAAGACTCTGTCTTACACAAAGTAAAAGTAAGTGACACGTTACCGAAAGGTTTAGCGTTACAAGCAGGAACGGTAAAATTAAATGGAAAGCCAGTCGCAGCAGTAGTCGATGGCAACACATTTAGTTTAGAAATTCCAGAGTTGAAAGGACTCGAAACAGCAACGGTAACATTCGAAGCGAAAGTATCGAAAGATGCTACTCCGGATACGTTGCGCAACGTCGCAGAAGTAACGAATCCGAATAAGCCAAATGAGCCAATTAAACCACAAGTACCGACAGAAATTGAGCCACTTGGTGAACTCGAAGCAGAGAAATTGATCAACAAAGACAAGGTACGCCCAGGAGATACAGTCACATATACAATTAAAGTGAAGAATACAGTGGAAGGCTCTAAAGTGAAAAATGCTGTTCTCGTAAGTGACAGACTTCCAACAGGTATGACACTAGTCAAAGATTCAGTGAAGTTAAACGGTGAGGCAATCGATGTGAAACTTGTCGGTGCTGAGGCGTTTGAGTACACACTCAAAGAGTTAAAAGGATTAGAAGAAGCAACATTAACGTTCGATGCACAAGTAGCAAAAGATATTCAAACCGGTACGTTAATTAACGTAGCTTCTATCGTCGATCCAGAAGACCCTGATAATCCAATTACACCAGAAGTTCCAACAACTGTAGAACGATTAGGTGCAATTGAAGCAACGAAAGAAGTCAATAAAGACCAAGTGCGTCCTGGAGAAACAGTTGAGTACGCAATTAAAGTGACGAATACAGTGAAAGATTCTGTATTGAAAAACGTCATAGTAACGGATGCTTTACCAAAAGACTTATCATTAGTAGCAGGAACGATTAAGTTAAATGGAAAGCCAGTTACAGCTACTGTTGACGGAAATACATTTAGTCTAGAGATTCCAGAGTTGAAAGGATTAGAAACAGCAATTGTTACATTTGATGCAAAAGTATCTTCTACTGCGAAAGCAGGAAACATCATCAACATTGCAGAAGTGACTGATCCAACTCGTCCGGATGAGCCAGTGAAGCCAGAAGTTCCAACGACGGTGAAACCGCAAGGGGAAATAAAGGCAGAGAAGCTTGTCAATAAAGACAAAGCAAAACCAGGTGAAACACTCACTTATACGATTGTAGTAACAAATACAGTGAAAGATTCTATCTTACACGATGTATTAGTGAAAGATGCTTTGCCGAAAGAGTTAGTATTGAATGCAGGAACGATTAAGTTAGATGGAAAGCCAGTTGCAGCAGTAATAGATGGCAACACATTTAGCTTACAGATTCCAGAATTAAAAGGTCTTGAAACAGCGAAGATTACTTTTGAAGCGAATGTATCGCTCGATGCGAAAGCAAATAAAGTAGTGAACATCGCAGAAGTAACAAATCCTGAAAAGCCAGACGAACCGTTGAAACCACAAGTACCGACAGAGATTGATCCACAAGGAGAGATCGTCGCAGAAAAACTTGTGAACAAAGGGGAAGTTAAGCCAGGTGAAACCGTAACGTATGCGATCAATGTACGTAATACGTCAAATGTGAATTTAAAAGACGTCGTCGTATTAGACCGCTTACCATTCGGCTTGACGTTGAAAGCAAGCACGATTAAATTGGATGGCAAGAAAGTGAAAGCAGATGTGAAAGGTAATACGTTCAGTGTTACAATTCCAGAACTTAAAGGATCAGAAGAAGCGCGTATTACGTTTGATGCGGTTGTCGACCGTAACGTTGGCGATATCGATATTGTTAACGTTGCTCAAGTGACAAATCCAAATGATCCTGATCGTCCATTGCGTCCAGAAGTTCCAATTACAGTAGTACCGAAGAAGCCAACATCTACACCACCAAATGTAGATGTGACATGCCCGACATGTCCAGTTTGGCCAACATATCCAACATATCCAACGTGTCCAACACAACCGATTTGTCCAGGATGGCCGACACAACCGACATGTCCAACATGTCCAACGGATCCAGTGAAACCAACAGATCCGACAGATAAACCATCGGATAAACCATCGGATAAACCATCGGATAAGCCATCGGATAAACCATCAGACTCAACAGGATCAAAAGACGAAGGGTCAAACAACTCATCGTCAAACGATTCGAATCGAGACGACTCTAAAGGGTCAAGCGACTCTAATGGTTCAGGATCTAGTTACTCGACAGGTTCAACGACTACAACAAAAGGCGATCAATCGTCAGGAAAAGAAGAAGAACCGTCAAAATCTCTTGTGAAGTTACCACAAACAGGGGAGGAAGCATTCCTCTATGCATTGTTAACAGGAGGACTTTTGATTATCTTAGGATTATCTTTAGTACTTCGGAGAAATAAGGCAGAGAAGAAGTAAAGAAAGTGGTGCGCTACAATATGAGCAAGCGTCTTGAAGCGCATGAAAAAGATTGATTTCTTTGATGGAGAGTAGTGACATTTACACCGTTTTGTAAAGAACGAATGTTTCTAAAGCTAACATTCAAAGAAATGATTCAGTTGAGGCATTACTAGTGAGTATTATCCTTAGAGGATATACTTATAGTAATGCCTCTTTTTATTCACTATAAAAATGGACCCGTTGTCCTTAAGACAGCGGGTCCATTTTGTTGATTACGATTAGACGTTAAGAGATTTTTCATTAGTTAAGCGTTGTAAGAAAAGTCAAATTGTAACTTTCCTTGAACGAGCATGAGCGTGGCTTGGAACGTTTTGCCTTGTTGAGAAGTGAAGCCGTCGATCACATCGGTCTTGCCTCGTTCACATAAGTCGCGAATCATCGTTTGAGTCAATTTTCGCTTCGCAAACTCATCGGGAAACGTTTGTCGACATCCTTTTTTATAATGAGTACATCCATAAAAACCTTTACGACGTACGATCGATCCTTCTTTGCAACGAGGACACGTCGCAATCGGCTTCGGCGGCGTCCAATTTTTCTTGCCATACGTTTTTTTCGGTGCTTCGTACGCTTCAGTTTGAAACGTCCGCTGTTCAATCGTCGTGGGCACTGTTTCGATCAAGTGGTTTAAAAATTTATACATACTTTGTAAAAATTTTTCACTTTCGCCATCCCCATTTCCGATTTTATGCAAATACTTTTCCCATTTGGCGGTCATCGATGGGCTCGCAAGTAACGTTCCTTCCAAAGCTTCGCATAAAAGGCGCCCTTTCTTTGTGAGTGAAACGATATTTTTTTGAACGCGAATGTAATCGTGTCGTTTAATCGTCTCAATGATGTTACTTCGTGTCGCTTCGGTCCCGATCCCTTCGATTTCTTTTAAAAGTGCTGTTTCTTCTTCATCTTCAATGAGAGAGCCACACGTTTTCATAAGAGTAATGAGCTGCCCTTCCGTGTACGGTTTTGGCGGACTCGTTTTTCCTTCATGAATGGCGATATCCGCGGCTACACGCTCGTTCATCGTCAATGAAGGGAGCGCTGAATCATCGGTTTGTTTTTTCTTCGGAAAGAGTTGTTGCCACCCTTTATCGCGTTCGACAGTGCCTTTTGAGTGAAAGGCAAGTCCTTTTACATCGGTGATGACGTTCGTTTCGTCATACCGATACGGCCGATGAAACATCGCAAGTGTCGTTCGGATGATCTCCTCATAAATGAGCCGCTCTTCACGTTTCATCCGTTCAATCGTCGAAGCGCGCGGTAGTTGCTTTGTCGGAATGATCGCGTAATGCTCTTGTACCCCTTTGTCGTTCACGTAACGGGTGCCAGGGTGTGTCGTTTCAGGTTCGAATGACACGTCAATGAGCTGTTGGTACGCAGGAAGTCGTTCGACAAGGTAAGCGAGCTCCGCTTTCGTAATGACGCGCGTGTCCGTTCGTGGATACGAAATGTATTTTTTCTCATAAAGCGATTGTGCAGTTTGTAAGACGAGGGTCGGACTCATTTTCCATTTGCGGTTAGCGGTCGCCTGCAAAGTAGAAAGAGAGTGGAGAAGAGGTGGTCGTTTCATCTTTCCCTTCGTATCAATGGATTGAATCACTCCTTCGTCCGGTCGTTCAATTTGATGTTTTTCTAAGAGAGCGAGTGCTTCAAAGCGTTCTTTCATACGCCCTTTTACGATTCCTTCATACGTCCCGTTCGCTGCTTCGAACGTACTTTTAATTTCAAAGAAAGGTTCGGACACGAATTGTTCAATTGCTTTCGTCCGTTCGTAGACGAGGTACACAGTCGGTGATTGAACCCGACCGATCGGAAAGACGTCGTCGAATCCTTTCGCTTTTAATAAAATCGTGTACAGTCGAGAGGCGTTCATCCCGACGAGCCAGTCGCTCACTTGGCGAGTTTTCGCTTCTTCGTATAAGCGTAAATCGTGTGTATTGTCTCGTAAGTGCTCAAACCCTTTTCGAATTTCATCCACTTCGAGCGAGTTGATCCATAAACGGCGAATCGGCTTTCGGCCGACGCCGGTCATATGATAAATCGAGTAAAAAATATTGGATCCTTCCCGATCGACGTCGCACGCATTAATGAGAACGTCTGCTTGTCGGAACCATTTTTTTACGGCTTGAAACTGTTTGTATTTCCCTTTCGCAATTTTGAAGCGAAAGGTTTCAGGTGCAATCGGTAAGCTATCGATCGTCCAGCGCGTCCATTTTTTATCGTACGCTTTCGGTTCCTCGAGTTCGACGAGATGTCCGATGCCCCACGTAATGACCGCACCGTTCGGAAACGTCGCACACGGTGCAAGTGTAATGTCTGTCTTCGTCTTCGACTGAACAGTAAAAGCATCCGCATACGCACGCGCTTGAGATGGTTTTTCGGCAAAAATAACAGTCGTCATGTCGTTCTCCTTTCCAATGTGTTCGTTTCCTTCCATTATCGCAAGAACACTCTTGAACAGCAAACGACAAAAAAACGCCCTCCGTTTGAACGGAGGGGCGTTTACGTATTACGGTTGGTAAAGAATCGGTGATCCAGGTCCGAGGTCGACTCCGAGTGTCATCCAAACGATGAGTGTAATTGACCAGACGAGGAGGAAGAACATTGAATACGGGAACATAACCGAAATCAACGTACCGATTCCCATCTTTTTGTCATACTTTTGAGCAAATGCAATGATGATTGCAAAGTACGTCATAAGCGGTGAAATAATATTTGTAGCCGAGTCCGCAACACGGTAAGCCATCTGTGTCAATTCAGGTGAGTAACCGAGTCGCATCATGATCGGAACGAATACAGGAGCCATCATCGCCCACTTTGCTGAAGCACTACCGATAAACAAGTTAATGAAGGCAGCGATTAAAATGAAGAGTAAGACGAGTGGAATGCCTGTTAAGTTAATGCTTTCTAAAAATTCAGCGCCGTACACTCCGAGAACGAGTCCCATGTTCGATTCTGAGAAGAAAGCGACAAACTGACTCGCGGTGAATGATAGGACGATGAACATCCCCATCGCGGCCATCGTACCGCTCATCATAGCAGCCACATCTTTGTCGCCCTTAATCGATTTCGTCACTTTACCGTAGACGAGACCTGGGATGAAGAACATGATCGCAATGATTGGTACGAGTGATTTCATGAACGGTGATTGGATGACAGGCATCGGATCTTCACCGCGCATCGGTGACCATGGGAACGCTACGAGCATCGCGACGAGAATGCTTGAAACGATGACTGAAACGAATGCCCAAAGGAGACCTTTTTTCTCTGTTGATGTTAAAGCTTCCATTTTTTCGCGGTATTCGCCCGTATATTCTCCGAGGCGAGGTTCTACAATTTTTTCAGTAACCCATGCCCCAACGAGTGTTAAAACGAATACAGAGATGATGATGAAGTAATAGTTCATCGCAATGTTCATGCCGTCTGCATACGTCGGATCGATAATCGCGGCTGCAGTGATCGTTAACTCCCCGAGCATCGCATCTGTACCAGATAGTAATAAGTTGGCACTGAATCCACCAGAGACTCCAGCGAATGCCGCCGCAAGTCCTGCGAGCGGGTGACGCCCGAGCGCCGCAAAAATAACAGCCCCAAGTGGCGGTAAGACGACGTATCCTGCGTCTGACGCAACACTTGACATAACCCCAGCAAATACGAGGCCGAGTGTAATGAGGCGTTTTGGAACGGCCATTACGAAGCCACGGAGGACTGCACTAATGAGTCCTGAGCCTTCAGCAACACCAATTCCGAGCATCGTTAAGAGAACGACACCGAGTGGCGCGAACCCGATAAAGTTCGCTGTCATATTTGATAAAATGTAATTGATACCTTCGCCGTTCATTAAGTTCGTTACTTCGATCATCGTTCCAGGTTCGCCCGGGTGTTCTACTTTGACACCGAAAGCGGAAATGACCGCCGACAAGACGATGACGAGAACCGCAAGTAATGCGAACAACGTAACAGGGTGGGGAAGGCGGTTACCGACACGTTCAATGATGTCGAGAAACTTTTGGAAAAACCCTTTGCGCGTTGTTTCTGTTTCCATAGCAAATGCCTCCTTTTGAATTCATTTCTTTAAAGAGCAAGTTGCATGCTTTCCTTCAAAAGAAAGCGCTTTCTTTTCCTTATACTTGAAAAAAGAGCTCGTGCAAAAAGCTTTCAGAAATTCGTTATGATTAATATATCATGAAAATTATAAGGAAGAAAGAAAAATCAGAAAAAAGATTTGTGAAGAAAAAATGACAAATAAAAGAATCCTTTAGGAATAACGTTTACTAATATTTATTTGATATAAACTCAGAAGATTTTATATTTTTAGATGATTCAAAAAATAGAAAAACCCGTTCTAAAACAGTATCTACAAATAATTTATGAAAAAATGCCCTTTAAAGATGCATACTATATATTGGTATAATTTAGAGAGAAAAGAAAGAAAACGGATACATGGCATATAACTATTAACTTTATTAAATATATCGTTAATAAATTGATAAATACATAAAAAAATTTGAAAAGTATGAAAATAAGTAAAAAAACAACTTTTTAAAGTTGAAACCAAAGCTTTGCAATTGTATTTAAAGGGGAGTATTATTTATACGAAAGACGAAGTTTGGACGGTGCAAAGTGTATAAAGGTTGTGCATCCATTTTCGTAAGTTCAAGATTCCATAGCCTATTTGGCTAACTATTAAACTGGAGGAGAACTATTATGACAAAACAAAGCTCATTTTCAATGCCATCGACGAACTTATTCGGCGTAGGCTCAATCCAAGAAACAGGTAAACGTTTGAAAGATGCGAACGCTACAAAAGCGTTACTCGTTACAGACAAAGGTTTATTCGATCTCGGTTTAGCAGATCGCATCGCTGATATCGTAAAAGAAGCTGGCGTAGAAGTTGAAATCTTCCCTAAAGCAGAACCAAACCCAACTGACGAAAACGTTGCAGAAGGTGTTGAAGCTTACAAAGCTGCAAACTGTGACGCACTCGTATCACTCGGTGGAGGATCTTCACATGACGCTGCAAAAGGTATCGGAATCGTTGTATCAAACGGTGGAACGATCCACGACTACGAAGGTGTCGACCAATCTAAAAACCCAATGGTACCACTCGTATCAATTAACACAACTGCTGGTACAGCAAGTGAAATGACGAAATTCACGATCATCACTGACAAAAAACGTTCAGTTAAAATGGCGATCGTTGATAAACACGTTACACCACTCGTATCAATTAACGACCCTGAATTAATGCTCGGTTTACCACCAGCACTTACAGCAGCTACAGGACTTGACGCATTAACTCACGCAGTTGAAGCATACATGTCAACAGATGCAAACGCATTAACTGACTCAGCAGCTGAAAAAGTATTCGAAATTATCCCTGAGTTCTTACCACGCGCTTATGCGAACGGTCAAGACGTTGAAGCTCGTGAGCAAATGGTATTCGCTCAATTCCTCGGCGGAATGGCATTCAACAACGCAGGACTCGGATACGTTCACGCGATCGCTCACCAAATGGGTGGATTCTACAACCTTCCACACGGTGTATGTAACGCGATCCTTTTACCACACGTTTCACGTTTCAACTTAGTAGGCCGTGAAGATCGTTTCGCGAAACTCGCATTCTACTTAGGTGAAAACATCGAAGGACTTTCAACATTAGAAGCAGCTGAAAAAGCAATCGAACGTATCGAACGCTTAGCAGCAGACTTAAACATTCCTTCAGGATTCGCAGAACTCGGTGCAAAAGAGGAAGATATTCCAACACTTGCAGCGAACGCGATGAAAGACGTAACAGCAGCAACTAACCCACGTAAAGCACGTCAATCAGACATTGAGGAACTCATTCGTCAAGCGATGTAATTTAAGTGGAACACTTCTTCAGAAGAGCGACCGTTTGGTGACGGTCGCTCTTTTTTTGTTATACTGAAACAAAAGTAGGTGGGAAGACAATGAAGGGACAAGCGTTACTCGCTGTCGCATGTGGTGGCATGATCGGAGCGCTCGCTCGTTACGGTGTAGACGGTTTATTAGCAGGGACGACATTCGCTCTTCAAGCGACCCTTCTCGTGAACGTCATCGGAGCGTTCGGTCTCGGTTATATGACACCGAAACAATGGGCGAATCGCGACGGTTGGTATACTTGTTTAACGACTAGTTTTTTCGGTTCGTTTACGACGTTTTCGACGGTTTATCTACAATGGTTTGAATGGTTTACATACGGGTTAGTAAAAGAAGTATTTATTTATGGTACGGCTATGCTAGGCTGTGGATTTGTCGCCGCTGGAATCGGCTACTATGCGTCGAAGTGGAAGGAGAAGAAACGATGACGATTGTATCTGTTGCAGTAGGTGGTGCGTTCGGAGCGATGAGTCGTTACATCATTCAGATGATCGGAGCACCATCGATTTGGAAAACGTGGCTCATCAATATCCTCGGCGCGTTTTTACTCGGAATTGTCGCATACGGGGTGTGGACGAATGAGACGTTCCTCCTTTTTGTGGCGACGGGATTTCTCGCCTCTTTTACGACGTTTTCGACCGTCATGGTGGAATGGGTCGAGTTGTTAGATGACCGTCGGTACGGGTTGTTTGCCCTCTATGCGAGTTTGACAGTCGGTGGTGGTTTTGTCGCACTTACTCTCGGCGCACTCATCGGTCAATGGCTCATTCAAATGTTTTAAAAAAGAGCGTAAAGCGGATAAAACCCGCCTTACGCTCTTTTTTACTGTTCTTCAACCGGTTGTTCTTTGATACGTTCTAATGTGAGAGTTCCGTCTGTCATATTGTACACTTTGTCGAAGTAGTCGATGAGTCGTGTATCGTGTGTGACGACGATCGTCGTCGTATTTTTACTCTTCGTTTCACGTTGCAACAATTCAATCACTTCGAACGCGCGCTCTGAGTCGAGGGAAGCGGTCGGTTCGTCCGCTAAAATGATCGTCGGATGCGTGTACAACGCTCGAGCGATCGCTAGCCGTTGTCGTTCACCTCCGGATAGATCCGTCGGATATTTATTACGTAAATGGTCAATGTCTAAATCTTTTAAAAGAGAATCGAGTTGCATTTTGTTCATATTGCGATCTTTCACACGATCGAGCAATTTGAATTGGTTGTTCACAGATAAAAATGGAACAGTATTCGACGCTTGCAAGATGAAGCCAATCTCTTTCAATCGAAGTTTGGAGCGACGCTTTTCTTTAATTTTAGCGAAGTTTGCGCCGTTAATGATGACTTCTCCCGTCGAAGGAGTGAGCAGTCCGCCAACGATCGTGAGAAATGTACTTTTCCCTGAGCCGGAAGGTCCGACGATCGCGATCAGTTCACCACGTTCTGCTTCGAAGTTCGTTTCTTTTAAAGCTTCTACTTTTTTATCGCCTGAACCGTATGTTTTCGTAACATTTCGTAACGTAAGTACTGCCATTTTAAGAACCTCCAATCGCTTTTAATGGATCGATTTTGACGATCGTTCGTACTGAGAAGAGCGAACCGACAATCGCTACGACGATGAAAATAGCGCCGTATGTAAGCATCGTCGGGATGTCAAATGTAACGGGTACGGCATCTGGTAAAAATTCACCGGTTAGCAACGTTAAGCCGAATCCAATCGCTACGCCGACGAATGATAAGATGAACGTTTGTGCGACGACGGAACGTGCTAAATAGCCGTTTGAAATTCCTTGTGCTTTCATAATTCCGAAAATGCTCGTTTTTTGCACTGTGAGTACGTAAAGGAAAATCGCCACAATGACTGCGGAAATGACGAGCAAGAAATAAATCATCGCATTTAGTGTCATATTTTGTTCAGAATACCCCGGTAAATTTTCGATGAACGTTTCAATCGGTACAACTTCTAATGTTTCTTCTTTCGTCACTTTTGATAATTTCTCATCCGTTCGAATGACGAATCCATTTAATAAGGTGTCGTTTCCTTCTGCAGCTTCCCCGTATTTCAAAGCGTAAAAGGTGTCGAAGCTACCGTAAATAACAGGAGCTGCATTGAAGCGCGATTCGTCTGTGAAACCGACGATCGTTAATTGTTCATCGGATCCTGACAGTTTGAACGTATCCCCTAATTGAAATCCTTGTTTTTCGAGCGAGTCGTTCGCGATGACTTCGAATGGTTTTTCGAACGCTTCGCCTTCTACGACATTAGGCATGATGAACGTGTCCGGCTGAACGGCGAAGTAAGAAACGTTTTGCTTTTCTTCTCCATCGTTCGCAATCGCACTCCATTGACCGATCGGTGCGACTTTATCTGCTTTTAATTCTTTTTCTTTCTCCCATGTCATGATCGATTGGAAGAGGCTTTTATCCGACTCGTCTGTCAAAACGATTGCATCGGCTTCCCATTTATCGACCGCCTCACGGTTGATCGTCTGTAAACCTGTCGCTAATCCAGATAAGAAAAATACTAAGTAAGCGACGAGCATTAAGACGCCCATAATGAGAGTGAAACGTAATTTGTTTCGTTTCATTTCATGCCAAGCTAAAAACATCAATCATTCACCTTCCTTATAATGTAGTTTCTTATTAAGTGTACACAACTATGAAATCAATTGCCTATGGAATGATTAAAGAAGTTCCATAGAAGGATGCCATTCTTCTTAGTAATTAATTTAGTTAATATAAGACTTTTACCTTTTAAAACAATGATAAACCTTATCAGATGAAGATAAAGTAAGTAGAAATACCTTTTCTGAAAAAGTATGTAATAAATTTGACAAGTCTTTTTGTTCGTTTTGTAAGCGTTCGCAATTATTGGATAGACGTTCATTTTTCAGCGTGCTATCGTAACGGTAACGAAAGAAAAAAGAAACGAATGAAAGAGAAAAAGGAGGAAGAACGATGAGAAAAGAACGGAGCACGGCTGCATTGATTTTAGGAGTTTTATTTGCCGGCGCATTGATCGTCATCGCAGCGATGGGCTTCCAAATGCAGAAAGAAGATGTTGCATAACCTGAAAAAGTAGAATCCGAAGAAGGTGTGAAAGCGACAATCGAACATAATCCGCCTTCCCTCGACGACGTTCCAGAAGGACCACTCGGCGAGCAAATTTTAAGAGGGTATGAATTGACGAATGCGACATCCGAAGTGTTACGTGGTGAAGCAGCGACTGTCGAAGATGGGCAAGCGCGAGTGAACGCGTTATCGTGTACGAGTTGTCACGCAGGCGCAGGAATGGATGAACATTCTTCGTCAATGGTAGGGGTGTCAGCAGTCTATCCAATGTACATTCCTCGTTCAGGAGAAATTGTCACGTTGGAAGAACGAATTAACGGTTGTATGGTACGTAGTATGAACGGTGAAAAATTTGCAGAAGATGATGAAGATCTCGATGCAATGGTTGCTTATTTAACGTACATTTCAAAAGATATTCCAGTCGGTGCAGAATTGCCGTGGCGCCATAAAAACAATATGGACAATGTTCCTGTTCCGAACGTAGATGACGGGGAAGAGCTTTACAAACAGTCATGTATCGCTTGTCACGCAGCGGACGGTGCTGGTACAGGATCGAACTCGGGACCTGCTTTATGGGGCGAGGAATCGTTTAACGACGGTGCTGGTTTAGCGCGTATGAGTAAAATGGCGGGGTACGTTCAAAATAACATGCCGATCGGTCAAGAAGGATCATTATCAGACCAAGAAGCAGCCGATTTAGCCGCTTACATTTTGTCGCAAGATCGACCAGAATGGCAAGGCCATGCAAACGACTGGCCGAACGGTGGTCGTCCGACCGATTTAATGACGAAAGAAAAACGCGATCAAGTGAACGACGGATCGATTGACTGGGAGTCTGTTCTCGGACATAAAGAATAAATGAAAAGGCCTTACGCGCGGTGTCAACCGCTCGTAAGGCTTTTTGTATTAAACGAGGACGCGTTGTGAAGAAAGGACGGAAGCGATGTTTCGTTCCAACGTTTCAATCGTCTCTTCACTCGTTCCCGCTCCTTGAATGAACGTCGGGCTGCCACCGCCGCGTCCGTTACAAACGCCGAAGAAATCCGAAGCGATGTCGCGTAAATTCAGTGGATGATCGGCCCCGCGTGTAGCGAGCAACTGAACGTTTGAGCCGTTCATCGTAAACAGAGAGACGAGTGCGTGCGGATGGGTTTTCGTTAGGATCGTCGCGAGCGCCTTCAGTTCGTGAATGGAACGCTCTGTAAATCCGCGTACGACGGTACCGCTACCGTCCCATAACTCTGTCGCCTCGTAGGTGAGCAATTGTTCTTTCAATTGTTCGATTTCTTTCTCGCGTTCTACTCGTTCTTTTTTCCAACGGTGTAATTTACCTTCGATTCTCTCATCTGACGTTTCCAACAGACGAGCGAAGTTTTCAATGCGCGCATGTTGCAACGCGTAATGACTCACTGCTCGTCTTCCGCAGACGAACGAAAGGCGAGCACCGCCACTGATCCGCTCCGTGCCGAGTAGTTTGATCACTTGGAGTTCGCCAGTCGATGACAAATGAGTGCCACCGCACGGCGTATCGTCGAACGATTCGATCGAAACGATACGAACGTCGCCTTCACGAGTGATGTCATGTACGAGGTCGAATGCTTCGAGAGCATTCGGTTGAACGATCGTCGCACGAATCGGCTCATTTTTAAGAATGATCGTATTCGCAAGTTGTTCGATCTTAAACAATTGATCGTTTGAAAGAGGTTTCGTTTTTAAGTCAATCGTAACCGTGACGTCGCCGATATCGAACCCTTCCATATCGATGTCGTACATACGTTTTAAAATCGCTGCCATCACATGTTGGCCCGTATGTTGTTGCATGAGATCGAAGCGATGTTCCCAATCGATCATTCCTTGAACGACATTTTCTTTAATTGGCGAATCAACGTAATGGTGGACTTGATCGTCGACCCATTCGACGGAATGAACCGGAACGCCGTTCAATGTTCCGATGTCATGGGGTTGGCCACCACCAGTCGGGTAAAAAGCAGTTCGATCCAATGTGACGACGTACCCTTTTTTAGGATCGAGCCATTGGTCTGTAATCGTTGCTAAAAACTCGGTTTGATAGGAATCTTTTAAATAAAGTAATTCTGTCATAGTATCCATCCTTTATGAGTCTTTTTAACGAGTGTATCATAAGGAGTTAGGTCGTTGGGTCCGATTTTTCTTTTTATCGCGATAAAGATCAACGGCAGTCGGTAACGTCATACCGAATAAAATGATGCCGATTCCGAACAGTTGCAAAGCGGTTAGTCGTTCGCCAAGTACGAGTGTAGAAGCGGCGACAGCGACCGGTAATTCCATGGCGCTCAAAATCGAAGACACGCCTGTCCCTACTTTCGGTACCGCAATCGATAGCAAGTAAATCGGTGTGACAGTTCCGAATAAACCGAGTACTAAACCGAACTTCCATAAGCCACCTGCAAACAACGTCCCATCCCAAACGATTTGCGGCGTTTGAAATAACGTGATGAAAAGTGCACCGATCAACGACGTATAAAACAGTCGAGTTAACGTGTCCATCCCTTTAATTTGTCGTTGGTTAATGACGATAAAAGAAGCGAAGCTAATCGCTGAGGCGAAGCCCCATAACCAACCTTGTAATGGAATCGCCGATAAGTCGACATCGATAATACCAGCTGCTAAAATGGTCCCTCCGAACAAGAGAATCAATGACAACGTTTCCGGTTTGGAAGGAAGTCTTTTTTTCGCAATGCAATCAAACAACATACCGATCCATGTAAATTGGAACAGTAATACGACGGCGAGGGAAGCGGGCATATGTTGAACCGCTTGTCCGTACACCGTTCCGGTCGTTGCTGTGAAAAGTCCAGCGAAAAATAACGTCCACCCTCCGCCGAATGTCGGTACAGAGCGTTTGAAAAGGATGACGAGAACGAGCGCGATGAAAAATCCGCTATAATATTGGCTCGTCACCGCTTCTGATGCGGTGAAACCAGCACCGATCGCTAGTTTAATGATCGTTGATAAAATACCGTAACAACTCGCGGCAAATACAACGAGTAGTGGGTAAATGAGTCGTTGCAAAAAATCGCTCCTCTCTATAAACGTAAGTTGCAATGAGAAATTATAACATGACTTGTTCGATGAATTGGACAGATGAAGAAAAAATAAGAAAAGTCACCGCTTCTGATGCGGTGAAACCAGCACCGATCGCTAGTTTAATGATCGTTGATAAAATACCGTAACAACTCGCGGCAAATACAACGAGTAGTGGGTAAATGAGTCGTTGCAAAAAATCGCTCCTCTCTATAAACGTAAGTTGCAATGAGAAATTATAACATGACTTGTTCGATGAATTGGACAGATGAAGAAAAAATAAGAAAAAAGCCGTTGAAAAGGGTCTCTTTTCAACGGCAATGTGCTACTTACTTGTCTGTTAATTCATCTTTTAATTCAACGATTTTTTTCTCAATCGTTTCTTTCGCTTCGCCTGCTTTTACTTTTGCTTCTTTTTGAAGGTCGCCGACTGCTTTTTGTGCTTTCCCTTTTACTTGATCCGCAATCCCTTTCGCTTGAAGGGACTCGTTGCCGAGTACTTTACCGACAGACTCTTTCACTTCACCTTTTGCTTCGTTCATTGTGCCTTTTGCACGGTTTTTAAATCCACTCATATGGAACATCTCCTTTATTGATTATCGTACGTATCCATTCCCATTCTTTCACTAATGAAACCGCTCTTTGAAAAAAAGAAACAAAAGATGAAAAAGAAGTTTGTTTCATAAAAAGTCGTGTATACTAAAGCGAGAAAAAGGAGGTGGAGGTCATTGACAAATAAACGTTGGTTTCAATTTGGTGTCGGCGTACTGTTAGCGATTTTAATCGTCAAATATTTTTTAGATATCGTCTTTTTATTTACGCCTCTCGTCATTATCGCCAAAACAATTTTCTTCCCCTTGTTGCTCGGTGGCGTTTTGTTTTATATGACTGAACCGATTCAAAGGTGGTTAGAGAAAAAAGGAGCGCCACGTTGGTCGAGCATTTTAGCGATTCTTGCGATGCTCGGGGTCATCATTTGGATTTTCATTCGAATTATCGGGCCACCTGTCATGGACCAAGTGAACATGCTCGTTAAAAACGCACCTGAACTAGGAGAGCAGCTCGAAGGCATGAAAGATTATGCACTCGCTCAACGAGATCATTTACCTGATAATATTCAAGAAGGTCTCGATGAAGCGGCGACGAAAGCGCAAGATATCGCACTCGGTTTTGGGAAATGGGTGCTGCAATTTGCACAATCATTTTTCCAAGCGATGTTTTTACTCATTTTAGTACCTTTCTTCTTCATTTTCATGTTGAAAGATCACGAAAAATTAATTCCGTTTATTACGCAATTTTTTACGGGAGAGCGCAAACGTTGGGTTGAAAAAACATTGAATGATATTAACGACGTTCTTCGTGCGTACATTCAAGGGCAATTTTTAATTAGTGCGATTTTAGCGACATTGCTTTTAATAGGGTACTCGTTGATCGGTTTAGAATATGCTTTGCTTTTATCGATCTTTGCCTTATTTATGAACCTCATTCCGTTTATCGGACCGTGGATTGCCGTTGTACCGGCTATTTTAATTGCACTGTTACAAGATCCGACCCTCGTCATTTGGGTAGCCCTCGTCACATTAGTTGCCCAGCAGACCGATAGTAACTTAATTACACCGAACATTATGGGGAAAACGTTATCTATCCATCCACTCACTGTCATTACGCTCATTTTAGCAGCAGGGAATTTAGGTGGGTTCCTCGGTATTTTAATCGTTATTCCGACGTATGCCGTCGTTCGTGCAATTATTGCGAACGTCTATGAACATCGAAAAGATATTAAAAAAGCAGCGACGAAGACGATTTAAGTGCACCTCTTTTTAGCGCGATGCTAAGAAGAGGTTTTTATTTTGAATGTCGTTCTTCATGACAAATGATAGTTGGCGGTGGAAATAGTATCCGTTATGATAGACGTACATAAAATTAAAGGTTGGTGTTAGGACGAGATGACAAAATTAATGACGAAAGAACAATTTCTCCAAATGATTGAAGAAGGAGCGGATCTCATCGTTCCACCTGCAAACGGGGAGCCACGTCAATTGTTAGATTGGCTAGAAGAAGGAGCGGACGGTTTAATCGATGTGGATGTCCATCAAATTTTACCTTTGCGACGACGTTCATACATGTATGGTGCGTACAAAGGGAAGTTGTCCCACGTTTCTTATTTTTTAAGCGAAGCGAATCGAGAAGCGTACCATCAAGGGCACGTGGAACTCGTACCGAACGTTTTTCACGAAATGCCCAAATTACTTCGACAGTCAACGAACGTATCGATGATTTTAGCTGTCGTTTCACCGATGGATGAACACGGCTACTTTTCTCTCGGTACTCAGTCCGATTACATCGCTGAATTTATCGGAAAAGTGCCGTTCGTCGTAGAAGTGAATCGCCATATGCCTCGAACGGTCGGGCGCAATCAAATTCATATGAGTCAAATTGCTGGTTATACGGAGTACGATGAGCCGTTAGCAGAAGTAGGAACGCCTCGTATTTCAGAAAAAGATGAAGTGATCGCCGAGCTGATCGCTGAGGACATTCGGCATGGCGATACGATTCAGATAGGGATCGGATCGATTCCGAACGCGGTGACGAAATTGTTAAAAGGACATAAACATTTAGGGATGCATACGGAGCTGTTGACGGAAGGGCTCGTCGATCTCGTAGAAGCAGGAGCGGTAGATGGGACACAAAAAGCGACTCACCAAGGAAAAGTGATCGGTACGTTTGCACTCGGGACGGATCGTCTCCATCAGTTTATCGACAATAACCCCCTCGTTGAATTGCTCCCAGTGAGCCAAGTGAATCATCCGTTAGAAATTGCGAAAGAAGATAATATCGTCTCGATCAATGCGACGACTGAAGTCGACTTGTACGGTCAATGTGCTTCTGAAACGATCGGTGGAAAATATTACTCATCCACGGGTGGACAAGCTGATTTCGCGCGCGCCGTTCACTTCGCAAAAAATGGGCGAGCGTACATCTGTATGCATTCGACAGCGAAACGAGATACGATTTCGCGCATCGTCCCATTGTTGACACCGGGTTCGGTCGTTTCGACGAGTAAAAATGATGTGGATCATATCGTAACAGAGTACGGAATTGCGAAGTTGTACGGAAAGTCGTTATCCGCTCGTGTCAAAGCGCTGATCGATATCGCCCATCCGAAGTTTAGAGAACAGTTGTTGTACGAAGCGAAGCAAAACGGATTATATGTATAATACAAAAACGAGCGGTCCTTAAAATAAGGACCGCTCGTTGAATGAAAAAATCGCTACGTCGTAGCGATCAAACGACCGAATATTTTTTATGTGAGACGACCGTTAGCTCGGATGGTGCTCCGATTAATTCGGCATCTTCTTTCGAAAGTTTCACAATCACAGAGTTTTCTAAAATTTTATGAATTTTACCGACTACTTTATGATCGTTTCGTACGAAAGAAATTTCTTCATCGATTTGGCGTGCTGCGACGAAATCCGAAACCTTTTTTTCCCTTCTTGGAAATGACAATCGAATTCCCTCCCTCTATCCGCCGTCTTAAGTAAAAAGTTCATCTACATAATTGTAGGGTGGACGGTGAACATGTTATTGTGAGATTAACCTATAGTTCGAGTCCTTACCATTGTACCATAATATTCAAAAAATTGCATGGCATGAACATTTGTGTACAATCGTATTCTTTGACTTCATACCTATTGGGGTATAATATTAAACTATCAAGTACTTTAACGAAAGGGGCGCTTGCTGATGGAATATGATGCAAAAATCCGCAATCGTTTAAAGCGTGTTGAAGGTCAAATTAAAGGGATCATCCGTATGGTCGACTCGAATGAAGAATGTAAAGACGTCATTACTCAATTGTCCGCTGCGCGTTCAGCCTTGGATCGTACGATCGGCGTCATCGTTAGTTCAAATATTATTGATTGCATTCAACAGACAGAAGGCTTAGAGGAGAAAACACAAGAAGAAATCGTTCAAGAAGCGGTTGATTTGCTCGTCAAAAGTCGATGAATCGATTATACTCATCAAAGAGAGAAGGGACCTGTAACGGTCTCTTTTTCATTTCAATAAATGATATACCGGTAAGGGTATTGAGAAAGGGAGATCATAATGAGTTTACGTCCGATGACAGCTGAACGTATTGCGAAGATGGTCGTTGAAGATGAGTCGCTTTTCATTTTAGATGTGCGTAGTGAAGAGGCATACGAGGGTTGGAACATTGAGGGGCTGCGCACCGATTCTCGCAACGTGCCGTATGCTACTTTTCAAGAAGCGATTGACGAGACGATCGATCAATTGCCGAAAGATCGTCCGATTCTCGTCGTCTGTGCGAAAGAAAAGACATCGATTCTCGTCGGGGAAGAGCTCGCCGCTCGAAGTATAGATGTGTACTATTTAGAAGGTGGTATGCAAGCGTGGAGCGAGCAGCTCGTCCCTATTTTCATCGGTACGACGAAATCGGTTGACGTCTATCAATGGATTCGGATCGGAAAAGGTTGTTTATCGTACATGTTAGTCGGTGAAACAGAAGCGGTCGTCATCGATGCCGCTCGTATGATTGACGTATATACGAATTTTGCAAAGGAGCAAGGCGTGCGAATTTCACACGTCGTCGACTCGCATTTGCATGCTGATCACATTACAGGTGGTCCGATGCTTGCACAAGAGACTGATGCGCGTTATTACATGATGCGAAGTGAAGGTGCTGTTTTCCCGTTAGAACCGTTGGAAGAACATGAATCAATAACATTTGACGATTCGACATTACGCGTCATCGCGTTAAAAACACCAGGACATACGCCAGGCAGCGTCTCCTTTTTACTCAATGATACGTATTTATTTTCAGGAGATACTGTATTCGTGAGCGGACTAGGGCGTCCGGACCTCGGCAATCGTGTTGACGAATGGGCGAATGATTTGTATGAAACGGTTCATCGATCGATCGTTCCGATGACAGAAGACGTACTCGTATTGCCGGGTCATTATGCGAATTATGTCGAGGAGCGAAACGAACGCGGTTTCGTCGGAAAAACGTTAGGTGATATTCGTCGAGAAAATGAAGCGATGTTCACCGCTTCTAAAGAAGAATTTTTACGCCAAGTGCGTCAATCGGCGAGTTCAGTCAAACCGCCGAACTTTGAAGAAATTGTCGCATTGAATCGCGGAGAAACGGAAGCGAGTCTCGAAGAAATTCGCACGTTAGAAATTGGTCCGAACCGTTGCGCTGTCCATCATTCGACGTGTGATCAATAATACGAATGGTGGCAATTGTCAAAAAACTTACGAGAAATGCTTGACTTTCAAAATAGTAGAAGCGTATACTGTTTCACAAGATGGAACACGAAATATGATACTCTTATCAAGAGAGGCGGAGGGAATAGGCCCGATGATGCCCGGCAACCGGCGATACGTTCGCAAAGGTGCTACGTCCTACAGACGAGTGATCGGCTGGAAGATAAGGGGAGGTAAATGACAGACACAACCCTCTTCTTAACGCGAAGGGGGTTTTCTATTATTTTCATTTGTAGAAACTCACTCCCAATCGACCGATGATCGTGCCATCTATCACATTAGGAGGGATTTTCGATGACAAACTTTGAAAAAGAAACGATTTTATTACACGCAGGACAAGAGCCCGATCCAACGACAGGATCGCGCGCAGTACCGATTCACCGTACGACATCATACGTCTTTAAAAGTTCACAACACGCACAAGATTTATTCGCTTTAAAAGAAGCAGGTAACATTTATACGCGTATTATGAACCCGACAGTCGGCGTATTTGAAGAACGTGTGGCACAAGCAGAAGGTGGAACAGCAGCGGTTGCTCTTTCGTCAGGAATGGCTGCCATTGCGTTTTCAATTTTGAACATTGCGAGCGCAGGAGATGAAATTGTCGCAGCGAGCAACTTGTATGGCGGAACGTACAACTTATTCGCAACGACATTCCCGCGTTACGGCATTACAGTGAAATTTGTCGATCCGACCGATCCGAAAAGTTTTGAAGAAGCGATCACCGATAAAACGCGTGCTATTTTCGCTGAAACGATCGGAAACCCAGGACTTCACGTTCTCGACATTGAAGCAATTGCTAAAGTCGCGCACGACAACGGACTTCCATTGCTCGTCGATAACACGTTCCCATCACCATACGGTTTAAATCCGATCGAATACGGAGCGGACGTCGTCATTCACTCAGCAACGAAATGGATCGGTGGCCACGGAACGACAGTCGGAGGAGTCGTCGTCGATGCAGGTACGTTCGATTGGACGCAAGGACGTTTCCCATACTTTACAGAGCCGGATGAGTCATACCATGGCATTCGTTACGGTGTAGACGTACCACAAGCAGCGTTTGCGACGAAGTTACGTGTTCAACTGTTACGAGACTTCGGACCATGTTTAGATCCAGATAGCGCATTTAACTTTTTACAAGGTCTCGAAACGTTGCACTTACGCGTCGAGCGCCATAACGAAAATGCGGCGATCATCGCCGATCATTTGAGCAATCACCCTGACGTTGAATGGGTCGTTTATCCAGGTCTCGAGGATCATCCGTCACACGATTTAGCGAAAAAGTATTTAAAACACGGTTTCGGTTCAATGGTCGTTTTCGGTATTAAAGGTGGACGTAATGTCGGTCGCGATGTCATCGATAACGTTGAAATTTTCTCACACGTAGCAAACGTTGGAGACGCGAAATCATTGATCATTCACCCGGCTTCGACGACACACCAACAGTTGTCAGAAGAAGACTTGAAACTAGCAGGTGTTCCAGAAGAGTTAATCCGTCTTTCGATTGGACTTGAAAACCCGAAAGATATTATTGCGGATCTTGACCAAGCGATTGAAAAAGCGGTTCAACAAAATAAATAATCGGATATGAAAAAAGGCGTTCCTCTTTTAAGAGGGACGCCTTTTTGATTACAATTCTTTTAATTTTTTTCGTAACGCTTTACGTTCTTTCACTTCCGCTTGTCCTTCTGCTCGTAGTGCTTTGAAGAAGGAGACGATCATGAGCAGTATGATGAATGAAAATGGAAGTGCTGCGATGATGATCGTATTTTGTAGCGCACCGAGTCCGCCTACGAAAAGTAAGAGGAGTGCGATGCTCGACTGAACGATTCCCCAAATGAGCTTCACATTATCAGGTGGGGTTAACGAGCCGCCTGTTGACTGCATACCGAGGACGAATGTTGCCGAATCGGCAGAAGTGATGAAAAATGAAGCGATTAGTAAAACGGCGACAATCGATAAAATCGTCGTTCCTGGCATCGTGCCGAACATTTTAAAGATGACGAGTTCAGACGGTGCTTCCGCAAGGCCAGCTCCCGCATCTTCTGCTTGAACCGCTGTTGTACCGAACGTTGAAAACCAAAACATGCTGAGTAACGTAGGAGCGGTAAGAACTCCGACCATAAACTCTCGAATCGTCCGTCCTTTTGATACACGAGCGATGAACATGCTGACGAACGGTGCCCACGCGATCCACCATGCCCAGTAGAAAATGGTCCACATGTCGACCCATTCTCGTTTGTCGGAGTTAAATGGAGCCGTTTGGAAGCTCATTTCAATTAAATGAGTGAAATAACCACCGACTGAATCGGTAAATACGTTAAAGATGAGCAATGTCGGTCCTAAAATGAGAACGAAGCCGAGCAAAGCAACCGCTAAAATTAAGTTCGTATTCGATAAATATTTAATTCCTTTTTGCAATCCAGTTTTCGCTGAAAGGATAAACAGGAAAGTGACGACGGCGATAATGATAAATTGAGCTTGAATGCCGAGCGACACTCCGAACAAGTAGTTGAGTCCAGCGTTAATTTGAACAGCGCCGAAGCCAAGAGATGTAGCGACACCGAAGACCGTCGCGAAAATAGCGAGTACGTCAATCGCTGTGCCGATCGGTCCATTTACTTTGGAGCCGAAAATTGGCTTCAATGTTGCAGAAATTAACCCTGCTTCACCTTTACGAAATTGGAAGTAGGCGAGGATGAGTGCGACGATGCCGTACATGGCCCACACGTGTAATCCCCAATGGAAGAAAGATTGTCGAAGTGCTTCTTTAAAAGCAGCCGCTGTGTAAGGCGTTTCTGACGCCGTTTTTACAGCATAGTGTGAAATCGGTTCAGCTGCGCCGTAAAAGACGAGTCCGATCCCCATCCCTGCTGAAAAGAGCATAGCGATCCAAGTCGTCGTAGAAAATTGGGGACGGTCTTGATCGTTTCCGAGGCGGATTTTTCCGTACGGACTGAAAATGAGGAAAATGCTAATGACTAAAATGACGGTCATCAGTAGCATGTAGTACCAACCGAAACGTGAAGTGACGAAACTCGTCATTTTTCCAGTTACGGTTTCAAATGTGTCGGGTGCAATGACGCCTAAAAAGACGGCGATGCCGACAAGTCCAATGGCATAGTAAAAAGTCGTCGATATTTTTTTCATAGTTCCCCCTTAGAGAATTGAGTGTTTCTTAGAAACAAGTAAGAACTATAACAATCGAATAGTAGAAAATCAACTGTAGCAATTATGAAAAAAGTAAGAAAATAGAGGGAAAAATACGACGAAAATAGAAAGCGTGCCCATTGTATCAACGGTTCTACTCGTTTTCATAAAAAGGAAGGGATGAAAAAAAGATGAGGAGAAATAGTTCTTTCGAACGATTAATCTTCATCTTTAATATCGCGGTCGGGTGGGAGCGGTTCAGACCAATATTCGTTCATCATCTGCTTCATTTGTTCGAGTTGTTTAAAGTAAAGTTCAAACTGGGCACTGTTAACAAGGAATTCATTTCCGTCGTGAACGGAGCGAATGTTTCCATTGAGTACGTAACGAGTTACTTGAGAGATTGGCATGTTTAAATACTCTGCCGTCTCTTCGATTGTGAGATACAAACGAAATCACCTCTTTCTGTTCATTATACCAGGAATGAAGATCGTTCTTCAGAAAATATTAAGAAATGTCCTAAGAAGTTATTCAATAATCGGTCGTATACTATGTATTGAAGAGAGGAAGATGATGATGACATTAACTGTACTCGTCGCGGATGACGATCTTGAAATTAGAGAAGGCATCGAAATTTATTTAAAAAATGAAGGGTACCGCGTATTGAAAGCGGCAGACGGTTTAGAAGCGGTTGAACTTTTAGAAAAAGAGGACGTTCATTTATTAATTTTAGATATTATGATGCCTAATATGGATGGTATTACGGCAACGTTCAAAATACGACAAATGATGAACGTACCGATTATTATGTTGAGCGCTAAGTCGGAAGACTCGGATAAAATTCATGGATTATCAGTCGGTGCAGACGACTACGTGACGAAGCCGTTCCACCCGATGGAATTGATGGCTCGAGTAAAGTCACAACTTCGTCGGTATGTCCAACTCGGAACGTACGAAGCAGAAGAAGTAATCGAAATTGACGGATTGCGCCTCAATGAAGAGACGAAAGAAGTGAGCGTCGACGGAAAAATTGTTCAATTGACACCGATTGAATTTAAAATTACGAACTTATTAATGAAACATCCAGGTCGTGTGTTTTCGATCAATGAAATTTATGAACGAGTGTGGGAAGAAGAAGCGTACAACGCAGACAATGTAGTAGCCGTTCACATTCGAAAAATTCGAGAGAAAATTGAAGCGGACCCTAAAAACCCGCGTTACGTAAAGGTTGTGTGGGGAGTTGGCTATAAAATTGACCGACCGTCTACTTTCACTACTAGCCGTTAGACTGGGGTGTTTGAGCATTGTCTATTGTTTACCATTTTTAGTGGAAGTAAGTAGCGCATTTAGTGAACGAGCGGAAGCACTCATTCGCTACGTATATCAGTTTATGGAAAGTGGGATGAAAAAATGAACAAGCAACGATTCATCGTAACGATAGCGGTTACACTTCTTTTAGTTAGTTTCTTCACTGTATCGAGTATCGTACCGCGTTACAGCGCGTCTAATTATTTTAAATCGGATGATTTTAAAAGTCGTGCTTCCGAAGAAATCGAACAACTGAAAAACTCTTTTTTACCAGTCGTTGATGAAGAGGAAGTAGCAGACGCCTTATTCATTACAGACGACCAAATTAATGAACATCGTTATTTTTATGGAGATCTCGATGCACAAATCGGTTCGATTCGTGCACAGTATGAGGAAGATCTACAAAGTAAAGAAGTGACGAAAGAGCGGAAAAAAGAATTAACGGATGAACGCGATGCGAAAATCGATGACATTCGAAAAAACTTTGAAGACGATGACCATATTCGTCAAAAGTTAATCGAGAATCAAGCAGTTCGTTACGTGAGCGCAGTGGAAGCATTGCGAGAAGAAGCTAACGGGGCTTCATCGGATACATTCGTTTACGAGTTAGTGAGTGAAGAAGGAGAGTTAACAAAAGGAAGCGTTCAAAACGATGCGTTGTACGAAAAGAAATTTACGAAAGATGCGCCTCTTCTCATCGAATTACCAACGACTGTTTACGATGAGTTAGGTGAAATTCAAGTGACACCGACTTGGACGAAGAAACAGATAGTACGTTACGTCGGAACGGTTCAATTACCGAAAGAGGCTGCACAGCCGGATACAGTATGGGGCTCGATGCAGATGGATCATCGGGCGAATCAAATAACAGGCGTTTTATTTTTGGCGATCGGGTTAACAGCGATTTTATTTTTAGTCACTTTGTCGAGACGCCACACGTTCTTCTTAGAAGACTTTCGTGGAAACGGGTTACTTTCAAAATGGCCAGTTGACGGCTTGGCAGGTATCGTCTTTTTAAGTAGTGTATTTTTGTTCACGATGAACGAGGATATGTACCGATACCCTGTAGCGTCAATGATTCAAGGGATTTTGATGAAAGACTACAACCGAACGTTACATTTCATTTCTAATGTGACATCCTCTCTATTTGTAGTAGCCGTTACATTCGCTGTCGTTTACGTCTGGTTACGTAGCATCGTTTTATTATACGATCGGGTGAAACGACGTCCCGATTGGGAAGCACTTTGGAACGAGACGTGGGCTTCACGTTTCGTAACAGGATGTCAACGAGCCTTTTTAAAACGTTCAATTGGGGTACAAATGTTCATTTTATTGATCGGGTTTTTCTTAGCAGGCATCGGTTTCGTCATCGCATTTATGGAACCATTTTTATTCGTTCTTTATGCAGCGGCCGTTCTCTTCTTAGGGTTACCAGCGCTATATGTCTTCGTTCGTCGTTTCGGGTATTTAAATGAAGTATTCCTTGCAACAGAAGCGATGGCAGAAGGACAAAACATGAACATTCCGATCAAAGGAAAATCGCCGATTGCAGAGCACGCGCATCATTTAAATCATTTGCAACAAGGTGTCGAACGTGCAATGAACGATCGAGCGAAAAGCGAACGGTTAAAGACAGAACTCATTACGAACGTCAGTCATGATTTACGAACACCGCTTACATCGATCATTACGTATACGGACTTGTTAAAGCAGCCGAATCTATCAGAGGAAGATCGAGCACATTACGTCGATGTGATCGAACGTAAAAGTGAACGTTTAAAAGTATTAATTGAAGATTTATTCGAAGTATCTAAAATGGCGAGTGGCAATATGGAGCTTCATCGTTCTTATTTAGACATGACACAACTCGTGCAACAAGTGCTCGCTGAACGACAAGATGAGATTGAGAGAGCTCCACAAGAAGTGATCGTCCATTTACCTGAAGAGCGTTTACTCGCACATATCGATGGAGAAAGGATGTGGCGCGTGATCGACAACTTACTGTCTAATGCATTGAAGTATTCGTTGGAAGGTACGCGTATTTACATCGACTTAAGGGAAGAGGAAGGTACGTTACATTTCGAAGTTCGTAACATTTCGAGAGAGCCGATGCATTGGCGGAACGTAGATGAACTGTTCGAACGTTTTAAACGAGGCGATGCATCGCGACAGACAGAAGGTTCAGGATTAGGTCTCGCTATCGCGCAGTCGATCGTTGAAATGCATGACGGAACGATGGTAATCGATGTAGATGGCGATTTGTTCAAAGTATCGATCGCGCTCCCTTCAAACGCCTAATTCAGTGAAAAGACGTTTAAAGCACCTATATTAACGTACGAAAACTTATAATGATTCCAAGGACCTATTTACAATTTGTCAGAATCGTCATACAATAAGGTTAATGGAAGCCCTAGTAAAGGGGGGACGCGCTATGAGAAACAGAAACTATCCTAACGAGCATGACTACGAAGTAAAAGTCGTCGATCCAGTAACGAGAGAAGCTTTCGTTCCGGAGGAATTGCCGTTAGCGAATCCAGCTGACTCAAACTATGTAGAAGATTTTTATGCCGATATCGCTGCGTCTGACTACGCGGTACCGTCAGCATTTAACTCTACATTAGAACGTGCGTAAAAGTTTACACGGCCAAGAGCTTGAGAACATTCTCAAGCTCTTTTTCGTTTTTCTGAAAGGCTGAGCAATCAATATAGAATGATTGAGTTCCTTCATTAAATAGAACGTTAAACAAATCGGATGAAAAAAAGCAAAAATAAGCCATAATGAATGAACATATGATAAAGTAAGAAAGTATATCAATTTGTTACAATTAGGGAGGAAAAGCGGTATGTTCAATTCGAAAACGATGTTCATCGCAGGGCACGCACGTTTACCACAAGGGATGGCGGCGAAAAGTGTATTTGAAACGTTAACGGTCACAGCAGAGGTTGACATGAAGTACGGTGTTATTTTACATGCAGATTGCACGTTAGCAACAGAACAAGGAAGAGCGGTCATTGCAGACTTACTTCGTGGATTTAGCTTGAATGATGGTATTGGGGAAGCCGTTCAATGTTTGCAAACGTATTACCGAGGAAAAGCGAGCAAAACATTAATTGCTGCGTTGAAAGATTTAGATCAACATTACAAGCAAATTAAAGAAGAGCAGCAAAGCGAAGCATAAACATTGAATATACTACAACCAATGATAAAATAAATCGTAGCAAGACATCGTTGAAATAAACTTCAAAAGAAAAACAATTTTTTAAGAAACTTTATGAAATAGTCTTGCAATTTAAAAAATACTATGTTATGATGTATTTAGATCGTAGAACCGAGTCATACTTATCCGATGGTAGCTCTTTTGCCACGTCATAGGTAGTCCGACTACGACATTGAAACGAAACACAACTTTAAAACAAACTGACAAACTTACTGTGACTCTGCTAGTACCAGAGCAATAAGGTAACTTTAGGCCAGTTGTAGATAAATTCCTAAGACGTCTAGGTTTTATTTACTGCTGGTTTTTTCATTCTCAAAAAACAGAACGAAAAAAATTACATTACCTATTGGAGGAGTTAACTATGTTAGCACGCACAAAAGAACAGAAAGCAACTACAAATGAATTCGTAAAAGAGACAAGCACTTATAAAATTGAGAAAAACGCACAAAACTCACGGATCTATGACATCACTGTCAATGAAAAAGCAGTCGAAAAATTCTTTGAAAAAGTTCGTGAAAACGACATTACAGTTGAGCGTTTAGAGTACACGCCGTACGAGCGTCGTATGGTATCACTTTACCTTTTAGAAGCACTTGAAGACCAAGGTTTCGGAGAAATCCTTCGCGGCATTATCCATGACCGTGCAACAGGTGGATTCACGATCGGTGTTGAAGGTGTAACAGAAGAGACAGATGACTTCGTAATCTACTCAACAGCTGTTTCACACTTACTCGGAACACCAAACTTTGACGCGATGACAGGTAAATATTACGCACGCTTCACAGTTAAAGATACAGATGACAGTGACTCATACTTACGCCAAGCGTACCGTCTCTTCACATTACACACAGACGGAACATTCGTTGATGAGCCAACTGACTGGTTAATCATGCAGAAAATGGTTGAAGAAAACTCAGTAGGTGGAGAATCACGTCTCTTACACTTAGACGACTGGGAAGAGCTTGACCGTTTCTACGAAGATCCACTTGCACGTCACAAATTCACTTACATCGCTCCACCAAGCAAGAACGTAACACAAGAAGTAGAGCGTGAAACATTCTTCAAAGTGAACGACTTACCATGCATGTGCTTCATCGACCAGTTCGCTTACCCAGAATCAATCGAACAAGCGAAATACTTGAAAGATCTTTCAGATTCTATGGAGGCTGACCCACACGTCGTCGAATTAGAATTACCAGTAGGTCGTCTCGTAGCATTGAATAACATGTTCTGGTTACACGGCCGTGCAGCATTCGAAAAACACCCAGAATTAAACCGTGAACTTTTACGTCAACGTGGACGTTTCGATTCATAATTGATGAACGTAACAATCGACATGTATCAACAACCACAACGATATAAAAAATAAAATACGCTTCCATTAACAAAAGCTTACTTACGACTCACCTTCAATGAACCTGACCTCATTGAACGTAGTCGTACAGTAAGCTTTTTGTTGTGTAGAGGTGAGACTTCATCGCTAACATGTGTACAGGACTTACCGAGCGATCGTCTCATTTTGGAAAAAGAAGTGCTTGTTTAAATGAAAATTGCCTAGCCGTCATTTACATGAAGTAAATGGCGCTAGGCGTTTATGTCACAATCGATCGTTCAGTTAAGATCGATCATTTTGAAGGTGAAGGATCAGTTCATCGAGAAGTTTCAGCACATCGCCGGATGCACGTTCCAAATGAGCGAGTGCTTGTTCAGCTTGTGCTTCGTTTCCTTTTTGGAACTCACTTGCTGCGAGACGAGCACAGTCGTGTACGTCCTTATGATGCGTATCTAATGTTTGATAAGCGTTCATATGACCGAGGCGATCGATCGTAGCAGGATCGTTGTACCATTTTCCGAGACGACAGTCATCGTGTGACATGACATCTTCCGGTCGAACGTCTTCGAGTCCGAGGAACATGTTATAAATGCGCCACTTCCATAAAATATGGTCGGCTTTTGACAATTGTAAAAGGACTTCGGTCGAAAGGTGTGTTTCGTTTGAATCGACGACTTTTAAACGGAATTTATTAATTTCTTCACTTAAGTCGTGAATCGTCGTCGACGTATTTTCCCCGTACATCCGGATGTCTTCTTGTAAGTTCGCCATTTCAACCATACGGTTTGATACTTCATCGATCGATGCTGCTTGCTCTTCTGTAATCGCAGCTGTATTCGTTACGTCGACGTTAATTTCTTCAATCGCCTCAACGATCGCCGAAAGAAGAGGAACCGAGTCTTTCGCGTCATCTGCTGCAGCTGTAATAATAGAAGTCGTTTCATGAATCGAATCGGATACGTCGTTCGAATACGATTTCAAATGTTTCACATTGTCCGACACTTCAGTAAGCGCGGAAACTGTATTTTCTGCTAATTTACGAACTTCTTGAGCGACGACAGCGAAGCCACGTCCGTGCTCTCCTGCGCGGGCTGCTTCAATGGAAGCATTCAATGCGAGTAAGTTCGTTTGAGCGGCAATTTCGTTAATGAGCGTTACGACGTTTTCAATATCGTTCACTCGTTTTTGTAGTTCGTTAAACGTATCGACGATCGAGTTGAACGTCTCTTCCGTTTTGAAAATTTCATCTAACGTACTTTCGATCGTTTTTTTACTGTTGATCGCATATTCAACAGAGTCTGCTGTTTTTTCAGAAATACGTGTTGATGATTGTGCAACTTCCACAATCGATGCTGTAATTTCTTCCGTTGCAGCAGTAGAAGATTGAATTTCATCGGCTTGTTGATCTAAGTTGTAAATTAAGTCTTTCATAAACATCACTTTCGCATTCGCTTCTACTAAGTTGGAAATGTCTTCGATGACACCGCTAATAACAATTTCATCGAACGTATTCATCATCGTCTGCACTTCGACGTTAATCGCAGATTGAATGGCTTGCAACATTTCCATTGCGCGATTGGGACGGAATCCTAACGTATGTAACGCTTGCGTCGTTAAGAAAAATCCGAACTGGTTCATGACGACCGCTACATCACCTGGAACAACTTTCGTGTTGTGGATTTGTCGGAAAAATCGAGTCGTTTCACTGAAGTAGGTTGTTGTTCGTTCAGCAGTGAAGAAACGTTCGACGTACGTTTCGATGTCGACGTAAGAAATCGACTTTCCGGTTTGATTTAATAACGAGAAATATTTGTCGAAAATCGTAGCTGGTTCGTAACGGTTTTCTTTTAGTTTCATATATAATTCTTTTAAATGATGTGTCGTTTCAGATGTAAACGAGTTAAACGTTAATGTTTGTTGGTAACGCCCAGGAATTTGAAGGTCTGTTTCATGGTGAAATAAGTCTTCAATTTCAATTTTTGGTCTAAAAGAACTCATTTTATGTCACCCCTATATGTATTAGTTCTTATCATATAGTATATCGGTACATAGGAAATAAGCAACTGATCGTAAGTAGGAAGAAAGATGAGGAAAAGTATGACTTCATCACATTTACATAAAATTAACGTTCCAACGTTCGAATCGTATTGCACTCATTTGATCACTTTAGTAAAGTGAATAGAGGAAGTTAAAAGAGGTTAATACGGAAAGTGAGCTACGATACTTATGGATTTTATTGAACTATTGAAGGCGATCATTTTAGGGTTCGTCGAAGGAATGACGGAGTTTGCGCCTGTTTCATCTACGGGGCATTTAATTATCGTAGATGATATGTGGTTGAAGTCAGAAGATTTTTTAGGGAAATATTCGGCAAATACGTTTAAAATCGTAATTCAACTCGGTTCCATTTTAGCGGTCGTCGTCGTTTTTTGGAAACGGCTATTTAGTTTAATCGGTCTATATCATGATGGAACGACGAAAATGAGTGAACGGTTCAACTTACTTCACGTGATTATCGGTATGTTACCAGCAGTCGTCGTCGGATTTGCGTTAAAAGACTTCATTGATGACCACTTGTTCGGTATTGAAACCGTCATTTACGCACTCATCGCGGGAGCGCTTTTAATGTTAGCAGCCGACCGTTTCGGATCGAAGAACCCGAAAGTGACATCGCTCGATCAAATTTCATACCGTCAAGCGTTTTCGGTAGGACTCGTCCAAACGCTTTCGTTATGGCCTGGCTTTTCACGCTCAGGAGCGACGATTTCAGGCGGTGTATTACTCGGGATGGATCATCGGACAGCAGCGGACTTTACGTTCATTATGGCTGTTCCGATTATGGCAGGTGCTAGTTTAGTATCGGTCATTAAAAATTGGGAACATATGTCGATGGATCACCTTAGTTTTTACGTCGCCGGTTTCATTAGTGCGTTCGTCTTCTCACTCATTTCCATTCGATTTTTCTTACAATTGATTTCAAAAATAAAACTGAAGCCATTCGCGATTTACCGAATCGTCTTGGCGATCGTATTAGCTTTTATTTATTTTAGCTAATCGTCCGGCTGACCGCATCGCATGTTGCTATGCGGTCTTTTTTTCGGAAAACAGACCAAAAAACTCTCTAGCCACCACTAGAGAGTTTTTCTGAATGTAGGATAAATGTATAACGTGAATCATAAGGGGAGGTAAAAATAAACGGTTGCTTTTATGCTTTAGCTTCTTGCAAACGTTCGTTAACGACGTCCCAGTTCACGAGATTCCACCAATTTTCGATGAACTCTGGACGACGGTTTTGATACTTCAAATAGTAGGCGTGTTCCCAAACATCAACGATGAGAAGAGGTGTTTTACCATCTTTCAACGGTGTGTTTTGGTTTTGAGTGCTGAGCACTTCTAATTGACCGTTCTCATCGAGTACGAGCCAACCGTAACCACTTCCGAAACGGCTGATCGCTGCTTGAGAAAGTTGGTCTTTAAACGCTTCAAAAGATCCAAACGTTTTGTTGATTTCTTCTTGAATTGGACCTGTCGGTTCGCCCCCACCATTCGGGCTCATCGAATTCCAAAATAGCGTATGGCAGTAATGGCCACCCCCATTATTGCGCACAGCTGTACGAATCTCTTCTGGCACAGAATCGATATTCGTTAAGATTTCTTCAATCGTTTGGCTTTTTAAATCGTCATAATTTTCAATTGCAGCATTTAAGTTGTTCACATAAGTCGCATGGTGCTTTCCGTAATGAACTTCTACTGTACGAGCATCCATGTATGGCTCTAAAGCATCCATGGCGTACGGAAGTTCCGGTAATTGAAATGTAGACACGTAATTCACCTCCTCATTTCTTTCCTAAGAGAAACATTGTTTCTTCTATACAACAATGTTTCCTTAATGCAACAATAAAACAAACGCACTGAAAAATCAACCTTTTTGATAAAAAAGTTGTGAAAAGTCTATCCGAACGCGAGCAGAAGTTTTGAAATCATACCAAGAGGGGTATATAATTTAAGTAGTAAACAATAGAAAAGGGGATGTTCCATATGGCAAAAGCAACAGTATATACGACGTCAACGTGCCCATATTGCACGATGTTAACAGGTTATTTAGAAGAGCAAGGTATTGAGTACGAAGAAGTAAACGTACAAGTGAATCCAGAAGCAGGACAGCGTCTCGTAGCGACGACTGGACAAATGGGTGTTCCACAAACTGAAATTAACGGTCAATGGGTCATCGGTTTCGATCCAGAGCGTATTCAACAAGCATTAAAGGCGTAAGAAGATGTTTAAGAAGAAACCGCTCGGTTTATTTTGTAAGACGTGTCAAATTAAGCCGGGAGACTCTGTCGAAGAAATGGAGCGCAAGTTGTATCCGAAGTTTTGCATCGGGCATGTCGCTCTTTTCGGGACAGGTTTGTTCTTTGTGATCATGGAATTGTTTGTAAATTAACGAAACGAGAGGTGAGTGACTCACCTCTCGTTTTTTTGTATGATGAAAGGAAGAAGGCGACAACGAGAGGAATGAGAAGTATGAAGCTATTTATTGTTGAAGACGATGAGGCGATTTATGAGTTACTCGCTGAACAGTTCAAACAATGGTCGTTCGACGTATCTGGTCCGACCGACTTTCATCATGTGATGGAGGCATTTCTTCAAGAAGATCCACAAATCGTATTAATGGACATCCAACTTCCTGCATTTGACGGATTTCATTGGTGCCGAGAAATTCGAGCGGTTTCCAACGTCCCGATTATTTTTTTATCGTCTCGTGACCACCCGATGGATATGGTGATGGCGATGCAAATGGGAGCGGACGACTACGTTCAAAAACCGTTTCATGCCGATGTCTTACGAGCGAAAGTGCAAGCACTCGTCAGACGGACGTACGCGTATCGGGATGAAACGACGGACGTTTTAGAATGGAATGGCGGATTGCTCGACTTAAAAAAAGGAGTCATTCGAAAAGATGAGGTGGAAGCCGAATTAACGAAAAATGAACTGTTCATCGCAGCAGCTCTCATCGAAAAAGTCGATACGATTATGACGAGAGAACAACTCATTCGAAAACTATGGGACGATGAGCGGTTTGTGAATGACAATACGTTAACGGTAAACGTGAACCGGCTACGTCAAAAGCTCGCTCCGCTCGGACTCGACGATGCGATCGTTACGAAGAAAGGACTCGGCTATATGGCGCTTACGAAAGAAGGGGGGAGCATCTCGTGATCGCGTATGTTCAAAGCCGTTGGAGTTGGATCGCTTTTTTCATCATTCAACTGACGCTCATCAACGTTGTCATTTACGTCGACTCGGGGATTCAGCTCCAAAAGAGTGCGCTCTTTTATTTAGACGGTATTATTTTGTTACTGTTCATCGCTTTTTTCGTATGGCGTTATACGAGAGAGACGAAGTTGATTCGGTCGATTGAAACGATTATCGACACCGAGATGACCGACTGGCACGATCAATTGCCATTGCCTTCAACGAAAGAAGAAGAAGTGCTCATTGAATTTATCGAGCGGGCCGAGGGCGAGCAACGAGTGAAGTTTATGAATTATGAAAAACAACACTTATTGAAGGCAGATTACATCGCTTCGTGGGCACACGAAGTGAAAGCACCCCTCACTTCGATGAAATTAACGATCGATGCGAATCGTTCGGTAGAAGCGATGCGGTTCATTGAACAAGATTGGTTGCGGATTCATTTACTTGTCGATGAACAGTTGTCAGTAGCGCGACTAGGATCGCTCGAGGCGGATTACGTCCTCGCTGAACAGTCGATGCGCCAACTAGTGGGCCGTGAATTGAAAGATTTAGCGACTTTGTTTTTCCAAAAAAATATCGGGGTTGAAATTGAAGGAGACGATGCGTCCGTACTCGTCGATGAAAAATGGGCGCGTTTTATTTTACGTCAATTGTTGACGAACGCTGTGAAATATAGCGAGTCCGATTCGATCATTACGATTCGTCTCGGAGCGCACGGTACGATTCCTTTCATCCGAATCGAAGATGAAGGACGGGGCATTGCTGAGAAAGATTTACCGCGTATTTTTGAAAAAGGGTTTACAGGGATGACGGGCCGCAAACATAATGAGGCGACAGGGCTCGGTCTTTATTTAGCGAACGAAGTGAGTAAAAAAATCGGTTGTACCCTTCGCATTGAATCATCAGAAGGCGAAGGAACACACGCAACACTTGCTTTTTCAAAACCGAATGCATTTGATCAGCTCGCAAAGTGACAACATTGTCACTTTGCGGGCTTTTTTGTTCGTTGAATCGCACGACGAAAGAAACGAAGCACGTTATGATAGAGGAAATGAACGAGAGAAAGAAGGAATAACGATGGCAATTACAGAAAAAGTAGTATTGGAAGCGAAGTCGATTCGGAAAGCGTATGGATCTCGTCAAAACGTCAATGAAGTATTAAAAGGAATTGATGTCACAGTTCGTGAAGGAGAGTTTGTCGGTATTATGGGGCCGTCAGGAGCGGGGAAAACGACGTTGTTGAACGTACTTGCGACGATCGATCGTCCGACATCGGGGTCCATTCGAATTGCAGGCGAGGAAGTGTCGACGATGAACGACCGTCAACTTTCTACCTTCCGACGAAACGAACTCGGGTTTATTTTCCAAGATTATAACTTGCTCGATACGCTCACAGCGAAAGAAAATATTTTATTGCCTGTTTCATTAAGTAACATTCCTAAAAAAGAAGCGGAATCGAAATATCAACAAGTCGCTTCAGCGTTAGGCATTTCAGCGATCGGGAGCCAATATCCGAACCAATTATCAGGAGGGCAAAAGCAACGGACTGCTGCTGCGCGTGCGCTCATTACATCGCCTTCGATGATCTTTGCAGACGAGCCGACCGGCGCGCTCGATTCGAAATCGGCATCGTCTTTATTGGAAACGTTAGAACGAGTGAACGAGGATAGCGGCGTGACGATCATGATGGTGACGCACGATCCACTTGCATCGAGCTATTGCAGCCGCGTCGTATTTTTACGGGACGGTGAAATGTATTCTGAGCTCTACCGTGGAGAAGAAACGCGTCAGCAATTTTTCCAAGAAATTTTGAAAGTGCAAGCGATGCTCGGGGGTGAGACGGTTGACACTCTTTGATTTAGCAATTCGGAGCATGCGAAAAAATATTAAACATTACTATTTATACTTTTTCGCACTCATTTTCACCGTCTCTCTTTACTTCGTGTTCTCGACGTTACAACACGATCATACGATTTTAGAACAAACGCTCGCATCGGGTTCGATGACGTCTGGTTTTAAAGTAGCGAACGTTTTGCTCATTTTCATCGCCAGCATTTTTATTATTTACGCGAGCTCGATCTTTTTAAAACGTCGCAGTAAAGAAATTGGAATTTATCAGCTAATCGGTTTAACGAAAGGTGCCGTCGCGCGCCTTCTCATTATCGAAAATGTCATTTTGAACATCGGTGCTTTATTCGTCGGAATCGGAATCGGAGCGGTCGTTTCACGCCTCTTCGTTTTACTTCTATTCCGTTTGATCGGTATTGAAGCACTCGTTGAATTGTCGTTCTCTAGCGAAGCATTTAATCAAACGTTAAAAGTGTTTCTCATTTTAATTGCGTTAACGTCGCTTCAAATCGTCGTTCTCGTTTATCGAAAAACGTTAATTCAACTGTTCCAAGCGGAGCGTATGAGCGATATGACGAAACCTGTAAAAGGTGCCGTCGCAACGATCATGGCGCTTGCTGGATTCGGCTTAATTGCCTTCGGTTACTGGTTAAGTGCAAATATGTTAAATTCAATGCTTTTAATAAATATGGTCCTCGTTCTCGCGTCGACTATTTTAGGAACGTATCTCGTCTTTCGTATCGCGATTAGTTGGCTCTTTAGCGTCATTCGCCATTCCAAAAATGGTCACTTGTCGCTGAAAGACAGTTTGTCGATTGCGCCGTTGATGCAGCGGATGAAAAGTAATGCGAATTCATTAACGATCATTACGGTATTATCGGCGATGACGTTGACGATGGTATCGATTGCGTACTCTCTCTATTATTCGAATGAAGAAACATCGCGCAATGCGATGCCTGCGGACTTTATGTTTGAAGCGGATGAAGAAGGACGTGCGCAGCAAATTGAATTTGAACGTCAACTCGAAACTGCGCAAATCGAACATGCGACTTATGAAATTCCGTACTATACGTTGCCTATTCAATTTGCAGAAGAAGCACCTGAATTTATGGAAGATGCGTTTGAAGTGTACGTCGTTTCGAAAGCAGATGTCGAGCGTGCTCGTATACCGCTTAATGAGGAAGTGTCTACTTCTTTACATTACCCATCACTCGCATGGCTTGCAAAAACGATTGAATTCCCTAAACCTCTAGTGGTTCAGCAAGAAGGGGCGCCACAATTCACATTGGACGAATTTGCGAATAGCAGTATTTTTAATATGTCTTTCGGAACGTCGCAGCTCGTCGTTCCACATGAGCAATATGAACAGTTGAAAGCATACGAAACAGGAGAAGAAGGGCGCGGTTTGAAAGTAGCGATTCAGCTGAAAGATGAAGCGGAACTCGAACGCGCGAACGGTTATTATCATGCGGTCGTCGGTGAAATCGAAGATGGAGGACCACATTCTTACTACGATCAATACCGAGGATCGGTAGAAGGAGCAGGTGTGTTCATTTTCATCGCAGCCTTTTTAGGATTCGTATTTTTGTTATCGACCGGATCGATTTTATACTTCAAACAGATGACAGAAGCGGAACAAGAAAAACAAAGTTACCGCACGTTACGTCAACTCGGATTTAGTATGAGTGAATTGATGAGTGGAATTCGTCGGAAACAGTTGTTCGTCTTCGGACTGCCGTTATTGATCGGATTGCTTCATTCATGGTTTGCGGTTCAATCTGCATCGTTTCTTTTCACAACGGATGTAACGATTCCTGTCCTTCTTTCAATGGGTGTTTATTCATTGATTTATGCTTCGTTTGCGATCCTGACAATCGGTTATTATAAGAAGGTCGTCAAAGAAGCGTTGTAAGAAGGAGGGACCGATGACAGATGGTCGTTTATTTGAAACCGGTGGCGACTGCCGCAGCACTATTTTTTATTTTATCAGTCGCACTCACCGTACCGTGGGCCATTTATCAATATCGAAAACACGGTTACTTTAGCGTTTGGAAGTCTATTTTGTTAGCGAGCTTTCTATTTTACGGCATGAGTGCTTATTTTCTCGTCATTTTACCGTTACCCGCAGTACGAGATAACTGTCAAGTGCTCGGACCGCTCTCATCGTACATGCAGACGAATCCGTTTCAATTTATTCATGACATCAAGCGAGAGTCTGCTGTCGTTTGGAGCGATTGGCGTTCGTATCGACAATTGATTCAAGTACCTGCTTTTTATCAATTGTTTTTTAACGTGTTGCTCCTTTTCCCACTCGGAGTGTACGCACGTTACGTCTGGCAAAGAAAACGAGACGTTTGGAAAGTGGCATTGCTCGGATTTTTCACATCTCTTTTCTTTGAAGTGACACAATTGACCGGTTTATACGGGCTATACAAATGTCCGTATCGTTTATTTGATGTCGATGACTTATTAGCGAATACGACAGGTGCACTATTCGGATTTTTCATCGCACCACTGTTTCTCATGCTCGTTCCGTCGAAGCAGCAATTGATCCAACGGGATGAGAAAATGGAACGACAGAAGGAAGCGACACGAGGTGCAGAATTACTCGCCCTATTGATCGATCTCGTCATCGCTCAGTTCGTATCGACCGTTTTGAGCAATTTGACAGGGTGGTCGGAGCGATTGCTCTTTCTCATCATCCTCGGCGCATTACAAGTCGTATACCCACTCGTAAAAGATGGCCGAACGCTCGGGTCGACGGTCGTTCGCATTCGTTACGTGAGCATCGATCCAGTCGTGTGGAAGGCGTTGCTCAAACGTTGGCTCGCGATCGCTTTACCGTATGTATTCGGTATGCTCGCTACGTTTTTAAATGAGCAAGTTCCTTTTGTTGAAGGGTTCGACTTACTGTTCATTCTTGCAATTGTCGGAATATCTTTGCTCGTTTTCGCATGGGTCGCTATGCATATTATTTGGCGTCTCATCCGTCAAAACAAACCGTTTTATTTTGACCATTACAGCGGAATCGTTGCTGTTAATATTCGAAAGGAAGGTGAAGTGACATGAAAAAGGGAATCGGTTTTCTCGTATTACTCGCTGTGATTGGAAGTGGTATTTATTTCTTATCCGGCAACAATTGGAATGAGTTCGGTGCCGATCATTATTATGTGCAAGTGAATGACGAATGGAACGAAGAAGAAACGAAGTTACCTGACGGTGAAGTGATCGTCCGTTATGAATACAATTTACGCGCATACGATGCGAAAGGAAATGAAGCGACGGAGCCGTTTACATCGAGTCATCCATTACGTGAAGGAGCGTATTTAAAGCTTTTCATAAAGGATGGAAAAGGTGTAACTTCGTACCGAGAGGTCGCTGAAAGTGATGTTCCTAAAAAAGCGTTAGAAAAAATGTAAATGTTGTGAAAGCTACCTGTCATTTGGCAGGTAGTTTTATATTGCAAAAGTATTCATAATTTATAAAAAGGAATCGTTCGGTGAAGAATATGATCGTTCAATCAAAAAATCACCTTCTCGTTCAAAATGATGTATAATGGAGCTTGTGCGAAAAAAGAGAGAGGGGAATGTACGTTCCATTTTTTGATACGTTCCTTCGACTCATTTTGTATTTTTTTAGAGGAAATTCGAAAGAACGAAAAATACATTCCGCGTAAAATACGCTTGCAAAAATGAAAAAGAAGTTCTACAATGAGAAACAGACGAAATACTATATTTTGATCGTTTTTCTAGCAAGGCATACTACATATAGTGTTTCACGTTAGAAAGCTACATTTTTGATCTTGACAAAATTAGCTTTTTTTTCATGCCAAAAGTGGTGAAAAGCTCGTTTTGTCAAGATCAAAAAGCAAAAATCAGGAGGAATGGATACGATGACAACTGTAACGGATCGACCAAATATTGAAGCGATTTTGAAAAGCTTAGTAGAAGAATATGGTGAGGAAAAGCTAGCTGAACTTTTAGAAAAGAGCGATAGCTGGTTAGAACGTCATCCCGATAAATCGGATAGCGAATGGGCAAGTGCAATGATTTTAGAAGCAGTTAGCTACATTGACGAATCGGCTCCATTTTGGACGTTCGTCGCAGCTCGTATGCTTTTAATTCGTATTTATGCAGAACAACGTACACGTCGTGGTGTGGAAGTGTACACAGACTTTGCGGATAACGTAGAACGCCTCGTGGAAGCTGGTTTATATACAGATAAACTGACGACAAAATATACACGCGAAGAGCTTCAAGAAGCAGGATCATTCATCCGTCGAGAAAACGATGAGTTGTTCACATACATCGGTTTGAAAACATTTGTCGATCGGTATGTTGCGGTTGACCATAGTAAAAATACAGTCGAGTTGCCACAAGAACGTTGGCTCGTTATCGCATTAACGTTAATGCAAGACGAAGCGAAAGAAAATCGTCTCGAATACGTCAAAGAGGCGTATTGGGCGATGAGCAACTTGTACATGACGGTAGCGACACCGACGCTTGCAAACGCAGGAAAAACACACGGTCAATTGTCATCGTGCTTCATCGATACAGTCGATGACTCATTACAAGGCATTTACGATTCGAATACAGACGTTGCGAACCTTTCAAAATTCGGCGGGGGAATTGGCGTATACATGGGGAAAGTTCGTGCGCGTGGTTCAGCAATCCGTGGCTTTAAAGGAGCTTCATCAGGTGTCTTACCGTGGATTAAACAGTTGAACAATACAGCTGTTTCGGTCGACCAACTCGGACAACGTCAAGGTGCAATTGCCGTCTATTTAGACGTATGGCACCGCGACATTATGACATTCCTCGATTTGAAATTAAACAACGGTGACGAGCGCCTCCGTGCACATGACATTTTCACGGGTGTTTGTTTACCAGATATTTTCATGGAAGCAGTCGATGCGCGTGAAGATTGGCATTTATTCGACCCACATGAAGTACGTGTGAAAATGGGCTATTCGTTAGAAGACTTTTACGATGAGCAACGTGGGGAAGGTTCATTCCGTGAGAAATATGCGGAATGTGTAGCGAATGAGGACCTTTCACGTCAAACGGTTCCAGCGATCGATATTATGAAACGAATTCTTCGTTCACAACTTGAAACAGGGACACCATTCATGTTTTACCGTGATGAAGTGAACCGTGCGAACCCGAACAAACACGAAGGGATGATTTACTCATCGAACCTTTGTACAGAAATTGCTCAAAACATGAGCCCGACACAGTTCGAGTCAGTAACATTAGAAGACGGCGTCATCGTTACGCGTAAAAAGCCAGGCGATTTTGTCGTCTGTAACTTGTCATCGATCAACTTAGGAAAAGCAGTACCTGCTGACATTTTAGAACGTTTAATTACGGTTCAAGTGCGCATGCTCGATAACGTCATCGATTTAAACCAAATTCCAGTCGTTCAAGCGCGTCGTACGAACGAACGTTACCGTGGAATCGGACTCGGTACATTCGGTTGGCACCATTTGCTCGCGTTAGAAGGCATCCAGTGGGAGTCGGACGAGGCAGTAGAGCTTGCGGATAAATTGTATGAAAAAATTGCTTATTTAACGATCGAAGCCTCATCAAATCTCGCGGCTGAAAAAGGAACGTACCCAATGTATGAAGGATCTGACTGGGATACAGGTGAATATTTCGAACGTCGTCAATACGAGTCAGAACAGTGGCAACAATTGCGTGCACGTGTGAAACAACAAGGAATGCGTAACGGTTACTTAATGGCGGTTGCACCGAACTCATCGACATCGGTCATTGCAGGTTCAACTGCATCGATCGACCCGATTTTCCAACCGTTCTTCTACGAAGAGAAGAAAAATTACCGTTTACCAGTGATCGCGCCGGATCTTGATCACAATACGTATGATGTGTATCGCCGTTCCGCATACATCGTTGACCAACGTTGGAGCGTTAAACAGAACGCTGCACGTCAACGTCACATCGACCAAGCGATTTCATTCAACATGTACGTACCGAACACGATTCGCGCGTCTGTGTTACTCGATCTTCACTTACGTGCGTGGAAGTCAGGTATGAAATCAACGTATTACACACGCTCAACAGCGACGAACATTGAGGAGTGTGAATGGTGTCACTCTTAATTGCTTATCTCTCTTGGAGTGGCAATACGAAAGAAGTGGCAGAACTGATTGAATCCCGTTTGCAAGAAGCGTCGATCGACGTCACGATGTACCGTATAGGAGCAGGTGAGCCTATTCCTGACGTCGCATCGTACGATGCATTTATGATCGGAACATTTACGTGGGGGAAAGGTGTCAATCCACCGCAATTGAAAAAATTTATTGCGGCGGTCGGGTTTAAACCGGAGCTCGTTTACGTATTTGGAACGGGTGATACGCAGTTCGGAGGGGATGCGCTCTTTTGTGCGGCCGCTACGAAACTCGCTGCATTTTATCATTCACCGTTACGACCATTACGAATTGAACAAAGTCCACGTGGACATCAAGAACAATTGGTCATCGATTGGACGGACGAAGTGATCGAACATTACAATCAAACGATGATTCAATAAAAGAGAGGAGAGTTCAGTTAGAACTCTCCTTTTTGGGTTCAATAAAATCATTCTTTAGACGGATTACATTTCGGAATAAAAGATGTTATAATTTAATTCCACCTCTCTATGCTTTTTTAGAGAGAGCGATTATGAACTAAACACCTCGTAGCAGGTGTTTAAATATATGAATAAAAGGTTTGGTGGGAAGATGACTTTATTAAAAGAAGTACAAGTACTCGAGCCGATCGATCCGACGCGCACGACACGCCTGTTTGAAGGTGACACGAATGAAATTTTAAATTGGAACGATATTAAGTATCCCCACTTTTATGACATTCGTGAAGAAATTCGTGCACAGTTTTGGATTGCGGCAGAAGTAGATATGACGCCTGACGTTAAACAGTTTCCAGACTTAACAGAAGCAGAACAAGATGCGTATTTGAAAATTATCGGGTTGTTGGCGACATTGGATGCACCCCAGACGGACCTTGCGGCAAAGCTTGCTGATTACACGACCGACCCGTCGGTGACGTCGATCATGGCAACGATTGCGGACCAAGAGAGTGAACATAACCATTCGTACGCGTACGTCTTGTCGAGCGTGACCGATTTGAACGGTCAAATTGAAGCGTTTGAGATGGGGCGTCAAGATCCTGTCTTGTTGAAACGAAATGAGCGGATCGTTGAAATTTACAATGAGTTTGCGACGAACCCTTCGATCGAAACAGCTTTAAAAGCGATGGTTTACACGTCTCTTTTAGAAGGCATGTACTTCTATTCAGCGTTCGCTTACTTTTACAATTTAGCGCGCCATAATAAAATGGTAGCAACATCGACGATGATCAGCTTTATTAACCGTGATGAGTTGCAACACGCACGTTTCATTAGCGAGTTATTCCGTGCGACCTTAGCGGAAAACCCAGAGTACAACAACGAAGACTTTATTGAATGGGTGTATGCGCAATATCGTCATAACGTTGAAATGGAAAAAGAGTGGGCAACGTACGTATTATCAGATGTCCAAGGAATCGATATGGACGACATGATCGGTTACATTAAGTACCGTGCGAATAAAATGTTACGGATGATGGGGTTATCTGAAATTTATCCAGAATATACAGAAAACCCGATGAAATGGATCCGTGCTTACGTTGACAATTTCGACGGCGTAAAAACGGACTTTTTCGAACAAAAATCACGTCAATATACGAAAACGAGCGACTTAAACGGTTTCGACGATTTGTAATGAAAAAAGAGAAGCATTCGAGTGTTCATCCACTCGAATGCTTTTTTCACATCGTTTTATAGGTCGCTACCAGCTTACTGCCCATTGTACAAAGAGCTGTTCGTTTCATTTCCTCTTTTCTTTAAACCGATCTTGTTTTGTTATTCGTTTCTTTTTCTTGAGAGATGAGGAATAATAGAAGGAAGGGGGAGATGTGATGAAACCAATCATTTATTGTACGCGTTCGATCGATGAACGATTCACGACATTGTTTCGTCCTACGTATGAAATCGTCATGGCGACGATCGACCAAGTCGATCCGATGGAAGACGTTGTAACGTATGGCGAGCGAGTAGAGGCGCTATGGACGACGATTGATGATCAAGTCGATGCGAGTGTACTCGATGCGTTACCGAACGTCCGTGTCATTGCGAATATGGGTGTCGGATTTAATAACATCGATGTGAAAGAGGCACAACGTCGCGGTATTATCGTTTGTCATACGCCGGACGTATTAACGGAATCTACGGCTGATCTCGCTTTCGGATTGTTAATGTCGGCTGCTCGTCAATTGCCTGAAGCGGAACGTTCGGTTCGTAAAGGGACGTGGAAAGCGTGGGAGCCGTTCAGTTATACCGGAGTCGATGTGTACGGAGCGTCGATCGGTATTATCGGAATGGGACGAATCGGCGAAGCGGTCGCTCGTCGGGCGAAAGGGTTCGACATGGACATTTACTATTACAACCGGAATCGAAAAGAAGAGGCGGAACGTACGTTAGAAGCGAAGTACGTCGACGTCGATACGTTGATTGAAACGTGTCAGTTCGTCGTTTTATTCGCACCGTTGACTGATGAGACACGTCACTTGATCGATGCTGATGCATTGAAGCGAATGAGAAAAGACGCCGTACTCGTTAATGCGGCGCGTGGTGGAATGGTTGATGAAGAAGCATTGTATGAGGCATTGCAAGCAGGAGAAATTTTTGCAGCAGGGCTCGATGTCTTTAAAGAAGAACCACTTCCGACAGACCATCCGTTATTAACGTTACCGAATGTCGTTGCTCTACCACATATTGGTAGCGCTTCCATTCGCACGAGAGAAAAAATGTTGCAAATGAATGCTCGATCCATTCGTGCTGTACTCGAAGGGGAAGAGCCGAACAACGTCGTACCGAAACAATAAAACATATGAGAAAAACCTGTCGTATCCGAGCGACAGGTTTTTTCCATGTGAAGGTTAGGGGGAAGAAAACTGGCCGTACAGTTTTCTTCCATCTCATTGGAGCGGTGGGAAAGGGAGTGAAGGATTGCGCGTCCTTCATCAATGAGTATCGCAAATGAACGTTAACGGACGAGTTCTTTTTCGTAAACCTTCTGTAAAGATTTACGTTTGCTGGTCCATGTACTGCCAAATGAGATGGCTAAGCGCATCTGCTTCGCTTTCCCATTTCGTATGTTCGAATGAGCGCCGGAACAGTTGAACCATATGGTGAAGGAGAGTCGTTCGCAACGTGTCGCGCTGCAATTCTTCTTCAAAAAAGCTCATATATTCCAGTTGATGTTGTTGGAGCTCATCGCCACATTCTTGTTTAAATGTGAACAGTGCCTGTTCTACGACGCGTTTAGAAAGTAAAGGAGCCGTTGATGGCGCACCTAATTTTTTAAAAATGGCATCTCCGACGAACGGTTCGTTCCGTTCGATAATGGCAGGAACGATTTGCTCGATTTGTTCATAAATGAACGTAATTAACTTTTTAGCGTCGATCGGTAATTGGAATTTCGGGTGTGAAAAATGTAAATATTGTTTCATCATTCCTGTGAACAGTAACGTCACATCCGCAGCGAACGGTTCGATAGCAGGTCCGAATAAATCGTGTAACCGGTCGCTCATCCAAAAGAGTTCATCTTTGAAATGGCGTTCAATGTAAGAAATTAAATCAGGATCCCCTGAATAAAAGACAGCTTCGTAAAGAGGTAATAAATTTTGTTCACGATTCAAAATGAGTCGTATCGCTACTTGTTCGATGAACACTTCAGGGTCTTGACGGTTTTCATTCGTCAACAATTCCCGACGCAATACAGTCGCTTCTTCATAGGCATCTTGTAAAATCGCTAACAAACAATCATTTTTCGATTTAAAATAGTTGTAAAACGTCCCTTTAGAAATTTGAGCTTCGTCGATAATTTGTTGAACGGAAGTCATCGGAAACCCGTTTTCAATAAACAATCGTTGAGCCGTCCGTAACACTTGTCGTTTTCGATCGTTCATAGGACACGTCCTTTCTTTAACATAAGTATCACTCGTTCTAGTATAAGTGAAAACGACTCGTTTGTAGAGTAGAACAAAATGATTGAAATGGACAGGGAGAACGAGTAGAATGGCGTAGTGGACTGTCAGTATAAAAATTAGACAGGTCATTCAGGAGGTACATATGACAGCTGTTCAAACACCGAAGCGACCCCCGTATGGGATGATCGCTATTTTATTTTTAGGTGCATTTATTGCGTTTTTAAACAATACGTTATTGAATGTCGCTTTGCCGACGATTATGGAAGAATTTTCAGTGAAGCCGTCGATGGTCCAGTGGCTCACGACCGGTTTTATGCTCGTGAACGGTATTTTAATTCCGGCGAGCGCCTTTTTCGTTCAACGGTTTACGAACCGTCATTTATTTATTACGGCAATGTCTTTATTTACAGCAGGAACGGTCCTTGCTATGCTCGCGCCGACATTTTTCATTTTAGTCGTCGCGCGAATGATTCAGGCGGCTGGTTCAGCTTTAATGATGCCGCTTCTTATGAACATTATGCTCGTCGCTTTTCCAGTTGAAAAAAGAGGAACGGCGATGGGACTGTTCGGACTCGTTATGATTACCGCACCAGCGATCGGTCCGACTTTATCCGGATGGATCATTGAACATTACGATTGGCGTGTTCTTTTCGGCATCGTCGTGCCGATTGCAGCGACGATTTTGATCGTTGCTATCATGAAGTTGAAAAACATTATGCCGACGAAACAAGTGACGTTAGATGTCTTTTCACTCGTTTTATCGACACTCGGGTTCGGTGGTCTCTTGTACGGATTTAGTGCGGCAGGAGATGCGGGCTGGAGTTCTATTACAGTGTACGGAACGATTGCAGTCGGCGCGGTGTCGCTCGTTTGGTTCGTCATCCGTCAGCTCGGCATGAAAGAGCCATTGCTCGATTTTCGAGTGTACCGTTATTCGATGTTCACGTTGTCATCGGTCATCGCAGTCGTCATTTCTGTTTCGATGTTTTCAGCGATGATTTTAACACCGCTTTACGTCCAGACGATCCGTGGCATTTCACCGTTTGAATCGGGACTTCTCATGTTACCAGGGGCGATCGTAATGGGGATCATGTCTCCTATTACAGGAAAACTGTTCGATAAATACGGTCCGCGCGCACTCGCTTTAACAGGACTTACGATTACTGTAACGACGACGTATTTTTTAAGCCGACTCGGATTTAACGACAGCTACAATTACATTATGATGTTGTATACCGTTCGAATGTTCGGTATGTCGATGGTGATGATGCCGATTATGACGAACGGATTGAATCAATTGCCACCAGAGTTTAACCCGCACGGTACGGCATTAAACAACACGTTACAACAAGTATCAGGAGCAATCGGTTCAGCGATTTTATTAACGGTGATGACGACACGTTCAGAATCAGTTTTAGAACGTTTACTCGTTGAAGAAGCCGCGAATGAGCCGACCGATCCGTCACTCGTTCAAGAGTGGATGGCATCACTCGGTCAACAAGCGATGCTCGAAGGGATTAACTTTTCCTTCTTCCTTTCTACCGTGATCGCGGCAATTGCACTCGTTTTAACATTGTTCGTGAAGCGGATTCGTCCGGAAGATTCTCCCGCTTACAACGGTCCGAAAGCGCCGTAACGTTACACGAACAAAAAGCCTGTTCACGTGCTCGTTGATCGGATCGTGAGAGGACGTTTAATCATATGAAAAGACACTTGAGCTAATACTCGCTCAAGTGTCTTTTTTGATGATCTCGTTTTGAACGATCTTATGGCGTAGTAGAAGGGTTAGTTACGACCGTTTCTTCGACAACTCCGCTATCCGGGTCCGTATGGAGCGTCGGTGGCGGCTGACGGAACCCTTTCGTCATCCAGCCGAGATAAATGACACCGAGTAAAAACCAAATGCTTCCGACGACTTTCGAATACATGTCGAGGTTGACTAATAACGCAAGTGTCATTAAAGCTCCCATCGCAGGGATGATTAAAAACTTTACTGTATCGAATGGGGAACGTCTTTTTTGTTTCACATAGTAGTAAATGATGACGGATAAGTTAACGACAGTGAACGATAACAAAGCGCCAAAGTTAATGAAAGTTGCGATGAATGAAAGTGAAACGAACAAGGCACTGAGTGAAATGACACCGATTAAAACGATGTTGTTCACAGGTACTTTCGTTTTTTCATTCAACGTACCGAAAAATTTTTGAGGCAATTGACCGTCACGTCCCATTGCATAAAGGACGCGGGCTGCGCTCGCTTGTGAAGCGGAAGCAGAACCGAATACGACGAGTGCCGTGATCGTTAAGAAGGCCGCTTGCATCGCGCTTCCACCGATGAGTAAGAAAATTTCATTAGCAGCAGCATCCGGATCTTTGAACGTCGTAAAGTCAGGCCATACGTTATGGGCAAAGTAAGCAGCGGATGTAAAAATGAGTCCGCCGATAATCGTCACGAGAAAAATCGCACGTGGAACATTTTTCTTCGGATCTTTCACTTCTTCCGAAAAAGTAGTGACGGCATCGAATCCTAAAAAGGAGAAGCAAAGTAGCGCTGCACCGGCAATTAAGTAAGTAGGTGATTTGCTCGGATCGAAGATCGGATCTAAGTTGACGAGCATACCCGTTCCCGTACCGCTTAAAATCGAACGAATGGCAAGGACGCCGAACAATAGTAAAAATAGTGCTGAGAGTGAAATGATGATCATGTTAATACGTGAACTAAATTTGACACCTTTTGCGTTAACGTACGTGACGATAACGATCAATGCTAAAATCCAAACGAATTCTGGAATTTGTGGAATGGCAGCAGAGAAGAAAATACCGAAAAGTAAAAAGTTAACCATCGGAATGAATAAGTAGTCCATTAAAATAGCCCAACCGACGAGAAATCCGACGAACGGATTAATCGCATGTTGCGCATACGTATATGCAGAACCGGACATCGGAAAAGCTCGAGCCATTTGTCCGTAACTATGCGCGGTGAACATCATGACGACGAGAGCGACTAAGTAAGCGCCGGCTACCATACCGTTTGAAATTTCGGCAGCGATTCCGTACGTACTGAATACAGTCGTTAACGCCATGAAAGCCATTCCGTTCATAACGACAGCAGGAAGAGAAAGTGAGCGAGAAAGTTGTTGAGTAGATGTCATAAGCAAAACTCCTTCAGTAATTGATAGCGCTTACAAATTAGCGTCATAGACGATCGCGCCGTTCATAATCGTATAAGCAACATTCGTTTCTCGAATGTCTTCAGGTGATAAGTCGAATAAGTTTTTTTCAAAGATGACGAGGTCCGCATACTTTCCAGATTCAATCGTTCCTAATTGATCATCACGATGGGTACTGTATGCGGCGCCAATCGTATACGCTTTCAGTGCTTCTGCTAATGATATTCGTTCGATTTCGTTCCACGGATTTCCTTGATGATCATATCGAGTGAGTGCATAGTACAGCTGCTCCATCGGATTGAGCGGTGCAATCGGAAAGTCGGTACTAAATGCGATTCGTCCAGCTTCTTTCAATAACGTTTGAATCGGATAAATGTACGGATGTTTTTCTTCCGCCACGCGTAACGTATGACTTTCTTTCGGCATAAGTGCTAAGTGGGACGGTTGAACAGATGGTATGACGTTTAGCTTTTTAAACCGCTTTACGTCATCTGGATCGATGATTTCAATATGTTCGATTGCGTGACGTCGATCATTCATCCCATTTTGTTCGGCAGCTCGTTCAAAAACATCTAGCCCGAGCCGAACGGCACCATCACCGATTGCGTGAAGTCGTATTTGAAATCCTTCTCGATCGGCTTCTCGTACGAGCTGCGCTAACCGTTCAGGTGATTGAGTCGGTTGTCCACGTGTTTCCGGTCGATCGACGTACGGTTCGATCATGTAAGCGGTATGACTCGTAACGACACCGTCGATAAATTGTTTCAAACCAGCGAGTTGGAACGTCGGGCTATTGTAGCGAGTTCTCAACATTTTTGCTCGGTCGATGTTCCCGTCAAGTTCAGGATAAATGTGAATACGAGTCGTTAATCGATTCGCCTCATCGAACGCTCGATACAGCTCAAAATCGTTGATCGCATCGAGTGCACTCGCGTATAAGTCGTTCACGGAAGTGACTCCGTAACGTGCGCTTAATGATAAAAAGGATTCGAGCAGCGCTTCTTTTTCATGAGGCGGGAAGTTTAACGCAATCGGCGTAACGAAATTGCTTGCAGTTTCTATGAGCACACCTGTCGGTTCTCCTGTTTCATCTTTCACAATTTCACCGAAAGGAGGTGCGATCGTCTCACTCGTAATGCGAGCGATTTCGAGTGCGCGGGAGTTGACCCATGTGTAATGACCTTCGGCATGGAAAAGTATGGTCGGTCGCGTTTCGTTTAATCGATCGAGTGTTTCTTTCATCGGAAAAGCAGATTTTTCCCAATTCGTGTGATCCCATCCGTAACCGATGATCCATTCATCCGTCGGCCTCGTCTCGGCGAACGTTTCGACGAGATCAGCAGCTTCTTCTGCGGAGTGAGCAGTCGATAAGTTGACACTGCGCGTTTCATACATGCTGCCGAACATTAAGTGCAAATGAGCATCATGTAAACCAGGAATAACGAGTCGATCTCCAACATCGATCACTTCGGTATCGTCTGTTCGATAACGTTCCAAAGTATGAATATCGTCTACGGCAACGATGACATCATTTGAAATGGCGATGAGAGCAGGAGAAGGAAAGTCATTTAAACTCGTAAAAACATTTTGGCTAATGATAATTTTCGTCACTTTTTGTCTCATACGATACACCTCTTTTAATAATTTTCAAATAATAAATGAATGAAGTTCATTCATTTTTAATGATAGGTCATGGAATAGGATATTTAACCAAATATCACCAATTTTTAAAATGAACCGCGTTACAATAGCTTTTGTAAGCGTTTGCAAGTGAGTATGTTTTAAAATATAACAACGAAAAAGTGAAAAGTCAAATAATTCTTTAATTATATTAACATAGTGTAAAAGTAGATTCTCATTCATTTTACAAAAAATACCATCTCTTCTTTTTTGAAGAGATGGTATTTAGAATTAGTTTTATGAGAGATCGTCTCGGTCGTAAACGACATTGCCGTCCATAATCGTCATAGAAACGGTTGCTTCCTTCACTTGTTCAGGAGTGAGATCGAATAAGTTGGATTCGAAAATAGCGAAATCTGCAAACTTTCCAGGCTCGATCGTTCCAAGTTCTTGCTCGCGATGTGTGCTATAAGCAGCACCTAACGTATAACCTCGCAATGCGTCTGCTAAAGAGACGGCTTCTTTACCGTTCCACGGTTCTCCATTGAAATCATTTCGCGTGATCGCGTAATACAATTCTTTCATCGGATCGAGTGGTGTAATCGGAAAATCAGTGCTAAATGCGATGTGATCGACTGAATCTTGTAACGTTTTAATGTTATAAATGTACGGATATTTTTCTTCTGTGACACGTGTCGTATGACTTTCTCTCGGCATAAGTGCTAGGTGAGACGGTTGAACAGAAGGGATCACACCGAGTTGTCTAAAACGTGGAATGTCTGTCGGACTGACGACTTCAATATGTTCGAGTGCATGACGAGAGTCACGTGTCCCGTTTTGTTTCTGAGCTTCTTCGAATAAGTCGAGACCGAAACGAACGGCACCGTCTCCGATCGTATGGAAGCGAATTTGGAAACCTTCTGCATCCGCCTGTGTAACGAGTTGTTGGAACTGTTCTTTCGACTTCGTCGGCTCACCGCGCGTTTCTGGACGATCGACATACGGGTCGATCATGAGAGCGGTATGACCTGTGACGACACCGTCGATGAATTCTTTTAATCCAGCGAGTTGTAGTTTATCGCTATGGAACTGTTCTCGTAGTTGACGCGCTCGGGTTAAATCTTCTTCGAGTTGTGGATACAGATGAATGCGAGTCGTTAATTGACCTCGTTGCTCGAATTCGCCATAAATCGAGAAGTTGTTTAACTTTTCAAAGAAGCTCGCGAATAAATCGTTCACGGATGTAATACCGAGACGTGCAGCGAGTTTTAAAAATTGGTCAAATAGTTCGAGACGACGTTCGTGTGGAAAGTCGAGCGCATATTCGGATGCTAAATTCGATGCGGTTTCAATTAAAATACCTGTTAACTCTCCATTTTCATCTTTCTCAATTTCTCCGAAAGGTGGCGCGACCGTATCTTTCGTAATATTTGCTACTTCGAGTCCTTTCGTATTTAACCACGTGTAGTGACCTTCCGCGTGGAATAAAATGACAGGTCGGTCAGTGATGAATGCGTCGATATCAGAACGGTGAGGGAATTCATTCACATCCCAATTCGTTTGATCCCACCCGTAACCGATGATCCATTCATCGTCCGGATTTTTATCTGAAAACGCTTTCAAAATTTCGATCGCTTCTCTCGCATTTTTCGCTTGATCTAAGTTGACGCTCGCATGCTCATACATACTGCCGAACATTAAGTGTAAATGGGCATCGTGTAAACCGGGTGTAATGAGTCGTTCACCGACATCGATCGTACGAGCACCTTCTATTTCTGCATCATACGGTAACACGGCTTCGATTTTTTGTCCGTTAACGACGATCGTTGCCGCGTGTGGTTCATTGGCGAGTCCTGTAAACACTGCTTTGCTTTTTAATAAAAGAGTCATTGTAATCATCCTTCCTATTTTAAATGACTGATATTCAGTCATTTTATAGTCTATTATCGTTCCAATTGAAATATAACAACGAGAAAAAGAGAAGTCAATCAAAAATAAGGGGCACTTTCTGAAAAAGTATAGTGAAATGGACGAGAGTCATTGTGTTTTGAAAAAGCGTCCGATACTATTTAAGTAGCGAAAGGAGGAAGATAGATGGTCGCTCGAAAGAAGGAAGAATTAGCGATCGATGCCGTTTTGTTAGCAGGTCGTCTCATGATGCAATGTGGTGCAGAAACGTACCGTGTAGCAGATACGATGCGTTACATGGCAGAGTCCCAACAATTGTTTGAGCCGAACAGTTTCGTAACTCCGACGGGTATTATTTTTACGTCTGGCCGACCGAGTCAAACGAAGCTCGTCAGTGTCGGTGACCGAGCGAACGATTTAGGAAAAGTAGCTCGTGTCAACGACGTCTCTCGAAAACTGACGTCAGGGGAGTGGACGATCGATCGAGCATATGAGGAGCTCGTTTCCATCGATTTAGACCCTCCTTCATTACCTTTTTATTTAAAGGCGATTTCATCAGCTATTGCTAGTGCGAGCTTTTTCATTTTATTCGATGGATCGATCGGGCAAATCGGTTATGCAGCACTTGCTGGTGGATTCAGTTACATCATTTCCGAATGGTTGGAAGCGTATTCAAAGGTACGCTTCATCGGCCAGTTTTTAGGTGCCCTTTTCGCAGCGGTCTTCGCTTATTTCATAACGAGTAACGGTGCGACAGGAGATCTCGATGCGCTCATCGTAGCTGGTGTGATGCCGCTCGTCCCGGGAGTACTCATTACGAATGCGGTCCGTGACTTAATGTCGGGCCACTTCGTCTCAGGTGTATCGAAAGGGGCGGAAGCAGTACTCACTTCGTTCGCGATTGGAGCGGGAGTAGCACTCGTATTATCGATATGAGGAGGAAAAGATCATGCTCGTAAAAGCGTGTATTAGTTTTATCGCTGCGACAGGTTTCGGCGTCATTTTTAATGCACCATTGCAGCTACTCATTTTTTGCGGGTTCGCAGGAATGACGGGTTGGACGGTTTCGACATGGACGAGAATGTACGTCATCGATGATCTCATGTTGTCATCGTTTATCGGCGCGTTTGCAGTTTCGATCATCGCGCATTTATTTGCGCGCCGGTTTAAAACGCCGATGATTACGTTCAGCATCGCTGGCATCATTCCGCTCGTTCCGGGAACGGTCGCGTACAATGCGATGCGCCACGTCGTCGAAAGCGATTATACGATGGCCATTCAACTCGGTTCACAAGCGTTTTTAATATCGGGATCGGTTGCAATGGGACTCGTCTTTGCAGAAGTGATTATGCAAATGGTATTCCGTTCGAAAATTCATATCCCGATGCGATAAAAAATGCTACTCGGGCAACCGAGTAGCATTCGTTTACAACATTTCTTCTTTAACGATCGGGGTTCCTACGTAGTACCCTTGGATAGAATCGGCCCCGAGCGACTGAAGCAATTCTGCTTGTTGCTCGTTTTCAACACCTTCTACGATGACGTAAAGATCGAGCGAGTGACAAAGTTGAATCATTCCTTCGACGAGCTTACGCGTTTTCGGATGCGTCAAAAGTGACTGGGTAAACGTTTGGTCGATTTTCACTTTTTTAATCGGTAACGTTTGTAAGTAACGGAATGAACCGTAACCTGTACCGAAATCATCGAGCGTAAATGTAACACCCGCTTGTTGTAAATCGAGTAGCTGTTTCGTAATCGATAACTGTTCTTCGGCAAGGAAAGCGAAGTTTTCGGTAATTTCTATTTCGATCCGGCTCGCAGGACAATGTTCTTTTTGCAAAATAGATACGACGTTTTGAGCCATATCACTTTGTAAAAATTCACGGACCGATGAGTTGATTGAAATCGTGTATGGTAAATTTTCTAGTTGGAAACGTCGGGCGAGCTTTGCCGCTTCCGTAATGACAAACGTTCCGAGTTCCTCGATGAAGCCCGTCTCTTCAGCAATCGGGATGAGTTCATCCGGAGTGATCGAACCGAGTTCAGCATCGTCCCAACGAACGAGCGCCTCGTACGTATTAATCGATTCCGTTTGAATATCGTACTGTGGCTGGAACATGACGTATAGCTCTTCTTTTCGAATCGCTTCTGTAAGGCGTTGAGCGATCATCGCTTTACGATTGATCCGCTTATGAGCATCGTCTGATAAGGAGACGATTCGGTTCCCGCCGACGCGCAATACGTTGTTCGTCGCTTCTGTAGCGGCAGCAAGTAGTTGTTTAAACGTTTGCTGGTCTTCTGGGAAGCGAGCGATTCCGCCACTCACTGTTAAGTGGAACGATAGTTGCTCGACGTGGATCGGTTGCTGTTCTAAAAATTGTAAAAAACCTTGAATGAACCAATCTGCAAACGGTGTAAGAACGACAAATTCATTTTTTCCTACACGAGCGATTGGACTATCTTGGAAATAACGGTTTAAACGGTTAGCGAATTTTTGAATAATATCTTTTTCATAGTCGGCCATTTCTTCAGTCGACTCGTGTAAATGATAATCGAGTCGTAAATAGACGCATGAAAAGTGATCTTTTTTCGCTATCGCTTCGTTCATGTACGTTTCTAGTTTATAGCGGCTCATTAACCCTGTTTCGTAGTCTAAATAAGCGACTTGTTGTAATTGTTTTCTCAATTGCACGTCCGATGTAATGTCGAGTGCTAAAAAGAGAACGGACTCATTCGTCGTTTCTGAACGGAGAATAGGGATGGCGAGTAATGTTACGTAATAAGAATGACCGTCCCGTGTCATCATTTTTACGTCGCCGAAAAAGTTTTGTTGTTTAGTCACTTTATTCCAAACGGCATCTGCGATTTTTTGGTCGTCTTCTTCAGGTGAAAACATTTGCCAAATCGACTTACCGAGCACGCGTTTTGGAGTCCATTCACTCACTTTTAAAAAGTTGTTGTTTGTATATGTGATAAAGCCTTCCGCATCGGTATGAAAAGCGATGAAGTGCTCTTCGAGGCCGCGAATAAGTGACGTTGAAAGTAACGTTGGATCGCTTACTGAAATCATTGTATATCTCCTTCCATTTGTTCTTCTCGTCGTGAGAAGAAGGTACCTCTTCTATTATAGAAGAAAAAAGCGATAGAAACAGTAGAAAAGCATTAATTTTTTTGAAACTTTAAATTGACGAAAGGGGTGCTTCGATGGAACGTTTAAAAGGAATTAGTATGATCGTTCTAGGAGCGATGATGTGGGGAGCAACAGGCCCGATTATGGAATGGATGTTAGGAAATAGCGAGATGTCGATTCAATTTATGCTCGTGAATCGTTTACTCGTAGCGGGAGTTGTCATTTTGTACGTCCTTCATAAAAAAGGAGTCGATGTAAAAAGTCCCGTTAGACAAAAAGTTTGGTTACGCCAAGTTATTTTATTTGGTATGTTCGGCATGCTCGGCGTGCAATATTCATTTTTAGCCGCGATTGAAGCGAGCGATGCGATTTGGGCGACACTCGCACAGTTTTTATCACCGATTTATGTGATTTTATTCGTCTCCATTTATCAAAAAAGACGTCCGCCGGTCGGACAGATCATCGGGATGTTCGTCACTTTGATCGGTCTTTTCTTCTTATTGACGAACGGTTCTTTGGAAGGGTTTACATTGAGTGGAACGGCACTATTTTGGGGAATTGCAGTCGGTCTCGCTTTCTCTTTCTATACGTTATATCCGGCACGTCTAATGCAAGAATGGGGCGTCATCGTCGTCGTCGGATGGGGAATGGTCGTCGCTGGTGCGATTTTATTCATTTTAAATCCGATTCGTGTCGTTACAGGCTATCAATATTTGAGTGATTGGCGTATGCTTACCGGTTTACTCGTCGTCATCGTCATCGGTACACTCGCTTTCATTTTATTTTTAGGCAGTATGTCGTACATTACGCCAGTAGAAACGAGCATTTTATCGAGTTTCGAACCGTTAACCGCGATGGTCATTTCAATCATCTGGTTTAAAGTAGCGCTCGGGACGTTGCAAATTGGTGGTGCGTTGACGATGTTAATCGGGGTCATCGGCATCTCACTGATCGGGAACAAAGTGAGCCCTGAAGAAGTTGAGCCGAATGTCGAGTGGAAAGATGATGAAGTTGTCTAGTTGTTTTTGAACGGCGCAGAAAGGGAAAGGGACGATTACGACAGTTATAATAAGAGGAGGAAACGATATGACGAATGAACGATACATTTTAGCGTTAGATCAAGGAACGACGAGTACACGTGCGATTTTATTTAATAAAGAAGGCGAACCGATTTACACGTCTCAACAAGAATTTAATCAATATTTTCCACATCCAGGATGGGTCGAACACGATGCGAATGAAATTTGGAGTTCTGTGTTATCTGTCATCGCTGGCGTGTTGTCAAAGCGTAACATTCAGCCGACTCAAGTAGAAGCGATCGGAATTACGAATCAGCGGGAGACGACAGTCGTTTGGGATAAAGAGACAGGTGAGCCGATTTACAATGCGATCGTTTGGCAGTCGCGTCAAACGGAAGACATTTGTCGCCAGTTGAAAGACGGAGGCTATGAAGACCTCGTTCGTGAAAAAACAGGGTTATTAATTGATCCGTATTTTTCAGCGACGAAAATTAAATGGATGCTCGATCACGTCGAAGGAGCACGTGAACGGGCAGAGCGTGGCGAATTGCTTTTTGGAACGATGGATACGTGGGTGACGTGGAAACTATCAGGTGGTCAAGCTCACATTACAGACTACACGAACGCTTCACGTACGTTACTTTACAACATTCACGATTTAACGTGGGATGAAGAGTTGTTGGAGTTATTTGACATTCCTTCATCACTATTACCAGAAGTGAAACCTTCTTCAGAAGTTTACGTAAATACGACTGCGGAACATTTCTTCGGGCATCCCGTCCCTATTGCAGGGATAGCAGGTGACCAACAAGCAGCATTGTTCGGTCAAGCGTGCGTAGAAGAAGGAATGGTGAAAAACACATACGGTACCGGTTGTTTCTTATTGATGAATACGGGTGAACGTGCCGTCGCTTCAGAAAATGGCTTGTTAACGACGATTGCTTGGGGATTAGACGGAAAAGTGAATTACGCGCTAGAAGGAAGTATTTTCGTAGCGGGAAGCGCGATCCAATGGCTGCGTGACGGGTTACGTATGTTCCGTTATTCTCCAGAAAGTGAAGAGTACGCACGTCGTGTCGATTCGACAGATGGCGTTTATGTCGTCCCTGCATTCGTCGGTCTAGGTGCACCGTATTGGGATAGCGAAGCGCGTGGAGCGATTTTCGGGTTAACGCGTGGAACGACGAAAGAGCATTTCATTCGTGCGACCGTTGAATCGCTCGCGTATCAGACGAAAGATGTCGTCGATGCGATGGAAAAAGATTCAGGTATTCCGTTGAAAAAATTACGTGTGGATGGCGGTGCTGTATCGAATGATTTGTTAATGCAGTTCCAAAGCGACTTGTTACGCGTCGATGTCGAGCGCCCGAGCATTCGTGAAACGACAGCTCTCGGTGCGGCGTATTTAGCCGGTCTTGCGGTCGGTTTTTGGGAGGACGTCGAACAAATTGCGAATCATTGGAAAGTGGAACGAACGTTCGAAGCAGAGATGGACGAAGCAACGAGTGATAAACTGTACGACGGTTGGCAACAAGCGGTACGTGCAACGATGGGCTTCAAACCGTAAGTGAAGGAGTAACGGCGTTGTTTGGTATACTAGGGAGAGAGGAGGGAGAACGGTGCAACATGTCGAAAGAGAGTTGAAAGAGCACGTATTACTATGTGATGAAAAAGGGTTGCTTAATCCGAAAGCGATCGGCTATTCGAAATATCCGTTCGTTCAAAGCAATTTAAGACGACAGTTTATGAAGAAGAAACGATGGAACAGTTGGACCGTGTTCGGCGAAGACGTAGCGCTCACTGTGTTAATTGCACATTTTGATTATGCAGCGATCGCGCACTTATCATTTTTCCATTTTGAAACGCAACGTTACATTAGTGAGTACGTTTTCGTTCCTTTCGGAAGAAAAGTGAAGTTGTCCGAACACGTTCATCACCATGCCTCATTTCATCACGCTCATGCGACGATCGATGTACGTTATGAGCAACGAGAGACGAAGTTACGTATTCAAGTGCCACATTTCGATAGCGAAGCGCTTTACGTCAATTTGACGATCGCGCATCCGGAACGACAACAATCGATGAATGTCGTCGTTCCGACCGATCGCTCGACATTCCAATTTTCGTCGAAACATTTCACACTCCCTACGAAAGGTACGATTCAACTAGGCAGTCGCCGTTATGAACTTCAACCGTATTATAGCTTTGCGATTTCTGAAGTGACTCGTGGCGTTTGGTCACGGAATACGAAATGGAATTGGGGGGCGGCTTCTCAACGGAGCGGTGATGATCGAATCGGTCTCAATTTAGGAAACGGTTGGACCGATGGGAAAGGTGTCACTGAAAATGGAATCTTTCTGAATGGAAAATTGTCGAAAATTCATGAAGATGTCATCTTTACATACGATGCGAAGCGGATGCGCAACGATTGGCGCATCGAGACGAAATTTTCCAATCGGGTTGACTTATCGTTCACGCCGTTCCATCACAATTATAAGCGGATGAATGTCCGCCTCGGCCGCATTCATATGAACCGATTGTACGGCTACTACAACGGTGTCGTTCGATTGGAAGATGGAACCGTGTACCGGATTCGTCAAATGCTCGGCTCTGTCGAATCGGTCGAAGCGAAATGGTAAGTTTCAGATCGAGCGAGCGGGGAATAGAAAAGTATGCCACGTACAAGAGAGGGAGATTTGTATGAATCATAAAAAAGCATTAGGAGCGGTCTTTTTATCGAGTGCACTCGTACTTGCCGCGTGTGGAAATGATAAAGATGAACCGACGAATGAAAACAGTGCAACGGACGGAACACCAGCTGTAGAGCAGCCGGCTCCTGAGCAACCGACAACACCTGAAACGACGACAGACGGTGAAGTTGCGATGGAAGCAGGTCCGTACATGGAAGTCGATATCGAAATTGATATTGACGGAAAAGATGCGTACGATTTAGAGTACGATGAAAAGGACCGTTCCGACAACGAGTTTAAAGATCATTTGAACCAGTCGAAAGTCGAAGGGGACGCTGCGTATGAAACGGTACGTTCGTACGTTGACCAATTAACATTAGATGCGAACTCGACGAAAGAAGAAGCGATTGAACAAGTCCAAAAAATCTTTAACGTAGAAGACTTCACGAAAATTGAAGTGAGCTACAAATTAGCGGACGGTTCGAAAGTAGAGTTTGAAGAGAAACGATAACGATTTCTTACTTTTTAGATGGAATGAAGAAGGAAAAACGTCCCGCTGTCATTTACGCGATGTAAATGGACAGTGGGACGTTTTTTGTACGCTTATGAAGAGTTTGAACGGCTCGTCTGTACCATATCGTAGTACATGCCCCGCCGTTCGAGTAAGTCATGTGGCGACCCGCTTTCTACGATGACACCGTCTCGTAGCACGTGAATGACATCGGCTTGTTCGATCGTATTGAGGCGGTGGGCGATGACGAAGCTCGTTCGGTCTTTCATCAATGTGAGAAGTGCTTCTTGAATGTGCATTTCAGTTACCGTATCGATGCTGCTCGTCGCTTCATCGAGTAGTAAAATGGCTGGATCGGCTACGAAAGCGCGAGCGATCGATAGCAATTGCCGTTCTCCTTGAGCGAGTTGCTCGCCATCTGCCGCGATGACCGTGTCGTATCCTTCAGGTAAACGTTCGATGAACGAATGAGCGTTTGCTTGTTTCGCTGCTTGAACGATTTCTTCATCTGTCGCATCGAGCCGCCCGTAACGAATGTTTTCACGAATCGTCGTTTCGAATAAAAAAGCATCTTGTAAAACGAAAGCGAGCTGATCGCGAATGCTTCGGCGGGAAAGGTCTGTCGCTCGATGTTCGTCAAAGTAGATCGTTCCTTCGATCGGGTCGTAAAATTGAGCGATCAATTGCATAATCGTCGTTTTTCCAGCACCCGTCGGTCCGATGAATGCGTGTGTTTCGCCTGCACGCGCTTCGAAAGAGACTCGATTTAAAATCGTCTCTTTTCCGTAACTAAATGTCACTCGGTCGAAACGGACGTCGCCGCGAATATGATTCGGTGGCAAGACGAGTCCTTCATCGCGTTCTTGTGGCTCATCCATTAGTTCAAAGACCCGCTCCGCACCAGCGAGCGCTGAAAGCACGGTGTTGAATTGGTTCGCTAAATCGTTCAGTGGGCGAGTAAATTGACGAGCGTATTCAGCGAATACGACGATGACACCTACCGTGACTCCACTTGCAGGGGAGAGCGCGAGCCATCCGCCGACTCCTGCAACGATCGCGAATGAAAAGTTGTTTAAAAAGTTCATCGTTTTCGGGATGAAGCCCGAGTAAACGAGTGCCCAGTATCCTGTTTTTTGCAGAGCGGCACTTTTCTCATCGAACTGTTCGATCATCCGTCGTTCTTGTGCGTACGTTTTCGTCATTTCTTGTCCGCTGATCGATTCTTGGACGAAACCGTTCAGTTCGCCGAGCGTTCGTTGTTGTTCTTTAAATAAAATGCTCGTCCGTCGTGTAATCCATCGCATCGCTAAAAACATCATCGGGATAATCGTCATCGTAAGGACGGTAAGAAGCGGGCTCAAATAGAGCATGACAGCGACCGTACCGGTCAACGTAATGACGCTTGAAAATACTTGGATAAATGATGAGTTGAGCGTTTGGCTAATCGTTTCGATATCGTTCGTGAGACGACTCATTAATTCCCCATGTTGTTTTTTATCGAAAAAAGGAATGGGCAGTCGTTGCAAATGAGCGAAAAGATCCGTCCGCAATTTGTAAATCGTCTGTTGGGCGATGTCGATCATCCAAACGTTTTGCGTATACATTGAAAGGGACAACGCGGCGTAAATGCCGATTAACAATAGCAGTTGCGTACTGAGACCATCCCACGTACCAGGTACGATGTATTCGTCGATGACACGACCGAGTAAAAACGGTCCTGCCAACGTGAGAAGGGAGCTGATGAGAACGAGAAATAAAACGGCGATGAGTGCTCCTCGTTTTTCGTCGATCGCGTGCCAAATGCGAAGCAATGTTTGTTTACTATTGGACGCTCGTTGTTTGTTCGGTCGTTCCTTCTTTTGTTGCAACCGTTCTTTCGTCACGATTCGTTCGTAGCCGAATGATCGTTTTAACTCATTCATCCATCTCACCTCCCTGTTGTTGTGACGCGACGATTCGTCGGTACAGTTCGCTTGTTTGGAGCAATTCATCGCTCGTCCCAAATCCGTCCACACGACCTTCATCTAATAGTAAAATGGCGTCTGCTTTTTCAGCGGTCGCTATTTTTTGTGTAATGAGTAAAGTCGTCGCTTCAAACGGTTTTAACGCGTGAAGCAATTTTGCTTCTGTCGCTACGTCTAACGCACTCGTACTGTCGTCTAATATGAGAAGACGCGGTTTGCGAATGAGCGCTCGAGCGATTGACAACCGTTGTTTTTGTCCACCTGACAAGTTGACTCCTTTTTGCCCGACGATCGTTTCATAGCCGTCTGGGAAAGAGAGAATCGTTTCGTGAATTTGAGCGATTTTTGCGGCCTCAATCAGTTCTTCATCGGTCGCGTCGGTCGCTCCGAATCGCAAATTGTGAGCAATCGTTCCACTAAATAAAAGCGATCGCTGTGGGACATAGCCGATTTGTTTTCGTAACGAAGGAAGAGACCATTCGTCAATCGGTCGACCGTCGATCGTAATCGTCCCGCTTGTCGGCTCAAAGAGGCGTGGGAGCAGTTGAACGAGTGTCGATTTTCCAGAGCCCGTCGCCCCCATAATAGCGAGCGTTTCACCCCGTCCGATTGCAAAGTTGACGTGTTGTAGCGTAAGAGGTGCTTCTTCGTTATAGCGGAAGCTGACATCGCAAAAGGCGAGATCGCCTTGCATCATTGTCTCATTTGTCGTCGCGGTACGTTCTGTTTCATCGATGATGAGTACTTCTTCAATCCGTTCGGCGGACGCTCGTGCTCGAGAAAATAAGACGATTAAAAAGGAGAACATCGAGAAGGCGCCTGTCATGCGCATGCCGTAGTTGACGATGGCGATCACTTCACCGACTTGCACGCGGCTTGCGGCGATATCTTTCGCACCGAACCAAAGAACAGCCATAATGCTCGCGTTCATAATGAACAGTAAGACCGGCATCGTTAATTCCATCGTACGCATCGCACGAATCGTTTGATCGCGCAATTGACCACTCGTCTGTTCAAACCGGTCGGTCTCATAAGCTTCTCGTCCGGTCGCTTTAACGAGACGAGTCGCGCTTAAGTTTTCTTCGATCGTACGGTTCACCCGATCGAGCCGTTTTTGCACCCCACCGAACAATTTCCCCCCTCGTTTGACCATATATCGTACGAATACGATGATGATCGGTGCGCTTACGAGAAGAAGAGCAGCGAGTTTGACGTTGACGAAAAAAGCCATCGTCAAACTACCGACGACGAGAAGAGGCGCACGGAACATAATGCGTAAACTCATAAATAACACTTGTTGGACGATGTTCACGTCACCTGTTAAACGTGTGATGAGACTCGATGACGGAAACGTTAAAAACGTCGCTAGCGTGAACGCTTGAAGCTTCTCGAATGTCGCTTTTCGGACGTCGAAGGCGAAGCTTTGTGCCGCATGGGCAGCGAAAAATGAGTTCGTCACACCGGATAAAAAGGCGAGAGCCGCGAGTCCGAGTAAGACGAGCCCCCACGTGTAAACCGTCGAAACGTCATTCATTAAAATGCCATCGTCGATCATTTTAGCGATGATCAACGGCTGAGTGAGCTCGACGGAAAGTTCAATTAACATGAGTAAAAAAGCGATGAGCATAGGCCATTTATAGCGCCATGCGAATCGATAGACGGTACGCATCGTATCCCTTCTTTCGTAATTGAGAGTCGTTCTTACTATTATCGCATAGTAAAAATTAGAGTACAAACGAAGAAAAAGATTGCATAGGAGAGACGAGCACGTTATAGTAAAAGTAAGGTGCATTAGTCAACTAATGTACTCATGTACTAGGAGGTGAGCGAATGCTCGACCCGACACGGACCGAGCCGATTTATATTCAAATGGCTCAATGGTTAGAAGATGAAATTTTAAGCGGTCGTTTACAAGAAGAAGATAAATTGTATTCGCAAAATCAGCTCGCTGAACTTTTTCAAGTGAACCCAGCGACAGCGGGGAAAGCACTGACCTACTTGATGGATAACGGAATTGCTTACTCCAAACGAGGACGCGGAACGTTCGTCCAACAAGGAGCATTAAAAGAGCTGAGGCGCGAAAGGAGTGGAACGATGCTCGATACGTTACTAGAACAACTCGTTGAACAAGCAAAATTGCTCGAACTGTCGAAAGAAGACGTCATCGAACGTTTTGAACGCCAGTTTGACGGAAGAGGTGAGCGCGATGATTGAACTACGCGAAGTGACGAAACGTTACGGAAAACAAAACGTTTTTCAACAAATTACGTTGGACTTGCCGAGTGAAGGGGTCGTCGGATTGATCGGTCGAAACGGGGCGGGGAAATCAACGTTATTAAAAATGATCGCGGGCCATTTGCGCCCGACTTCCGGTGATGTGCTCGTTGATCAAGAACGCTCGTTCGGGAGTGTGCGAGTCGCTACTCGGACCGTATTAGTCGATGAGACGTTCAATTTATTACCGACGACACCGCTCAGTGAAGGATTCGATTTGCTGAAGCGAGCGTATCCGAAATGGGATGAAGCACTCGCTCATCAACTGGCCACTCATTTCAAGTTGCCGCTTGATCGGACGATGGACCGTTTATCGACCGGGATGAAAGCGACGTATCGTCTCCTTTGCGGCATTTGCATTCGAGCGGATGTGACGCTGCTCGATGAGCCGATGAACGGGATGGATGCAACGGTGCGAGAAGAGATGATTCGTTTCATCGTGAAAGAATCGATCCATTATCCACGACTCTTCGTGTTATCGAGCCACCATATGGAAGAGATCGATGCATTGCTTTCTCACGTCGTTCTTTTACACGATCGAAAGATCCAATTTGTCGGTGAAGCGGATGACTTACGTGAAAAGTACGTCGTCATTAGCGGAGCACCTGACCGAGTAGCGAATTGGCTCCAACCGTTGGAGCGTTCGATCGATTATACGCAACCGTTCGTTCACGTAACGATCGAACGACAACAACTGGAACGATTGGATGAGAAGCCGTCTTCCGTTACTGTACGAGCGCTTCCTTTAAACGAAGCGTACGTTCATATGACGCGTTCCAATGAAGGAGGGATTGATGATGTTTACGACCGAGCAATTCGGAATGTCTAGTATCGCTGTACAAATGCGAGCGAAATGGTTTTGGTACGCTCGAATGCACGTCATGAGTTTGTTCATTTTCATGTTCATTTGGTTTCTAGCACCGTCGATTACGCAAGGATTCTTCCATTTTTCAGAGACGATGGGACTAGGCTATGAAATGACGACAGGCTCTGTCTTCTTCGTTCTCGCAATCGGTATAACAGCATTGTTTACGGTCCTGTTAGCCGGTCGTACGTTTGAGCGAGCATCGTTCACTCTTCCAGCAACGAACCGTACGGTACATTGGTCGAACGTGGGCTTATTGCTCGTAACGGATTGGTTGCTTGCGTTAACAGTGATCGTTTTCGTAGCGAGTGTACCGATGACTGCTTCCTTTCAGTCAAGCGATTCTATCGTCATTTGGGTCGTTCCGAGTATCGGTGAAATCTTTGCTCTATTCGTCCGTTACGGCTTGGTACTCATGTTAGTGAGCGCAGCGCTCTATACGTTCGTTTCGTTCATTCAATGGAACCGGCTCGTCGTTATTGCGCTGGCGGTCAGCCTTGTCGTCTTAGAAAGTGTCGGCATTCATCTCGTTCAACGATTCGGCGAAGCATTGAATGCGATTCCGTTTACGGGTCCACTCGGCACGTTCGCTGGATGGACGATCGTTTTAGTAGTGATTTTGTTCGTATGGTCGGATCGATTACGTATGAATCGGGAGGTGCAGTAAATGTTTGTATGGGGTGGAATTATTTTATTGCTCTGTTCAATCATCGTGCTATTCATTAGCGTGACAGGGAAATTAGCAGCGATTCAGTCGCTCATTCGGCATCCGAATCGCTGGATCGTCACTATCCTTTTTCTATTTGCTAGTTTATCGATCGGTACGCGATGGATCATGCCGAGCGATGCCGTCGCACGAGAAGTAGATCGAAAGGACGTTTTGCAGCGTGTGGAGACGTCACATACGGAGTGGAGCGCTGAGAATTTTCATATCCGGGTCGCTTCTTCAGATGTAGAAGTGACGGTTGAGGAAGGTACGACAGAAGAAATCGTGGAACATTTGACAGACGGTCTATTATTTTTTGAGACCGATTCATCGAGAGATTGGAGCGGTCATTTCATCTCAAGTGAAGGGATCGCCGCTTCGGATCAGTTACCGAAGCTGGATGCTTTATGGGACGAGGAAGGTGTAACGATTGCACTTGATTCATTTTCGGGAGCGTTTCACTTGTATCAGTTACCGACAACTTCATCGAGCGGGCTCTCTGGCGTCGAGTATGCTAAGCCGACCGCTCATTACATCGTGCCGGAAGGTGTAGCAGTGACGGTGAACGGTCAACCGTATGAACAGTACAAGCAGAGCGAATCAGAAGTCGATGATGACGAGTACATCATCGTACCGTAAAAAAAACGAGCCATGTCGGCTCGTTTTTCATGCGTCGTACGTTCCTTCTTCTTCAAACCATAAAATCGCTAACGTTTTTTCACCAGCGTGGACGGCGATGGTCGAGCTAATTTCTCCTACTCGAACTTCCATACCCGGTATCGCTTCTTGGAGTGCGATCTTTAACTTTTCTGCACGTTCAGGTGTGTTACCGTGAACGATCGCGATGCGTCGTTTGATAAAATCTTTCCGTTCAACCGCACGATCGACGAGGTATTGGAATCCGCGCTTGTCAGATCGTACTTTATCGAGAGGGAACAATTCTCCTTCGGGTGACATTTGGACGACTGGTTTAACACGTAGTAAACTACCGACGAAATATTGAACACCGCTCATTCGACCACCACGGTACAACTGTTTTAAGTTACCGATGAGTACGAAGCTCGTCATCTTTCCAATTAATGACCGGACGACTGCTTCCGCCTTGTCGATGTCGTTCGTCTCCTCAAACACTTCCATGCTTCGTTCAACCATGAACGTAATTCCGTAGGACATCGCCAATGAATCGACGACGCGAACATCAAATCCTGCCATTTCAGCACCCGCTTTTGAAGAGCCCGGTGTGCCGCTAATTTTGCTAGAAATGTGTACCGCGATCGCACCGTCGTACGTTTCTTTTAGTTTCGTATACAGGTCAACGAAAGAACCGGTCGACGGCTGACTCGTTTTCGGAATTTCTTCACTACTATTAATTTTTTCATATAAATAACTCGTATTTTCAGGGTCTCCATCGACGAATTGTTCATCCGAAAAATGAATCGACAGCGGTGTAATGTATACGTCAGGGTGGTTCAACAGTTCGTCTGTCAGATGGGCAGTCGTATCGATGATCCACGCAATTTTTTTCTTCGTCATATTATCTCGTCTCCAATTCATAAAATAAAGTAATCAAATTAGTACCTGTTAATATCAACACATCATATGTCTTCATTATACAGTGAAACGTGCTGAAAGTGTAAAAATATCAAAATGAAGCGTATCATTCGTCTTTTTTATACCGTACAAGGTATAATTAGTAATAGAAAGAAAATTAAGATAAAAGGAGTGCATAATGAATGAATCGTCAATCATTAACTGTACGCGACGCGATCATCGGTCGTCGCTCAATTAAACTGTTTAACGGACAACCGGTCGATCGTGATGCAATCGTCCAAATTTTAGAAGATGCAACTTGGGCACCAAACCACGGGATGCGCAATCCGTGGCGTTTCGTTATGGCGACAGGCGAAGGGTACGAGAACTTATTACCTGTCATTCGTGGGCTTGCTATTCCGAACTGGGAAGAGCTGTCGGAAGACGTACTTGAGCGTCAAATGAGTAAATTTACGACGGTCGGTGGCGTCGTCTTCGTCATCGTTCCAGAAGATGCGCGACAAAAAGAACGATTGGAAGATTTTGCAGCAGCGAGCGCGCTCGTACAAAACGCGCAATTGCTCGCATGGGATCAAGGAATCGGAACGTGTTGGAAAACACCGCCGTTTCTCGACCATCCAACATTCCGCGAACATCTCGGTGTTCAACAAGGTGAGCGCATTATGAGTATGCTTCAATTTGGTTACTACGACAAGGAGCCAAAGGGAAGAGAGCGTACACCTGTGAACGAATTGTTAACAGAGTTAAAATAATTCATTGAAAAAGGTCCTTCACTTCAAAGAGTGAAGGACCTTTTCGCTGTTATTTTTTCAATTGTTCTTTCGAAAGAGGTGCGAGTTCGTCGTAGTACGTTGTAATGACGCGCAACCCTGCATCGAAGTTTTCCAAATGGAAATGTTCGTTCGGTGCGTGGAAGTTTTCAGAGTCAAGTCCGAAGCCCATTAAGACGACAGGCACTTGTAAAATTTGATCGAACGCAGCGACGATTGGAATCGATCCCCCACCGCGCGTATAAGCGGTCGGTACGTCGTACACACGTTCGTAACTGTCGCTCGCTGCTTGAATCGCTGGATGATCAAACGGTGTAATGAACGGTTGCCCTTTGTCGAATTCGGTAATGCGTACGTCGACACCTGGCAACGTTTCACGTTCGATATGTGCTTTTAACCGTTCGATGATCACTTCAGGATCTTGGTCAGGAACGAGACGGCACGTCACTTTCGCGCTCGCTTCGGCAGGAAGAACGGTTTTAATTCCTTCCCCTGTAAATCCGCCTGTCATGCCGTTCACTTCGAGCGTTGGGCGTGCAGATACGCGCTCCATGTACGTGTAGCCTGCTTCACCGAATAACGTATCGACACCGAGCTCATCTTTTAATGCGGCTTCATCGAAAGGAAGGCCAGCGAGAGCTTGTCGTTCTTCGTCAGTGAGCGGACGAACGTCGTCATAAAAGCCGTCGATTTGAATCGTTCCTTCTTTGTCTCGGAAACTCGCCAAAATGTGTGCGAGTGCGTGCAATGGGTTTTGGACACCGCCTCCGTAAATGCCTGAGTGCAAGTCGCCTTTTGGACCGCGCACGTCGATTTGAATACCGGCAAGACCACGTAGTCCGTAGCAAATCGCTGGTTTACCAGGACCTGCCATACCCGTATCCGAAATTAAAATGATGTCGCTCGCTAATTTTTCTTTGTTCGATTCGATGTACGCTTCTAAACTCGGTGAACCGATTTCTTCTTCACCTTCCAACATGAATTTCACGTTGACCGGAAGTTCGCCGAACTGTTCCATCATCGCTTCTACCGCTTTCAAATGCATGAACACTTGTCCTTTATCGTCGCTCGCTCCACGTGCGTACAATTTGTTGTCGCGAATCGTCGCTTCGAATGGAGGTGTTTCCCACAGTTCGACAGGATCGACCGGTTGGACGTCATAATGTCCGTACACGAGAATCGTTGGACGTCCTTCCGCATGCATCCAGTCGCCGTAGACGACCGGGTATCCGTCAGTCGGGTCGATCGAAACGTTTTCTAGTCCGACCGCTTTCATCGATTCGACGAGCCATTCGGCTGCTTTCGTCATGTCTGATTGATGTTCAGAAAGCGCACTAATGCTTTCGATCGCTAAAAATTGACGCAACTCGTCGAGATGGCGGTTGCGATTCGTTTGAAAATACGTATTGAGTTGCTCAAAACGTGTCATAAATGAATCATCTCCTTCAATAGATACGTTTAGTATACCATCGTTTGAATGAAAAGAACGGCTCGGAAAGTTGTTAGAAAAGAGAGAAAATAAAAGGTTGAATTCGTGGAAAAAAGGGCAACTATGATATACTAGTGGGAACGAAATGATGGAGCACGAAGTATTTATTTTGGAGGAGACGCGTTTGTTTATCGCTTTAGCATTATTTTTATTCATGTCTTTTTTCCTTTCGGGTAGCGAGACAGCACTCACTGCGGTAAATCGTATGAAAGTGCGTTTTCGAGCGAACGAAGGGGATCAAAAAGCACAGAAATTAGACGCCTTATTGCAAAAGCCGGATCGGATGATTACGGCTATTTTAATCGGAAATAACATTGCGAACATTATGCTTCCAACGCTCGTAACGATGATCGCGATCGATAAAGGAGTGAGCGTTGGATTTTGGACAGGGGTGTTGACGGTAACGCTCATCGTCTTCGGAGAAGTGTTGCCGAAAACGATCGCTGCGACATTTGCGGATACGATCGCCTACATCGTCGCTCCTGTCATTCGAGCGCTCGTCGTCTTATTGACGCCGCTTACGTTTTTACTTTCTAAATTTACGAATTTGTTCATTCGTATCATTTCAAAAGGAACGGTAACAGAAGCGACGTTGACGAAAGACGACTTACGTTCGCTCGTCGATTTAGCTGAAGTGGAAGGTGCTTTTGAAAAAGAAGAGACGGAACGTATTAAAGGAGTGCTCGACTTTCCAGAAAAAGACGTGCTCGACGTCATGGAGACGCACCGAACGGACGTCATCGCTCTTCCGCTCGATTCGTCGTACGAAGAAGTGCGCGAGACGATTTTAGAATATTTTTATACGAGGTATCCGGTGTACGAAGAAAGTATCGATAAAGTGACAGGACTCTTTTATTCGAAAAAACTGATCGAATGGTCGAAACGTCCGAATGACCCGTTTGAAAAGTACATCGATTGGGATCCGCTTTACGTCGTTCAAACGATGAGTGTCGAAACGGTGTTTCGTCTCATGCTCGCCCATAAAAAACATATGGCGATCATTTTAGATGAATACGGTGGAACGCTCGGACTCGTCACACAGGAAGACATCATTGAAGAAATGATCGGTCAAGAAATCGAAGACGAGACCGACTTAGAAGAAATTTTCATTTATTATGAAGATGAGGAAACTTTAATTTGTCACGGTCGTCTTGATTTAGAAGACGCCATGGAATGGCTTGAAATTGAATTGCCTGACGAAAGTGAAACGGTCGCTGGATTTTTCATGCAACAGTTCGGCCATATCCCACAAGTCGGGGATGAGATGATTTATGAAGGGTTCCGTTGGACGATTAATGAAATGGACCGAAGTCGGATCGTTAAATTAACGATTCAAAAATATGAAGAAGAACGACTTCTCGTCGAGCGAGAAGACGTGTAGAAGCCTCTTTTTTTGAAGAGGCTTTTTTTACCTTACACATTTGTAAGGTAAATGAAAGGAAGAGCGATAGTTCATTTTTCAAAAATCTTGCATACTGTATGTAACAGCACATTCAGGAGGCGTTACGGATGAAACATACAGTACAAGATTTATACGAAGAATACGGACAGTATACATATTACCTTTGTTTGAAGTTGACGCGAAATAAGGAAGAAGCGGAAGATTTAATGCAAGACGTATGGGTGAAAGTCGTTCGATACGAACATAAAATTAGTACGGTCGAAAAAATGAAAGCGTGGATTACGACGATTTGTATGAATACGTTCCGCGATCGGTATCGTAAAAATACACGTCGCAGCAAATATGTCATGAACCAGCCGAAGTCACTCGACGTTCCTCTGCTCGATCTCGTGCCGAGTGATGACATGACGCCAGTCGAAGAAGTAGAGCTCGAAGATATGCAGGCGATCGTTCAAGAAAAAATGAATGAGCTCGACAGCATTTATAAAACGACGATTGAATATTTTTACGTGTACCAATATTCATTGATGGAAATTGCGGAAGAGATGAAAGTGTCGATCGGTACAGTGAAATCACGTTTATTCCGTGGGAAGAAGTATTTAAAAGAGTTGATGAGTGAAGATGATGCGATGACAGACTACGTGCTCGCTTAATCGATGACTCCATTTCCGTACTGATGAATGGCTACGCGAATGGACGATGCGCACGAGATGTCCGCTCAGCCATTGCTCATTCGCTCGTTATGAAGAAAAAGAAAGACCGCCCGCTCTCGACAGGAGAGAAGGAGCGGTCTTTTTTATCATATTTTGACAAAGGAAGAGTGTATCGATCAGCGATTAAGAAGAAAAGGCCTGTTCACGTAATGCGCGTTCAATTTTCGCAAGATGAGCAGTCGCAAGTTCGATCGCTTCCCAATCTTGAATCGCTTCAAGTTGTTCGATATTCGATTGGATGAGCATGTAGGAATGTTTTAACGTTTCATCCATTGAACGGTTATTTTGATTCATCGGCTTCGTCTCCTTTCTTCACTATGGTATTATGATAAGAAGTTTCGGCCCGATGAAACATGGAAAAAATGGGGGAGTACGATCGAGAAAGAAGGGGCATGTAGTAAAAGGGTCGATCGTTTGATTAAAAAGGGGGGATTCATTTGTTTGATTCATTGTTATTTGATTTAATGTTCGTCGTGTTACTCGGTATTTTATCGCAATGGCTCGCATGGCGGTTCAGTATGCCTGCGATCGTCGTCATGTCGATTGCCGGATTGCTCGTCGGACCGATTTTTGGACTCATTAACCCGCAACAATCGATGGGGGATTTATTTAGTCCGATTATTTCATTAGCAGTCGCAATTATTTTATTTGAAGGTAGTTTAAATTTAGATTTTAAAGAAATTAAAGGGTTTAGTAAGCCAGTTGGACGGATCGTCACGCTCGGTGCGTTCATCGCTTGGATCGGTGGCTCGCTCGCTGCGCATTACGTCGCAGGTTTATCGTGGGCAGTCGCGTGGATCATCGGTGGATTGTTCATCGTCACGGGACCGACTGTTATTTTGCCACTGTTGCGTCAGGCGAAATTGAAGCCACGTCCTGCAGCCATTTTAAAATGGGAAGGGATCGTCGTCGATCCATTCGGTGCGCTTCTTGCGGTATTCGCTTACGAATTCATTAAGTTTTTAAATAGTGAAGTGACGTTTAACGCACTTCTTCTTTTCTTCGGGGCGAGTACGCTCGCTGTCGTCATCGGTTGTGCAGCCGGCTGGTTCGTCGGTCGTGCCATTGAAGATGGAGGCATCCCGGAGTTTTTAAAAGCACCGGTCTTATTCGCAGTCGTTATTTTTGCATTCGTCTTATCGGATGAAATTATGCACGAAACGGGTCTTCTCGCAGTTACTGCGATGGGGATGATGATGGCGAATATGAAGTTGACCGCATTAGAAGATATTAAACATTTTAAAGAAAATATTTCTGTGTTACTCATATCCGGTATTTTCGTCATGTTGACGGCTTCGTTAGATCCGGACATTTTAATCGAAATTACGAACCCGAACATTATCGCTTTCGTAGCGGTTATGTTGTTCGTCGTTCGTCCTGCGTCAATTTGGTTATCGACGATCGGTACAGAATTGAATGCGCGTGAAAAATTGTTGATCGGTTGGATCGCACCGCGAGGAATCGTTGCGCTGACCGTTTCCGGTTATTTTGCGACGATCTTACTCGATAACGGATACAAAGATGCCGAGTTATTAACAGCTTTAACGTTCGCTCTCGTCTTCGGAACCGTTTTATTACACGGATTTTCAATTAGTTGGCTCGCTCGCAAGTTGAATTTAGCGACGACGGATGAATCGGGCGTGCTCATTGTCGGTGGAACGCGCTTCGCAGCCGAACTCGGAGCAGCGATTCAAAAATCAGGCAACGACGTGTTAATCGCCGATCGAAACTATTCGAACTTAACGAGCGCTCGTAAAAATTCAGTTCCGAGCTTTACAGGAAACATTTTGCGTGAACAGACGGAATTGAACATCGACTTCACGCCGTACCGTTACTTGTTAGCGATGACACGTTCAGATCGTTACAACGCCAACGTTTGCTCGGACTTCGGGCCAGACTTTGGAACGGAGCATTTATTGCAAACGAAAACGAGACGCGTATCATCGGATGCGCTTCGTCCGACACAAGTCGGTCGTGCACCGTTCTCACCTGCTTTAACGATTTCTGAACTTGACGATCGTGTAGCGCGTGGTGATGTCATCCGTCGTACACGAATTACTGAGCAGTATAGTTACACGAGTTATTTACGTGATCGAAGCAATGAAGCCGTTCTTCTTTACATCGAAAAAGAAGACGGTTCGATCATTTTCTTCTCTGAAGAAAATGAACGTCGTGCAGAACCGGGCGACACAGTCGTTGCATTATCGCCGTTCACAGAGACGATCGAACGTGTGCATGAGCGCATCGATGAGCAGACCGAAGAAGAAATTGCGTATGAAGAGGTGGAGCAGTTGCTCGTCGAGCGACAAGAAATGGAAGATGACTCCCATGATCTACCAGGTGACGTACCGAAGTCAGCGAAAGAGTAGAAGTACGGGAAAAGTGATGGAAGATTTGGTACGATAGAAAAAGGACGAATTGATTGAAGGAGGATTTTCATGAAGATTTTATTAGTAGATGGGACGGTGCTCGGTCGTAAAACGGGCGTCGTACTCGAAAAAGTACAACAATATTTAGAGGAAACGAAGTGCGGGTTCGAATTTGAACTCGTTTCATTAGCGGATGCGGAGCATGCGATCGTAGATGGTCGTCCATTTGATCAATATCCAGAAAGCATGCAGCAACTCGTTACGAAAATTCAAGAAGCGGACGGATACATTATCGCATCACCTATTTTCCAAGGCTCGATTCCAGGTGTGTTGAAAAACGTATTCGACATGTTACATCCGAAAGCGATGCGCTATAAACCGGTTTCGATGATCGGAAACGGTGGAACGTACCAACACCACCTCGTCATTGAAAATCAATTAAAACCGATTCTCGATTACTTCCGTTGTCTCGTCACACCGAACTACGTGTACACACACCGTGACCACTTCAATGAGAACAATGAACTCGTTGATGAAGACGTGTTAGCACGCCTTCAAGAAATGGCACGCGTTTTCGTACATTACGCAGAAATGGGTCCGAAACTTCGCCCACAAGATGCGCTCGATCAAGGACACGAAGAATAATCGAACGACCACTTCTCAAACGGGAAGTGGTTTTTTCTCGTTCGTTTCCAACGTTTTGTGAGAACGTGTATACTACAAAGAAGAAAGTAGGGAAGCTTATGTCAAAATCAGTCGTTTTAGCAGAAAAGCCGTCGGTCGCTCGTGATATTGCGAGCGCACTCGGTTGTACGAAAAAAGGAAATGGATTCATTGAAGGAGATCGATACATCGTCACGTGGGCGCTCGGTCATTTAGTAACACATGCGACACCGGAACAGTACGATAAAAAATATCAAAAATGGACGCTCGAAGATTTACCGATCATTCCAGATCCGTTCAAGTTAATCGTCATTCGTCAAACGACGAAACAGTTCAATGCGGTGAAAGCACAATTGAAACGTAGTGACGTGAAAGAAATCATCATCGCGACGGACGCTGGACGTGAAGGAGAACTCGTCGCTCGATGGATTTTAGAAAAGGCGAAAGTGAACAAGCCGATCAAACGGTTATGGATTTCATCGGTGACGAAAAAAGCGATCGTTGAAGGGTTTGCAAACTTGAAAGACGGTCGTGCATACGATCATTTGTACGAAGCAGCGGTTGCGCGCGCAGAAGCCGATTGGATCGTCGGCATTAATGCGACACGGGCGCTCACAGTAAAGCATAACGCTCAATTGTCGACAGGACGTGTCCAAACGCCAACACTCGCTATGATTGCAGCACGAGAAGAGACGATCCGCGAGTTTCGACCGAAGTCGTACTACGGTCTTGAAGCGTTGACAGAACGTGCGACGTTTCGTTGGCAAACGAAGTCGAATGAAACGCGCACATTCGATGAAGCGCTCGCTAATCGTTTACTCGAACAACTCGATGACGTAAAAGAAGGCCAGGTCGTCGACGTGGTAACGAAACCGAAGAAGACGTTTGCCCCACCACTTTTCGATTTAACTGAGCTCCAAAAAGAAGCGTACAAACGGTGGGGATGGTCAGCGAAAGAGACGTTGTCTACGCTCCAAAACTTGTACGAACGCCATAAAGTCGTCACGTATCCACGAACCGATTCGAAACATTTAACGGACGACTTAGTCGGCACGCTTCGTGAGCGAATCGAAGCGGTCGATACGAGCATTTATCGAAAAGAAGCGAATCGCATTTTACGCCAAAAAGACATCCGCCCTCAAAAAGGGGTCGTCAACAATGCAAAAGTGACCGATCACCACGCGATCATTCCGACGGAAGAAACACCGCTTCGCGGTTCGTTATCCGGACGCGAAGAAGATTTGTATCATCTAATTGTCGCACGATTTTTAGCGGTCTTTTTAGGACCTGCTACGTACGAACAAATGACGATTACGTTAGACGTCGGTGGAGAAACATTCATTGCGAAAGGTGAAAAAATGACGGAACTCGGTTGGCGTGCTGTGACGATGGGCGAAGAAGAGTTGAACGCTCAATTGCCATCGTTTACAAAAGGAGAGACGGTCGCGATCCGCGCGATTAGTCGAACGGAAGGTGAAACGAAGCCACCTGCTCGATTTAACGAAGGAACGTTGCTCGCTGCGATGGAAAATCCGAAACGATTTATGCAAGGTGAGTCGAAACAATTACTCGAGACGATCGGTGAGGTCGGTGGCATCGGAACGGTCGCGACGCGCGCTGAAATTATCGAGCGTCTGTTTCAAACGTTTGTCATTGAAAAACGAGGGAATGAATTGTTCACTACGTCAAAAGGTCGCCAATTGTTAGAACTCGTGCCAGAAGACTTAAAGTCACCCGCTCTTACAGCGGAGTGGGAACAAAGTTTAGACCAAATTGCACGTGGGAAAATGAAAAAGTCTGATTTTATGAAAGAAATGATCGAATTCTCCCAAAAATCTGTAAAAGATATTATAATGGATGACAAGAAGTTCAAACATGATAACATTACCGGAAAAATGTGCCCGGATTGTGGAAAGCCACTTCTCCGCGTCAACGGAAAACGCGGCGTCATGAACGTCTGTCAAGATCGTGAATGCGGACACCGTCAAAACGTTTCGCAAAAAACGAATGCACGCTGTCCGAACTGTAAGAAAAAATTAGAATTGCGCGGTGAAGGGGACGGTCGGATTTTCGTCTGTTCATGTGGCCACCGTGAAAAACTATCGGTCTTTAAACAGCGCCGCAATAAGACGAAAGGTCGTCAAGCAGACCGTCGTACGGTGCAGAAATTTATGAAGCAACAAGAAGAACCGGAAAATACAGCGATGGCAGAGGCGTTGAAAAAACTGTTTGAACAGTAATTGATCGGAAAGAGAGGAAGGGGTGAAGGATATGGGATTAACCGCGACAGCACTCATTCAAAATGAGTTAAACCGTTACGAATCCGTGCGGCGAAAAAGCGCTCAGTCGGCGTACTCGGAACAAGCGAGTTTGAAAGATTCAACTGAATCGCTCGTGAAGAGGCTTGAAGCGTTGCTACTCGGTGAGCTTTCAGAAGTGGAAGCAGAAGAGACGATCGCTCTGCAACGAGAAGTGACGGAGCGAACGAAGGAAGCCGCAAGCTTACCTGATTTGCGTTTACCCGCTGTACAAGAAGCAACTTTAGAAGAAACGCTCGAGGCGTGGGAACGAGACGAAACCGTGGAGACGTACGAGTCGTTCGAATGGAGTACGGATTCATTTATCGACTTGCACAACCGGGCACGCGCGATCGTTGCCCAACCTGTCATCGCTCGTTTAACACATGATCCATACATTCCGTATGAAACGTTGGCGCATACGACGTATGCAACGCACCAACAGTTGCTCCACCTTCCTTATGAACCGAACGTGTCACGCTTCGCTTAATGAGACGGGCCTTTTTCCTTTAGGAAAAAGGCTCGTTTCCATGAGAAAGGATGAATTACATTGGCTAAAAAGAAAAAAGTAAAAACGAATGCTCTCCGTCGATTGGAACAACAAAAAATCGATTACACGCTCCAACTGTATGACGTAACAGACGGTCAAGTAGATGGTATCTCAGTCGCTGAAAAAACAGGTGAGCCGATGGACGATGTGTACAAAACGTTAGTGACGATGTCGGGGGAAGAGCGGTTCGTCTGTCTCATACCGGTTGCTGCTCATCTCGATTTGAAAAAAGTCGCTTCGATTATGGGCGTCAAAAAAGTCGACATGTTACCACTTTCACAGTTGACGGAAGAAACCGGCTACGTCCGAGGGGGCTGCTCACCGGTCGGGATGAAAAAACAGTGGCCGACGTTGATCGATCGTTCAGCAGAAGAAAAGGAGCGAATGATCGTGAGCGCAGGAAAAGTCGGTTATCAAATGGTCGTCGCACCTCTTGATTTAGTGCGCGTAACGGATGCGACGTTTCATCCATTAACGAAATAAGAAGAAGACGAAATCGGCGGTTCATGGTATCGTAAAAGGGTAGGAAAGTAGGAAGATGCTATGAACCGCACAGCACGTTGGCGGTGGGCGTTTTATTTCGTCGGGATGATCATTTTAGCATTCGGTATCGGAATGACGATCCGAGGTGAACGTTTCGGGATTGGACCTTGGGACGTTCTTCATTACGGATTGACGGAGACGTTCGGTTTAACGATTGGTACATGGAGCATCATTTCTGGATTTGTACTCATTTTGCTCATGATCGTCGTTTACCGAAAGTTACCGAAAATCGGAACGTGGATCAACATGGTCGTCATCGGTGTCTTCATTGACATTAGCCTTTTCGTATTGCCGGAAGTTTCCTCATTCGGAAGCAGTTTAGCGATGTTCATCGTTGGTGTCATCGTGATGGGCATCGGAATTGGAATGTACATGGCGCCGAATATGGGAGCGGGACCGCGAGATAGTTTAATGCTCATTTTGATCGATCAGCTCGGAATGAGTATTAACGGAGCTCGTACGACGATGGAAGTGAGCGTTGCTCTTGCAGGTTGGGCGCTCGGCGGACCGGTTGGGGTCGGAACGGTTTTCATCGCTTTCGGTCTCGGTACGCTCGTCCAATGGACGTTACCTTACAATCAACGTTTACTCGTTGCCCGAATCGATGAAAAAGATGTCCACTTGCTCAATGAACAAAAAGAGTAGCGCTCGAGCGCTACTCTTTTTCGTTACGGTTTATTCAGTTCTAGTCGTTCTAAGCCGTAATACGCATTGTATTTTTGCAAGCCGACGAGCGTCGATTCAATTTGTTGTTTCGACGTTTCGTAGCCGTCGCGATCTTTTTCATAAAGTGCACGGACGGCGCGTACCATATGAAGTAAAGCGGGTGATGTGAGCTTCGCTTCGTACGGAGCGGCTTCTTCAAACTGATATTGCATAATATAACCGAGTGCGAGGAAATAGACGCGATGTTCAGACGGCTCGAGCGTTTCAGCGTGTGCGACGAGCGCTTCGCCGTCTTTTAAAAAGAACGCGCGGTTTCCTTTGTACACCATTTGCATTTCAGGCTGTGGAAATTGTTCAATTAATAAGTCTAAGTTGCGAATGATATCTTCTTCGGTTCCGTGTGCGATCGCATACGAATACCCGAAAATCGGTTTCACCGCATTTTGTTGCAAGTAACGATCAACGAGTGAAAGTGAAGGAGATTTGTACAAAATGTAAAAAGGCCATCCGATGGAAAGTGCGACGAGGACGAAAAGGACGACGACGATCGCGATCCATTTTGGCCAGCCGAGCAATCCCATGAGATAGGCGAGACCGATCCCGATCGCGACTAATACGAGCAAGCGGACAATTTTAGGTCCGATCGGAGCTTTTGTTCCGTTCATTATAGAGACACCTCTCTTTCATCGTTTAGTATACCAAACGGACGTAAAAAAAGTTATCCACAAGTGGATAACTTTTTTCTTACCACGTCGGAAGTTGTTCTTTTTCGACGTCGTACGTATAAAAGTATTCATTTTCGAGCCATTCGTACACTTCCGGGTCGTCGGTTTGAAGTCCTTCTTTCACCCAATCGACGATCCAAATCGTTTGAGAAGCGTGCGCATTCAACGCGTCAATTTTAGCATCGACGACGTGAGCGACATTTCGGTGGACGTCAGGTTCACCAATTTGTTCTTTCGCATCGTTTGAAAATGCGATCAAATGCAATGTCGGACGTTGTTCTTTCGGAAGTTCAGCGACCGCATGGACGATGGCGCGTGCGCTCGCTTCATGGTCCGGGTGGACGGAGTGACCCGGATAAAAAGCGATCAAGAGCGACGGGTTCACTTCTTCAATGTACGCTTTCATCCGATCGATCAAATAACGTTGTTCTTCAAATTCGATCGTTTTATCGCGAAATCCTCCGAGACGAACGTCGGTTAAGCCGATCGCTTCACACGCATCGAACAATTCTTTCTTACGAATGTCCCGTAAATTTTCACGGTTCGCAAATGGCGGATTGCCGAAAGCGCGTCCCATTTCACCGAGTGTTAAGCAGACGTACGTTACAGGAACATCCATGGAACGGTACGTTGCGATGGTGCCAGCAGCTCCGAACGTTTCATCGTCCGGATGGGGTAATATGACGAGAACGTGGCGTTCTTTTTCCAACATCGTAATCTCTCCTTTTTATTGGGCAAACGGTGTGCGACTTACTTGAAGCGCGACCGCTAACTTGCCTTCTCCATCTAATCCAGCGAGCAACAGTTCATCGCGTTCAGTGACGGTATAATGAGTGATGCCTTGAGCGTATACCCAGCCGTGTGGCAATTTTAAGCCGACGCGGTGAGGGCTGTCGGGTGTGACGTGTGCATGTTCAAACGTCAGTTGAACGTTTCGAATGAATGCGCCGCTATTAAAAAATCCTTCTTGCAAATGTGCAGCGTACGCACCGCTCGTCGTTTCCAAATGGATGTAGACGGGCTCGTTCGCAAACGATTGTAACAACTGTTGAACCTGTTCTCGATTCATCAATTCCATGACGATTCCTCCTCGTTCCTCTAATCGTTTTATTATATCGAACGAATGAAGAAAAAACGACGGAAACGATTCGGCTCGCAGTTGTCATTCGGGAAGAAGTTATTTAAGCTAATGAAAGAGAATGAAAGGGAGGGAAGGCGAATGAAAACGATCAAACGTCGTATGCTCGGGTTGTTCTTACTCGTTTTGGCAGTTGGTGGAAGTGCGACTTGGCTCACGTGGTCCTTCGCTAAGGGGACTCATGCAACGATTGAAAAAAGTGCCGTCGTTGAACGCATTCAAGCGATCGAACAAGTAGCGACTGCAGAAGCTCATATTAAAGCAGTCATTGAACGAGAAGACAATCAACTATTCGGAAAAGAAATCGGCGTCAATATGCCAGGAACGAAACGGAAGTTACTCGTCATTATGCCGGGCGTCATTCGAGCAGGAGTTGATTTAGATACATTGACCGAAGAAGATGTAACGATCGATTATGATCAAAAGACGGCGACGCTCGCACTGCCACCGATTCAGTTTTTAGGCAGTCCTTCTCTCGACTTTGATCATGTAGACATTTTTTCAGCGGAAGGGTTGTTCCGTTCGGAAGCGAATATGAAAGAAGCGTATACGTTAGCGAACGAAGCGAAAGCGTTAATCGTTGAAGAAGCAGAACAACAAGGATTGAAAGAAGTAGCCGTTCAAAATGCCGAGCAACTCGTCAAAGAGTTGTTCGCGTTTGAAGGGTTCACTGTAACAGTGACATTTAAGGAGTGATTGCGATGAGACGATTCATCGGAAATGATTGGGACGATCGATTACAAGAAGCATTTCAAACGGAGTCGTATGAAGAACTCCGACAATTTTTAAAAGAAGAATACGAAAATGAAACGATTTATCCACCGATGGAAGACATTTGGAATGCGTTTCGATTGACGCCGTATGACAAAGTAAAAGTAGTCATACTCGGGCAAGATCCGTATCACGGAGCAGGACAAGCGCACGGATTAAGTTTCTCTGTACGAGAAGGTGTGAACGTACCACCGAGTGTGCGCAATATGAAAAAAGAGTTGGAAGCCGATCTCGGGATTCCGTACGAGCCGACAGGCAATTTAGAAGGGTGGGCGCGCCAAGGTGTTCTCCTATTAAATACCGTACTTACGGTACGCGAAGGGAAACCTCATTCGCATAAAAATAAAGGGTGGGAACAGTTAACCGATACTGTCATTCGCACGTTGAATGACGCGCCTCATCCGATCGTTTTTTTATTGTGGGGCAATCCGGCACGAGCGAAAAAGTCGCTCATCGATACGTCGCGTCATGCGATTATTGAATCGACTCATCCGAGCCCGTTCAGTGCACGGAACGGATTTTTCGGAAGTCGCCCGTATTCACGAACGAACGAATGGCTCATCGAGTGGGGAGAAGAGCCGATCGATTGGAAGAAGCAGACCGCTTCTGATTGTGAATGAATCGACGTCCGAACTGTTTTCAATGCGAACATTTTAAAGTGACGTGGGAGCGGTCAGCGCCGCGCGCTTGTCTCGCGCACGGTTTTAAAACGCGTGAAATGCCATCCGTCGTCGTCGAGCGATCGAGCGGTTATCCGTGTTTCCAGTTTAAACAGAAAAAAGGGAGGTAGATGAAATGATTCCATTACGAGCGATCGTTGACGAAATTGAACAACTCGTTCAACGTGCGAAACAGACCGATTCCGAAGAAGAGACGAAAGCTTCGTTAACAGCGATTCAGTCGCTCTGTCACGTCGCGTTGCAACATCGTCCGTCCGCGTCTTCACATACCGTCAGACGGACCGAGGCACCGATGCCACAGCAGCCGATCCAGTCACCCCAACCGGTGTACGAGCGACCGGTTCAGTCGATGAATGTACCGTCATCGATGGAAGAACCTGTTTCTATCGAAGGAGCGAACGGCGATTCCCTTTTCGACTTTTAACAAAGATTGCCACACAATTGTACGACATCGATTCGAAATAGGGTGGTACAATAGAAACGATTGAGAGTAACGGAACAGTTGATAAGGGGGGATACTATGCCATTTTATTTAATCGCTGGAGGAATTAGTGCGTTTATCGGAGTTGCACTCGGTGCATTCGGTGCGCACGGCCTTCAAGGAAAAGTAGAGGAACGTTTCATCGAAGTGTGGGAGACAGGCGTTGAATACCAAATGTATCACGCGATCGCTTTACTAGCAGTCGGTATTTTAATGAATTCGTCTCTTTTCGGTGGATCACCTCTTTTGAAGTGGGCAGGAAATTTATTTATCATCGGAACGATTTTCTTCTCAGGCAGTTTATACGTAACGACACTTGCAGGCGGTGGACTCGGAAAGTTCGGTCTCATTACACCGGTCGGCGGCGTGTTGTTTTTAGCGGGATGGGTATGTTTCATCATCGCGATGATTAGAGGATAAGAGAAAGCGTGGCTCGAACATAACGCAGCTAACGGATCACTTAGCGGCCATTTACATAAAGTAAAGGGTCGCTAAGTTTCTTTCGTTCGTAGCGTATATCCTCGTGTGATACGTTTTCTCGAGTATCGAAAAAAGCAAGGCTACGCTCGAACGCGTAACCTTGCTTTTTCGTTTCCACTTATAGTTCGAAAAACGTTTGACGGTCGACACCTTGTAAAATCGTACCGACGAAGAATGAACCGAATACACCGTAACGTGCACTCACTTCATCAAAGCGCATTTCGTAAATGAGTTTTTTGAACTGGAGTACATCGTCCGCAAACAATGTGACACCCCACTCGTAATCGTCGAAGCCGACAGATCCTGAAATGATCTGTTTCACTTTTCCAGCGTAGCTACGACCGATTAAACCGTGACTGTACATTAACTCACGACGTTTTTCCATGCTGAGCATGTACCAGTTGTCGTTTCCTTCGCGTTTTTTGTCCATCGGGTAGAAACAGATGTACGGACGGCGTTGGATTTCTGGATAGAGACGTCCTTGAACGTATGGGTTTGCGTACGGGTCTTCTTGTTCCGCAGCGTCTTTCCCTGCTAAGTAGTTTGAAAGTTCAACGACTGACACGTATGAATACGTCGGAATGAAGAAGTCTGCAATCGGCAGTTTGTTCAACTTCGCTTCAAGTTGTTGAATTTCATCCATCGTTGGACGAAGCGTCACTAACATGAAGTCCGCTTTTTGTCCGACAATCGTGTAAAACGCATGTCCACCTGTACGTGCGTCGTCCGCTTTTTGGAGCTCGTCCAAATAGTCGACGAACTGTTGAACCATTACTTTACGATCCGCTTCTGGAACGTGGCGCCATGCTGCCCAGTCCATCGAACGTAAATCGTGTAACATGTACCAACCGTCTAACGTTTGTGCGGCAATGTTTGCATTTTCAGCCGATTTGGCTAAGTTCTTTTTCATTTCTTCGTTCACAATCACTCAATCTCCTTTTAATGAAATGTTATCGTTCTACCGATTAGTGTAGCACAAAGTGAAAGGGTTTTCGTATTAGACGCACCGTTTGACAAAATCGTCACGATTCGATGGAACGTTTCCTTTTCTTTTTCAGTGATCGTTCGCGTGGCGTGGAAATGGTCCTGTTGGACGAGCGATTATGAGAAAGAGTCCCCGTTTCTTTTTTGATGCACGTATACTAGAATGGAAAGATGAACATTTGTAAAGTGGGGAAGCATATGACTAAAGGAGAACAGTTGTTATGGCAAAAGGAGTGGCGCTGGATCGACGAGTCGCTCATTATGCGATCGCGTTCACCGGTCGAGTCGTTCGCACAAGATGACACGATTTGTCATCTCGTCGGTCAAGGGATGAGTCCATCGAGCGTTCGAACGTGGGTTCACGATCGCAGTGTTATTTTAGGATTACAAGATGCGCGGATGCCGTACATCGAAGAAGCGGTCGATTTTTGTAAAATGAACGGCTACCGTCCGATTGTACGAAATTCGGGTGGACTGGCGGTCGTGCTCGATGAAGGAATTTTGAACGTTACGTTAACGTTTTCAGAACGTGAGGAACGATTATCGATCGATGACGGTTATGAAGCGATGCTTGCTTTCGTTCAATTGCTCTTTCCGGAAGCAGAAGGTCGGATCGAAGCGTATGAAGTCGTCGGGTCGTACTGCCCAGGCTCGTACGATTTGAGCATCGACGGGAAAAAATTTGCAGGCATTTCACAACGTCGCATTCGTAAAGGAATTGCGGTACAAGTGTACCTCGGCATCGAAGGAAGCGGGAGCGAACGTGCTGCGTTCATTCGCAACATGTACGAGCGCGGCATTCAAGGAGAAGAGACGAAAACGGTTTACCCGGACGTGCAACCGCACGTCATGGCGACGTTGAATGAATTGCTCGATGAAACGTGGACCGTTTCGGATATCGTCCATCGTATCCAAATCGTCTTGCATGAATTAGCGGATGAACGAGTCGTCACCCGTCCGTATACCGATGAAGAGTTGGAGTTGTACATGCATTATTTACAACGGATGATGAAACGAAATGCGAAGCTGAACGAATAGGAGGAATAGCGTGAGTTATGGAACAGAAAAGCTAAGTGAAGAGAAAGTATTTAAAGACCCGATCCACAACTACATTCACGTTCGGGATCGCGTCATTTGGGACGTCATCGGAACGCGTGAGTTTCAACGATTGCGTCGCATTCGCCAACTCGGAACGACGTATCTCGTCTTTCACGGAGCGGAACATAGTCGATTTCAACATTCACTCGGCGTATACGAAATCGTCCGCCGTATCGTCGATGACGTATTCGCAGGACGCCCGGAGTGGGATGCGTCAGAACGTCTCGTCACACTTTGTGCGGCGTTGTTACATGACGTCGGGCACGGTCCATTTTCTCATGCGTTCGAAAACGTATTTGACTTGGATCACGAACAATTTACACGTGAAATTATTCTCGGACCTACTGAAGTGAATGACGTTCTTTCACGCGTTTCATCTAACTTTCCGAAACAAGTTGCCGAAGTGATTGAAAAGACGTATCCGAATAAATTAGTCATTAGCCTCGTTTCGAGTCAAATCGATGCGGACCGGATGGATTATTTACAGCGCGACTCGTTTTACACCGGCGTGTCGTACGGGCATTTCGATATGGAACGTATTTTGCGTGTCATGCGACCGACGGAAGACGAAGTCGTCATTAAGACGAGTGGTATGCATGCGGTAGAAGATTATATTATGAGTCGGTACCAAATGTATTGGCAAGTGTATTTCCATCCGACATCGCGCAGCGCAGAAGTCATTTTGACGAAAGCGTTGCATCGAGCGAAGCAGTTGTACGAAGAAGGATATCCGTTTGAATGGGTACCGGAGTCACTACGTGCCTTTTTTGAAGATCGTGTAACGGTAGAAGATTACGTTGCACTGGACGAAAGTGTGTTAGTGACGGCTTTTCATATGTGGCAGCAAGAAGCGGACCCGATTTTATCGGATTTGAGCGACCGATTTTTAAACCGTCGTCTCTTTCAATACATCGATTTCAATCCGGCGACCGAATACGTTCGGTTCGGTGAGTTAGAGCGGTTATTTCGAGAAGCCGGACTCGACCCGGACTACTATTTAGTCGCTCTTTCTTCTTCTGACTTGCCGTACGATTTGTACCGGCCAGGTGAAGAAAATGAACGCGTTCCGATCCAACTCATTCAACCGGATGGGAACAAAATTGAATTGTCGAAGGCGTCCGATATCGTCCAGTCGATTTCAGGTAAGCGCCGAACGAGTCATAAGTTGTATTTTCCAGAAGACGTATTGCGTGCGGGGAAAGAGGAGCATCCTCTATACGAACGGATTTTAAATAAGTTAGGGAGTGGAACGTAAGTGTTACGGGATCATGCGAAATTAGTTCAATTCATTGCAGTGGCAGGCCAAATTGACGGACGGAAAAAATTACAAAAAATGATTTATATTGCGAAGAAAAGTGGGTACCCGTTTCAAGAAAAGTACGGACTCCATATGTACGGACCGTATTCGGAAGAGTTGACGTGTCGGATTGAAGAATTGTGTGAGCTCGGGTTCGTCGAAGAGACGGTCCACGATAAAGGGTCTTACGTCCAATATTGTTACGCACCGACGGAAGAAGGATTGCATTTTGCGGAGACGATCGTGCCGGAGTCATTCATTGAACCGACGTTCGTCGAGGCGTTGACGAGTCAACGTTCACGCTTTTTAGAGCTCGTTTCTACATTGCTCTACTTCGACCGATTGAACCGGAAAGAACAAGTTGAAAAAGTTCGTGTCGTTAAAAATAAATTGAATTTTACGGATGAGGAATTTACAGAAGCGTTTCGCTTCATCGATTCACTCGTCCAATAAAAAAAGCTGTCCGCTCGGCGGGCAGCTTTTTCTTAAATGTCTTATTTCTTTTTGTCGCTGAACAATTGACCAGCAACGCCGTAATGTTCCGGCTGCATTTCTTCGATGAAGACGGTAATGTTCTCTTTCGGTGCGTCAACCGTTTCAGAAACTGCTTCTGTCACTTTTTCACAAAGTGCACGTTTTTGCTCGTCGGTACGTCCAGGCAACATTTTTACTGTTACGTAAGGCATTCGTTTCCCCTCTTTTCCTTAAATTTCTGTATAGTAGTAAGTATAGCAGAAATGAGAGGAGGAAAAGGAATATGACAAGTGGGAAAGGTAAAATGGATTTCACGATCATTAAAAATGATCCGACGGATGGCCATAAAGGATTCGGAATCGGCTCCATTTCACTCGAAAACGTCTCGCCGGTTTTCATCGACATTGAAGAAGAGCACGTGTACATCGAAGAAGGTGCGATGCATGCGCGCGGACCGACGGAACGAGGCATTAAGTTCACGACCGATCGTGCCGATTCAGAAGGCGGTAAACCGTATTGGCTCGTCTGGGTGACGATCGACTTTAAAGAAGACGGCCCGTACTATGCAGGTGTCGCAGCTTGCGAGCTCGTCGTCAACCGCGAAAAGCGTCGTGGATACAAAGTGTTAGCAGACCATGTGAATAACATGGACCGCTCGATGAAACGCCGCATTCTCGTCGATGACATGGACGATTTGTCGAAACGTCTCTTGCGTGAATTTTTACAATCGCACAATGCGGAGATGTGGGAACGAAGTGAACGTGAGCTTCACGACGGTTTGAAAACTAAGTAAGAACTATTTTTGAACAAAAAGTGACAGTTTACTTATACTTTTCATTCAGTAGTTGAATGTCGACGAAAAAGGAAGTAGACTGTATAATACAGCTTGCAATTGTAAGCTAGGACACGTCCACCATGGAGAAGACGACGTGAAAAACCCCAAGCATTTCACGAGAAGTCGTTCTTCGTGTTGGATGAAGCTTTCCCTGCCTGATTTTTCAGCGAGGAAAGCTTTTTTGTTTTTTCTACGAATGGTAACGGAAACGAGAAGACGATATAATGGTACAATACATTTTGAAAGAAAGAGAGAAGGTGGCATGATGGCTCGTTCGGTCAAAGTGAAATTACATACAGTCATCCATTACGACGATCAACCGACGGTAATGAACCGTCAGACGATTGATGGAGAATGGATCCAAAAAGGAACGTCGGACTATTTACGGTATGACGAAGTGACAGAAAATGATCAAGTCATTCCGACGACCGTTAAGATTGAAAAAGGAAAAGAGCGTATGACGATCATACGTAGAGGAGACGTTCGCATGCGATTGCCGCTTGAAGCACGTCGTGAAACGTCATTCATTTATCAAGTCGGTGCGATGCGGTTGCCACTCATCGCTCGTGTCGAACGAGTTCGAATGGACGGCAGCGAAAGTGAACATGTCGTCGAAGCGCATTACGTGCTCGCAACGGAAGATGGAGAGACGCTCGGAAAACATGAATTAACGATTACGTATACGGAGGAGAAAAAATGAACGCAGTAGAACAAGTAGAACAACATATTAAAACGACGCTCGCTGAAGCGATCGTGAAAGCCGGTTTTGCAGAGCAAGTAGAAGATGTGAACATCCATTTAGAAACACCGAAGCAAAAAGAGATGGGCGATTATGCGACGAACGCAGCGATGCAGCTGACGAAAATCGCGAAACGTCCACCGCGCGACATCGCTCAAGCGATGTTGGATCATTTGCCAGAAAACGAATGGATCGAATCGATCGAAATTGCCGGACCTGGATTTTTAAACATCCGTGTGAAAAAAGATTATTTAGCAGATGTCGTGAAAGCGGTTCTTGAACAGAAAGAGTCATTCGGACGTTCGGAAGCAGGAGCGGGCGAAAAAGTACAAGTCGAATTCGTTTCAGCGAACCCGACAGGCGACTTGCACTTAGGTCATGCGCGCGGCGCTTCACTCGGAGATTCATTATGTAACATTTTAGATTTCGCAGGGTACGATGTCGCACGTGAATATTACATTAACGACGCGGGGAACCAAATCGACAACTTAGCGGTATCGATCGACGTTCGTTACTTTGAAGCGCTCGGCCAACAGAAAGAGATGCCCGAAGACGGTTACCGCGGAAAAGATATCGTCGCATTAGCGGAACGCATCGTTGAGCGCGACGGCGACAAATGGTTAACGGTTGCTGACGAAGAACGTCTCGCAGCGTTCCGTAAAGAAGGACTTGACTATGAGCTCGGAAAAATTAAAACAGACCTTGAGAATTTCCGCGTTTCATTCGACGTTTGGTTCTCAGAAACATCACTTTACGAACAAGACCTCGTCGACCGTGCGATCGACAAATTACGCGCGAACGGTCACGTGTTTGAACAAGACGGCGCGACGTGGTTCCGTTCCACAACATTCGGTGACGACAAAGACCGCGTACTCATTAAAAATGACGGATCGTATACGTATTTAGCACCGGATATCGCTTACCACGAAAATAAATTACAACGTGGCTTTACGAAGCTCATTAACATTTGGGGTGCTGATCACCACGGATACATTCCGCGAATGAAAGCAGCGATCGAAGCGCTCGGTTACGACAAAGAGACGCTCGAAGTAGAAGTCGCTCAAATGGTCCAGTTGTATAAAGACGGCGAAAAGTTCAAAATGAGTAAACGAACAGGAAAAGCAGTTACACTTCGCGAACTCGTTGAAGACGTCGGTCTCGATGCCGTTCGTTACTTCTTCGCGATGCGCTCAGGCGACGCACAAATGGACTTTGACTTAGACTTAGCCGTGTCACAGTCGAACGAAAACCCGGTATACTACGCACAGTATGCGCACGCACGAATCGCATCGATTCTCCGTCAAGCGGATGAAAAAGGATTCGAAGCCGATGCAGCGCTCGCTCATTTATTAACGAGTGAAAAAGAAGAAGACGTCCTCCGTAAAATCGGAGACTTCCCACAACTCGTCGCAGACGCAGCACGCGCACGTGCACCGCACCGTGTGACGACGTACATTCAAGAGTTGTCATCGACGTTCCACAGTTTCTACAATGCGGAAAAAGTACTCGATGAAACCGCTCCAGAACAGACGAGTGCACGTCTTGCGCTCATCGTCGCAACGAAACAGACGATCGCAAACGCGCTCCGCCTCGTTGGAGTTGCCGCACCTGAAAAAATGTAATGTCATTTGAGAAGCAGTCCTTTTGCAAAAGGACTGCTTTTTTCTTTTGTTGAATTCGTTATACTAATGAGGACCGTTCACGAAAAAGGTGCTCCATTCGGAGAGAATAGGGAAGCGTGTGAAAATCACGCACGGACCCGCCACTGTGAGAGAATCGGTAGAGCGAACACCACTCGAATGGGGGAAGGTGCTCTACGAGCGCTCGAGTCAGGAGACCTGCCTTTTTTGCTACGAGCCGACGAGGTAAGGCGAAAAGAAACATCCTCTTTTCACGTAGCGGAACGGAAATAAAGGAGGAATGTATGATGAGGAATGAATGGTGGAAACGTTGGTTCATCGCCCCACTACTTGCGATCGCTCTCGTAGTAGCGGGATGTAGTGCGGATGAGCCGACGTCTACTGAACAAGAAAATGAAGCGGTCGTTGAACCGTTCATGACGATGGAAGATGCGACAGGAGAGACGGTCGTTTTAGAACGAGAACCGGAAACGATCGCTACGTTGTTACCGAGCAATACTGAAATCGTTTATGCACTCGGCCTCGGAGACCGTGTCGTTGGCGTTTCGGAGTTCGATACGTATCCAGAAGAAGTAGAAGACGTCGACGTCGTAAGCGGGATGACATTGAACGTCGAATCGTTAATCGAAAAAGCACCGGATCTCGTCCTCGCGCATGAAATGCAAATGGATGCCGCGGAAGGGCTCAAGCAGTTGCGCGAAGCAGGCATTGCTGTTTTCGTCGTGAAAAATGCGTCGAATTTTGACGAGACGTACGAAACGATCGCTCAAATCGGTGAATTGACGAACCGAACGGAAGAAGCGGAACAAATCGTCGCAACGATGCAACAACGAGTCGATGCCGTGTTCGAAAAGACGAAAGCGATCGAAACACCGCGTCGCGTCTTCATTGAAACGTCGGACGTGCCGGACATTTACACAGCAGGTGCGAACACGTTCCCGGATGAAATGTTGTCGTTTCTCCATGCGGAAAATGTCGTAACGGAAGACGATTGGTTTGCGATCGATCCGGAAGTGATCATCGAACGCAATCCGGACGTCTACATCATTATGTATGATTACGTACCGGATATTGTCGAACGTGTGAAAGCGCGGGACGGATTTTCAACGATTCAAGCGGTCCGAGACGATCGTGTCGTTCAACTTGACGAAGATCTCATGAGCCGACAAGGGCCACGACTCGTAGACGGATTGGAACAATTAGCAGAAGCGATTTATCCGGAGTGGATGGAGTGAGTGGAATGAAGCGACGCGTCGTCTTGTACACGCTGTCGCTTTTTTCATTCGTCGTGACGCTGTTTGTTTCGGTGGCGTACGGGACAGCGAACGTACCGATCGAGGCGTTGTTCGGTCAAGGAGAACAAAAGTACGTGTACATTTTGTGGACCGTCCGATTGCCACGTGTCGTTCTCGCCGCACTCGTCGGAATGGCGCTCGCATTATCCGGAGCGGTCATGCAACGTCTTTTACAAAATCCGCTCGCTGACCCGTACACGCTCGGCATTTCGAGCGGCGCAAGTGTCGGTGCGGTCGTCGTCTTGTTCGCTTCGCTGACAACATTCGGTTCGTGGACGTTACCGATCGGCGCGATTCTCGGTGCTTTTATAACCTTTCTATTCGTCGTTTCGTTCAGTCGGTGGATCGATGCGAACCATTCGGTCGTGACACTCGTCTTAACGGGAGTGATGACGAGTACCTTTTTAAGTGCGATCGTTTCGTTACTACTCGCTCGTTCTCATGAAGAATTGCGTTCGATATTGCATTGGCTCATGGGAAGTGTAGCGATGAAAGGTTGGTCGTACACGTTCGCTTTCCTTCCTTTTCTCTTCGTCGGAATCGGTCTCATCATCGTCGAACATCGGGCGTTGTATGCGATGTCATCTGGAGAAAAGGAAGCGCATTTGCTCGGTGTTTCCGTCCGTCGTACGAAACGTCGTCTATTCATCGCGACGAGTTGTTTAACGGGAGCGGCCGTCGCGATGTCAGGAATGATCGGGTTCGTCGGCCTCGTCGTCCCTCATATGACACGTCTCATGATGAACCGGTCGTTCGGCGGAGAGCTTCCGCTCGTTGCGATCGGAGGCGCTACGTTTTTAATGATGACGGATACGATCGCTCGGACGATCGTTCGTCCAGAAGAGTTACCTCTCGGCGTCGTAACGGCGCTCGTCGGAGCCCCTCTCTTCGGTTACTTACTCGTTCGAACGATGAAAGGAGGTCGTTAAATTGTTACACGTTCAACTCGATCAATCGATCGGTTCATTTCAATTGCGTCAGATTGAGTTTTCAGTTGTGCCAGGAGAAGTCGTCGGCATTCTCGGGCCGAACGGTTCAGGAAAATCGAGCGTACTCGATCATTTGACGAATTGGCACGAGCCGGACGTCGGTTCCGTCACGTACGACGGACGTGACATCCGTTCGATGACGTCGCTCGAACGTGCCCGTACGGTCGCTCAGTTGTCTCAAAGACGTCACGAGCCGTTCCAACAAACGGTCGAACAACTTTGCTCGATCGCACTGTACGCTGCGCCACGAGACGTCGATCGCTCAGAACGAATCGAGCAGACGTTACAGACGTTTCAATTGTCTTCGTTACGTCACCGATTTCTCGATGAATTGTCGGGAGGCGAGCGTCAACGAGCGTACATTGCCCAACTCGCTTGTCGGCAAACACCGTACGTCTTACTCGATGAACCGACGACGTATTTAGACGAAGCGTACAAACAGTTCGTTTTTCGAACGGTTCGCGAGTGGGCGACGCTCGAGCGGAAAGGAGTCGTTCTCGTTTTACACGATTTCAATGAAGCGATTGCTCATTGCGACCGAGTCGTCATTCTCTCCGATGGGAAGCAAGTCGGCGTTGGGAGTCCAGAAGACGTCCTCACTCCTCCGTTCATTCGGACGCATTTCGGAGCGAATGTCGTCACTGTGAAACATCCGATTTCCGGACGAAATTACGTCCTTCCTCTTTAAAAAAGTGCACTGTTCTTTCTCAAAAGGAATTGAAAAAAAGCTAGCTATCTTTTCAACGGAAAGCGTATAATGTCTAACGAAGAGAAGAGGTGGTTGTATGAAACTGGTGTGCCATGCGATTATAATAGTCGCGCTCGTCACGTTAACGATACTTGTCTACAATGACGGATTAGGGGCGATCCCTTTTCTATTAGCGGCTATTTATTTAGGAACGATCAGTATCTTTGAATACCGCCGATTAAAGAATGGGAAAAGATAGTAGCCAAATGAGTTATTCACTTATATAATGGGGTTTGCGAATTTAGTTCATTTAAGAGAGGACGTGCTTTACATGGACATTCAAAATATGACAAAGAAGCAATTGCAAGAAGAATCTCTCATCGATTTAACCTACTTTTTATTAACGGAAAGTAAGCAACCGATGACAGTGCAACAGCTCGTCGATGAAATGCGACGTATGATCGGATGCACGGTAAAAGAAATCGATGCACGCAAAGTACAGTTTTATACAGACTTAAACATCGATGGGCGCTTCGTCGCTTTGAACGATGGCAATTGGGGACTTCGTGAATGGTACCCTGTTGACCAACTCGTTGAAGAGACAGCACCTGTCGTTAAAACACGTAAAAAGAAAAAACGTAAAGATGACGACGAGTACGAAGAAGAGTTAGAAGAAGAATTGTATGACGACGAAGACTACGATGAAGAAGACGACGAGGACGAAGATGAAGAAGAGGTTGTAGAAGAAGATGACCTCGACTTAGTCGACGAAGATCTCGAAGACGAGTTATTGGAAGAAGACGACGAAGATCTCGATCTCGTCGATGAAGAAATTGAATTAGATGATGAAGACGAGGACGAAGACGAAGAAGAAGAATTGTAATCGTCGACGAAATGATGAAATTGTCGTTTCGGACTTGACTTCAAAGAGCAGACGTTTTAACATTTTCATTGGGCACCTCAAAGCGAGGTCACATGAAACCGTGCAAATGCGCTCCTACTTGTAGACATACAAGGGCGGGGCGCTTTTTTCATTGATAGTTTGCGAACGAAAGATCGTTTTCATGCGAAAAGATGAATGGAGGAACTAAACAGATGACAAAATATATATTCGTCACAGGCGGAGTCGTATCATCACTTGGCAAAGGAATTAACGCTGCTTCACTCGGTCGTTTATTGAAAAATCGTGGGTTAAACGTAACGATTCAAAAATTCGACCCGTACATTAACATTGACCCAGGTACGATGAGCCCGTATCAACACGGTGAAGTTTTCGTTACGAAAGACGGAGCCGAGACGGATCTTGATTTAGGTCACTACGAGCGCTTTATCGATATTGAGTTGAACAAGTTTTCGAACGTAACGATGGGTAAAGTGTACTCACGCGTTTTACAAAAAGAGCGCCAAGGAGAGTATAAAGGGGCGACGGTTCAAGTCATTCCGCACGTGACTAATGAGATTAAAGAGCTCATTCAACGAGCAGGTAAAGAGATGAACGCAGACGTCGTCATTACAGAAATTGGTGGCAGTGTCGGTGACATTGAATCGTTACCTTATTTAGAAGCGTTGCGTCAAATGAAAACAGACCTCGGACATAACGATGTCATGTACATTCATAATACGCTCATCCCTTATTTATCAGCTGCAGGAGAGATGAAGACGAAACCGACACAACATAGTGTGAAAGAGTTGCGTAGTTTAGGGATTCAGCCGAACATGATCGTCGTTCGAAGCGAATACCCAGTACCGCAAGAAATGAAAGATAAAATTGCTCTTTTCTGTAACATTCGACCGGTCGAAGTCATCGAGGCGCTCGATGCAGAAACGTTGTACGAAGTACCACTTCGTTTACACGAGCAAAAAATGGACGAACTCGTCGTCAACTTCTTAGGTCTCGAATCGCATGAACCGAACCTTTCAGACATTGAAGAACTCGTCGAACTCGTCAAGTCACTCGACAAAAAAGTAACGGTCGGACTCGTCGGAAAATACGTCGAGTTACCGGATGCGTACATTTCAGTCGTCGAAGCGTTAAGCCACGCAGGCTATGAGTTCGGAGCGGATATCGACATTCGTTGGATCGACTCAGGAGACGTAACGAAAGAAAACGTCGCAGAGCAATTGAGCGGATTGGACGGAGTCGTCGTACCAGGCGGATTCGGAAGCCGTGCGATCGATGGGATGATCGAGGCGATTTCTTATGCGCGCCAAAACGACCTTCCACTTCTCGGCATCGGACTCGGTTTACAATTACAAGCGGTCGAAGTCGCTCGCCACGTAGCCGGATTAACGGATGCGCACTCTGTTGAGTTCAATGCAGAAACGAGCGCGCCAATCGTTCAGTTACATCGCGACTGCAAATTAGATCGCGCAAGTACGCTTCGTCTCGGATCGATTCCATTTACAATGGAAGAAGGATCACGCGTTGCTAAAGCGTACGGAACGTTAGAAGGTAGCGAACGTCACCGTCATCGTTTCGAAGTGTCGAACGATTACGCAGAACAATTAGAACGTGCAGGATTCCGCGTCGTCGCTCGCAGCGTAGAAGGCGACCATATTGAAGCGATGGAGTTGAACGATCACCCATACTTCATCGGAACACAGTTCCACCCAGAATTTACGTCACGTCCGACAAAACCGCAACCGCTCATCCGTGAGTTTGTTAAAGTAGCGTTGGAGCGTCAATCATAAATCGGTCGATCTAAAAGAAACCTAGTTGTCATTTACTTTGAGTAAATCGCAACTAGGTTTCTTGTCGTTTGAGCTATTTTTGAAGCGATAAAACGTTCAAGAGTTTAGACGAAAGGGGAAGCAGGTTGTTCGTCATCACCAGCGAGTAGCTCGTTGTACGTCATCAGGATCGCTTCGAAAAGGAAAAGAGCGACGATGCTCGTCGGTTGAACGATCCGTTCACCTGTCGTCATACTCGGTAAAATGCCGCGTTGTACGTCGATTCCGACGTACGTATACGCGAGTTCACCGAGCGTTTGGGCTTCCTCGATTGTCGGATTGCTCATGACGGCGAACGGAATGAACTCGTCGAACAAATAACGAGCGAGTCGTAACGCTTCTTTATTCGTCGGATCATCAGTCAATAAGAAGATGCGATCGACTTCAGAAAGTTCCATCCCTTCTTCATAACGGACGGCATTGTCGAGTCGCTCGACACCTTGTAACGCGCGAAGGGCTACGGTTTCCAGTTCACCGAAAGGGGCGAGAATGATCCGTCCTTCGCCGACGCTCGCTTGCGCAAGAAGACGTGCTGTTTCTTCGACGGCGAGCGCTTCACGCTCTGCTGTACGTTGTAAAAGACCGGTTAATTGGGTCGTTAAAATTTTCAATTTGTTTCACCTCGTGTTTCATTGTAGAGGAATCGGGGACAAAAAGAAATGATCGAACGTGCTGTTAGTAGTCAAAGAGAGTGAGATTTGATATGATGATTGACGATGGAATGATGCGGAAATTTGTCCCGCAACATCACGTAAACGATCGAGGAGGAAAAGATAAAATGGCACTCGTTTCAATGAAAGAAATGATGATCAAAGCAAAAAAAGAAGGCTACGCAATCGGCCAATTTAACATTAACAACTTAGAGTACGGTCAAGCGATTTTACAAGCAGCAGAAGAAGAGCAATCACCTGTCATTATCGGTGTTTCAGAAGGTGCTGGACGTTACATCGGCGGTTTTAAAACAGTCGTGAAAATCGTTGAAGGGTTAATGGAAGACTACAACATTACAGTACCGGTCGCGATCCACTTAGACCACGGTTCAAGCTTCGATAAATGTAAAGAAGCGATCGACGCAGGATTCACATCGGTGATGATCGACGCATCGAGCCAACCGTTCGAAGATAATGTTCGCATTACGAAAGAAGTCGTTGACTATGCGCACGCACGCAACATTTCAGTTGAAGCAGAACTCGGCGTAGTCGGTGGACAAGAAGATGACGTCATCGCAGACGGTGTTATCTACGCGGATCCACAAGAGTGTGAAGACCTCGTAAAACAGACGGGAATCGACTGTTTAGCACCTGCTCTCGGTTCAGTACACGGACCGTACAAAGGAGAGCCGAACTTAGGATTTGAAGAAATGGAAGACATTTCAACTCGTACAGATGTGCCACTCGTGTTACACGGCGGAACAGGTATTCCGTTGAAAGATATTCAACGCGCGATTTCACTCGGTACAGCGAAAATTAACGTCAACACAGAGAACCAAATTTCAGGTACGAAAACAGTTCGTCAAGTGTTAGCAGATGATCAAGAAGTATATGACCCACGTAAATATTTAGGTCCTATGCGCGAAACGATCAAAGAGACGATCATCGGAAAAATGCGCGAATTTGGTAGTTCACAAAAAGCGTAAGCGACGAATGAATGAGAGGAGAAACTTTCACAAGTGAATGTTTCTCCTTCTTTTCCAATATAGAGGAGGATTGTTTATGAAATTTTTCATTGACACGGCAAACTTAGAGCAAATTGAAGAAGCGAAACAATGGGGGATTTTATCCGGTGTCACGACGAACCCATCTCTCGTTGCAAAAGAAGGAGTTTCATTCCACGATCGATTACGCGAAATTACACCGCTCGGATTCGAGTCCGTCAGTGCTGAAGTGATCGCATTAGATGCGGAAGGAATGATCGAGGAAGGCATCGAGCTTTCGAAAATCGCACCGAACATTACGGTGAAATTACCGATGACGAAAGACGGCTTAGCCGCATGTCGAGCACTTACGGAACAAGGGATTGACACGAACGTCACTCTCATCTTTAGTGCGAACCAAGCGTTGCTCGCCGCGCGTGCAGGAGCGACTTACGTATCGCCATTTATCGGACGTTTAGACGATATCGGACAAGACGGTGTCGATCTCGTCGCGTCGATCGCCGAACTGTTTAAAACACACGATTTACCGACACAAATTATCGCCGCATCGATCCGCCACCCTCAACACGTGTTACGAGCTGCACGAGCAGGAGCCCATATCGCGACGATTCCATTCCCCGTATTTGATCAACTGTTCAATCACCCATTAACGACGTCAGGCATCGATCAGTTTATGGCCGATTGGCATGCAAAAGAGGACGACGTAAAATGACAAACGACTACATTTATGAAATTCACGGTGGACGCCCATTGCAAGGAACAATTAAAGTAAGCGGTGCAAAAAATAGCGCGGTTGCGCTCATTCCCGCTTCTGTACTCGCTAATTCAAAAGTGACGATCGACGGATTGCCCGACATTTCGGACGTTCAAACGTTACGTCGCTTATTAGAAGAAGTCGGCATTGAAACGTCGTTCGTCGATGGCACGATGGAAATCGACCCATCCGGTATCGTTGAAATGCCGTTACCGAACGGCGATGTGAAAAAAATGCGCGCTTCGTATTACATGATGGGTGCGATGCTCGGTCGTTTCGGTCGTGCGGTCATCGGATTACCAGGCGGTTGCCCGCTCGGACCTCGCCCGATCGATCAACATATTAAAGGGTTCGAAGCGCTCGGTGCAAAAGTGACGAACGAACACGGTGCGATTTATTTACGTGCGGACGAATTAGTCGGCGCTAAAATTTATTTAGACGTCGTCAGTGTCGGAGCGACGATTAACATTATGCTCGCTGCCGTTCGTGCGAAAGGGCAGACGATCATTGAAAACGCTGCGAAAGAGCCGGAAATTATCGACGTCGCTACGTTGTTGACGAATATGGGTGCGAAAATTAAAGGGGCGGGAACGAACGTCATTCGAATCGACGGAGTCGACGAATTACACGGTACGCGCCACTCGATCATTCCGGATCGGATCGAAGCGGGAACGTACATGATCATGGCAGCTGCGATTGGAAAAGGAGTGACGATCGACAACGTCATCCCTCTTCACGTTGAAGCATTGACAGCGAAACTGCGTGAAGCAGGCGTCGTCATCGAAGAAGGCGAAGAACAAATTTTCATTCCCGAACGGACAGAGCCACTCGCACCACTCGACGTCAAAACGCTCGTTTACCCAGGGTTCCCGACCGATTTACAACAACCGCTCACCGTTTTATTAACACAAGCGGACGGGACATCGGTCGTCACGGATACGATTTATTCGGCACGTTTTAAACAAGTCGATGAATTGCGTCGTATGGGAATGAAAGGTCGCGTCGAAGGCAATGCGGCCGTCATTACAGGACCGGTCGAATTAGAAGGTGCAGCCGTTCGGGCGACTGATTTGCGAGCAGGAGCTGCTTTAGTGATGGCAGGTTTGCTCGCGAAAGGAAAAACACACATTTACGACGTGTATCATATCGAACGAGGGTATAGTGATTTGATCGAAAAATTGAACGAAATTGGTGCGGACATTCGTCGTGTACCGAAAAAAGAAGAAATTGTAACAAATGAGTAAATCGATTGCGCGATGCGTATGATATAATTAATGAGGATTGAAGAAATAAAACTAAGACCGTACAACGGGAGGCAAATATATTATGGAACGAAGTTTATCAATGGAGCTCGTACGAGTAACAGAAGCAGCAGCAGTAGCAAGTGCACGATGGATGGGACGCGGACTGAAAAATGAAGCCGACGACGCAGCAACTACTGCCATGCGCCACGTGTTTGACACGATTCCGATGGAAGGAGTTGTCGTCATCGGAGAAGGTGAAATGGACGAAGCGCCGATGCTTTACATCGGTGAAGAACTCGGACAAACACCAGGACCAGCAGTCGATATCGCAGTCGATCCACTCGAAGGAACGAACATTGTCGCATCTGGCGGATGGAACGCACTCGCTGTATTAGCAGTGGCAGACCGTGGAAATTTACTTCACGCACCCGATATGTACATGAATAAAATTGCTGTCGGACCAGAAGCCGTCGGAAAAATCGACATTAACGCATCGGTGACAGAAAACTTACACGCCGTAGCGAAAGCGAAAAACAAAAACATCGAAGACGTCGTTGCGACGATTTTAGATCGTCCACGTCATAAAGAAATGATCGAAGAAATTCGCGCAGCCGGTGCACGTATTAAATTGATCCAAGACGGCGACGTTGCGGCAGCATTGAATACGGCATTCGACTCAACAGGAATCGATATTTTATTCGGTTACGGCGGCGCGCCAGAAGGTGTCATTTCAGCAGTCGGTATGAAAACACTCGGCGGAGAATTGATCGGAAAGCTTGCTCCGACATCGAAAGAAGAAGAGAAGCGTTGTGAAGCGATGGGTCTTGACATCGATCACATTTTAACGATGGACGATCTCGTCAAAGGCGACGATGCGATCTTCGCTGCAACGGGTGTAACCGATGGTGAATTGTTAAGCGGTGTTCAGTTTAAAGGTGGATTTAGTACGACTCATTCTCTCGTTATGCGTTCAAAATCAGGGACGATTCGTTTCGTAGAAGGTCGTCACAGCATGGCTAAAAAACCACGTCTCATTTTAGAAAATAAATAAGATGTGAACGAGTGTATAGAAAAGAGTCCGACGTCTGTCGGTCTCTTTTTCTGTAAGGAGAATTCGAATGAAGTGAGAATAAACTATAGAAAAGTGTGGTGCACAACATGACGATGTTAACGATTTCCGCATTAGAAGGAATGACATTGAAGGAATTGTATACGCTCGCGAGAGAATACAACGTTTCCTATTATGCAAAGCTGACAAAAAAAGAATTGATTTTTTCCATTTTAAAGTCACGTGCTGAACAAGAAGGGTTCTTCTTTATGGAAGGTGTACTCGAAATTATTCAAACGGAAGGGTATGGCTTCTTACGCCCGATTAACTATTCTCCGAGCTCCGAAGACATTTACATTTCAGCTTCTCAAATTCGACGTTTCGATTTAAGAAACGGCGATAAAGTGTCTGGAAAAGTTCGTCCACCGAAAGAAAATGAACGATATTACGGATTGCTTCAAGTTGAAGCAGTTAACGGGGACGATCCAGAATTGTCGAGAGAGCGCGTCCATTTCCCAGCATTGACGCCCCTTTACCCCGATCGCCACATTCAATTGGAAACGACACCGGACCACTTATCGACGCGCATCATCGATCTCGTTTCACCGATCGGTTTCGGTCAACGAGGAATGATCGTCGCTCCGCCGAAAGCAGGAAAGACGACACTCATTAAAGAAATTGCGACGTCGATTACGAAAAATCATCCGAATACAGAGTTGATCGTCTTGCTCATCGACGAGCGACCGGAAGAAGTGACGGACATTGAACGTTCGGTGAAAGCAGACGTCGTTAGTTCGACCTTCGATGAGTTACCGGAAAACCACGTAAAAGTAGCCGAGCTCGTATTGGAACGCGCCATGCGTCTCGTCGAACATAAACGAGACGTCGTCATTTTATTAGACTCGATCACACGTCTCGCACGTGCTTACAACCTCGTCATTCCGCCGAGTGGCCGTACGTTATCCGGCGGAATTGATCCGGCGGCGCTTCACCGTCCGAAACGATTTTTCGGAGCGGCTCGTAATTTAGAAGAAGGCGGCAGCTTAACGATTTTAGCGACGGCTCTCGTCGATACAGGCTCCCGAATGGATGAAGTCATTTATGAAGAGTTCAAAGGAACGGGAAATATGGAATTGCATTTGGACCGCAGTTTAGCAGAACGTCGCATTTTCCCAGCGCTCGACATTCGAAAGTCTGGCACGCGAAAAGAAGAGTTGTTGCTCGACAAAGAAAACTTAGAAAAGCTATGGCTCATTCGTAAAACATTTTCAAGCAGCCCAGACTTCACCGAACGATTCATCCGTCGTTTAAAGCAGACGGAAACGAATGCGCAATTTTTTGAAGAGTTGCAACGTGAACTGAAACGCGCGAAAAAATAACGAGGTTCAACAGTTGCATTCACACGGGAAAGTTGTTATAATTTTTGAGTAAGATTTTAATCTGCTGCATATGCGGCTGACATCATTCGGGTCGTGTAAGGCATCAGTCTTTTTTACACCTGTGCGTGGCAAAAACTACGTACACCTATAACGACAACTCTACGGGGAAACTGTAGGGCGAAGGGAGAGAGACCGATGAAAGCAGGAATTCATCCAGATTACAAAACAGCAACAGTAACATGTTCATGTGGTAACACATTCGAAACAGGTTCTGTTAAAGAAGACATTCGAGTAGAAGTTTGCTCAGCATGTCACCCATTCTACACTGGACGTCAGAAATTTGCTGCAGCGGACGGCCGAGTCGACCGCTTCAACAAAAAATATGGCTTCAAAGAAGAAAGCGAATAAATCGCAACGCATGTTACCCGTTAGTGCCTAGCACTGGCGGGTAATTTTTTTTAGGGAGGTTCGATCATGTACGTATCGATGGAAGGCGGATGGTTGGAAGTCATTTGTGGAAGTATGTTTTCAGGAAAGTCAGAAGAGCTCATACGACGCATTCGAAGAACGTATTACGCGAAGCAACACGTCGCAATTTTTAAACCGAAAATCGACGATCGTTACAGTGAAGCGTCCGTCGTTAGCCACGACGGCAATGAAATCGTCGCGGAGCCGATCGATTCCATCGAATCGATCGAACATCGTTCGTTCGACGAATACGACGTCGTCGCGATCGACGAAGCACAATTTTTTGACGACTCGATCATCGCATTTGTGACGAAGTTAGCGAACGAAGGAAAACGTGTCATCGTCGCAGGGCTCGACCAAGATTTTAAAGGCGAACCGTTCGGGCTGATGCCTCATTTATTAGCGATCGCCGAACACGTGACGAAATTACAAGCAGTCTGTTCCGTTTGCGGTGCACCCGCGAGTCGAACGCAACGACTCATTGATGGACAACCGGCGTCGGTCGACGATCCGGTCATTTTAGTCGGTGCTTCTGAATCGTATGAACCGCGTTGTCGAGTGCATCACGTCATCGGTTCAACAGGAACGATTGCGAACGAGTAGTACATTTTCGTACAATAGAGAAGAAATACAATGAAGAGGTGAGACGATGTTTGATAAATTACAAGCGGTAGAAGACCGTTACAACACATTGAATGAATTGTTAAGTGACCCGGATGTCATTTCGGACGTGAATGCATTGCGCAAATATTCGAAAGAACATGCCGATCTTCAAGAAACGGTCGCTGTGTACCGTCAATATAAAGAAGCGAAAGAACAGTATGAAACGACGAAGCCGATGTTAGAAGAAACGTTGGATGATGAGATGAAAGAACTCGTTAAAATGGAAATCGACGAATTGGAACCGAAAATTGCTGAAATGGAAGAACAATTGAAGTTTCTCCTCATCCCGAAAGATCCGAACGACGACAAAAACGTCATTATCGAAATTCGTGGAGCAGCAGGTGGCGATGAAGCCGCTCTCTTCGCAGCAGACTTGTACCGTATGTACAGCCGTTACGCAGAAATGAAAGGGTGGAAGACCGAAACGATGGACGCTTCCCCGACGGAGCTCGGCGGTTTCAAAGAGATCATTTTCATGATCAAAGGACAAGGAGCGTATTCCCGTTTGAAATTTGAAAACGGAGCGCACCGTGTGCAACGCATTCCGGAAACGGAATCAGGTGGCCGCGTCCATACGTCGACAGCAACTGTCGCCGTGTTACCAGAAGTAGAAGACGTCGACATCGAAATTCGCAATGAAGATTTGAAAATCGATACGTACCGTTCGAGCGGTGCGGGTGGACAGCACGTTAACACGACAGACTCAGCCGTTCGTATTACGCACTTACCGACGAATATCGTCGTCAGCTGTCAAGATGAAAAGTCTCAAATTAAAAACCGCGAACAAGCGATGAAAATTTTGAAAGCGCGCGTCTACGATAAATTCCAGCAAGAAGCGAAAGACGAATACGCCGCACAACGAAAATCAGCAGTTGGGACGGGCGACCGTTCGGAGCGAATTCGTACATACAACTATCCACAAAACCGAGTGACGGACCACCGGATCGGTTTAACGATTCAAAAGCTCGATCAAATCATCGACGGGAAAGTAGACGAAGTGATCGACGCGTTGAGCATTGAAGAGCAAACCGCACGACTTGAAAGTTTGAACGACCATGCCTAACGAACAGACGCTCGGGGAGTTGTGGGCGGCGATGCGTTATGAAATGGAACAAGAAGGGCTCGATCAATCGGCAGCTCGCTTCATTTTAGAAGAAGTGTACGGCACGTGTTCATTTTCAACGATTTTAACGAAAATGAGCGAAACGGTTCAGCCGGCTGAAAAAGAGCGTGCGGAACAGTGGATGCGTCGTTACGTCGGTGGCGAACCGCTCCAATACATTTTCAACGAAGCACACTTTTACGGGTATCCGTTATACGTCGATGAAGCGGTTCTCATCCCACGCCCTGAAACGGAAGAACTCGTTCATTACGTACTCGAGCACGTCCGTCCACACTACCCGAACGGAGCACGCATGGCCGATATCGGGACAGGAAGCGGGGCGATTGCGATCGCCCTTCAAAAAGAGTGGCCGGAAGCGTCCGTCGTCGCAACAGATATTAGCGAAGAGGCGCTCGCTGTTGCTCGTCGCAACGATGAAACGTATAAAACGTCGATCGATTTTCGGCGAGGGGATTTGCTTGAGCCACTCGCTCATGAAACGTACGACATCATCGTGTCGAATCCACCGTACATTGCGGTTGATGAAAAAGGCGAGATGACGCAAAGTACGATCGACTATGAGCCGGACCTTGCGCTGTACTCGGAGGAAGATGGGTACTTGCATTACCGTCAACTGTTTGAACACGTTGCACGAGTTGTGGCACCTGACGGTTGGGTCATCGTTGAAATCGGACATCGTCAAGCTGAACGTGTTCGAGCATTGGCAGAACAACACGTCGCTCCTTGTTCGGTCGAAGTCGTACAAGATATGAGCGGAAAAGATCGGATCGTCGTCGTACGACGGACCGTAGAGGAGGATCAATCGTGAAAACGAAACGTTTAGTCGCAGATGGAACAGAAGCGGCAACTCATTATGAAGAAGCGGTTCAGGCGTTACGAAGCGGAGAGCTCGTAGCATTTCCGACCGAAACGGTGTACGGATTAGGAGCATTAGCGACCGATGAAGAAGCGGTTCAGTCGATTTTTACAGCGAAAGGACGCCCTTCTGACAATCCGCTCATCGTCCATATCGGTGATCAAGAACAAGTGAGAGAGTTTGCTCGTTCGGTCGATGACGTCGCTGAACAATTAATGGATGCGTTTTGGCCAGGCCCTCTCACACTCATTTTTTACAAAAAAGAAAACGTACTCGCACCGAGCGTGACAGCGGGTTTGGAGACAGTTGGCTTACGTATGCCAGACCATCCCGTCGCGTTGCAACTGTTGCGTGCTATTCGTGAACCGATCGCCGCACCGAGTGCGAACAAAAGTGGAAAACCGAGCCCGACCGAAGCGGACCACGTCTTCACCGATTTAGACGGTGACGTTCGCGTCATCATCGACGGCGGCTCGACGGCGGTCGGTGTCGAATCGACGATTCTCGATTTAACGACCGACGTCCCGACGATTTTGCGACCAGGTGGCGTGACGAAAGAACAACTCGAACGCGTCATCGGGCCGGTCGAAGAAGATGTCGCTGTCGGAAAAGAAGAAGCACCGCGCGCACCGGGTATGAAATATATGCATTACGCACCGGAAGCACCGCTTTTCGTTTTCAACTTAGCGACTGCTCATTTAAACGAGGCGATCGCAGCGATTCATGCGAGCGGTCAAAAAGTAGCGGTCGTCGGTCCAGAAGAATTGTACGATGATGAGGCGGACTGGTACTTTACGATCGGGCGCCTTCACCATCCCGATGAAATGGCAGCGAACTTGTACCGTGCGTTGCGTCAATGCGATTTGACAGATGCGGATGTCATTTTAGCGATTGAAACCGATATGCACGGCGTCGGTCAAGCAGTGATGAACCGATTGACGAAAGCGTCAGGCGGAAAAACGTACGAATCGAAACAGTAAAAAGGGAGCCATTCTGATTGAGTCAGAGTGGCTTTTTTGTAAAATGAACATTTTCGTACAAAAGAAGGAAAAGATACAAAGAAACCGTTCTTTTTGACATAATAGATAGAAAGGGGTGGTCCAATGAACATTTATTTCGTCTGTACAGGAAATACGTGTCGTAGTCCGATGGCAGAAGCGATTTTACGCTCACGTGAAATCGAAGGGGTTACTGTTAAGTCAGCGGGTGTTCATGCGGTAGAAGGGGGATCGATTTCTATGCACGCACGCTCACTCATTGAAGAAAACGAGTTGCCACATACGCCGACTTCTCGAATCGTCCGTGCCGAAGAAATCGATTGGGCGACGTACGTGTTGACGATGACGACCGGGCACCGAGATATGCTCCATATGCTTTATCCGGAAGCCGCTCATAAAATTCAAACGTTGAAACAGTTCGCCGGCGAAGACAATCCGAACGTCCAAGACCCGTTCGGAGGAACGCGTCGCACGTATGAAGCGACGTATGAAGAATTAGAACGTGTCATCGATCGTGTCATCGAACGATTAGAGGAGGAGACGTGATGAAACTTCGTGGAAAACTCGTCACGTTCGTCATCGTCGTCGCGCTCATTACGTATACGTGTAGCGCCATTTTCATGCAATGGGTGTACCCGAACGTATTCCCGAACGTCAACCGGAACATCTTTGAATGGATTACGTATGCACTCGGCATCGCGTGGACCGGGATTCTCACCGTCTTATTTAGCAACGTGTTGACGCAGTCGTTAAATCAGTTATCGGACGACGCCGAACGTATTGCGACACGCGATTTACGGACCGATGTGAAGCTTCCATCGAGCGAAGATGAAATTTATGACGTCGCTACTTCCTTCCAATCGGTCGTCGAAAGTATGCGGGCGCTCGTTGAAGAAGTGGAGCGCGTCTCCGATACGATCGGAGCGACTTCGAACGATTTGAAACGAGGGTCACACCGTGCGGATGAACAATCGAACGCCGTTCGAACAGCGATTCATCAAATTAACGAAGGGGCGGAACAGACGGCCGACGCGATTCAACAATCGGCAGAAACGCTCGTTTCCATCGGGGAGCATGCGCACGATGTGCAACGCCGTGTCCAACGAACGGCGCAAGACGTAGACGGAGGGATTGCAGCGTTAGATGAAACGGTTGAAGAAGTGAACCGTCTCATCGCATCGGTTCGTTCCATTTCGCAAAGTAGCGAAGAAAGCGAGCGGATGACGCGTCAATTAGCTGCTGAAATGGAAGACGTCCGTTCGATCGTCCAAACGGTCGGAACGATTGCCGAACAAACGAACTTGCTCGCATTAAATGCGTCAATTGAAGCCGCGCGCGCAGGCGAACACGGTGCAGGATTTTCAGTCGTCGCTGAAGAAGTACGTGCGCTCGCAGATGAAAGTGCGAAATCGGTCGGAACGATCGATACGCTCGTCTCGACAGTTCAGCAGACGTCGAATGAACTCGCACGTCGCATGACGGATCAAAAAGAAGATGCGATCCACAATGTTTCACGTGCAACCGAAACGGAGCAAATGATCCATCAAACGGCTTCGGAATTGCGTACGTTGGCAACGCGTATTCATTCGATCGTCACCGTCGTTGATGAACAGTTAAGTGCCGTCGAACATAGTGCGGCCGAAGCGGAAAACATCGCGGCCATTGCTGAAGAGACGAGCGCTTCGGTTCATGCAGTGGAGCGCGCAACGGACGAGCAACGTGAAACGGTCGCCGAGATGGTCCGCCACGCAGATGGACTCGAGCGAGACGCGGAACGATTAAATGTTTTTTTAACAGAGATAAAAAAGTGATACGACTAGTTATGTATGGTAAACTGAACACAAAACTTATGAAAGAAGGCGAATCGAGTGAAAGTAGCAATCGCATCAGACCACGGTGGTAATGAATTACGCCGTGAACTCATTGAATTATTGAAAGAGATGAACATCGACTATACGGATTTAGGTCCAGATCATGATGAATCGGTCGATTACCCAGATTACGCACGTCCAGTAGCAGAAGGTGTTGCAAACGGAACGTACGACCGCGGCATTTTAGTTTGTGGAACAGGAATCGGTATGTCAATCGCTGCGAACAAAGTAGAAGGCATTCGTTGCGCACTCGTCCACGACGTCTATACGGCGCACGCAACACGCGAACATAACAATTCAAACATTATCGCGATGGGCGGCCGTGTCATCGGTGGCGCGTTAGGTAAAGAAATTGCGAAAACATGGTTAGAAGCAGAATTCGAAGGTGGCCGTCACGAACGCCGCATCGATAAAATTACAGCGATCGAACAAGGGAAGTAAACGAAAGAGGTGAGACGATTGGACGCACTTCAATTATGGAAACAACAAATGGAGCAACTACTCGTCGAATTCGAAGAGCGCACGACGTTGCAAAAAGGAACCTTTTTCGTCGTCGGTTGCTCGACATCCGAAGTGATCGGAGAACATATCGGAACAGCGGGTGCACCAGAAGTGGCCGAAGCATTATTCGAACCGCTCGTCCAGTTTGCGAAACGAAACGAACTGTACTTAGCATTCCAAGGGTGCGAACATATTAACCGAGCGTTGACGATCGAACGAGAAGCAGCGCGCGAGTTCCGCCTCGATGAATTGTCCGTCTATCCGGTGCGTGAAGCAGGTGGGTCGATGTCGGCTTACGCTTATGAACATTTAGAAGATGCCGTTACGGTAGAGCACATTACCGCTCATGCCGGTGTCGATATCGGACAGACGTTCATCGGTATGCATTTAAAACACGTCGCTGTCCCGATTCGAACGTCGATTCAAACAATCGGAGATGCGATCACGACGACCGCAACGACACGTCCGCCATTGATCGGTGGCGTTCGAGCAAAGTATCGTTCGTGAATTAACGAATTTTTAACCATTTTTAAATGAATATGTGGTACAATCAAGTCAGAAACCGAAAGATACACGTTTTTTAAAACGCAATGTAAAGGAGAATGAACGAAATGGATCTTAGTAATGTACAGCGTTCGGATGCAGCTATTTATGAGGCAATTATGGCTGAAAAACAACGCCAACAAGCAAACATTGAATTAATCGCATCAGAAAACTTCGTCACAGAAGCAGTTATGGAAGCACAAGGGTCATACTTAACGAACAAATACGCGGAAGGTTACCCTGGAAAACGCTACTACGGTGGATGTGAACACGTCGACGTCGCAGAAGATATCGCACGCGATCGTGTAAAAGAAATTTTCGGTGCAGAACATGCGAACGTTCAACCTCACTCAGGAGCACAAGCGAATATGGCGGTTTACTTCGCTGTTCTCGAGCCAGGTGACACAGTACTCGGTATGAACTTATCACACGGTGGACACTTAACACACGGTAGCCCGGTTAACTTCTCAGGCGAGTTGTTCAACTTCGTTGAATACGGAGTCGATCAAGAAACAGAAATGATCGATTATGAAGACGTTCGTGCGAAAGCGATCGAACATCAACCGAAATTAATCGTTGCAGGTGCGAGCGCGTACCCACGCGTCATCGATTTCGCTAAATTCCGTGAAATTGCAGATGAAGTAGGCGCATTGTTCATGGTAGACATGGCACATATCGCTGGTCTCGTCGCTGTCGGCGAACACCCGAACCCAGTACCATATGCTGATTTCGTTACATCGACAACACATAAAACATTGCGTGGACCACGTGGTGGACTCATCCTTTGCCGTGAAGAAAACGCACGTAAAATCGATAAATCGATCTTCCCTGGTATTCAAGGGGGACCGCTCATGCACGTCATCGCTGCAAAAGCAGTGGCATTTGGCGAAGCGCTCCAACCGGAGTTCAAGACGTACATCCAACAAGTGAAGAAAAACGCGAAAGTACTCGGCGAAACACTCGTTGAAGAAGGCGTCCAACTCGTATCAGGCGGAACGGACAACCATTTACTTCTCTTAAACTTACAATCGTTAAACATTACAGGAAAAGTGGGAGAAGAAGCGTTAGATGAAGTCGGTATTACGACGAACAAAAATACGATTCCATTCGATCAAGAAAGTCCATTCGTCACATCAGGAATCCGTATCGGAACACCAGCTGTTACGACACGCGGTATGAAAGAAGACGACATGAAAGAAATCGGACAAATTATCGCAATGGTTCTTAAAAACCCAGAAAATGCACAAGTGAAGAAAGAAGCGAGCGAGCGCGTTGCAGCACTCACAGCGAAATTCCCACTTTACGCATAATGAAAAGGAAGCTTCTCGAGCCGAACGCTCGGGAAGCTTTTTTAAGTTTTATACGTTGCGTTTTCGTAACATATTTTTAAAAAGAAGGATAACTGACGAAAAATGAAGGATTAAGAAAGAAAATGAACGCTTAAATCAGCGCGCGAAAAAAAGTTTCTTCTATTAAATAGACAAACGTTGCAAGACGATTCAAACGATTGCGAACCCTTTGTTGTCGATAAGTCGTCATGTTACTAATCGAAAAGTTTTGCTATAATAAAAAAGATAGACATAATGAAAAGGGAGCGATTATTTATGAGCAACGTACACGTATTTGACCATCCGCTCATTCAACACAAACTGACGTACATTCGTGACGTGAATACAGGAACGAAAGAGTTCCGTGAACTCGTCGATGAAGTAGCTACGTTAATGGCGTATGAATTAACGCGCGATTTAACATTGGAAGAAGTAATAGTAGAAACACCAGTCGGACCAGCAACATCGAAAGTACTCGCGGGTAAAAAATTAGGAATCATTCCAATTTTGCGCGCAGGCCTCGGAATGGTAGAAGGTATTTTAGAGCTCATTCCAGCAGCACGTGTCGGACATATCGGTTTATACCGTGATCCGAAAACGTTACAGCCGGTAGAGTACTATGCAAAATTACCGAAAGACGTAGCGGAACGTCGTTTGATCGTCGTCGATCCGATGCTCGCAACAGGAGGATCAGCGATTGAAGCGATCAACTCTGTGAAAAAACGCGGCGCGAAAAACATTCAGTTCATGTGTTTAATCGCTTCGCCAGAAGGCGTTAAAGCATTGACGGATGCACATCCGGATGTCGACGTGTACATTGCAGCACTCGACGAAAAGCTCGATGAAAATGGCTACATCGTACCAGGCCTTGGCGACGCAGGCGATCGTCTATTCGGTACAAAATAAAAAAAGGTGGGAGTCAATTGACACGTAAGTGGAAAGTGATGACAATTTTTGGAACACGTCCAGAAGCGATAAAAATGGCGCCTCTCGTGTTGGAACTTGAGAAAAACGAAGATACGATCGATTCGATCGTAACTGTAACTGCACAACACCGTGAAATGTTAGACCAAGTGTTAGAAACATTTGAAGTGACACCTGATTATGACTTGAACATTATGAAAAGTCGTCAAACGCTCGTCGATGTCGCAACACGTGGACTCGAAGGATTGGACCGCATTATGAAAGAAGCGGAACCGGACATCGTGTTAGTGCACGGGGATACAGCGACGACGTTTATCGGAAGTTTAGCTGCATTTTACAACAAAGTAGCAGTCGGACACGTAGAAGCTGGACTTCGTACGTGGGACAAATATTCACCGTATCCGGAAGAGATGAACCGTCAACTGACAGGCGTCATTGCGGATCTTCATTTCTCACCGACGGAAAAGTCAGCTCAAAACTTAATCGACGAAGGAAAAGACGAGTCGCGTATTTACGTAACTGGAAATACCGCGATCGACGCACTTCGTACGACAGTTCAAGACGACTACTCGCATCCGATGCTCGAACAGCTCGGTAATGATAAAATGATTTTACTGACGGCGCACCGTCGTGAAAACTTAGGTGAGCCGATGCGCAACATGTTCCGTGCGATCAACCGTCTTCTCGACAAGTACGACGACATTCAAGTCGTCTATCCGGTTCATATGAATCCGGCTGTGCGAGAAGTAGCGGATGAATTGCTCGGCGACAACGATCGCGTTCATTTAATCGAACCGTTAGAAGTCGTCGATTTCCATAACTTCGCTGCGCGCGCACACATTATTTTAACGGACTCGGGTGGCATTCAAGAAGAAGCACCGAGCCTCGCGAAACCTGTCATCGTCTTGCGCGATACGACAGAGCGACCAGAAGGAATCGAAGCCGGGACATTGAAATTAGCCGGTACGGATGAAGACGTCATTTTCGATTTGACAGACGAATTGCTTTCAAACGAAGCCGCGTATGAAAAGATGGCGCAAGCATCGAATCCGTATGGAGACGGTTACGCGTCTGAGCGAATCGTCAAAGCGTTACTCGACTATTTAGAAAAGCACGGAGACCGCGCATAAAAATACCCTCCTCTTCCATAGAGGGGGGGTATTTTTATTAGATTCAACTAAAAAAGAGGGGCGTGTTAGTGATTTTTTCATCCCCCCCTTTTCAAATTCATTTTTTGTTGTAAGATAGTATATGTTCTTCAAAACGTGAAGAACATCTCACATATTTTTAATTTTGTCATAAGTTTGACAAAATTAATAGTTTGTGAATAATTTCACGGGAAACAATTGACATCATTTTTCTGCTATTGTATGCTAACGAAGGATATGGATAAAAGGCGTTTCATACATAGAAGGATTGTTTCAACGGCTGTTGACCTTTGCGAAATTTCATACATTTCGATTGCAGCCGTCGTCGCGATGCCATTACAACGCGACCAGGTGTCGTCTGATGGTGTAGCTATGTTTTCAGTTGCCTTTCAGTGAAGGCGCCAGAGCTGTACCGAGAGATACGAAGGGCTCTCGTTTTTTTCATTGTTCACGTTTTAAAGGGTCACGAAAAGTGAGGGGAGACAACATGCAAACTTTGCCAGAAATTGTACGCCGTATATACAGTTATGCATTAGGGATCATCGGCGCATTCGGAATCGGATACGCAGTGACCTCGTACAAGGCAATGTTCGCCGGCTTAACGCTCGGTATGTTGTTTGGACTTTACAATTTGTGGATTTTAAATCGCCGATTGAAAAAATTCGATCAAGCAATGGAACGAGGAAGCCGTCGACTATCATTAGGAACAGCCTTACGCTTCCTATCTGGTATCGCAGCAGTAGCGATTGCTTCTGCATTCCCGCAAACATTTGACCTAATTAGTACGGTCATTGGCTTCGCAATACCGTATGTGCTTCTCCTCGGAGATCGCATCATTTATCATGTGAAGCACTCATCATAACTGCTCGTAAGGGGGAGGTGAACGAATATGGACCATAAAGATCCAGAAATCACACTGTTCGAAAATACGATGATGCCTTTGACATTCAACTTGTCAAACGTCATGATGTTAATCGTAACAGCGGCGATCGTCTTCATTATCGCGGTCGTATCTACACGGAAGCTCGCATTGAAGCCAACTGGTATGCAAAACTTCTTCGAGTGGATCATGGACTTTGTGAAAGGGATCATTAAAAGCAACATGGACTGGAAAACAGGTGGTCGATTCCACGTATTAGGAATTACACTCATCTTATTCTTGTTCGTTGCGAACGTTCTTGGATTGCCGATGGCGATTAAAGTCGATGGTTACTTATGGTGGAAATCACCTACAGCTGATCCAGTTGTCACATTAACTTTAGCGGCGATGGTAATTACATTAACGCAGTACTACGGCATTCGAGAAAAAGGATTCGGTGGATATGGTAAAGGGTTCTTCGCACCAGTTGCATTCCTTTTCCCATTCAACATCATCGGAGAGTTTGCCTCTACATTAACGCTCGGACTTCGTCTTTACGGTAACATTTATGCCGGTGAAGTGTTGCTCGGGTTGTTGGCAGGATTGATGGTATCTGGCCCGTTAGGTTTGATCGCGGGTATTTTACCAGGGATGGCATGGCAAGGGTTCTCGATCTTCATCGGGGGTATCCAGTCATTTATTTTCGTTATGTTAACGATGGTTTACATGTCAGGAAAAGTTGTGAAGAACGAAGAAGCAGCTTAAGCCAGGCGAGTAAAGCATTCAACATATAATGCCCGCTAAGTTGGGCAAATAAACAAAACTATAATTCTTTAGGAGGAAAAAATACTATGGTAGGTTCAGTAGGTCTTTTAGCAGCAGCTATCGCGATCGGTTTAGGTGCGTTAGGTGCAGGTTTAGGTGCAGGTTTAGTAGTATCACGTACAGTTGAAGGTATCGCACGTCAACCAGAAGCACGTGGAGTTCTTCAAACAACAATGTTCATCGGTGTCGCTTTAGTTGAGGTTATTCCAATCTTCGCGGCTGTTGTTGCGTTCATCGTAATGAACCGATAATAAGAAATAGTTTAAATGGCGAAGAACGCAACAATACATGTGTATGTCCTTCGCCATTCCTTTATGGAAAAATAGAGATGCGAATCATAGATTAGCTCTCGTTCGAATAAAACAAAAGCAGTATGAGTGCTCCAACGGCATCCGTTCGAGCGCTACTTAGTTAGTAAGACGTTTGAAAGAATTAGAAGTTTCAGAGCAAATGAACAGTATGAAAAGGCTCTTGAAGGGAGTGAAACAATCGTGAACTTGGATAACTTCGTCCTATTAAACACGGAAAGTAGTGGATTTTTAGCGTCGTTAAATGATCAAGTCAACTTAGGTGATATGATCGTAACGTTGCTTACATTTTTACTTTTACTCGCGTTGCTTAAAAAATTCGCATGGGGACCTCTCATGGGAGTAATGGATAAGCGTGCTGAGTTAATTGCAAGCGAAATTGAAACTGCAGAAAAGAACCGCATGGAATCTGAAAAGATGTTAGCGGAACAAAAAGCAGAATTAAAAGAAGCGAGCGCAACGGCTCAATCGATTGTAGAAAGTGCGCGTAAACAGAGTGAAACACAAAGCGCTGAAATGATCGAAGCGGCTCGTGAAGAAGTGAATCGTATGAAAGCTTCAGCTGAACTCGAAATCGCAACAGCGAAAGAGAAAGCAGTTGCTGCAGTACGTGAAGAATTCGTTTCACTTTCAGTTCTTGCGGCGAGCAAAGTACTTGAGAAAGAGATTTCTGAAGACGACAACCGCGCATTAATTGAAGAGACGATTGTGAAGGCAGGCGAAGGACGATGACAAAGTCAATCGTAGCTGACCGCTATGCTAAAGCGATGTTCGAACTCGCAGAACAAAAAGGCGAAGTCGAATCAATTCAACAGCAACTCGTTGAAATTAAGAAGGCGTTTTACGGCACTGAAGGGTTGAAAGATCTTTTAGAATCACCGGCGTTTTCAAAAAATAAGAAAAAAGAAATCGTTCAAAATGTCATCGAAAATGCAACAGTAGACGTGAAAAATGCGTTGAACTTATTGCTCGATAACAACCGTATGGACGAACTGGGCAACTTCGTTGATTCATTCAACGCTCTCGCTTTTGAACAAGCGGGTGTAGCCGTTGCAACAGTGTTCTCAACACGAGAGCTAACGGAAGAAGAAACTGAGAAGATTTCACAATCATTCTCACAAATGATCGGCAAGAAATCGTTGAAAATCGACAACGTAATCGATCCAACATTAATCGGAGGAATTCGTCTCCAAATCGGCAACCACATTTACGATTCTAGTGTTCGTGCAAAGCTCGCACGCCTAGAACAACAAATGCTCGGTTAATAATTTGAAAGCACAGGGGTGACATACATGAGCATCAAAGCTGAAGAGATCAGCGCACTGATTAAAAAGCAGATTGAAGGCTATCAGTCAGAGATGGAAGTTAGCGAAGTCGGTACAGTTATCCAAATCGGTGACGGTATCGCTCGTGCTCATGGCCTCGACAACGTCATGGCAGGGGAGCTCGTAGAGTTCTCTAACGGTGTAATGGGAATGGCACAAAACTTAGAAGCGAACAACGTAGGTATCGTTATCTTAGGACCATTCACAGGCATCGAAGAAGGCGATGAAGTACGTCGAACAGGCCGTATTATGGAAGTACCAGTAGGTGAAGAGTTAATTGGTCGTGTTGTTGACCCATTAGGTCAACCGATCGATGGATTAGGTCCAATCGACGCGAAGAAAACACGTCCAATCCAAGGTGAAGCACCTGGCGTAATGGCTCGTAAATCAGTTTTCGAACCGTTACAAACAGGAATTAAAGCGATTGACGCACTCGTTCCAATCGGACGTGGTCAACGTGAGCTCATCATCGGAGACCGTCAAATCGGTAAAACATCGATTGCAATTGACACGATCTTGAACCAGAAAGACCAGGACATGATCTGTGTGTACGTTGCGATCGGACAGAAAGAATCAACAGTACGTGGAGTTGTTGAAACGTTCCGTAAACACGGAGCACTCGACTACACGATCGTTGTATCAGCATCAGCTTCAAAGCCAGCACCACTTTTATACTTAGCGCCTTACGCGGGAGTATCGATGGCAGAAGAGTTCATGTACAACGGAAAACACGTATTAGTTGTCTATGATGACTTATCAAAACAAGCAGCAGCTTACCGTGAGTTATCACTTCTCTTGAAACGACCACCAGGCCGTGAAGCTTACCCAGGAGACGTATTCTACATCCACAGTAGCTTGCTCGAGCGTGCAGCGAAATTGAACGACGACTTAGGCGGCGGTTCAATTACAGCTCTACCATTCGTAGAAACACAAGCAGGAGACATTTCAGCGTATATTCCAACGAACGTAATCTCGATTACAGACGGACAGATCTTCTTACAGTCTGACCTCTTCTTCTCGGGTGTACGTCCAGCGATCAACGCGGGTCTTTCCGTTTCACGTGTAGGTGGAGACGCGCAAATTAAAGCGATGAAAAAAGTAGCAGGTACACTTCGTCTTGACCTTGCGGCATTCCGTGAGTTAGAAGCATTCGCTCAGTTCGGTTCAGACCTTGACCCAGCAACAGCAGCGAAATTAGAGCGTGGACAACGTACAGTTGAAGTATTGAAACAAGACTTGAACAAACCACTTAAAGTGGAATACCAAGTTGCGATTCTTTACGCATTAACACGTGGCTACTTAGACGATGTTCCAGTACATGACATTTTACGTTTCGAATCAGAGTTCACACAGTGGCTCGAGTCGAACCATACAGAAATTTACGAACATATCCGTTCAACGAGCGGACTTCCAGACGATGCATTATGGGAAGCAGCACTTAAAGAATTCAAACGTTCATTCGTTCCTTCAGAAAGTGCAGAGTAATTCGAAATAATGACGTAATAGGAGAGCGCTTAGGCGTTCTTTCTATTACGAATCAATGACGACACAAAGGTGGTGAATAGCCAGTGGCATCATTACGAGATATTGAAACACGAATCGGCTCGACGAAAAAGACGAGTCAAATTACGAAAGCGATGCAGATGGTTTCTGCTTCTAAATTGAACCGTGCGGAATTAAATGCGAAAGCGTTCGTTCCTTATATGGATAAAATTGAAGAAGTTGTTGAAGCGATCGCAGCAGCGACGAAAGACTCGGGGCATCCGATGTTGACAGCACGTCCAGTGAAACAAACTGCTTACATCGTCGTTTCTTCAGACCGTGGACTCGTAGGAGGATACAACAGTAGTATTTTCCGTTACGTCTTAAACGCGATTGAGAAACGTCATCGTTCAAAAGATGAAGTGCAAATCTTCGCAATTGGACGTAAAGGAGCAGAGTTCTTCACACGTCTCGGATACAACGTCGTCGACAAAAAGATCGGCGTATCGGACCACCCAACATTCGACGAAGTGAAAGATCTCGCTAAAAGAGCTGTTGGCATGTTCACGGACGGCAAAGTAGATCAAGTGTTCTTGTACTACAACCACTTCATCTCTGCCATCTCAAACGAAGCGACAGAACGACAGTTGCTTCCACTTACCGACCTATCTGACGCATCGAGCGTTTCGACGTACGAATTCGAACCTTCAGCAGAAGCAATTTTAGAAACGTTGTTACCACAATATGCTGAAAGTTTAATTTTCGGTGCTGTTTTAGATGGAAAGGCGAGCGAACATGCTTCAAGTATGACAGCTATGCAAACTGCGACAGATAACGCAACAGAATTAATCGATGATTTAACGTTATTATTCAACCGTGCACGTCAAGCCGCAATTACTCAAGAAATTACAGAGATTGTCGGCGGAGTAGCAGCGCTTGAACAATAACGACTGAAAATCAATCGCTTGAAAGTAAGACAGGAGGGGAACTTACATGATTAAAGGACATGTACTACAAGTTATGGGTCCGGTCGTTGACGTTCAATTCAACGCAGACGAACTTCCAAAGATCTATAACGCATTGACAGTCCAAATCGATCGTCCCGGCTCAGAGCCAATTAAGTTAACGTTAGAAGTAGCGTTACACTTAGGTGACGACGTCGTTCGTACGATTGCTATGTCATCAACGGACGGTTTAAAACGCGGTGTCGAAGTTACAGACACAGGTGCACCAATTTCAGTTCCAGTTGGAACACAAACACTCGGACGAGTGTTCAACGTATTAGGTGATCACATCGACCTCGGTGAAGAAATTCCAGCCGATGCAGATCGTGACCCAATTCACCGACAAGCACCACCATTTGAAGAGTTAACGACAGAAGTTGAAGTTCTTGAAACAGGAATTAAAGTTGTCGACTTACTCGCACCATACATCAAAGGTGGTAAAATCGGTCTCTTCGGAGGAGCTGGTGTAGGTAAAACAGTTCTGATCCAGGAGTTAATTAACAACATCGCTCAAGAACACGGTGGTATTTCGGTATTCGCTGGTGTTGGAGAGCGTACACGTGAAGGTAACGACTTGTACTTCGAAATGACGGACTCAGGCGTTATCACGAAAACAGCGATGGTATTCGGTCAAATGAACGAACCACCTGGTGCTCGTATGCGTGTAGCCCTTACAGGACTTACAATGGCGGAACACTTCCGTGACGAGCAAGGACAAGACGTTCTTCTCTTCATCGATAACATTTTCCGCTTTACACAAGCAGGTTCTGAGGTATCGGCTTTACTCGGTCGTATGCCATCAGCGGTTGGTTACCAGCCGACACTTGCTACAGAGATGGGTCAATTACAAGAGCGTATTACGTCAACGAAAGCTGGTTCGGTTACTTCGATCCAAGCGATCTACGTACCAGCCGATGACTACACAGACCCTGCTCCAGCAACGACGTTCGCTCACTTAGACGCAACGACAAACTTGGAGCGTAAACTTTCAGAGATGGGTATTTACCCAGCGGTTGACCCACTCGCATCAACATCACGTGCCCTCTCACCAGAGATCGTAGGCGAAGAGCACTACGCAGTAGCACGTGAAGTACAATCAACATTACAACGTTACCGTGAATTACAAGATATTATCGCAATCCTCGGTATGGACGAGTTAAGTGAAGAAGATAAAGTTGTAGTAGGACGCGCACGTCGTATCCAGTTCTTCTTATCACAAAACTTCCACGTTGCGGAACAGTTCACTGGACAACCAGGATCATACGTTCCAATCGACGAAACGGTTCAAGGATTCAAAGCAATCCTCGAAGGCCGTTACGATCACTTACCAGAAGATGCGTTCCGTTTAGTCGGACGTATTGAAGAAGTTATCGAAAAAGCGAAAGATATGGGCGTAGAAGCTTAATAATAGGGACCAGGAGGGATTTTAAATGAAGACGCTACAAGTCAATGTTGTTACTCCCGATGGCCCAGTTGTTGAAACGGAAGCGACGATGGTAATCGCGACTGCCGAGTCTGGTGAAATCGGGATCCTTCCCGATCACATCTCAATGGTCGCTCCGCTTCAGATCGGTCCACTACGTATTATGAGAAAGAACAAAGGGAACGAAGCAGAGTACATCGCTGTGCACGGTGGTTTACTCGAAGTTCGTCCTGACGTTATTACCGTTCTAGCTCAAAGCGCAGAAAAAGCTGAGTCAATTGATATCGCACGTGCGAAACAAGCAGCAAAACGTGCGGAAGAAGCATTGCGAGCGAACTTAGATGATGCGGATCGCAAAGTGCACGAACTAGCACTTAAGCGAGCAATCAATCGAATGAACGTTCACGAAATGAAATAAGAATGGCCGAGGCGAACAGAGGAATCTGTTCGCCTTTTTTAAAGGAGAAGATCAATGGCTACATTTTACCCGTACAATCCATGGCTCGTTTTACTATCCCACGTTTTTTTCATCGGTTTAACATTTTACGCTTTACAATCCGTCCGTTATGAACAATTCATTCGAAAAAACAAAGTATTTCAAGCCCAGTTGCTATTCGTACTCATTAGTATGGCGATCGGCTATACGTTATCTTCCTTTTTCTTAGACTTGTCCATTTGGTCAAATACGCTTCTGTCAACCATTTCATACATTGACTGAGCGACTGTTCGTCCGTTGAGTCAATGTTAAAAAGGTCCGTTACGTTTCGCTTTGACGGAAAGAGGGAACAGGCGAATGAACGTTTCATCATGAAAAATAGATGAGTAGGAAGTAGGGAACAGATGGAAAGGCGACGATAAATAAGGCGGACGACGCTTGTATTTCATAAGGACACCTAGTAAAATAGAAGGTGTTTTAATCTGTTTTCTTTTTTTACATCATCAAAATTGAAATAGTCTTCATCATACAGATAAACGAGTAAAACAGATGAGATGCGAAAAGACGAACGATCTACATCATTTCGTCTAGCCAACTGAATGAATACAATGATAAATGATAAAAATAATGAACGATGAAATTATTGAAAGAGTCGGAGGGACTACTGTTGGATAAAATTATTATCAATGGAGGAAACGTACTAAACGGTTCTGTTCGTGTAGAAGGTGCAAAAAATGCAGTGCTACCTATTTTAGCAGCAGCTTTACTCGCTTCTGAAGGGGTGCAAGTAATTCGAGACGTACCGAACTTGTCAGACGTTACGACCATTAACCAAGTGTTGAAAAGTTTACGTGCAACGGTCACTCATTATCCAGAAAAAAACGAAGTACATATCGATGCATCAAAGCCGTTATCGAGTGAAGCACAATTCGAGTTCGTTCGAAAAATGCGTGCGTCCATTCTCGTCATGGGTCCTGTTCTCGCACGAAACGGTTTCGCTCGTGTCGCTCTCCCAGGTGGATGTGCGATCGGATCACGTCCGATCGACCAACATTTAAAAGGGTTCGAAGCGATGGGGGCCGAAATTTCGTTCGGTAACGGATACGTTGAAGCGAAAACAGACGGACGTTTAAAAGGGGCTCGCATTTATTTAGATTTCCCGAGTGTCGGAGCGACTGAAAACATTATGACGGCGGCAGCGCTTGCGGAAGGTACGACGACGATTGAAAACGCGGCGAAAGAGCCGGAAATTGTAGACCTCGCGAACTTCATTAACGAAATGGGTGGACGTGTCGTCGGAGCAGGAACGGATACGATCCGCATCGAAGGGGTCGAGACGTTATCAGGTACGGTTCACCATATCATTCCAGACCGAATTGAAGCAGGTACGTTCATGGTAGCAGCAGCAATTACAGGTGGGGACGTCCTCATTGAAAATGCGATCGCTGAACATAACCGTGCACTTCTTTCGAAAATGGTAGAGATGGGCGTAGATATTAAAGAGGAAGGCGAAGGACTTCGTGTTCGTGCGAAACATCCTCTTACAGCGGTAGATATTAAAACGATGCCTCATCCGGGTTTCCCAACAGATATGCAGTCCCAAATGATGGCACTGATGCTCGTCGCTGAAGGAACAGCGATTTTAACAGAAACCGTTTTCGAAAATCGTTTCATGCACGTTGAAGAATTCCGTCGTATGAACGCGAGTGTGAAAATTGAAGGACGTTCGGTTATTATTACCGGACCGTGTCAGTTACAAGGAGCAGAAGTAGCAGCAACTGATTTACGTGCGGCGGCCTCACTCGTTTTAGCAGGGCTCGTCGCCGAAGGAATTACACGTGTGACGCATTTAGAACATTTAGATCGTGGCTACGTCGACTTCCATAAAAAATTAGCAGCTCTCGGAGCGAACATTACGCGCACGTCAGATCCTACATCGAAGGTCGTCACGTTCGCAAAATAAATAAAGTTAGAAAAGAGCACAACACATTTGTGCTCTTTTTTCTGCATTCGTCTGACGTATTCAATACGAAAGACTTATGATACAATTGAATCAACTGCAACGCATCATAAGGTAGGTGGAAGGAGAAAGTTATGTTTTCATCAGATATTGGAATCGATTTAGGAACAGCGAATTTGCTCATTCATACAGTAGAAGGTGGAGTCATCGTAGACGAGCCCGCTGTCGTCGCAATTGATAAGCGTACGAAAGAAGTACTCGCGGTCGGAGACGAAGCGTATCAAATGGTCGGACGAACGCCAGGTCATATCGTTGCGGTTCGTCCATTGCAAGATGGGGTGATCTCAGACTTCGATATGACGGAAGCAATGCTGAGCCATTTTTTGAAAAAGGTTAATGTGAAAGGATTTTTTGCGAAACCGCGTATTTTAATTTGTTGTCCGGCAAACATTACGATGGTTGAACAAAAAGCGATTTATCAAGCAGCTGCCCAATCGGGTGGAAAAAATGTCTTTTTAGAAGAAGAACCGAAAGTAGCTGCAGTCGGTGCAGGGATGAACATATTTGAACCGAAAGGGAATATGATCATCGACATCGGTGGAGGAACGACAGACGTCGCTGTCTTATCACTCGGCGGTGTCGTAACGGCTGAATCCGTTCGTGTCGCTGGAAACGGATTGGACGAGGCGATCATCCGTTACGTGAAAAAGGAGTACAATTTGTTGATCGGTGAACGAACAGCAGAGCGTGTCAAACGTGAAATCGGAACCGTCTTACCATCATTGAAAAATGAGTCGATGTCGATTCGTGGACGTGACTTAGTAACAGGACTTCCGAAAACGATCGACATTAACTCGGAAGAAGTCGCATCTGCCTTTGAAGAATCGGTTCAAGAAATCGTTCAAACAGCGAAAAATGTGTTGGAAAAAACACCGCCTGAACTGTCTGCAGACGTCATCGACCACGGTATTTTCTTAACGGGTGGGGGCGCTCTATTACACGGACTCGATGAATTGTTGTCAGGTGAACTGCAAGTTCCTGTATTCATCGCAGAAGACCCGTTGAACTGTGTGGCAATTGGTACGACGCGTTTATTGCAACGTATGAAGTAAGGAGGGGTTTCGATGTTTAGAGGATTTTATACGGCGGGATCAGGCATGATTGCGCAACAACGTCGGACGGAAGTGTTAGCGAACAACTTAGCGAATGCGAGAACGCCTGGCTTCAAAGAAGAACAGTCGACGATTCGCTCGTTCCCAGACATGTTACTTTCCCAAGTCGAAGCAGGAAAGCTTCCGACGGACCGTAACTTCCAATTTCGTACAGGTCGACCAGTCGGTACGGTCTCGACAGGTGTTTACATGCAAGAAACGTTACCGAACTTCGCACCGGGCTCATTAATTGAAAGCGGTCTTCCGACAGACGTAGCGCTCGTCGATACAGGCATCGTTCCGAACGCGGAAACAGGAGAAATCCGTACGTTTTTATTCCGCATTGAAACGGAAGATGGCGAACAACGTTATACGAGAAACGGTAGCTTCATGGTCGGACCGAATGACTTTTTATTAACGAATCGTGGCGAATACGTCCTCGATTCTCAAGGGGAACGGATTGAAGTAGGAAACGACGAGTTTACCGTTACACCTGATGGCGTCATCGAACCGATGAATCAACGGTTGAGCATCGCGTTCGTCGCCGACGTGAACGATTTGTTAAAAGTGGAAGAAGGAGTGTATGCACACCGTAACGGTGAAGCGCTCCCTGAAGTAGAGCAAGGCGAAGCGAACCAAATGTTCGAAGTACGTCAAGGGTATGTCGAAGGGTCCAATGTCGATGTCGCTCAAACGATGACAGGAATGATGTCGTCGTACCGAGCGTTTGAAGCGAACTCTAAAATATTACAAGCGTACGACCGCAGCATGGAAAAGGCGGTAGAGCTAGGGCGCTTAACGTAAGGAGGAACAGATGAATGATTCGAACGATGACGACCGCAGCGAATACGCTCGGAAACATTCAAAAAGAAGTCGATACGATCAGTCATAATATCGCGAACGTCAACACGCACGGGTATCAAGCGAAACAGGCGAAGTTTAGCGAATTGCTGTACCAACAATATACGAACGATAAACTCGATGCCGCGCCACGTGAAAGTGCAGTCGGGATCCGATACGGTGTCGGCGCTCAAGTGAGTCAAATGAAATTAGATTGGCGCGTCGGTTCGTTAGAGCGTACCGACCGTCCACTCGACTTTTCATTAAGTGAACCGAAACAATATTTCAATGTACGTGCCGTATCCGTACAAGAAGGACAAGAAGTGGTCGACGTCGTCTACACGCGGAAAGGGAACTTTTACGCACAACCTGTCGGCAACGGACAATCGATGCTCGTTACGGACGAAGGGTATCACGTATTGTCGGTCGGCGATCAGCCGATCACATTCGACAGTGATGCGAAAGAGTTCATCGCACGTCCAGGCGGCCGTTTATTAATTCGCTTTGAAGACGGACGAGAAGAAGAACATCAATTGCAAGTATCCAAATTAGAACGTCCCGACGTCATGGGTCGAGAAATCGACGGTGCACTTCGCGTGCCAGCGAACTTGGCTGCGCTCGGCTTGACGTACGAAGATCTCGTAACGGATTACGTAACCGATGCTGAACGGAATGGCATTCGTTTAGAACAAGGTGCTCTCGAAATGTCGAACGTTCAAATGGACCGTGAAATGATCGAGCTCATTCAGTCGCAACGTTCGTACCAGATGAACGCGCGCACGGTGACGTTAGCTGACCAAATGCTAGGTCTTGTGAACAACTTACGATAAAAGGTAGGGGGAAACGAATGACAACACATGAGGTGACGGAGAAACAGGAACAACCTGTTCGTAGTACGTCAAAAGAAGTCCGAGAGCGTTGGAAAAGCTTGCGTTATTTTCCGATTTGGCAACGCATCCTCTTTTTCGGCGGGTTGCTACTTTGGACCGTGTTGATCGGTTTGTTAATCGGTTATAGTGGAATTGGTGACGGTGCATGGACCGATGTGTTTCGAGCATCGACGTGGCAACATATTTTTGACATTTATCGCGGAGTTGAATAAAATAGAATAACATTTCACAAAGGGAGATTCGTCCCCTTTACAACGACGGCATCGTCGGTTCGTTAGATGATGTTCATGAATAGGAGAGAAAGCTTTGTTACAAGCAAAAGAGATTCAATCGATCATTCCACATCGTTATCCTTTTTTACTCGTTGACCGAATTACCGAGTTAGTAGAAGGGGAACGAGCTGTTGGATTTAAAAATGTTACGATGAACGATCAGTTTTTTGCAGGTCACTTTCCACAATATCCTGTCATGCCAGGTGTTTTAATCGTTGAAGCGCTTGCACAAGTAGGAGCAGTCGCTCTGTTGAAAAAAGAAGAGAACCGCGGACGCCTCGCATTTTTTGCAGGCATTGACCGTTGCCGCTTCAAGCGCCAAGTCATTCCGGGCGATCGTCTCGACTTATCTGTCGAAATTACGCGTCTTCGCGGAGCGATCGGCAAAGGAAAAGCGATTGCAACCGTAGATGGAGAAGTTGCATGTGAAGCTGAAATTACATTTGCGCTCGGACCGAAAGAGGACGAATAGCAAATCATTTCGTGAACTAGGTGATCAAAGGAAATGGCAAGGCTGTAGGAGGTAAACAAACCATTATGTTAAAAGATCTTTCACCGAATATTAAAAGTAGCATCACTCGTTCGATTACACAGACGATCGAGCAATATTTCGCAAGCATCGATTGGGAATTGGAACGATTCGACGTCGTCGAACTGTTCGAAATGTGGGGAGAGTACGTGCAAGAGCGTGCACTTTGGTACGACACGTTATCGGATGAAATGAAAGAAAGCTCGCAGTTCCAAGAAGACTTAGCGAATCGAGTCAATGAATTGTTAGAAAAAACATTCACTGCGCAACCAGCGACAGAAGAACAAGTGGCGAATATTCGTTACATGGAAGAACAACTCGATTTGTACAATAAAGATATCTTATGTAAAATGCATGCGACATACTTAGAACAAACGTTACAAGAACAACTCGAGGCAACTCAAAAATAAGCAATCGACCGGTGAATACGTGAAACCGGTCTTTTTTTATAATGAAAAGCCAGCGGACGGATCATTCGTCTGCTGGCTTTTCGTACGTTCTTATAAAGTGGTTGTTGGATGATTGAATCGTTCGTGTCGTCATGTCATTCGTTAGGAAGTTTTGTTCGTTAGGAAATTGTTCAACAAATGAAGGCAGTGTCTGTTATGGAATATGTTCCATCTGTTTGCCGCGTACGATCATCAATGAATCATCGGAAGTAGCTTTTTTGTCAGAGTCGTCCGATTCAAATGGATCCGTCGTCACCGGTCGGCGAGAAAGGAAGCGGACTTGTTCGGCAACGACTTGCGTCATGAACCGTCGCTCATCGGATTCATCTTGATACGTATACGTTTCAATCCGTCCTCGAATCGCTACGAGCATGCCTTTCGTACAATAGCGGACGATATGGCTCGCTGTTTTCCCCCAAGCGACGCACCGAATAAAATCCGCCTCTTGCTCCGATTGGAACGGACGTTGAACGGCTAGCGTAAATGTCGTTAAGTAGTAGTTTGACAACGTTCGGCGTTCTTCGGGATCACGCGTCAGTCGTCCAACGAGTGTGACATTGTTCATCGATTCCCTCCTTTCACTTAGCAGTGTAAGAAAAAGCGTCTCACTTCTCAAATGGCAAAATTCAATTTCGCTCAACGAAGCGTAACGAAAAGGAACACTTGAATGAAAAAACAACGACGATTGACGACGAAACGGCGTCACACCGCAAAGGCGAAGTTCAATTTTGTGCATAAAATAAATGTGGTATACTGGAAAGCAATGAAGAGGAGGGCGCTTACATGAAAACGTTCAAAATGTTGTCGATCAGCCTCGTCGAAAACGGGGTCTTTCACGAGTATGCGTTAGAAGATGGAATTATTATTAACCAAGAAAATAGCCACCGGATGTGGGTGTTGGAATTGTACATCGATGCGAAGCATCAAGAGACGTTTGAGCGATGGATCGAAGAAGAAAAGTTGTTAGAAGCACGCGTCGTCATTTCTTACCCTGAAAACGAACCGGCTGGATTTATCGTCACCGTTTCGGAAGTACGCAAAATCGGTTCGCTCATTTCTGTTTTGTTGAAAGGAAAGTTGAAACGAGCCCGTACGAAATATGCGGAACAGTTGTTGAAAGAATTACTCGAAGAAGGACTCGAAGGCGACGCGTTACTCGAACGATTTGAACACGACATGAGAGAACGCCCTCGCTTAAAACAAGACCGGATGTTGTACGAAGAAGACGAATGAACCGCTCTCTTATCGTGAGTGTGTCACGCACAACTGCTTCAACAACTAAAAACGCCCGAGCATAGGAGGGTCGTTTCTATACGAGAAATCGTTTAGAATGACGTTCCGTTGCACGGGCATTTTTTGTTTTCTCTATTTACTCTAACGTAATGAGTTCGCGAATATCTTCATCGGACAATTGAGCCATCCATTGGCTCGACTGGATGAGGTCGTTCGAAAGCGACGTTTTTTCACGTAACAATCGGTCGATCTTTTCTTCAATCGTTCCGAGCGTCACGTATTTCGCCACATCGACGTACTTCGTTTGACCGATCCGATACGCACGGTCGGTCGCTTGATTTTCAACGGCTGGGTTCCACCAACGGTCGGCGTGCAAGACGTACGTCGCCGCCGTTAAGTTGAGCCCGGTTCCACCGGCGTGGAGCGATAAGATGAAAATCGGAAACTCGCCTCGTTGGAACCGTCGGACGAGTTCATCGCGTTCTTCTTTCGTCGTCTGACCGGTTAAAAACGGAGCATCAATGCCATACTTTTCATGCAAAATGCGTTGAAGCAACGTCCCCATTCCGATATATTGCGTGAAAATGAGACCTTGCTCCCCTTCTTCGACGATCATCGCTGAGCGCTCGACGATCCGTTGCACTTTGATCGAGCGACGCAACGCTTCGTCTAAGTCGTCGATCGGTTCTTTTAAGAAAAAGGCCGGATGATTGCATAGTTGCTTCAGTCGGTTGAGCATCGTTAAGACGAGCCCTTTTTTCTCAAACGGACTCGCATCGTTCATCGCCGCTTCGGTTTCGTCGACGTACGCTTTGTAAAGGGCAGCTTGCTCGCTCGTTAACGGGCAATATTCGTTGTATTCGTTTTTCTCCGGTAAGTCTAACTGAAGCGACGGATCACTTTTCGTCCGTCGGAGTAAAAACGGTTCAATTTTTCGTTGCAACTGTTCTTTCATATGGACGTCGCCGTCGCGTTCAATCGGTGCGATGTACGTCGTCGTAAACGAGTGGAACGAACCGAAGTAGCCACGCAATAAAAAGTCGAAAATCGACCATAACTCAGCGAGACGGTTTTCAATCGGTGTACCCGTTAAGGCAATATGGTGCCTTCCTGTAAACGAACGGATCGCGCGTGACTGTTTCGTCTGCATGTTTTTAATGTTTTGGGCTTCGTCGATGACGATCGTTTCGAATGCCATTTCTTCGAGGACGTCACGGTCTTGTGTTGCGGTTCCATACGTCGTGACGATGACGTCAGGACGTTCTTCTGCCACTTTCGTACGGAACGCGTGCGCATCGCTCGGTCGTCCCGCCCCGTAATGAATCGCGACGCGCAAAGACGGAGCGAACGTTTCGAGTTCTTTTTGCCAGTTGCCGAGTACGCTCGTCGGACAGATGACGAGCGACGGTCGGTCGGACGCGTCGTGGACGTGTAAAAAGTACGCGATCACTTGAACCGTTTTGCCGAGCCCCATATCGTCCGCTAAACAAGCACCTAACCCGTACGATCGCATGAAAAGCAACCAGTCGACGCCGTCTCGTTGATACGGACGAAGCGTCGTCTGAAGAGCGTCGTGGATCGGTACGTGCGGCAGCTGTTCTTTTTGTTGGAACTGGTGCAAAAATTGTTGCAGTTGACGATGCAATTCGAACGATAAGACGGGCTCTTCTTCTTCGTCATCATTCACCGTTTGAAGCGGTGTTTGTGATAACAACAAGTCGCGCACCGTCCATTCTTTTTCTTCCGCTTCAGAAAGAAGTTGTTGCAGCCGCTTGAGCGATTCAGGATCGATGAAAAACCACCGGTCGTTCAACTGTAAAAAGGATCGCTGTTCGCGGACGAGTTCACCGAATTGTGCGCGCGTCACCGTTTCATCACCGACCGAAAACGTCCAATCGAACGAGACGATATCATCGAACGAAGCGACTGATTGGTACGACGGTGCCACTTCCGTTTTTGCTGTCATTTTCGTCGCGGTCAACTGTTTCAACCATTGTGGCAAAACGACGGGTACGTCGAACGCTTGTAATAACGGTACGTCATATTGCAACCATCGTTGGACGTCGCGTTCCGTCAACGTTTGGAAAAAGAGGACGTCATTCGGCGCCTCGGGTACGTGTGGAAGCAATGACGTAATAAATTGTTGTTGCGCTTCAATTGCTGCTGCACGTCCTTTCCATTCTTTCAACAACGCGCGTTCGATCGACACGTTCCGTTTGGAAGGCGGTGCGCTCCACAATTTGCCGCTCGGTCGAACGACTGCAAGCGACAGCTCCCACGGCTCATCAAACGACTCCGGCTCTTGTAGACGCAGCGCCAACGGTGGGTCATCGTGACGGAGCGGTTCGATGCCGTACGTACGAATGTGAGCGAGTAGAGGGCGTTGTACGATAGGATCCGTTAACAACGGGCCGAACCGCTCGTGTAACAATTGCACGATGAGACGTTCCTCTTCGGGCGAGACGCCGTCGATTTCAATCGAACCGTCCGTCGTTAAATGAACCGCTTTAAAATGTGCCGGGTCGTGTAAAAATTGACGGATTGGACGGAGCTGTTCGACGTATTGTGCCGTTTTCGCATCGTTCATTTCGATCCGTACCATCGGGTGCTCCCACTGTTCGATGAGGCGTAATAACTCATCGGTCGTGACGAACAGCGTTTCCTCATTTTTCGACAGAAGAAGTCCGTAATATGAGCGTTCATCTGATGCAGCGAGCATACGGACAGCCCGTTCACTCGGAATGAGCCGTCCGCGTTCATCGGTCGTACGGATCGCCCAACGTTCATCATTCGGATAAATCGTTACAAAAATCATACAGTTAACTGTCCTTTCTCTAACTCTTCACGTAACGCACGAAGCCGGCTGAACGATTGCTGAATCGCTTCGATATAGCCATTCCACCAATCGCTTGCAAATGCTTGAAGAGCGGGTCGTTTCATCTCTTTTAAAAGACGGACCGCTTGTCGATAGTCATCGCGCGTTTTGCCGTCGATCGCACGTAGCACGAACTGATGATAAATCGGGACGACGGCTTCAGGCGCTCGTCGTGCAACGACTTCTCGTACATCGTTCGTAAATAGAGAAGCCATCGTATCGGATTGTAAAACGAGTTGCGTCCAATCGCCGCATCGGTCTCGATCGATTAAAAACTGCGCATAGAGCGACTCAGCGACGTCGCCGAACGACCGAAGCCACGTTTCGCACGCTTCTTCTGAAAAGTCTGCGCGGACGATGAAGTCGTACACTTCTTGAAGGCGTTCTTCACGTGTCGTAAACGGTAAATCGGGACGGATCCACTCATCGGATCGCTCGACGATAAACGTCGTCAATTCATGCAATAAGTCGATCCGGTCTTCCGTTTCGACGTAGTTAGCGAACGTAATCGCACGCTCCACTGCTTCTTCATCCGAACGAGCGAATAACGGTGCGAGTGAAAAATCTTTCCCGTGCAAAATGTGGAGCGCCGCATTGAAAAAGAGGGCGTCGCTCGCAGTCACTTCGTACAACTGCTCCATTTCTTCCAATTGTTCACGTTCTTTAAACAACTCTTCCCAAAGCAATCGGTACGTATGAAAACGGAATGAAAAAAGATCCGTCGTCGATAACGTCGCTCGTCGGATGAGAGGGGGAAGCGCTTTGAAAAAAGCGTCCGTTTCAAAAAGGCGAGGTTGTTCTTTGAGCTGATGAACGGCTCGCCGAATACGGTGTGTCGCTTCATCGAGCAACTGTTCCGCTTGCCATTTTTCATAAGGTAACTCGTAATCGTGCGAATCGATCACCTGTCCGATGACTGGTAAGCTCGCTTCCAGTAAAGATAACGTTCCGAACAATTCATAGAGCGGTTGCCACTCCCACTCGAACGGCTTTTGCTCATCGAAACGACGGTACACTTGTTTCCATTCGTTGACGAAGACGTGCGTCGTCGCACCGTCTACGAGTAGCAGAAACTGATCGATCGAATGGTTGAAAAATCGGTTCCACGCTTCCGGTGTCCGTTCGTTCGTCGCCGGTCGCCCCGAAGGTTGAAATGCCCCTTCTCGCCACGACTCGATCAATTCGTTCACGGAATGAGACATACTATACAATGACAACCAACCCGATAAATGCTCTCGCTCATTCCACGTACTCGGTTCATTGCTACGGAGCGTCACTTGTTGCTCGGACGGCTCGACCGTATACCGAATCGTTGCCGGTTCGTCTCCGACTTCCCAACGGATCGCGCCGCGTCGGACGTGTTGAACGGCTCGTTGGACGACGGCTCGATCATCCGCTTCATACGGACTGAGACGTTGTAATTGCTCCTCGACCGCCCGTTCGATCGTGTCATGAAACGTTGTAACCCACTGCTGTACCCACTGTTTCAAAATCGTTCTACCCCTTTCACACATTCTTTTCATTATACTACAACCGACAGAACATGTAACGGAAAGCAAATGTAAAATAAACGTTCGGTTTCAAACGTTAGCGTCCTCGAACCGTCCTCTCATCGTTGAAAGCGATCGCTTCATAACGACCGTTGTGCGAAGAATCTCGGATAACGGGGAGAGCGTGCACCATTTTGTACGAACTCTCCACCATATGTGGGAGCACGAACACGTCATAGCGAATGATTACAACAAAAAACCGACGACGTCTATGCGTCATCGGTTCGTTCATTCATCGCTTCGTGCAGCCGTTCCAACGTATGTTGAAACACTTCTGTAAATCCTTTGAATGAATTGAGGAGGTCTCGTCGATCTTTTTCGGAAAGGTGTGACAAGACGAGCAACAATTCTCTCAACTCGGGCGACTGTTCAATTAAATGACTGTATTCGCTCGCAAACGAATCGGTATAGTCATCTTGTACTTCTTTCGCTTGTTCAGGAAAAGGAATCGTTTGATCGCGCGCTTCTTTAAGTGGTTCGTTTAAGACCATTGCCAAAAAAATATCATCAGGAATATGAAAAATTTCTTTTACTTTCGGTAGTAGAGTGAGTGGAAATTCGCGCTTTCCTCGTTCGTAATTCGAAAGGACGACTTGGTCGATTTCTAAGAGGAGGGCGGCCTCTACTTGTTTAATTTTTAAATATTCTTCACGAAATTCTCTAAACAATGTTCCGAAGCTCATCAGTTTCACTTCCTTTACTTCCTTTAACGTAGAAAAAAATGATAGAGGAGTGTTAAAACTTAACGAAACGTTATAAGGGGAGTGAATCAACATTTTGTTAAAATTATCAAAAAAGTGCTAAAGGATTCGTACACTAAAGGTCGGAGAGAGCATTCCGCAGTAGCCCCCCTTCTTTCTTTCGAAGTGAGTAGCGATCATCAAAATGGGGTGAGAAAGTATGATTTCATTTGAGTGTCAGTTGCCTCGATTACACGAGGAATGGGGAAGACTAGATGACTTCATAAAGGAGCAAGCGATTGACTATACTATAGTAGAACGCGAAAAGTCACGACTTGTTTTTTTCTTCGTACGTCAAAGTAACGAATACTATTCGAAATTGACGATCGATTGGAAATGGAGACGCGCCCACTTTTTCTCGACGTCTCCGGATCATTCAGTCGATTACACGTCATTTTTTCTGAAAATTCAAACGTTCGTTCAGAAGCTGACAATTGATTCATTCAAATGGTCAATTAGGAAAGGGAATACGAAGCTACCTTCGTTCGATCGTTAATATTTGGAAATAATCGAACGTTTAGTGCCTCTTTTTTAGGGAACTTGTACAGTTAGATGTGAAAGTCTATTGTTGAAAGAACGAAATTTTGTTACAGTGAATGATAGACAAATTACAATAAAAGAGGTACGTTTCGGCGTATAGAAGAAGGGGATTGGCTCGATGGTTTTCGATTATTCATTTTGGAAGTTTATCGTACGACCTGAATCGTTAGCGAGTCAGCTGCCGGAAGCGGAAATGCGCAAGTTTAAAAGTCGCATGTTTTTCGTCTTTTTCTTGGCAGTTGTTCTTTTCACTGTTCGAAGCTTTTGGGGGTACGGCACGGAGTCGTTCACTTCATTGCTCGTAACAGACGGTGAGCAGTTCTTTGCGCTCGCTCGTTTACTAGACCTCATCGCAGCTGGGGTTTGGGGCATTATTTACGTCGCCTTTCATTTATTTGCAGTCGCTTTCTTATTCGCTGCATTTACAGAAGTGCCTGCACGACATTTCGTGCCATTGCAATTGCTCGTCGTAGGGCTATTCCTCATGGAAAAGGCGCTCGTCTTCGGCTTATCGGCGATGCAAGGGGCTTGGGCACCCGTTTCATTTTTATCGCTCGGACCGATTGCGATGACGTACATCGACAACGATTTTCTCGTTTACTTTTTCAATCAATTGACAGTGACTGTCGTTCTCGTCATCTCGATTCAATATCGCTTTTTGAAAACGATGGATCCGGAGCAGTCGAAAGGAAAATTACTCGGAGCACTCATCGGACTACATATCGCGGCGGCATTGATCGTCGCAGGCATTCAAATCGTTCCGTTCAATGAGTTGTTCGATACGATTGTGGGAGGTGGCAAATGATGAAGAAAAAACGTTTATCCGTCATCATCACTAGCCTCGTCGTCTCTCTCTTTATCGGTTGGAACTTTTATTTGCTCTATGGAAAAGAAAGTGTCATTCCGAAAATCGCATACGTCTCGACGTATGAAGTCGTCAAAGAAGATGAGTACGAACGTCATTTCAAAAATGACGGGCTCGTCGTCCCTGAAGAAATTGTGACGATGTACATGTCAGAAGAAGATGCGATTGACCAATGGCTCGTAAAAGAAGGAGACGAAGTGGAAGCAGGTGACGAACTCGTTCTTTTACAAACCGAGCGAATGGAAGGAATGGTTGAAACGTGGACAGCAGAACGCGATGCGTTAATGAAACAGCGCGACACCGTTTCAAGCACAGTGAGCTATTTAGAAAAAGAACGTAAAAATGCGACGTACAATACGTCGGATACGAATTCAACGAAAGCGAATCAAGATACGAACGTTGAATTGAATGTGAACATGGCAATCGATGTTCACCAAGATGGCGCGTTCGCACAAGCGATTGCAGAGGCGGAGCGCGAACTGGCGAACATCGAACGCCAATTGACGGTGCTCGAACATCAAATCAATCAGAGCAGCATTCGTCCAGCGATCATTAGTCCAGTCGATGGCATCGTCGCTGAACTTCGCAAACACGAAATTCGTCCGTCACTCGATGTGTACAGTACCGAGACACAAGTAGCGACGTACGTTACTGAAAAAGAGTGGGAATCGATCGAAGCGGGTGACCAATCGACCGTCCACTTCGGCAAATACGAAGAGAAAGCGGAAGGTAGCATCGCACTTCGCTCACTCATTCCCGCGTTAGAATCACGTACGTTCGAAGCGTATCAAGCATTCGACAAACGTGCGAAAAAGAACCCACTCGACTTTTACGAAGTCCGTGTCGCTTTAGAAACGGCGCCACCGAGCGTTCCGTTCGGTAAAAAAGTATCGGTCGATGTGACGACGGATTACACACCGAGCGCGATCGGTGTACCGGAAAAGTGGTACAAGCGAGAGAAAAAAGATCGCGGTATGATTCAACGAATTACGACGAGCGGGAAAGTCGTTCCGTTAGAAGTTGAATCGGAGTTCGTCTCAGATGACAAACGAGTCGTCTTGCGCGACGGATTGTACGACCACGACGTCGTCATTCCGCTTTTGCCAGAAAAATTATTCGAGCAGAAGAAAAAAGAAGAGACGAAGAAAAAAGCGAAAAAAGAAGACGTAGATCAAAAAGAACCGAAAGAAAATGAAGAAGAAGTACCTTCGGAAGACGAACCTGTCATCGAAGATGAGGAAGCGAGCGTTTCGACGAAATCGAAATTTGCAGCCGTATCCGAGTTTGAAGAGTTTAACGAAGAAGCGGCCGCTCGTCTCGAAGTGTTACAAAGCGTTGACGCGTTACTACTTACTGAACAAGACCGTGAAGAACGCGCGTATTTAGAAGCTTTGAAAACAGCGAAAGAAGAAGCGGAAGCGATCGATCAACAGATGAACGGATCGGATGCAGATGCTGAATCACCTGAAGAGGAGACAGGAGACGCGGAAGAAGAACCGGTCGATGTCGACGACTTACTCGAACAATGGGAAACAGAGAAAGTCGAAGGGGAAGAAGAAATGATTGACGAAGAAGCTGACGTACTTGAAGAAGGCCAGCGCATCGCCATTCGTTACCCACTCATTCAGCCGTCTAATAAAACGTGGAAATCATTCGGATGGAAAAACTACATCCGTTACATGATCCAACCGTAATGTGAACGTAAGAAAACCTAGCATGAGCACGTGCTAGGTTTTCTTTTCTTTTGAAAGGGGAGTACATCACATGAACCGATCGATTTGGTGGACGTACGGGACGATTGTTCTCGCTATGGTCTGTTGGGGATTCAATTTGCCGTTATTAAAATATTTACTCACATTCGTCGGGCCGATTACGATGACGTCGGCTCGCCTCTTCGTCGCATCGATTCTCGTGTTTCTCATGTTGTTGCCACTCGGTGTCATTCGCATGCCGAAGCGCTCGGAATGGAAATATATCGTCGGTGGGGCGCTATTCAACGTATTTTTACACCATTATTTTTTAAACGTCGGGCTCGTCCGAACGACCGGTGTCAATGCAGGGCTCATTTTAGGAACAGGACCTGTTCTGACGGCGACATTAACCGCATTACTGTTACGACAATTTCCGTCACGTCTCCAATGGACGGGCGTCGTCTTCGGGTTCGTCGGTGTCAGCTCGGTCATTTTGCTCGACGGTGGAGAAATCGTCGGCTTATCGCTCGGTGATGCGTTCATCTTCATTTCCATTTTGACGCAAGTCATATCGTTTCTCATCATCGCTAAAGTAGCGCCGTCGTTTGACCCGCGCCTCCTTACCGGGTACATGTTGCTCATCGGCAGTGTCGTCATGTTGCCGGTCGGATGGTTACAAGAACCGAGGGAATGGCAAACGTTACTCGCTGCCCCTTCCTCTTTTTGGATCGCATTCGCCGTCAGCGCACTTTTCGGTACGGCAGTCGGCCATATGTTGTACAATGCTTCGATCGGCGTCATCGGTCCTACGAAAGCCGCGATTTTTATCAATTTAAATACGGTTTTTGCCCTCGGGGGATCCGCTTTATTTCTCGGGGAAACGTTAACGATTCGACACGGATTCGCTTTAATACTTATCATCATCGGTGTCATCTTCGGTTCGGGAGCGGCTGAGCAATTGCTGAAAGAACGAAAGAAAGGAACAAATACCTATTGAAAAAGAAAGCGATACGAGACAAAGTCTTTATGCTTTTTATGGAAATCAGATGAAAAGCAGAGTATAATATAGAATCGTGTAGAAGTATGGAAAAATGGATCGCCATTGGACGAACAGTTGCAACGGCGTTTTTGAGCGCCAAGACACGGAAAGCACGTAGACAATTGAAGAGAAAGTAGAGGCGTTACTATTGAACATGATGAAACGATTACCGTTCGCCTTCATCGCTTTACTTGCAGTCATTTTGATTCCGTTGCAAGATGTACGAGCGATGACGAACAAGCCGACTGACCTTGTCCCTAGTTCACGAGTGTATGAAGAAGTGATGTATTTATCGGAGGGACAGTTTTTAAGTTCGGACGATGCAAACAAATTTTTACCAGACGCACCGATGACACGTGCTCATGCAGCGATGATGATCGGAGCTGCACTCGAATTGAACGGAAAGCCACGTTGGACGAAGTTTTCTGACGTACCTTCTTCAAACCGAGCATCGGGTTACATTCAATCCGCTGTCGATGCAGGCGTCATTTCAGGTTATGCCGACGGTACGTTCAAGCCGAACAACACGTTGAACCGTGGAGAAATGGCGATGCTTTTCAGCCGTTTAGACGGCAATAGCATTCCGAACGCGGACCGTGCAGGAAAGTATTTAATGAATCAAGGAATCGCATTAGGTGTCACACCTTCTGATTTCGGTTCAAAACAATTGATGAAACGTGGGGACTTCGCGGTCTTCTTAACGCGTACGATCAATCCGACATTCCGTTTAGAAGGTGTGATGTTAGCGCCTGAGACGATGTATGTCAAAGAAGGAACGCGCCCAGCGTTAAACGTTCGAAAAGGACCGAGCACGAAATATGCAGTCGTAACGACAGCACCAGCAGGTAAACGCCTCTCTGTCTTTAAGAAAAATGGCCAATGGTCATTCGTCGAAGTAGACGGCAAGTACGGATTCGTTCATAGCTCGTACTTAACGAAGACAGAACAGTCGGTGACGGAGTCAGATGAAACACCCGTTGTACCTGAACAACCGACACCACCTGCACCACAACCGCCAGCACCTGAACAGACGAAACCAGTCCCACCTGCAACGAACAATGCGGACTTAGCGTACTTAGCGACACGCCTCGTTGCTCTTGATCCAGGACACGGTGGAAAAGACCCAGGCGCCGTCGGTTACGGATATGCTGAAAAAACAGCGACGCTCGCGATTGCAAAATACGCGAACGAATATTTCAAACAATCACCAATTCAAACGATGATGACACGTACGGACGACCGTTTCCTCGAACTGTGGGAAATCGGAGCGATGGCGAATGCGCGCAACGCATCACTTTTCGTCAGCATTCACATTAACTCAGCAGCAAGCTCGAGCGCTACCGGATTAGAGTCGTATTCGATGAAAGCTTCATCAGCAGGTTTAGAACGTGCGCGAATGCTTTCAAAATATATGCAAAACCGAATGGTAGAAGCATGGCCACTTCCAAACCGTGGCGTAAAAACAGCGAACTTCCAAGTGTTACGCGATACGAAAATGCCAGCGGTGTTATTGGAAATGGGCTTCATTAACAACAAACGTGACAATTATTACATTCGTACGGCTTCAGAACAGAAAAAAATGGGCCGTGCCGTTTATTTAGGAACGCTCGACTACTACTATCATTACGAAGGTAGAAAAGGCATCACGTCACTTTATGACGCGGTCGGTGCGAAACCTTCAAAACGCTTATACTAAGCGCGCATGATCACATAGTAGATGGAAAGTCTTGCTAGAACATTCTAGCAAGACTTTTTTAAAAGGAAGGGGATGGAGAGAATGAAGCGAATACAGTTAATTGTTTTAACGATCGTAGCAGCGATATTCGTTCCGCTCGGGGCACAAGCATCGAGCGCTTCAGAAAAGCGAATTGTCGTTACGTCTTCGATCGAACCGTTAGTAGAGTGGCTCGATGAGCGAGGGATTGCTACATACGAAGCGTACGAGGAGTTAGACGTCATCGTCGTAGAAGCTTCATCGGATGACTTCAGTCATTTGCGGGAACAATTCCCAGCAGCAATCGTTCAGAAAGAGAAGGTATACGCTCAGTCGGCCGATCGTGAAATCGCATCGGCACCCCTCATTTTGGCACAACGTGCACGTACGCTCCCTTATACAGGACGCGGTGTGAAAGTAGCAGTGATCGACTCCGGCGTCGATACGCTCCATTCCGAATTGAACATTGCGGGTGGCTACTGCGCAAAAGGAGTGTACTGTCCTTCTCGTATTAAATATCACGATGATAATGGACACGGAACGCACGTCGCAGGTGTCATCGCATCCCAATTAAATGGAAAAGGAATCGTCGGCTTAGCACCGAACATCGAACTGTACGCCGTGAAAGCGATGAACGCTTACGGACTCGGTACGACGTCGAGTTTGATCGATGCGGTTAGCTGGTCGATTCAAAACAATATTCAAGTTGCAAACTTAAGTATTAATACACCGAATAGTGATATTGCGCTTCAACGCGTATTAGAACGAGCGTATGCCAAAGGAATGATTTTAGTCGGTTCGGCTGGAAATAACGGATTGGAACCGATGAATCAAGTGACGTATCCGGCACGTTATGAAACAGTCATCGCCGTCGGAGCGGTCGATAATTCATTAAAGAAGTTACCGAAAAGTGCGATCGGCGATGAAGTAGAAGTCGTTGCACCCGGTTATCAAGTGTTAAGTACGTACCCGTACGAATGGGACTTTGAAGACGGCGTTCGCGACGGCTACACACGCATGTCAGGAACGTCGATGGCAGCACCGCACGTCACAGCTGTTTTCGCCTTATACCGCGAACGATTCCCAGAAATGACGAACGAACAAATTCGCAAGTACGTCCAAGAAACGGCGAAAGATATCGGAGCGCCTGGACGAGATCCGTTGTACGGATATGGTTTGATCCAATACGTTCAATTGAATCCGCAGTCGGTTTCGGTTACGGCATCCTCTCGGATCGGCAAGTATGAGTTACGTATGTCTGACCACGTCGATCGAGCGGTCATCAACGGGAAATCGATCATCGAACAAAATAACCACGGTGAATGGTACGGCGTCGCAGGAACGATTCCTGTCGACGTGACGAAAGGAGATTTCGTCGAGCGTCATTACATCGAACTGAGCGATCCGAAGTTCGTCGACGTATCGAACGATAAACGTTACGCGCCGGTCGTCGGTTACGTCGTCGGTAACGGTTGGATCACAGGCGAAAACGGCGCCTTCCGTCCCGACCGTACGGTAACGAGAGGTGAAGTCGCAACGTACGTCGGTCGCATGTTACAGTTGAGTGGGAAGTCACGTCAGACTCCGTTTAAAGACGTGAGTGCGAAACATTACGCTTCAGGCTATATCGCATCAGCCGTCGAACGTAACATTTTAGGCGGATTCCCAGACGGAACGTTCCGCCCTGACCAACCGATTACACGCGCGGAAGCCGCGATCATTTTAACGCGTGCTTTCAACCTGACAGGGGGAGAGCACGTCGCATTTAGAGATATGCACGCATCGATGAAATCGTACCGTGCTGTACAATCGCTCGTCTCTCATCGCATTACACTCGGATTCGCGAACAATACGTTCCGACCGGATGGACCGATGACACGAGCGGACATCGCACTCTTTTTAGCGCGAATTGACGATGAACGATTCCGTTAAAACTTGCGAAGGATTTGTCCATTATTTAAAGTGAAAGTAGACATTTTGCGAGCCATGGATAACAAGTAGAAGGAGAGTCGAAAACATCATGAAGAAACAAATGACAGCAGTCGCTTTGGCGACGTCTCTCGTAGCAGCACCGATGGGGAACTACGCATCCGCGGATGAATTAGCAGGTCTCACATTAGAAAAAGAAATGCGAGAAATGATCCAACAAAACATTATTAAAGGAACAGCGGACGGGAAATATTTGCCGAAAAAAGAGGTCACTCGTCAAGAGTTCGCTGCCTTTTTAGCACGTACGTTACAATTGACGCCAACGACGACATCACAATTTAAAGACGTCGGTCAAAATATGGCGATGCGCGGAGAAATCGGAGCCGTTGCGAAAGCAGGCTTCATGAGCGGATCACGTGGCGGTTTATTCCACCCGTACGATCCGATGACACGTGAAGAAATGGCAGTAACGATTTCAAACGTGTTACAAAAGTACAACGTCGAACTATCAGCAGAACGTCGCGTAACGGTTACGGATTCGAGCGAATTCGTCATCGGTTCAAAAGGCGTTCAAAGCGCGATGCTCGCGTTCCAATCCGGTATTATGAGCGGGGTCGAAGTGAACGATCAACGGACAGCGATGACATTCGCACCGAGCAAGTTATCTCAACGTGACCAAGCGGCAGCCGCTCTTTACAAATTGAAACAATACGTAGACGGTAAGACGATTACAGATAGCGGTGACGGCGGATTAGAAGTAACGCCACCGACACCACCTGTCGAGCAACCAGAACCGCCTACTGTCGAGCCAGAACAACCGAAAGAGCCAGAGAAACCAGCAAAACCGACACCGGAACCACCGAAAGTGAACATTCAACGCGGGTATGCCGCTGGACCAGCTGGAATCATCACTGAAATTTACGCGGAACCGAGCTTACGTACACAAGTGACGTACATGGAACCAGGACGCGAAATGATCATCCTCGGTCAAGGAAACGGCTACTACAAAGTACAAGTAGCAGATACGATCGGTTATGCAGCAGCGAAAAAAGTGCGTAAAGCGACGAACTCAAACAGCGATTATTACACAGTGAACAGTCGTAACGAACTCGTCCATTACACGTACAACTATTTAACTGGAAAATATGCAGCGTATACGATTTCTCAAGCACCTTCTATTTTGAAACAAGGTGTGAAATATAAATCGAATGATGGCGTTCACTTCAAAGATTCATCGAACCGTGATTTGACGACACATTACCCGTACTTCCAATTCCAATCGGTTCGTACGAAAACGTCGTATAGCGCAGCAGAGCTTGACTACTACATTATGGAAACGTTAAAAGAGCGTCAAAAGCTCGGCGGTAATTATGCAAACGCAGCGAAACGTTCGAAGTTAATCGGACTCGGCTCGTACTTAAAAGAAGTCGAAGCGAAACACCGTGTGAACGCGATGTTCATTTTAGCAGCAGCGATTCACGAAAGTAACTTCGGAATGAGCGGGAACGCACAGACGAAAAACAACTTATTCGGTATTCGTGTCTTCGACAGCATGCCAGGCAAAGGATCGATGTACGCGACACCGGCACGTAGTGTCGATGCGTTCATCCGTGAGTACATGAACTTGAAATACGCCGTACCAGGTGGCATGTATGCGAAAGGAGCCGTACCAGGTAATAAGACGATCGGATTTAACGCGCACTACGCATCGGATCCGACGTGGGGTTCTAAAATCGCAAGCCATATGACGAAAATCGATCAAAAGCTCGGCGGAAAAGATTACGGTCGCCATACGATCGCATTGACGAAGCCAGCTGGAACGATGAACGTGTACAACGGTCCGTCAACAGGTAGCGGTGTGTTGTATCAGTACAAAGCACGTGACAAAGGACGAAGCGGCGACGCAGGTTATCCAGTCGTCGTCGTTGAACAAAAAGTTGGAGCGGACGGCCAAAGCTGGTCACGCATCTATGCCGACGTCATGAAAAAAGGAGCGAACGGCCAAAACGTAGAATACGGTTGGGTACCGAGCGCTCAATTAACAGTCGTCTCACAAGGAAAATAAAACAGAACACGCATAGCAAGCGAGCGATGACTCTCAACAGAGCATCGCTCGCTTTTTTTGATCACGAGTCGAGCGTTTTCCTACCGTGTTTTCGGATGTTCCGACAAATGAAAAAACCTAGTTCTTCTTCACGACGTGTAAAGAAGAACTAGGTCATGATCAACGAGTCGCTTCATCATTCCACGCGGAATGGGAAGTAACGGTCTTTCACTTTTCGTACGTTATGTTCGTTTTTCGTATACGTCGAGACGACGAGGCGGTAATCGCCTGGCTCGTAGGCGGTACGTGGTGAAACGATTGCGTGCATGCGATCGCTCGTCAAGGCGACGGAAACGTCGTGGCGTGTACCATCCGTCCGCTCGACGTAAATCGTTCCGTTATGAATCGTCGCACCGTTCATTTTTTGAGAAAATGTCACGTTCCACTGTTTCGTTGCGTCCACTGTCGGTGCGTGTTGATCGACAGTGAAAGCAGGTGGCGTGAACGGTTCGGCATTGTAACGTAAATGCATCGCGTCGATTAAAATCGAACCTTTCGTCTGGCGAGACGGAGTCGGCTCGACGAGGTACACTTGTTTCAACGTCATCGGTTGGACATAGTTCGGCACGTGCGCTTCAACGTATTTCCAACCGAACCAATCGAGTCCACCGTTTTTCGTGAAGTCGATCGGGAACGTATTGCCGTTTCCATCTTCGATCGTTCCACGCAACCAATGGCGCTCCCCGTTACCGTACACCCAAAGTCCGATCGCTTTCGGTGATCCACTAATCGCATAGCCGTCTTTCCAATTGATGTAAGCAGCAGCCGTACCGGATGCGCTCGTAAAGTCGTAGTCGAGTCGGAGCGAACCTTCACCGTGAACGGGTTGGATCGTCCGTTCGAGTGCAATGGAAGCGCGTGCGCGAGAGCTCGACGCTTCTAAGCCGTCGATCGCCTCGAAGGAGCCGACGCGAACCGGTTCGGTTAATACGTGGACCGGAATCGTCTTTTTCACAGAGCCGTACGAAGCGGTTAACGTACCGGTCGCTTTTTCGTTAGACGCTCGGAACACTTTGCCGTCGAGCGTTCCGACGTTCGGTGAAACGGTCCATTGAATCGCGTCATCGTTAAAGATGACATTTTCTTTTTGGAAAATCGCTTTCGCTCGAAGAGTAACGGTTTCGTTCGGACCGGAGTAAATGACTTCCGGTGCGATTTTTAAATCGTCGATCGCATCGGTGACGTGAACCGGAATGCGAACCGTTTGGCCGTGTGCATCGGCGACGACGGTACCGCGTCCAGGTTTCGTCGCAACGAAGCGGTTGTTTTCAATCGTTCCGTGCGTCGCACTTTTCAGTTGCAAGTGGATCGCTTTCGGATCGAGGACGTTTTGGTATTCGTCGATCGCTCGTGTAATGCGGAATCCGACAGACGCGCCGACGGCTACTTTTCCTTTTTCCGCTTGTTCGACTTGAATGTCGACCGGCTTCCCGTAAGGAGCGGTACTGATCGCTTCTAACGTTGCGTTAATCGGTCGTAAGCCGTACATCGGCTTGTTCGTAAGCGTCGGATAGACGTCGCCGTATCGTCGCGTCACCATCGTCGTCGAGCCACCGCCGTCTAAGTTCAACGCTTCGTGCGCACCGATCGACACTAAGTAGTTCGCGAACTCTTGCATCGTCATTCCCGTCCGTCCACCGTTTCGGTCGACTGTGACGAGAAAGACGCGATCGCGCGCTTTGTTCGTCGCGACAGCGGTACGTGCCGTTCGTTCGGTCGCACGCGGGCTGCGTGGATCAATCGATAAAGCAGCACGTCCGTTTTGAACGAGGCGCGGTCCGCTCGCAATCATAAAGCGTGCATCGTTCCATCGCTCATCGACTTCGTAAGCGAGTTGAACGGTATCTCCTTTTTTCAACTTCGTCAATGCCGACGCTCGGCTACCTGAAGCTGATAAGACGAAGCCGCGTCCATTCGCTGGAACGGCAGCGCTCGTTTTTTGTCCGTACGGACGAACGCCGATCACTTTCCCTTCGATCGGGACACCGAGCGTCACATTTTCATTGACAGAGCGCGATGTTTCGACGACGACTTCCACACCGAACGGGTTCGTTCGCGTATGGCTGTACGCCCAATTCGACGTGTAAAAGATCAATTCGTCGTTTTCACGTTCTCGGTTGTAACTCGTCGGCGTTAATTTGTCATTTCCGACGGTGACGACGGGAGAGAGGCGGTACGGTGCGATTTGCGGACGATTGTCTGCGAGCATGCCGAATGCCGCCGGTTCGTACATGAAGTCGTTCGCTCGTGAAGAAGTTGAGCCGAGATGGTGAATGACTCCGTTTTTCATTAATAAATAACTCGGAACACCGGTCGATAAGTGGAAGAACGAAGCGTTCACCGCTCCGACGACGTGATGTTCTTTATGCGTCCGTTCTCGAGCGAGCTCAGGAACGGTCGTCCGTTTCGTAATCGGTCGCGGTAACCCGAGATCGACGGTCGTATACGGTTGATTTAAATTAACGGACAGTTCGTGAACCGTCCCATTTCCGGTTGACTTTGAATCGTGGTAGACGCCTTGAGAAACAGAGGCGGCTAACGTTTCTTCATACGGAGAGAACAAAAGTGCACCGACGAAAGCAGCAGCAACAAACAAACGTTTCACGAATGAATCACTCCTCCTAAAAAATAACAATAAAAAAGCGACGAAATAAAGAATCTCGTGGACCCACAAAGTCCACGAGATTCTTCCTCGTCGCATAGTCGCATATATCGTTAAAAACAAGGTCTTTCCTACGCTTCTAATAATAGCACATGTTCGAAAAAAAGGCTAGTGAGAAGCATTATTAAAAAGAGATTGTTCAAACGATGGACCAATGGACGATACAACGTAGACTAGTTGATCTCGACAACGACAGGAGGCTCAATAGTAGACGGGTCATTGTCCTCTTGTGCACGGTATAAGAAAAGTGCGAACTCTCCACGACGAATCGATGCATCGGTTCCGAATGAACGGCTCGTTAAACCGGACGTAATGTTCGCGCGAACGAGTGCCGAAACAGCCGTTTCGTAACGGATGCCAACATCGGTAAACGGTAGCTTCTCGCCGCGTGGCAATTTGTATGCTTTTTGCAAAATGAGCGCCATTTCACCACGTGTTAACGTCGCATCAGGTGCGAACGACGTTGACGTTTTCCCGTTAATGATCCCTTGCTCGTGTAATGCATTCACCGCCCATGCTCGGTTCGTCGGCACGTCTGTAAACGAAGAAGCGCCACGGTAATCGCTCGGTTCGATTTGTAACGAACGAGCGACGATGACCGCTGCATCGAGCCGTTTCAACGGCCGGTCGGTTCCGAATTGCGTCGTGTTGACACCGTTCACCCACCCGTTTGAAACGAGTTGATCGACGGCGCGTTCGTATTTTGGACCGACGTCGGTAAACGTAGCCGCTTGAACGAGCGAGCCGAACAATAACGTGAAAATCGCCGCACATCCAATGAAAATACGTCGCATGAGATTCACCTCCTTCTCTTTCTCCTTTAGTGTAGCAAAGAAAAAAGAGTTGTGACGGTGAGAAACATAAATGAAACATGTGTAATACAAATGAAATATTGTGACGGCTTTTTTCATGTTAGATTAGTTCATGGGAGACGACGACTTCTACAGAGTCATTGACAATGATAGTCTTTATCGTTCGAAGGCTCGTTCGTCTAGTAGGGAGATTGAATAGAAGTTGTACGTTTTTTCATATCTCAAGTTACGGACATATTAATGTCTATCTATCATATTGGAGGTTCTTTACATTGAGAAAGCTTGTAACGTTTTTTACTTCGTTGCTCGTCGTCGCGTTATTTTTAGCACCGATCGGTGAAGCGCGTGCCGCTTCATTTTCGGATGTCGGGACGACACACCGTGCGAAAGAAGAGATTAATTTTCTAGTTGACCGTGGCATTGTTCAAGGTGTATCACCGACGAAGTTCGCACCACAGCGTAACGTTACGCGTGCAGAAGCAGCGATCATTATCGGTCGTGCGTTGGAGGTCGATGGCTCACCACGTGCTACACGTTTCAAAGACATCGAAAACAACAGCTTCGCATCAGGGTACATTGAAGAACTCGTCGAAAAAGGAGTGCTCGGAGGATACGGAGATGACACGTTCCGCCCGTCGAACCAATTGACACGTGGCGAAATGGCATTGATGATCAACCGTGCGTTTTACGAACCGACTTCTTCAAACGCAGTTGCCATTCAAAAGTTAATGAATGAAGGAATTGCACAAGGTGTAAAAGACGGTACGTTCGGTGAGAAATTACCACTCATCCGTTCAGACTTCTCTGTCTTTATCGCTCGTGTACTCGACGATCGCTTTGCGATTCCGAAGGACCAACGTTTCGTCAAACAAAAATTCGTTGACGTGAAAGAAGGTCCGGTTCTGAACATGCGTTCAGGTCCAAGTGCGGATACAGCGCTCGTCACATCGATTCCGAACGGTTCAATCGTTCGTTTAGCGATCGATACGAAAGACGGTGCGACGTGGGTTCGCGTGAAAGCAGGAGACAAAGTAGGGTACGTGCATAGCGGTTACTTATCAGATAAAAAACCGACACACGTTTCCACAAACCCGAACAGTCCACTTGCGAAAAAATTAATCGTCCTTGACCCAGGTCACGGCGGTAGCGACCCAGGAGCGATCGGCTTCGGATACGCTGAAAAAACAGCGACACTCGCAATTTCAAACTATGCGAAAAAATATTTCGACCAGTCGCCATTCCAAGTAGCGATGACACGTACGAACGATACGTTCGTTTCATTAGCAAACCGTGTTCGTTTCGCACATAACCGTAATGCGGACGCATTCGTCAGCATTCACATTAACTCCGCATCAAGTTCAAGCGCAACAGGGTTAGAGTCGTACTACAGCGCATCACGCGCTGCAGGCGATATCCGTGCATCACGCGCATTGACGACATACATGCAACACCGTATGTTAGAAGCGTGGGGCTTGAGCAACCGTGGCGTGAAAACAGCACCATTTTACGTCATTCGTTGGACGAACATGCCGTCAACATTGCTTGAAATGGGCTTCATTTCAAACAAAAATGACAACTACCGCATTCGTACACCGAAACATCAAGAGCAAATGGGTCGTGCCGTATACTTAGGCGCACTCGACTATTACTACCATTACGAAGGTTACAAAAACGACGTCGCACCACTTTACAGCAAAGTTGGAGCGAAACCGTCACCTCGTCGCCATTAATTCATAGAAAAAACGGATCGTCTTCGGACGGTCCGTTTTTTTAGTTTCACGTTAAGGCTCTATAATCTATGTTGGGCGTTTCGTACAATCCCTTCAGATTTGCAGACTTGCTGCGGGCGAGCGCTGAACACGTAAAGGGATAGTCTGAAAATGAAAGCTTACAGGATAAACCGAACATTAAAAAACCGCGTGACGTCGTCTCATGAGACATCGTCACGCGGTCGTCGGTTTAGCCGTCCCGACGTTTCAACAACTCGCTCACTTTCGGAATGAAGGCGACACCTTCTTCTTGTAAGAAGCGAACTTTCGCATCGATCATGTCATCGAAGGACACGTTGCGCGGCTTGCCGATCCGCTCGAGCAATTCATTCGCTTCGAGCAAATCGAGCAACGTCAATTGCGGGTAGTCGTCGCTCGACATCGTGCCGTCCGGTCGCATTTGATACCAAAGGTCGCCGTTCGGTCGGATCCAGCCGCCTTGGTCGGCACCGGCTTCTTCAATTCCGGTCATGATCTGTTCGGCAGCGTGTAAAAATGCCGCTTCCTTCGTCCGCTCGTACGCTGTGAGCAAAATTTTCAACCCACCGAGCTCGTGATTGAGCGACGCATGAGTGATGAGTGGAGTCGGCGCGTCTTCTTTGAAGTAATCGATGAGCAAGTAGCCGTTCGGTGTTCGTAACACGTCACCGGCTTCAATCCGGTCGAGTAAAAATCGTGCGTACTGTTCAACTTCTTGTGATCCGTTCGTTCCGCCGGCTACTTTCCAACCGAACTGTTCGGACACGTCGTCTAAAAAGAACGCAATGTATTCGTTATACCGTGTATCGACGTACGGAGCGGTGACCCCGTACGCATTTTTCAACCACGTACTCGTAAATTCAGTCGGCCAACGCGACCCGTTCGCCTCGCCAGAAGCGAGCTTATCGGTTTGGTATTGGATGAGCGTCACCCACGAATGAGCGACGAGGTTTTCATACCATCGCTCACGTGTCGATTCGTACAGACGGAGCGCTTCATCGTCTTGCATTCGGCCGAGCACACGCCCGTACCCGTTCGGATGAGACGGCTCGATCGAATGAGCGAGTTTCGTATACGCTCCATCTGCCGTTAGCCAATTGAGCCGTTTGTACGTTTCTTCTTCTGCGAATGCGACGTAATCGTCCATCGTTTCTTTCGAAGAAAAGAGCGCTTCATTCGATAACAAAATCCAACCGTCCATTCGTTCCCACGGCGGCGCATCGAACCGTCGTTCAATCGACGAGTTCGGAACGAGCGTCGGTGCTCGTTCGCTCCGTAACACGCGAATCGTACTGTTCGTTTTTGTTTCTTCATCTTCATACGTCTTTTCAACAGAATGGAACGACTGGCTGACGACGAACGAACCGTGATCACTCGTCGCATAGCCAGCGGCAACATCGGTCGCATCGACGCCGAACACGTCATGATGTGATTCGTTCACCCGTCCTTCCGCCCATTGTTCCCACGCCCAGACGTCTTTCGGAGGGGTGAACCGTGCCGTAAACGGAATCGTTTCTTCCGTAAAGACGACTTCATCGTACAAAAACGTATCGCCTGACGGAAGCGTACGTGCCGTCACTTTCACGTGAGCGAACGGTTTCCAACCGAACTGCTTCAACGTCCATTCCGTCACGACGTCTTCGAACGGACCGGTCGATTGAACGTGCGACCGGTTGTCTTCATCTTTCGATTCGTGAACGGTAACGTACGCTGGAATGACGAGCTCGTACGAAAACCCGTCTTTTCCCCATACGTTCACCGTCCGTTCACTCGTCATCGCCCAAAAGAGACTCGCTCCGATAGCGAGTAAGACGATGACGAGGAGACGGATTTTTTTCATAACATCCTCTCCTTATGACCGACGAACGAGTCCGACAAATCGGTTAAACCCATCGCGGTAAAAAATACGTAACCCGATCGCATAGACGATGACACCGATCGGCACGAGGACGGCGAGTTGAATGATCGGAAGCCACTCGGTCGCACCGAATAACTGTTTCGCTCCCCAAACGCTCAGCCCCATAATCGTCGCAGGAAGTACGACGCGACTAGCCATGCGAACGAATTTTTTAAACTCATCCATCCCTAAATCGTTGTACACGACGATCATCGATACCGTGAAGTAATAGACGCTCACGATCGACGCCGATACAGCAAGGGCAGGGTAGCCGTACTTGTCGACGAGCAACCAGTTCATCGCGATGTTGATCGCAATCGTCGTCACACTAATGCGGAAGACGACAGCCGTTTTTCCGCGCGCATACATCGACTTCGACAAAATGAGCTGCATCCCTTGGAAAATAATGATCGGTAAGTAGAGCAGTAAGACGAGATACGTATTTGCTGTATCGTCGGGTGTAAACTTCCCGCGCTCATAAATGAACGCAACCGCTGCATCACCGACGACGAGTAACCCGACAGCGATCGGCACGAGCGTCACGACGGACACTTCCATCCCACGGAACACCGTTTCGCGGAATTTGACGACGTTATCCGTTTGCTCGCTCATTAACGTAAAGATGATCGCTGCGAGCGTCGTCGCGTAAATCGCGTTCGGAATGCTCGTAATGAGCGACGCGTTGTTCAAATACGTCACCGCGGCTTCTTCCGTACCACTTGCGAAATACCGGTTGACGAACAAGTTAATTTGTCCGACGACCGAGTTCAGTAGTGATGGAATGATGAGCGCGATGAACGTATTGCGAAATGCGCGGTCCATTTTAAATGTGAGCTTCCACTCGTAATCCGAGCGGAGAAGGGCAATCACTTGGACCGTTACACCGACTGCGGTACCGGCGATGAATCCGTACACGAGTGAAAAAATGCCCCATACGTCACTGAACAAAAGAGCGAATAACGCTGCGCCGAGTGTCGCAAGCAATTTCGCTACTTGCGACGGAACGAAAATACGGCGCGACTGCAAATACGAGTCAAGCAACGCACCGAGTGCGATCACCGTCATGAACGCGAAAAACAACTCGGTCATTTCGACGGCGAGCACTTCGGTCGCCGGTGCCATATCGCCGTAAATGAACGGAACGAAGGACCCGGCGAAATTCCAACCGAGAAAACTGACGGCAAAAAACAACATCATCGTCCAGTTCAGCAACGCGTTCGCGTTCGCATCGCTATTCGGGTCACCGGCTTTTCGACTTTTCACATACATCGGTAAAAAGACGTTGTTAAAACCGGTCGAAATCATCGCGACGACGAGCGTAATGAAGCCGAACGCGAGGAAATACGCATCCGTCTCCGCACTCGCTCCGAACTGTTTCGACACGATCGCTTCACGAATGAAGCCAGACACTTTTAAAACGAGGGCGAGCAACGTCGTCCAAATTGCTGCTTTTTTTAAATTGCTCATGCGAGCCATCCTTTCTTATCGAACAAAACCCAATCGATGAAGACCGATTGGGTTTTGGAAATGGATTAACGTCGTAACGCTTTGTTATAAATCGATTCGTATTTTTCAGCAGCGGCTAAATGCGAATAATCGTCGACGATTTTTTGACGAGCCGTCTCGGCAAGACGCGCGCCTTTTTCTTCGTCTTCCATCAATTCGATCATGCCACGTGCGAGGTCATCGACATTTCGTTCTTCGACGAGCAACCCGTCGACGCCGTCGTTGACGATCTCTTTCAAACCACCGACTGCACAAGCGACGAGTGGTACACCAGAGCCCATCGCTTCGAGCGCTGAAATCGACGTCGCTTCTTCGACACCTGCCGAATAAATCGACGGAACGAGCGCCACGTTTGCGAGCGCGTAATATTCGACCATTTGCGAATGATCGACTGCGCCGACGAGCGTCACGCGATCTTCGATGCCGAGCTCTTTCGCTTTTTGCTTCATCTCTTCGGCCATTTCACCTGTTCCTGCAAAGACGACGTGCGCCTTCGGATTTTTCGCGAGCACTTGTGGCAACGATAAAATCGGATACAAGACGCCGTTTTTCATCGTCAAACGACGAGGGACGAAGTAAATGAAATCGTCTTGCGCAAATCCGTATTTGTCACGGAACTCGCTTCGACGTGCTACTTCTGGTTTGAACGACTCGGTATCGATGAAGTTTTTAATCATATGACCGACGACGTCCGTTTCTTTTTCAATGTATTCTTTAATACGTGTATCGACCGTGATCACTTCACGCGCTGCACGATACGCCGCACGTTCCGACGCCATTAAAATGCGCGCTTGTTCGGATCCTTCGATCACCGTACCTTTCGAAATGCCTTCGAACGTTAAGTAGCCGTGTACGGTACTCACGATCGGCACATTCGTTGAAAGCGAGGCGAACGTCGCGTACACGTCTTGTGCGTTAATGATGTCGTACGACACGCGTGCCGTTTGCGCTTTCAACAATTTTTCAAGCGCTTCTTTCCGTTTTTTCAACGTCCAAACGTATCCTTCGCCTTGTTTCAACTTATTCAAAGCGAACGCAGGTCCGCGAACGATCAAGTTGCGTTCCCAAGCTGGCACGTCTGAAAACGAGACGATGTCAACACGGTGACCGCGCGCTTCCAATCCTGCTTTCAACGTCGTCAAATGGACGCTCAATCCACCTAAATGCGGGTAGTCGTAAGCTGTCACTAATAAAATATTCATTAGCGTTCCTCCTTATGTATGAACGAACGTCACTTCCGACGTCCGTCTAAAAATTGTTCTCGTAACAAATCGATGTTGCGAATCGCTTCTGAACGCATGTAGCCGACATTCGGTGCGAGCATCGTCTTCAACTCATCGGAATGATCGAGTGCGTAAGCGGCTGATTCGTACAACGCTTCTTTCGTAAAGTCGCCGAGCGGGAACGAATGCTCCCACATGCCTGAACGTTTCAAAAACGCTTCGACTTTCGGGTCGTAACTTAATCCGACGTGCGGCACGTTTTGAAGCGCGGAAAAAATGAGCGCGTGCAAACGGAGCGCAATCGTCAAATCAGCACGTGCGATAAAGTTGTGCAATTCGTTCGGACTGAATGCGCCGTCTAACACGAGCGTTTCCGTACCGTGTTCCATTTTGGCGACGATGCGCTTCGATACGTCGGTATCGTACGGCGGTTCCATCGGTACGAAGACCGGAGTCACTCCGTGCGTTTCGACGAGTCGATCGAGCGCCCACGCCATTTTCGTCATATACTCTTCTTCATGTTCAAACCACGGACGTGGCGCAACGGCAACGATTCGTTCGTCGCCTTTTAAAGGGAGTGAATCGTAGGCGGAATCGTCCGGATCGAGATCGAGCGCGAAGACGATATCCGCCGTCACGACCGTCTCTGGACGTGTCACCCCTAAGTTGTGTAAATAATCTTTTGAAAACTCATCCCGTACCGTTACGAAGTCGGCGAGGTTCGCGAGTCGACGCATGAGAAACTTCCCCCACGTGCTCGTGACCGGACCGATCCCTTGGGAGAAAAACATCACTTTCGTCCCGCACAATTTCGCGAGCAAAACGATCAATAAATAATACGGCAACGGGCCGAATAAAAATTTCGTCGGATACGTATCTTGTAATAAACCGCCACCGCCTGAAATGAGTAAATCAGCTTGGCGTAATGCTTTCACTTTTTCTTTATTTTCATGGCGCCATCCGCGGTAAACGGACTTCACTCCATGTTCTTTCGCCGTCTGTTCGGGCGATAAGGAAAATACGGTAATGTCAGGGTTGTCGAGCTCTTTTTTCAAGTTGTCGACGATCGATTTCAAAATCGCTTCATCCCCCGTATTGCCTAACCCGTAAAATCCGGACAACACAATTTTCACGTTGCGTTTCCTCCTATCGGTTGGAATGCTTGATTCCATTCATACGAATAGAATAGTATCACTCTTTAGTGAGACTATGCAACTTCCAATGAGTTCTGATATACTTATTGAATTGAAGCGAACGAATCGAGGGAAAATAGATGAAAGAACAATATCTTGGTGTTAACGTATCACCGCTTACATACGAAGGAATTATCGATTCGCTCCGTCGTCGGATCGAGCGAAACGAACAGTCGACGATCATCGCAGTGAACCCAGAAAAGGTCATGACTGCACAAGATGATCCAGAAGTGAAACAGTTGATCAACGAAGCGACGTACCAAATCGCGGACGGTGTCGGCATTTTACTCGCATCGAAGTTAAAAGGAGGCAACATCGACTCGCGCGTCACTGGAGTCGACATGATGGGACGCCTCCTCCTTTTTGCGCGTGACGAAGATCATCCGGTCTATTTTTACGGTGCGAAACGCGACGTACTCGACCGTGCGATCGAAGCGATCGAACGCGATTATCCTCGCATTCCGATCGCCGGCGCAACCGACGGCTACTTCGATGACGAAGAGGCGCTCATCCAGTCGATCAACGACAGTGGCGCACGTATCATTTTCGTCGCACTCGGCAGTCCGAAACAAGAACTTTGGATCAAACGGAACATGCACCGCCTACCGAACGTCTTAGTATTTCAAGGGGTCGGTGGCAGCTTCGACGTTTTCAGCGGAGAAGTGAAACGAGCGCCGGAAGCGTTCCGAAAAGTCGGTATGGAATGGTTGTACCGTTTAGCGACCGATCCGTCCCGTTTAAAACGTCAGTTGAACTTACCGCGCTTTTTATGGCGCATCATTCGAACGAAATAACAATCGCACTGTAAAGGAGTATACATAGCTATGAAACCATCAACGATTTGTGTCGTCGGTCTCGGATACATCGGACTTCCAACAGCTGTTATGTTCGCCAATTGCGGACATACGGTCCACGGAGTCGATGTGAACGAAGCCGTACTTACTCACTTGAACAACCGGGAACTTCCAATCGAGGAACCGGGATTACTCGAACGATTGAACGAAGCGATGGATGCGGAGCGGTTCACCGTTTCGAACGAACCGGTCGAATCAGACGTCTTCATTTTAGCTGTACCGTCACCGATCACCGAAGAAAAGCGAGCGAACTTCGCTTACATTGAGTCAGCGACTCGTTCGATCGCACCGGTCGTGAAAAAAGGCGACCTCGTCATTTTAGAATCGACCGTCCCACCGCGCACCGTACAAGACGTCGTCGTGAAAACGCTCGAAGAAGAGACCGACCTCGTCATCGGGGAAGACATTTTCGTCGCGCATTCGCCGGAACGTGTCATTCCAGGGAAAGTGTTCGAAGAACTCGTCAACAACGACCGGATCATCGGTGGCGTGAACGAGCAATCCGCACAGATGACAGCCGATTTATACCGTACGTTCGTCAAAGGAAATATGCACTTAACCGACGACACGACAGCGGAACTCGTGAAAGTGATGGAAAATACGTACCGAGACGTCAACATCGCGCTCGCTAACGAATTAGCGAAAGTGGCAGCGAATATCGGTGTCGACGTATGGGAAGCGATCCGTTTAGCGAACTTCCACCCACGCGTCAACATTCACTTCCCAGGTCCAGGTGTCGGCGGACATTGCATCGCGGTCGACCCGTGGTTTTTAGTCGCGCTCGACGAAGTGAATACGCCGCTCATCCATACCGCACGGAAGACGAATGACGGCATGCCGCAATATACGGCGAAACTAACCGCATCGATTCTCCAGGCGAAAGCGATCGAACAGCCGAAAGTGGCAGCGCTCGGACTCGCATTCAAAGGAAATATCGACGACATGCGCGAAAGTCCATCGCTCGATGTCGTGCACTATTTAAAGGAAGAGAACTTAAACGTCGTCGCATTTGATCCCCATATTCAGGAAAATCGACTGCCTGAACAGACGCAATCGCTCACCGATGCAGCACGGGATGCTTCTGCACTCGTCATTTTGACGAATCACGACGCTTTCATCGAACTCGATCCACATACGGTCGCGCCACTCATGAAGACGCGTGTCGTCATCGATACGAAAAACTGCATCGACCGAGCATGTTGGAAAGAGGCGGGCTTTGACGTCTACACGCTCGGGAACTCAAAAGACGACTAATGATGAAGACGAAACTATCACATACGAAAGAGGATTTTACGCTCATGGAACAAAAACAATATAAGACGATGCTCTGGCTCGTCGCGTTCATACTCGCGCAACCGTTAATCGACGTGTTGACGACGGCGTCGATCAAACTCGGATTGTCATCGATTACGATCGGCATCGTTGCCCGTCTCGTCTATTTACTCGCAATGGCGCTTTGGATCACATCTGCCGCTCGAACGAGTAAACGGGCAAAATGGTACTTTTTGTACTTAGCCGGACTCGCCCTACTCGTCATCGCGAACTTCGCGAACAACTACTTCGTCAAAGATCCGTTTCTCATCGTAGAAGAATTGACGTTTTACACGAAAGTCATTTACTTCCACGTCCTCTTTTTCGGATTTTTGCTCTTGTTTGAAGGGCTCGCTGCGAAAGGAACGAACATTCAGCAGCTGCTCATTCGATATTTCGTCATCGTTTCAACGATGATCGGTACGGTGTTCATCATCGCTCAAGTAACGGGAACGAGTCTTGCGAACTACGCCCGTTCGAAAGACGGCTGGACCGGATGGTTTTATGCCGGAAACGAAATCGGTGCGTCGATGGCGATTTTACTACCGATCGCCGCACTGTACGCCGTTGAAAAAACACGTTCCATCAAAGATATGAAACATTGGATTCCGATGATCATGCTGTCACTCAGCATGCTCGCACTCGGAACGAAAGTCGGCTACGGAGGCGTCATTATCGTACTCGGTACGGTACTCGCAACGAGCCTCATTTTACTCGTTTGGAAAAAAGACGAACGCGACGAAATGCCGAAACGAAAAGCGAACTTGATCGTGTCGACGATTTTACTCGCGGCGTTGCTCGTTTCGACGCCGTTTACCCCTGTATTCGGCAACATGTTCGCTCACCTCGACTTACTCGGCGTGAACGTCGATGAAAAAGACCAAAAAGGTCCGGAAGGGGAAGCGGACGGTAAAATTACGTTAACGGGCGCTCAAGTCGAAAACCTCGTATTCAGTAGCCGTGAAAAATATAAAGACGACTACCAAATGCAATTCCAAGATGCACCGATGAGCCAAAAATTGCTCGGACTCGGATACGCTGGAAACTATGAGATGCCAGACCCGGAAAACCATCAGCGATTAAAGACGATCGAAATGGACTTCCACGACTGGTTTTACTCATTCGGTTTCGTTGGCTTCCTTTATATGGTCGCCCCATTGATCTATTTTAGTGCGTTGTACGTCATTCGATTTTTCGCATCGTTCAAACGCCGGTTCGATTACGACCATTTGCTCATGGGAATCGCCTTCTTAATCGGGGTCGGAATCGCCTACACAGCAGGGCACGTTTTGACAGCACCAGCCGTCTCCATTTACTTGGCATTTTTATTCGCCGCTCAACTCCATACCGTAGAAGAATGATAAAGAGCAAGTGCAGATGACTGCACTTGCTCTTTTTTTTCGATATTGTATAATAAACAGTGCTCGTTTCTTTCAAAGAGCATCTGTCGAATCGTTAAGGAATTGTGAAAACGTTCACGATTGAACAGTAAAAGATAGACAGTTTAACTGAAACTATGGTATGGTGAATATGTAAAAGTTTGTGGAATATCCACATTTGATGTAGTTAGTAAAAACAAGGAGGAATACTACAAATGAGTTCTTACAAAAAATTCGTAGCAGGCGCTGCGACAGCAACACTCGTAGCATCAGCAATCGCACCAGTAGCAGCAGCTGCTGACTCAAAAAATTTCACAGACGTAAACGATCGTTATAAAGACGCAGTCGATTACGTAGTATCAAAAGGGGTTAACGGTTTAAGCGACACACAATTCGGTGTTCAACAAAACATCAAACGTGTTGACGCAGCGGTATTCATCGCTAAAGCATTAGAGCTTGACGGTGCTAACTCACCTGACTCAGGATTCACTGACGTACCAGCTCGTGCTGCTAAATCAGTTAACGCTTTAAAAGAAGCAAAATTAATCAACGGTAAATCAGCAACTAAATTCGGTTCTGAAGACAACTTAACACGTGGTGAAGTTTCACTTATTTTACAAAAAGCATACGACCTTAAAGGCAATGCAAACAACGTGAAATTCACTGACGTATCAAACCGTTACCTCGGCGCTGTAGCAGGAATGCTCGACGCAAAAGTAACAAGCGGTATTTCAGAAACGAAATTCGGTACTGAAAACCCAGTTAAACGTGGAGACCTTGCAATTTGGTTATACAAATTAAAAGACCACGATACAAACATCGACGGCGGTGGAGACGACGGCGCAGTTGCTAAAGGAATTAAGTCAGTTGAAGCAATCAACGACACAACTGTAGAAGTTGAATTCACAAAAGCAATCGACAAAGACTTCATCCGTGAAGCAGAACGTAACGGAGAATACTTCCGTGTCTTCTTACAAGGAGATTCAGCATTCTCAGACGACGCAATCAAATCTGCGACAATCACGTTCTCAAACGACGGTAAAACAGCTCAGTTCACTTTAGGAGATACAATCAAAGGTGACGGAGACAACACAATTCAATCAGGTAAAAAATATACAGTAGCGTTAATGGACGGCGACGGAGTTGCGGCTTCAACTGTACATTCATACGGTCCTGTTGAACTTAAAGGTTCAGCTGCGAAACCAGACTTCAAAGTCGACGCAATCGCTGACAAAATCTTCGTAAAATACGGAGAAAAAATGAAATCATCTGCACTCGAAGTTGAAAACTACGAAGTGTACGACGAAGGCGGCCAAAAAATTGGTGACCTCGAAGATTTCGTAAAAGAAACAGACAAAGGATCATGGGTAGATGCAACGAAGAAAACAGAAGTTGAATTTACACTTGACCCAGAAGCTAGCAAAAAACTTTTAGCAGGTAAAACGTACAAATTACACGTTAAAGAAGACGTGAAAACAGATAAAAACAAAACGTTATCTGAAAAAGACCGTACGATTACAGTTAAAACTCCATCTATCAAAGACGCTCAACCAAAAGCGGTTACAGCACGCGTTGCAGATGAGCACGAAATCGTTGTCGTATTCGACAAAGATATCGATGAAGAAATCACTGTAAACAAAAACCAATTAGAAGTAAAAACTTCAACTGGTAAAATCATTACAGTTGACAGTGTTGAAAAAGGCGACAACGCAAACGAATTAAAAATCAAAACAGATACGAAGTTAGCTCACGACGTAACGTACCGTATCGATTTACCAGCGAACGCTGTGACAAACGCAGTATTCCCGAACGCTTCTAACGATGCAGTTTCAAAACTCAAAGCAGAAGCACAAGACGATATCGAAATCAAATCAGTGAAAGCAGAGCTTAAAGCGAGCGCGAAAAACAAAAAGCAAGCGGACCTCTACCTCACATTTGACCAACGTCCAAACATGGATACATTCGATTGGGACGCTTTACAAATTGAAGACGGTGCAGACGTTTACAAACCAACTTCAGCAGCAAAAGACAACGTGAAATACGTTGACGATAAAACAATCGTTATCGAGAACGTTGAAAAATCATTCGAAATGGGTAACGACGGATTCCGCCCAGAAAAAGGCGAAACGTACAAACTCGAAATCGGAGCAGGTGGAGTTGAAACTGACTCATTCGGCGACGGAAACGGTAAAACGAACCAGTCTAAACTTAAAACAACATTCGGTGGCGTTTCAGTTAACACACCAGCAGTTGACAAAATTACACTCGTTTCTGAATCAGAAATCAAAATTGACTTCAAAGAGTCAATCAGCAACATTTCTGAAGACGACATCTACGTTGCAGGTGTTGAACTTTACAGCAATGGTAACTTCGGAGTTACAACATTAAACGGTAAAGATCAATTATCAGCTTCAGTAAGTGGTTCAACACTTACATTGAAAACAAAAGGTGACACTGCGTTCTTCACTGGTTTCAAAGAAACAAACATTGAAATCAAAGCGAACTCATTCACTTCAAAAGATAGCAAAGTAGAAAACGAAGTAGTAATCATCGATAGCGACAACTACGATGACTTCAAAAACGTTGACAACGCTGGCCCAGTTATGATCGGAGCAAGCACAGACAACGGTTCAGTGAACGAAGACCAAGTTCTTCTTACATTCTCTGAGTCACTTGAAGAACACGGCGACACAGATAAAATCGCTACACTCTTCTCAGTGAAAAACGCTGCAAACAACGCAGTTGGTAAAGAAGTTTCTGTAAACGGAAACGAAGCACTCGTTACATTCAACGACGTAGTATTCGATGAAGATACAGTAATGAGCAAAGTTGAAGTTACTTACAACGCTGGTGGATCATTCTACCTCAAAGACGAAAAAGGTAACAAAGCTGCAAAAGCAACTGTTAAAGGAATCAAAGGTAAAAATCCTGAAGGAAACACAGGTTCAGGATCAACACCAGATCCAGTAGAAGTTGACAAAACAGCTTTAAACAAAGCAATTGAAGATGCGAAAGCAGTTGACACAACAGGTAAAACTGAAGAGTCAGTAAAAGTATTAGAAGATGCAATCGCAAACGCTGAAAAAGTAGCAAAAGATAAAAAAGCTACTGAAAAGCAAGTCAAAGACGCTGAAAAAGCTGTCAACGACGCAGTGAAAAACCTTAAAGACAAAGAAGACACTGGAGCTGAGAAAGAAATGAAAGCTACAGAAGCATTCGATTCACTAGAAGTTAGAACACCTTTCCCACGTAACCACTCAGTTACAATGAAAGGTTTAAAAGAAGAGCATAAAGACTCTGAACTTCAGTTCTCAATCGATGGAAAAGCTTTAGATCACAAAGTTCGTGAGGATGTTTATGTAGTAACATTCCCGAACACAGATCTCGAAGCTTCATATATCGAAAAGAACTTAACAGTAAAAGTAACAAACAAATAATTTCTAAAGTTATTTGTAAAATTGAGAGTAGTAATATGGGATAAAACCCATATTACTACCTTATATAATAAGTGGAGGGAACTTTTAAAATGAAAAAACCTTTAAATGTTTTATCGAAAAGTGCAATGATTAGTGCTTTAGCGGTAAGTTCATTAGTACCTGCAGCAGTGGCTTCAGCTGATGATAAACAGACAAGCCAATACGAAGTTGCAGAATTGGTATTTGAGACAGACGGTAAATTAGCAAAAGTAGACATCGCTGATTACTTAGAAGAAGTTGGATTCGGATTTAAAGATGATGCTAAATATGTTATTTATCCTAACGGTGAAGCATACGCTGTATCAGACTACCTTGAAGAATTCGGTTTTGTAGGTGATGACCTTAAACAAGTTTACGAAAACTTGAAAGCAAATGGACCTGCAAACGAGAAAATTCACCAAGGTTATTTTGAAGATGGAAAAATCGTTATTAAAGACGAACAACCTGAAGACAGATTAAACGAAACGTTTTTCTATAACGTAGCTTAAGCAAGTTACGGAAGTGAAAGGGAGCGAAGCTCCTAACTATGATCTTGATACGTTCGGTGAAAGTCCGAACTCGCGAAAAGCGAACCTAATACTCCTGCATCCAGTGAGCGTCGACCAACGCGAAGGGATGAAGTCAGGTGAAGTCGTACTTGCACGTCCGAAAAGAAAGCAAGGCGGGGTTCCTTAAAAGATGACTACGGCTAGGATGACGAATCCATGTTGAAGCATTATAAGTCTGTATGTGCTGTGTATTGCTAGGTTGTCAGCAACATACCAGGGTGACGCCAATCACTCGCTTCTATCTTGAATAGAAGAGCTTATAGTGGAGAGTGGGAGCCTACGGTTGTCAAAACAAGGGATAGAGATCATGGAACGTTTGAAGCTTTTTACGAAGAGGTGTGGATCGCACCGAAGAGGCGTAAGAAGTGGCAGCAGGTTCATAGTAGTGACGAGGGTACGCCGATGACGTTTATGGCAACATAAACAGAGGAGAAAACGTACCGGAGCGAAGGAACCTAGTCAGTTGAACTTATTTCCCAAATACAAATGAAGAATTGCTCTGCCAAAGCAATTCAAATAAAAAGAATACTTGCACATTCGACCGCCAATCGAATGTCACTATAGATCAAACGACTGCCAATCGTTTGAAAGAAAAATAAATCCGTTTGATCGCCAATCATTCGGATTTATTTTTTCTGAAACGACGTATAAAGTATTTTTTTACCAATTTAGTAGGGAAAAAGACCAATTCCTATTATCAAACATACATAGTGTCATAGACAGATGAATTGGAAACTGATAGCACGCCGGATGCGTTGAAAGACGCACGTCCGGTGTAGGCCCACCATAACGCTCACGGCCGAGCGCAAACTGGGAATAGCGAAGTCGATAAAGACGCACTTAACAAAGCAATTGAAAAAGCAGAAGCACTCGAAGGCGACCAAGCTAAAGCAGTAGCAGAAGCACTCGAAGCAGCTAAAGCAGCAGCAGAAAAAGAAGACGCAACACAAGAAGAGGTTGACGCAGCAACAGAAGCTTTAAACAAAGCAATCGCTGACGCAACAGGCGAAACACCAGAAGAACCAGCAGACAAAGCAGCGCTCGAAGAAGCAATCGCTAAAGCTGAAGAAGCTGACACAGAAGGTAAAACAGACGAGTCAGTAAAAGCATTAGAAGATGCAATCGAAGCAGCAAAAGCAGTTCTCGATAAAGAAGACGCAACAGCAGAAGAAATTGAAGAAGCAATCGCAGCACTCGACGCAGCAGTAGCAGGCTTAACAGACGCTGAAGAACCAGCAGAAGACAAAATCGCTGTTGCAAAGGTAGAGGCAG
>WOYE01000023.1 GCA_009740415.1 Planococcaceae bacterium Storch 2/2-2 | reverse complement strand
TTTCTTTCTCTTCCTCCGGGTACTTAGATGTTTCAGTTCTCCGGGTCTGCCACATGCACGCTATGTATTCACGAGTCATGTACTATCCAATTAAGAATAGTGGGTTTCCCCATTCGGAAATCTACGGATCAATGCTTACTTACAGCTCCCCGTAGCATATCGGTGTTAGTTCCGTCCTTCATCGGCTTCTAGTGCCAAGGCATCCGCCATGCGCCCTTTCTAACTTAACCTAAAATGGTAATCGATGTCGTTAGACGTCATCTCTTATCATTTTCTATATTCACTGTATATAGAGACAGTTGAAATGCCGTAGTGAGGTATGAATCCACTCGTACATTTCGGTATCGTCGTGTCGTAGCGATACGACCGTACAATACGTATTAT
>WOYE01000022.1 GCA_009740415.1 Planococcaceae bacterium Storch 2/2-2 | reverse complement strand
ATTACGACTGAAGAGCCAGGCGGCGGTGGAGGCGGTACGCCACCAACTGACCCTGAAGATCCAACGAAGCCAACCGATCCAGAGACTCCTGAGCAATGTGAAGATTTCACAGTGACGGTGAAAGAAGACGGTAAACCGGTTGCAAAAGATACAGAGTATACGTTTGAATCTGAAGACGGTAAAATGAAAGTTACAGAGAAAACAGATGAGAACGGTAAAATCGTCATCGACCGTGAAGAGTTACCAGAAGGTAAGTACACCGTAACGGACAAAGATGGAAACAAAGTTGGCGAGATCGTGGTTGAATATGA
>WOYE01000003.1 GCA_009740415.1 Planococcaceae bacterium Storch 2/2-2 | reverse complement strand
CACGTTGATTGTGTATGTGACTGTCTCACCTGGTTTTACTTTTGATTTGTTGATAACTTTTTCTGCCACGATGTCGCCGAGTGGTTCAACTGTTGTTGGAACCTCTGGTTTCACTGGTTTATCTGGATCTTCCGGATTCGTTACTTCTGCGATGTTGACGAGTTCGCCTGCTTTTGCGTCAAGTGAAACATTCGCTTCGAAAGTAATTTTCGCTGTATCGAGTCCTTTTAATGTTGGAATTGTGAGTGTGAACGTTTGACCGTCTACTAATGTAGATACTGGTTTACCGTCTAACTTCACTGTTCCTCCGACAAGTGTTAAACCTTTTGGTAAGTTATCTGTCACGACAACGTCTGTTAAGACGGAGTCTTTCACCGTGTTCTTCACGTTGATTGTATATGTGACCGTCTCACCTGGTTTTACTTTGTCTTTGTTAATTTCTTTCGTTGCTTCAATTTCTCCTTGTGGAGTAATTGTTGTTGGAACTTCTGGCTTCTCAGGGTTTTCTGGATCTTCTGGGTTTGTAACTGTTGCTACGTTCGTTACTTTTTCTGCTTGAATTTCTTCAGCAACTTTTGCTTCAAACGTAATTGTAACTTCTCCTAACCCTTTCAACTCTGGAAGTGTTACATCAATCTTTTTATTATCTGCTGTTACGTTTGCCGCTTCATCAGATACTTTCACTGTTCCTTCAACGACTGTTAATCCTGATGGTAACTCATCTGATACTGTTACATCTTTTAATACAGAATCTTTCACTGTATTTTTCACTGTAATTGTATAAGTGAGTGTTTCACCTGGTTTCGCTTGTTCTTTATTTACAACTTTCGCTGCTTCAATCTTTCCTGGTAACTCTACTGTTGTAGGCACTTCAGGTTTGATTGGTTTCTCAGGTTTTTCTGGGTTTGTTACTTCAGCAATATTTAAAAGTTTTCCTGCTTTCGCATCTTCTTTAACCATTGCTTCAAACGTAATGTTAGCCGTCTGTAAACCTTTTAATTCTGGAATTTTCAAGCTAAACCCATTTTCACCTTTCGGTGTTACAGCTGCTTCCTTTCCATCTACTCGAACTGTTTTAAGGTCTAATGACAATTCTTTCGGTAACTCATCTGTGACTTCAACTTTTTGTAAAATTGAACCTTCAACAGTATTCGTTACTTCAATCGTGTACGTTACCTTTTCTCCAGGACGTACTTTCTCTTTGTTGATTTTTTTCACAGCTTCAATTTCTCCAACTGGATCAACTGTTACTGGTACTTGTGGTTTGAATGGCTTGTCTGGATCATTCGGATTCTCTACTTCAGCTACGTTCACAAGTGTGCCTGCTTCGACATCTTCATCGACTGTTGCTTCAAATGTAATTTCAGCTGTTTCAAGTCCTTTTAAGTTTAATAGTTCAAGCTCAAACATATTACCATTTGGAGTAATGGTTGCTGGTTTACCATCAACTTTGATTGTTCCTGCTTTTAACTTCAAACCTTTTGGTAATTGATCACTTACTTTCACACGTTCAAGGATCGAACCTTCTACTATATTCGTAACTTTGATCGTATAAGTGAATGTTTCACCTGGTTTTACTTTGTCTTTATTTACTTCTTTCGACGTTTCAATTTCTCCGAGTGGTTCGACTGTTGTCGGAACTTCAGGACGAATTGGCGGTTCTTCTGGTTTTTCTGGATTTGTAATGATCGCAACGTTTGTCAACGTTCCTGGCTGAACATCTTTTGCAACGAGTGCATCAAATGTTAAAGTAGCTACTTCTTTACCTTTTAGAGCCGGAATTTCATATTCAAACGCATTGTTTCCAATGTATTTGACATCAATTACTTCATCATTTAATTTCACTGAATCTTTGACAAGTGTCATACCTGGTGGTAACTGATCAGCAACGAGTGCTGCATTTTTAACAATAGAATCTTCTACTGTATTCGTTACTTTGATCGTGTATGTGACTTCTTCACCCGGTTTCACTTTATCTTTATTGATTAATTTTTCTGCTGCCAATTCTCCAATTGGTTCAATTGTTGTTGGAACTGACGGCTTTTCTGGCTCATTCGGTTTTTCTGGGTTTGTGATAACAGCTGTATTTTTAACCATTCCTGCATCTGCATCTTCTAAAACGAGCGCATCGAATGTAATTGTTGCTGTTTCATGCCCTTTTAATTCTGGAATCGTTAATGTGAATTTGTTACCTTCTGCTTTTGCTTTCGTTGCTTCACCATTTAATCGAATAGTTGCTGCATCTAACTTTAAGCCTTTTGGTAATTCATCACTTACTGTTACTTCTTGTAATTTAGAATCTTTTACAATGTTTTTCACATTGATTGTATAAGTGAATGTTTCACCTGGCTTCACTTTATCTGCGCTTGCAACTTTCTCTGCCACAATTTCTCCAGCATGTTCAACTACTGTTGGTACTTGCGGTTTATGTGGCTTCTCTGGATCATCTGGATTTACAACATTTGCAATGTTGACAATTTCTCCAGCTTTGGCATCTAATGCTACTTTCGCATCAAATGTTACTTCTGACACTTCATTTCCTTTTAACTCTGGAATATAAATTGTAAATCCATTTTCCGTTAATTGGAGTGAAGAGAATTGTCCATCTACTTTTACTGTAGCTGGTTGTAATACGAGTCCTTCTGGTAATTCGTCACTTACTGGAATGTTCTTCAGTACAGAACCTTCTACGATGTTCTTTACAACGATTGTGTAAGTGAGTGTATCTCCTGGTCGTACTAACTCTTCATTTACTTTTTTCTCTGTTTCGATATCACCGAGTGGCTCAACTACTGTTGGTACAGATGGTGTAAGTGGTGGCTCATCCGGCTTATCTGGATTGGAAACTTCTGCAACGTTGATCACTTTACCTACTTGAATATCCTTTTGTACGAAAGCATCAAATGTAAGCTCTACTGTTTCTAATCCTTTTAACTGTTCAACTGTATATTTGAATGCATCGTTTCCGATATATTCAACTTCAATTGGTTTGCCGTCTAACTTTACAGAGTCTTTTACGAGTGTCATGCCTGCAGGTAATTGATCACTTACGAGTACAGCATTTTCTACTTTCGAATCTTTTACTGTGTTCGTTACTTTTACTGTGTAAGTAAGCGTTTCACCTGGCTTCACTTTATCTTTATTCACAAGCTTTTCTGCTTCGAGTTCACCGAGTGGTTCAATTGTTGTTGGAACTTCTGGCTTCACTGGCTCCTCAGGTTTATCTGGATTCGTCACTTCAGCAACGTTCATTACTTTTTCAACATCAATATCTTTCGATACTTCTGCTTCAAATGTAATCGTTGCTACGTTTCCACCTGGAAGTTTGCTAATAATTACTTCGAATCCATTATCTTTTTCATCGATTGTTGCATTTTGATCGTTCACTTTTACTGTACCTGGAACGAGTGTTAATCCTTTCGGTAGTTCATCAGAAACTTTCACTTTCTCTAATGAAGAACCTTCCACTGTATTCTTTACGTTAATCGTATAAGTGAGTGTTTCACCTGGTTTTACTTTGTCTTTATTCACTACTTTTTCCGCTACAATTTCTCCTAATGGATCTACTATAATCGGAACTTTAGGTTCGTGTGGTGGCTCTTCTGGTTTGTCTGGATTTGTTACTTTCGCAATGTTCATAATTTCTCCAGGCTGTGCATCAAGTGCGACATTCGCATCGAATGTAATATTTGATGTTTGACCACCTTTTAATGTTGGTATTTTCACAGTAAACCCATTGTCTGAAAGTTGAAGGGATACTGTTTTACCGTCTACTTTTACTGTTTCTGGTTTTAAGACTAATCCTTGTGGTAATTCATCACTCACAATGACGTCTTTTAATAAAGAATCTTCAACAATGTTTTTCACTTCGATTGTATATGAAACGGTTTCGCCAACTTTTGCTTTCTCTTTGTTGACTAACTTTTTCGTTTCAATGTCACCTAAAGGATTTACAACGACTGGTACTTGCGGTTTTTTCGGATCCTCTGGTTTATCTGGGTTCGTCACTTCCGCAATGTTCATAATTTCTCCAGTTGCTGCATCTTGTAATACTTTCGCATCGAATGACACAGTGACTGTATCTAATCCTTTAATTTGTGGAACCGTTACTTCGAATGTGTTTTGATCGATTGTTACTGGCGCTTCTTCACCGTTGATTTTCACTGTTCCTGGAACGAGTGCTAATCCTGCTGGAAGAGCATCTTTCACGACGACATTTTTCACTTCTGAGTTTTCTTTCGTATTCGTTACTTCGATTTCATACGTAACGATATCTCCACGGTTTACTTTATCTTTATTTACTTTCTTTTCAGCGTCGATTTCTCCTAAACATTCAATCGCTACTCCGACACGTTCTGGCTCTACTGGCTGGCCATAGTCTGTCGCAACGGCGAATGAGTTCCATGCTGCACGTGTTTCAGGTGCTGTTGTACATGTTTGAAGATCGTCGCTTAACTGGTCTTCTGTTGGAACGTGCATTGAGTACGTAATATCAATGTCTGCTCCTTTGATCCAGTTTTCATTTTTCTTCATTTCAATTTTGAATGACTTTACTTGTGCCCAATCTTCATCGGTCATATCTTTTTCATGTTTCCATGCTGGGTCTTGGGCTCCTTCTGGGTTACCGAGTTTGAATGACCCTTTCGTATGTTTCGTTAAGTCATCGCGTTTCGGGTTTTCAGAAGTACTGTAGTAAATGTCTACTTTGTCTTCCCACTCTTTAGGAACTTTGATGCCCGTAGCATCAAGCGTCAAACCGAACTGGCTTCCTCGATTGATATTGTCTGTAATTCCTAAGTCATTCACTGAAGGAAGTACGTCGACTAATACCATCGATCCTAAATCTTTTTTCGTCGTATTCGTCATTGAAAGACGGTAATCGACTTTTTCACCTGGACGAACAGTTGTGAAAAGATCATATTCTTTCTGATTCGAACCTTTCACTTCTTTTTTCGTTTGTAAGTCATATTGACCGACTAAATAATAAATGTTTCCTGACTTGAAACGTTGTTCGTTTGCATTGTTGTTACCATTTAAATCTTCTATGTCTTCTTCTAACACAGTGTTCGTAAAGACATTATTCGTATACGTCGGTACTTTGACATTTTTCGTACCTGTGTAACCGAATACGTCAAACTTCATTAAGCTTGGTGCTTGATCTGTAATCGTGACATCAAGTTGTGCCTCAAGCTCTTGACCTTTATTTACTACTTTTTCATTTGGCCATTCAACTTTTACTAATTGACGACCTGAATTGTTGTAGTTGTCGTCTAACACTTCATATTTTCCAGTTGTCGCTCCACCGTTTGCACCTTTGTATGTCGCTTTCGGATTTTTATTGAGTGTGACTCCTACTGGTAATAAGAAGACGGTCTCTAACTTTTCTTGAAGAGAAGCTGCTGAGTTTGCAGGAGCTTTCAACTTCACTGATACTCGGTTATCCCCTGTTTCAACGAATGATTTTTTCTCTTCTAATAAATCAATCGATACTTCTCCTACTGCATAAGCAGATGCAGGGAAATCCTTTACTATTACAGAACGTGGCGCAATCCAAGTAAGTGTTTGATAATAAGATTTATCATAATTAAATGTCTTATTATCTCCTGACTTTCCTTTTACCTCTAAACGATTCGTCATTTTCCCTGTTTTTCCTGGTTTTACAGTAAACCAAGCTTTTGGTCGATACTCTGATAATGCTCTCAAACCAGCCGGTGCATATTTAAAATCGAAACCAATTTCTGAAATATGATCTGTTGGTTCTAAACCTAATTCTTCTCGAGTATATTTCTTTCCAGGCTCCACTTCGCTAGCGGGAACTAAAATTTTCGTCTTTCCGTTTACAACACCTTTTAAATCATAAGTAGGTTGTTTTTCTAATTTTTTCTGTGGAGAGTTTTTATTAATTTGAAATACGAATTCCTGTGGAACTGAGAACTCTTGTAAAACTAGACCGTTATCTATTTTTAAAATATACTCAAGCTCTTTATAGTCCGTTAACTTATTATCTATACTTACATTATATCGCTCGTTATTCTCATTGTAATAACTACCTTCAAAACTTTGTGGTTTTGGCATAATAGAAAACTGGAATCCTAAATAGGCATCCGGTGTAACTTCTATTGGCGCGGTGGTATTACCAAGAGATTTCATACCTCCCTCACCATTAGATGGACCTGCAAATTGAGGTATATAGTAACTTCCATCAACAATATCAACTGCACTTGGAGCTTCACCTACATAAACTGATGATTCCGTTGTTACTGTTGTTGCTGTTGATGCTTCTTTATCTAAAAAGTGAGCTTGTAATTTCGCATTATTTTTTACACTCTTGCCTTTTGAGTCGCTCGTTACTTTCGTTTTGACAATAATTATTTTGTCTAACAAGTCATTTAAACTTGCTTGTTCCTGCATAGTAGGAACATCAAATTCCCATGTCAGCTGCTGGCCATTCTTTTTTGGAGCTGGCCCTTCAACCATTGATACATACTCTAATCCTTCAGGTAATGTATCGGTTAAAGCAACTTTATAATCTTCGGCTAAAAACAACTGACCTTTGCTTTTGTTTGGAACTTTTAATTCCATTTTGTAATGCACAATATCGCCTTTTTTATACAATGTTTTTCCTGGCTTATTATTGCTGTCTAAAGCGATTTTCGATAAGTTTAACGTTCCACTCGCTTTAATCGTGTTTTCACCACGGAAATCGACTGTAAATGGTTCTTCTTTCGCTTCACCTGTTTCTTTTTCTTCATTAGAAGTTGTTACGTGTGTCCCTTCTAACGAACCAGTGACGACGAACTTTTCACCTTCTGGTAAATAACCATTCACTGTATTAAATTTCACGACACGCTCATAAGATTGTCCCTTTTTCAGTTCATCAAATTCATAAACTAATTGGTTTTTCTCATAAGTCGGTGTGACTCCTGCGATTGCTAAATTGTTTAACGCGCTTTGGTCGAACGTAATGTATTCGGTTTCTTCAAAGTTTAACGTTAACTTCGCATCTTTTACTTCACCTTTTGAACCTGTTAATTTCACTTCCATAATGTACGCAATATCGTCACCTGAAAGTACCGGTTCCTGTACAGGGTTGAATAAAACGGAAATGTTATCTGTTTCAGAAAATGTGGCTACTTCTACATTGTAAGCGCTATCTTCCTGTTGTATATTTCGCGTTAACAATTGGTCATTGTTAACGAGTTGTAAGATATGCGTTTCTCTTGTCATGTTTTCCTCTTCATCTGTTACAGAAAATGTCATTTCCTCTACTTCATTTAAATCCTCTACTACGAGAACAAATGCTTTAGGAATGGCATTTTGACCCTTCAAATGAAGGATATGTTTCGATACTTCGTACTGTAATTCAGCTTCTAAATTACTGTTAAGAGCTTCTGTCTCTTGTTGATTGTACACAGAGCCTGCTGGAAGTTCGATTGACACATTCTCGTACTGATCTTCAAGTGCGGTCACATGTAAGGTCGTCTTATCTGTCGTCGAGCCTTCTGTAATTGAAACATTAAATAACTGCTGCGCTACATTCGATGCATAAACGATTTGTAACATCGATGCATTTTGTGAAACGACTAATACGACGATCAACAACATTTGGAATAATCTTCTCATCTCTCTACCCCTTTCAATCTATTAATAAGTTTTGTTACTTCTGATCCTTCTCAATCCACCTTTCTTCCTTCATACAACATGCAATAGCGTTACAGTTCATTGACTTTCCTTACTCACTAAAATAAGGTATACACTATTACAGTATAAGTAAATTATAAGGGGAATATTCCGGTTTTTCAAATGGCTATACCACCTAACAAATACAGTGATATAGACTTATATAATGTATATGAATCAATATTTACACTCACTATCTACCCCCTGTAAAATATCCTTTTTTTATCTTAATCATTATATTTTTATAACTGTATATATTATAGAGTTCTTATTTCCTAAAAAAGATTGCTATGAAATCATCCTTTAGTTTCTCTTTACCTTGTAGCTCTTTTTACAAATTAGAGTTGCTACTTTCAAATGTTTTTTTATTTTTTAAAAAAAGGTTAAAAATTCACTTTTTATTGTCATTTTCATACTTTTATTGAATCATTAAAATGGCAACTAAAAAAAGACATGATCATTGAAATAGCCCGTAACAGGTCTACCAATGCTCATGTCTTACATAGATGCATCCTTTTTAACTTTAAAACGACTCACATGTTGAAATCGTTATAAACATATCTTTCTTTTCGATTCAATTTTTAGCTTCCCACCAGTTCGCCACAATCGCTCCGATCGTTAAATTACAAACGACAGCTACTACAGCCGGTACAGCTGCGAGTGAACTAATATGTTCAATCGCAAGCGTCGTCGCGAGTGCAGTATTCGTAATACCGACGTGAAATAACATCGACCGGGCATTCGCTTCCCCTACTTTCAACCATCTCGCACACCAATAACCGAGGCCCATCGGTATAATAATTTGCAAAATGACAGCAAAGAAGACGACTGGTAAAACGGATAAATGATCTTTTAACGGTGCAGCCGCACCTGTCATCGCTGATAACACAACGAACAATAAAGACAGTTGGGATAAGACGCCTGCATGGGGGCGAATCGCTTCTGCAACACGCTTCACACGCCACTGAACGAGCAATCCTAGCCCTAATGGGACGAGTACCGTATAAATAATGCTCCAAAACATCGGCCAAAATGCAATCGGTACGACTTTTCCGACGGCGATTTGGACGAGGCTCGGTGTTAAAAAAGGTGCGATGAACGTATCGAGCGTCGCCATCGTAATGCTGAGAGCGACTTCTCCCCCAGCTGTGAGCGCATAAATGTTCGCGCTCGTGCCGCTCGGTACGGCTCCTGCTAAAATGAAACCTGCTGCAATTTCTGCATTGTCTGAAAAGAACAAGTTAGCAAGTAACAAAGTCGTTCCGACCATAATGGTCCACTTCAAAAATGCACCGAGTACTACATGTTTCGGTCGTCGTAAAATACCGACTAATGTTGGAAAAGATAACGTGACTCCCATGAAAAAGAAAATGAGCCCGAGCCAAAACTGAGTCGTCGGTTGAAGCAAATGAAGTGCTTCTGGAAATACATAAGCAATGATGGCACAGGCGACGATCCAAACGGGCATGTAACGAGAGATGATCATTTTTCCAACTTTAACAACGTGAGGCGTCATTCAAAATTCCTCCTATTTTGTGCGATGGATACTTTGGATCGCCACTCGAATTAACATAATGACGCTAAGTCCTAATCCTGAATATCCGAACACATCTAAAAATGAATACCCTTCCGTCGTTTCATTTTGTGCTAAAAAGAGAGCGCCGAGAGAAAGCAATCCGAATGAAATACCGACGATGCTTAAAAAAAGTAACGACACTGTCTGATTCACGTAATCTCTATTTTCTTTATGCGAGAAAATTCCCATATTGATCGTAAAATCGCCTTGTTCGGCTTGTCGTAACAACGTATCGATCCGGCGCGGAAACGTTTTAAGCCGCGGTAACGTATTTAACAATTCGTCTTCTACTGTTTCTTCAATGACTTCTTTCGCTTTCGAAACGGTCAATTGCGTTTTTAAAAATCGTTGCATCGCACGCTCTAAGTTAAAGTCGGGATCGATTTCTTGCAAACTACCTTGCAACGTAATCATGCTGCGAAAGGCAGCTGCTACGCTCGGGTGGAACTGCAAACCGAAATTACCCATAATGTCGAATAAGTCTGTTCCCATCTCTTCTAAAATATCACCTTCGAATGAATGAACGATGAGAAACTCTCCGAGCGCTAACTCGAGTTTTTTAAAGTCGATCTCTTCACTATTCACTACGAGACGTTCGACACCGATCGCCATCGTTTCTGGATTTCTTCTCAAAATACCAAAGAGCAACCAAATGAAGCCGCGCTGCTGAAATTCGGATAACTTTCCGATCGCTCCAAAGTCTAAAAACGCTGGGCGGCCATCGTGTAAAATGAAAATATTCCCAGGATGTGGGTCGTTATGAAACACGCCGCGTTCAAAAATTTGAGCGAGCATATCATCAAATATCAATTTCGCTACTTCCACTCGTTCATTTTTAGACAACGTGCTCACTTTTCCTAAACTGACACCGTCTAAAAATTCAACGACGACCATTTCAGAAGTCGAATAGGCTGGATACACTTTAGGAATGTACACATGTTCTGTCATTCCATTTCTCATTTGCTGAATGTTCGACTGTTCAATTGACAAGTCCGTTTCTTCATACAAATTTTGAATGAATCCATCTGCAATGGATGTGATACCGACATTCGATGCCCACGACATTCGGTTTTCTAACATCGTCGCAAAGCTACTTAAAATCGCAACATCCACCGCCATTTGCTCTTTCAATTCTGGTCGTAGCACTTTGACAACGACTGCTTCGCCCGACTTTAACGTCGCACGGTGCACTTGAGCAATCGAAGCAGCTGCTAACGGTTGCTCATTGAACGAAGCAAACGCTTCTTCAATCGAACAGCCGAGTTGTTCTTCGACGATCAATCGCACTTGTTCTCCCGGTAATCGTTGCACATCTTCTTGCAAATGAGTTAGTTCTTCAATGAACTCAGGCGCGAATAAATCGGTTCGAGTCGATAAAAACTGACCGAACTTAATGAAAACGCCACCTGCTTCTTCTAACGTATTTTTCAACGCTTCCCCCATTTGGCGATTGCGTGATTCACGATTCATTTGAAGAGGACTTTTAAATAAGCCGTTTTTAGCAACGTAACGTAACAATTGAGCATAACGAATGTTTTTCTTCACCATTAGTTTCAGTTGCTTCACTGGATTTCCTACTTGTTCACGTGGCCCCGGTGAGCCATCCGTCATCATTTCTAAAATGAGAGCAAATCCCATCGAAACGATCACGAGCGTAATAAAGTATAAAAACGTATAATGATCAAATTGAATAAAATGCTTTTGTTCAGGAACACGTTTTAAATGAAACATATAATAGACAGCACTTGAAAATAACAACGAGAAAAATGACGAAATGAGCACTTTGCTTTTCGATTCGAAACTACCGATCAATCGATAACTGACGAAACTGAAAGCGATAAACAGTAAAATCGCATAAATCAAATCGGATCTCCCCTTTCTTTCCGACTCTTTTCCCTTTTTTAAGTAAATGAAGCGAAAAAACGAAAGGAAGCGAGTTGCTTTCGCAACGCGCTTCCTTATCATACCATTTTCAGTTTACGAGCGAGGACGTCTCGGCCAAAAACTCCATTTTTCTCCGAGAATGACGAGAAGCGCTGGCAATAATAACGGACGTACAACGAATGTATCGATTAAAATACCGAGTGCCATCATCATACCGAACAACTTCAACTCTTCAATCGGCATCGTCGCTAAAACGAGGAATGTCGCAGCGAGTATGAGACCTGCTGAACTAATAACGTTTCCTGTTTTCTCGAGACCGACTCGAACCGCTTCCTCAAATGAATGCTCTTTCAACGCTTCGCGAATACGTGCGACGAGCATGATGGAGTAGTCGACGCCGAGTGCGACGAGGAAGACAAATGTGTACATCGGCAAACGATAACCGATCGCCTCTTTATCGTAGAGCGCCTCGAATAAGTAAAGTGAAAATCCGAACGTCGCTGCATACGAAAGTAAAATAGAACCGACCATAAGAATAGGCGCGACGAGTGAACGTGTTTGAATGAGTAGCATCGCACCGATTAAAATAGTCATCGCAATCGCTACAATCCACGTATCTCGCGTATTAATTTCTCTTAAATCCGCTTGCTTTGCGCTCTCTCCTGCTACGAGCACTTCAACCTCATCGGTCGCTTGATCACGTAATGTAAGGACAGCGTCTAAAGCATCGTGACTGTAAGGGTTGCCTTCAAACGTCACCGACAGTTTTGCAAGTTCTGGATCACCTTCTGCAAGTGGGTGACCTGTCGGGTTCACACGTTCCACGCCTTCAACGTCATTTAACTTACTCATCCAGTCGTTTAGTGCCTCTTCCGTCCACTCCCCATCGCGGTTCAACAAGAGCGTTCCTGGTGCTAAACTTCCTTCTGAGAAAGCATCTCCGAGACGTTCGTATCCGATCCGTGATGATGCATCTTCAGGGAACGATTCAATCAAATCAAATGACGTTTCCATCGTCGTCATTTTCCACGCTCCAAACCCTAAGATGAGGAGGAGTGGTAAAGCGAATTGAACCGGGCGACGTGTCACACGATTTGCGAGACGGCGCCAAATATTTTGTTTTTCTTGAACGATTGATCCGACTTTCGGGACGAACGGCCAAAAGGCAACCCGACCGAAAAGGGCAAACAGTGCAGGAATCAACGTTAAACCTGCAAGTAACATAACGAGTGCAGCGATCGCAAACACCGGTGCAAAGTTACGATACGGTTCATACAAACTAAAGAATAACGTAGCCATTCCTAACATAATCGTACTACCGCTGAAGAAAATCGGTTCTCGTACGTGACGCATCGTTTCTTTCATCGCTTCATCTACCGATTCATGACGGTGCAACTCTTCACGGAACCGTGAGAAGATGAGTAACGAATAGTCTGTTACGACAGCGAACAGTAAAATCGTCATAATCGACAACGCTTGGTTTTCCGTAACGAAAAGGGATGCAGAGGCTAATCCACCAATTACTTTATCTGTTACGAAGTAAACGATTCCTGCTGCGACGAGTGGAATAAGCGTCAGTAAAGGCGCTCGATAAATAACGAGCAATAAGACGAAAATCAAACCGACTGTTGCGAGAAGCAATGTGACGTTCGCATCGCTGAAGAGACCAATGGCATCGCTCGCAATACCACCCGGTCCTGTCCACGTAATTTCAAGACCGTCGACAACGACCGCCTCTTGTAAAGCTGTCACTTGGGCATGGACGTCCCATTCTTCATGTTCCGTCAATGTAAATGGAACGAAGTACGTCGTCCCATCTTCTGAAACGAATGCGGCACGTTTCTTTTCATCCGTCGGCTTCGGAAACTCAATGCCGTAAGGGGAAAGTGCCTCTTCTTCTTTCTGTAATTGCTCATCGAACGCATTCAACTGTTCCGTCGTTAATCCATCTTCGTCATATACGACACCGAATAGTGGCATTCCTTCACCTGTGTCAAACGATTGATGGAGTACTCGATCAGCGACGATCGATGGTGCATCTTCAGGTAACCCGCTATTTTCGTTCGGGAGTGCATATTCTTTCGCTCCCGGTAAAATAGCTAATGCACCAAGTGCTACGAGCCAAATGAGTGCGAATGCAAGCCATCTTTTCTTTTTCATCATAATCGACCTCGATTGAATGTCGCTTCACGGTCGATCATGAACGTAACTGCGATAAATAAAGCAAAGCTCAATAGTAAGACAGAACCTCCAACGATGTAAAGGCCTAACGAAATACCTTTACTAATATCAAATGGTTGTAAAAACTGTAACCACATACCACCTGTCAAACCGATTGAACCGATCATCGCGCTCCAACCTTGTAATGAAATTAATTTTTTCGCTCGAACTTCATACATGCGGTAAAAGGCACCCCACGCAAAAACGGATAACCAACTTACTAAAACGATGTGCGCATGAATCGGGCGAAACGCATACGATCCAGATCCTGCCATATGTGAACCGAGCACCGCACCGACTAAGCCGAAAATCGCTGAAAAGCGAATAAGACGCATGCTCCAAGTTTGTTGTAACATATCATTTCCTCCTCTTTCTTTGAGTGTACTTTCATACTAAAAGGTGAAAATGAACGGAACATTAACAACTCGTTACATTTTTTTCGGCAAATTCACAACGATGCTCGTTCCACGATCAACGACACTGTTTACGACGACAGTTCCACCGTGTAAACGGACGACTTGATCAACGATCGCCAAACCGAGCCCAGTCCCTTCTACATCTGGCGTACGCGACTCATCGGCTCGATAAAACCGTTCGAATAAACGTTCTTTATGTTCTTCTTCAATGCCAATCCCTGTATCACTTACTGTAACAACGACGAATTGTTCCGTCTCTTCCAATGTAACCGCAATGGATCCTTCTTTCGTATACTTCAACGCGTTCGACAACAAGTTATCCCACACTTTCTCCATGAAAGAAGGGTCTCCTGTCCACTGGACGGGCTCTAACTGTAAACGTAACGCAAGGTCCTGTTCCATCACTTTCCACTGATACGTACGGACGACTTCACGAATTTGTTCATCCAATGCGTACGTTCGTTCTTCCAACGGTTGTTGTAACCGATCAAGCGACGTCAAAATGAGCAATTGCTTCGTCAACTTCGATAGCCGCTCCGTTTCTGACTCGATGATCGTCGTATACTTCGTCCGCTCCTCAGCGGTTAACGACTCTCTTTTCAAAAGTGCCGCATACCCTTGAATGTTTAAAAGTGGGGATTGAAAGTCGTGGGACACGTCACTAATAAATTGTTTACGCATTTTTTCATTTTCTTCTAACCGTTCAATCATTTGCTGAAAGCTTTGAGCGAGTTGACCGATTTCATCTTGTCGATAAATGTGAAAGTCGACTGGGATCATTTCTTTTCCGACCCGTTTCGTCGCTGCCGTCAATTGAGTAATCGGGTCGATTAACTTTTTCGCTAAAATCAACATCGCAAGCAAGCTAATGAGTGCCATAACAGCAACCATCCCACCGAGTAAGTAATGGACTTCAGTAAAGAGTAACTTAATGTCAGGGCGTAAAAAGAGGCCGTATCGCTCACCGCGGTATTCAAATGGAACGCCGACTGTATTCGCTGACTCGTCTGAGAAAAATCCCGTTACGAACGTCTCCGTCGGAAATTCGTACATCCCATTGTAAGATTTCCCACTCAATACTCGTTCGATCGCTTCATCGGACAAATTGTCCTCCCGAAACGAAACACCGAACTTGTCAATTTGTCGGTCGGATGAAACGAGTACCATCTTATAACCGACCGATGCTTCCATTTTTAAAAATCTCGCTAAATCATCCGGTTCTCTCTCTGAAATATAAGTGGCGATTTCACGCACGATTTGCATATTTTTTTCAGCATTTTCGCTTTTCAAATTTTGGTGATAAAACGTATTCACTGCTAAAAAAGCGACGAGCGCACTGACAACCATAATGACAGCAGTCGACGTTAAAAACTTGCCATACAATGATTTCATTCGTACACCTCAAACGTATATCCGACGCCGCGGACCGTTCGAATCCATACGGAAGAACGAAACGGCTCTAACTTATCGCGCAACCGTTTAATATGGACGTTCAACGTCTGTTCATCTCCTTCATAATCGTACCCCCACACACGTTCGAGCAATAACTCTCGTTCATAGACGTGACCGGGACGCGAAGCGAGCAGTGAAAGTAACTCAAACTCTTTCAATGGTAATAAAAAGGTCGTCTCTTCTAACTTCACTTCATAACTTTTCCGGTCGATGACGAGTGGACCAGCCACAATCGCCTCATCCGTCGCTTTATCGTACCGTCTCAAAATAGCACGTACTCGGAAAAGAAGCTCTTTCGGCTCGAACGGCTTCACGACATAGTCGTCGGTTCCCGCTGCAAAACCACGCTCTTTATCTTCTAGCTCACCTTTAGCGGTCAACATTAAAATCGGAATGGAATCGTACGCACGGAGTTCCTCCGTTAATTGATAGCCGTCTAATTTCGGCATCATCACATCGACGATCGCCAAGTCGGGAATCGTTTCTTCTACGATTTGAAGCGCTTCTTCCCCGTCATATGCTCGTAACACATCATAGCCCGCTCCTTCTAAATGGATCGCAACGAGATCGACGATATGACGGTCATCATCTACTACTAAAATCGCCATTTTCCTCACTCCTCTATTTTTCATTTCTTTCATTGTACCTCTTGAAGATGAACAGTACTTTAACTTTCCCTTCGCTTGCTCCATAAAAATAGTGCGGCACACAACGTAACATAAGTTGAACAAGTCTACTTCTCTTCCCGAAAACAACGTAAAAAGACGCATGAACTAAAAGGGGTTCCCTTCTAATCCATACGCCTCGTATCGTTCATTTCGAAAATAGTGAATGCGTCGGTCGGCTCAACGAAAATGCCAACCGTTTGCTTCCTTAACTATAGTTGTCGTCGTCCTTCTAGCGCACGAGATAACGTCACTTCATCTGCGTACTCAAGGTCCGCTCCAACCGGAAGGCCGTGCGCAATACGTGTCGTCGTAATGCCGGATGGCTTTACGAGACGCGAAATGTACATCGCTGTTGCTTCTCCTTCAACCGTTGGGTTCGTCGCTAAAATGAGTTCTTCGATCGTTTCATCTTGCAGACGTGTCAGTAAGCTCGGAACGTTAATATCTTCCGGTCCTACCCCTTCCATCGGTGAAATAGCACCATTTAATACGTGATACAATCCGTTGTAATCGCGCATCTTTTCCATGGCGATGACATCTTTCGGATCTTGGACGACACAAATCGTCGTTCGATCACGCCGATCATCCTCGCAAATGTAACACGGATCCGTATCGGTAATGTGCCCACAAACCGAACAAAAATGAATGTTTCGTTTCGCGTCAACGAGCGCTTTCGCAAAGTCGAGGACCGTATCTTCTTCCATTTTTAAAACGAAAAAAGCGAGACGACTCGCTGTTTTCGGTCCGATCGTTGGCAACTTCATGAAGCTATCGATTAGCTTCGATATCGGTTCTGGATAATGCATGATGCGCCTCCTCTTAGAACATACCTGGTAAGTTGAGACCTTTCGTAAATTGACCCATTGTCGATTGTGTTAACTCTTCTGCTTTTTCAAGCGCTTCGTTCGTCGCAATGATGATCAAGTCTTGTAAAATTTCTACATCTTCCGGCTCGTCAATAATTTCTGGATCGATGAAAACATCGACGACCTTTTTATGGCCTGTCACAGTAACTTTCACAGCTCCACCGCTCGCTTCACCGATAATTTCTTTTTCACCGAGCTCTTCTTGAGCTTTCGCCATATTTTTTTGCATTTTTTGCATTTGTTTCATCATACCTTGCATATTTCCCATACCACGCATTGTCAATTCCTCCTAATCATCTTTTACTGTTACGAGATCTCCGAACAGTTGTCGAGCTTGTTCAATGTGAGCGGCTGATTCTTGAACCTCTGTTGAAAAAGCAGGAACTTCTTCAACAACCGGTTCACGTTCAGCTTCTGCTATCAGTTTCGGTTGCTCTTCGGGACGTCGTTTCGTCAATTTATTTTGACGGATGAACTCTGTACGAATCGTAAACCATGCGTCACTTGGCACGAATACCGCTTCGTACGTTTTCCCCATGAGCTCATTCAATACGCTCGAAAGTTCCACATTGAGCTCTTTTCTATCCATCGCCATCGAACAGTGTATATCATATTTGAATTTTAACACAAAACCTTCATTAGAGGCAGCAACAGGTTCAGTTTCTCCTAAAAGTGCCGCATGCGAGGTCGTGAGTCGTCCCATGATCGCTGCCCACTGTTGCTTTAATGTTTCTAATTGCGGACGTGTCGCATGCTCGAGTACTTGTTCAATTTTTGCCCTTGGTACTTTGACTTCCTTTTGATTTGGACGGCTTACCGGACGTTTCGGTTGCTTTTCTTGTACTTCCGGTCGACCTTCCGATGACAACTGACGTTCCAGCTGTTGCACGGTCTCCTGCAAATGAACGATCTTTTGAGCGATGTTATCAGGCAACTGTTGCATCGGTTCTGTTACCGGTGCTCGATCCGTATGAATCATCTTCAAGATGGCCGATTCAATGTAAACACGTGCATGGCTTGAAAAACGCATATTTTGTTGTGCTTCTGCCAATACTTCAATATACGTATAGAGACGATCGACTGTCACTTTTTCAAGCAATGGTTCGAACAGTGAGACATCTGTAATAAGCTCTAACAATTGCTCCGCTTGCGGTGCCGTTTTCAATAGCAACAAGTCACGGAAAAAGGTAATGCTATCTTCTACGAGACGGAGCTCATCTTTTCCTTCACTAATTAAACGTTCAATCGTTTGAAGCGCAGCTCCTGCGTCTTGGTCGATGATCGCTTCAGCGAGCGTATAAAACATCGTTTCCCCGATAATGCCCGTGACGAGAAGTGCATCCTCTTCAGTAATCGTTGATGCGCTAAAGGCAACGGCTTGATCAAGCATACTCAACGCATCGCGCATGCCGCCTGAAGCAGCTTGAGCGATGATCGTGAGGGCACGTTCTTCCGCCTCTCCACCGATCGCCTCTAGAACGACGCGCATTCGATCGACGAGTTCTTCCCGCGCAAGCGGTTTAAATTCGAACCGCTGACAACGCGAAATGATCGTAAGCGGTAATTTATGTTGTTCCGTCGTCGCTAAAATGAAGACGACGTGACTCGGTGGTTCCTCTAATGTTTTTAACAGAGCATTAAAGGCAGAGTTCGATAACATGTGCACTTCATCGATGATGTACACTTTATATTTCGAACTCGCTGGAGCAAATCGTACTTTTTCGATAATGTCACGAATTTCTTCCACACGTGAATTCGATGCGGCGTCAAATTCAATCACATCGGTGTGCGAGCCTTCGGTAATGCTTACACATGTATCACATTCGTTACACGGTTCAGCAGCAGGTCCACGTTCACAGTTCAACGCTTTTGCAAATATTTTCGCCGCACTCGTTTTCCCAGTGCCTCGCGGTCCTGAAAATAAATATGCGTGCGTCGTCCGATCATGCGCTAACGCATTTTGTAACGTCTGTTTTACATACTTCTGCCCCGACATTTCACCGAATGTTTGAGGTCGATACGCACGATACAATGATTGGTGTTGCACGACGACGCCCCCTTCCTTAAAAAGTTATCTTCCTCTATACTACCATGAAAAACGCGTCATACGAAATAAAGAGAAAAAGGACTTTCAACAGAAAAGGTGTATGAGTTTTTCAACTCATACACCTTTTCTGACGCCTTCATTTTTCAACGAGTACTCTCTATGTTTTGTTTTTTCATTCATTTATAAACGAAATGTCTTCATTCCACTAAAAAAGACAATAAAAAAAGCGTCGATCGATTCGACACTTGAATAAAAAATATGGCGGAGGAAGAGGGATTCGAACCCCCGCGGGCTGTAACACCCCTGTCGGTTTTCAAGACCGATCCCTTCAGCCAGGCTTGGGTATTCCTCCGTGATGTGCTGGCGTCCCTTTGGACAAATACTAATATATCAGCTATTTTTTCATTCGTCAACACTTTCTTTTCATTTTTTTAAATTTCTTTTTTATTTCTTTTCAATCGATCGCTTGTTTCGCATTTCAAAAGAGGTTTATACGTTACAGTTGCATTTTTTGAAAAAACATCTTATACTTATAAATGCCGTGCTAGGTGGGGAATTAGCGGTGCCCTGTAACTTGCAATCCGCTCTAGCAAGACTGAAGTCCTTTTAGAGGCTATTCGTATTGTAAAGTCTGCCTCTTGCACGCAGTGTTGACATTTGGGTCCTGCGCAATGAAAACCCATGAACCATGTCAGGTCCGGAAGGAAGCAGCATTAAGTGGACTCTTTCATGTGCCGTGGGGTCGCCTGAATCGAGCTAGCGACAAGAGTAACGTTTATGTGCGGTAGTCGACTTAAGGTGCACGGTATACATAGAACGTTCAGAAGTTTCTCCTTCTAGGAGAAGCTTCTTTTTTTCTAAATGTTTCATACAAATGTTCAATTCACTTCATGATCAACCTTCACCGTCGCACCTTATCAACTGCGAGGGCATACGTCTTTTAATATGAACGGTTCATTTCAGTTTGCGGACGCCTCAAAGAACATTTACCTCACACCTTACTTGTCCATTCAAAAGAATGATAAGAACTCTTCCAATACGAAAAAGCGATTTTGCCTGAAGACAAAATCGCTTTTCACATTATTGAATGATCGCACCTTGATTGCTTGGATGCGTAATGATCGGATGGTACATGTCGTACGTCGATCGAACTGCTTCTGCAATCGATTCCGTTCGATCGACCGGTGCGATAACGAATAATGAAGGTCCTGCCCCACTAATCGTCATTCCGTAAGCACCATGCTCTTTAACGAGCTCTCGTACGTCATCAAAATGTGGGAACATTCCTTTTCGATACGGTTCATGGAACGTATCACGCTCCAACATCTTTCCCGCAAGTTCCCAATTTTGTTGAGCGATTGCACCGACGAACAATGTACCCGCCGCACTTCCTGCTGTCGCTTCCGCATGGTCTAACGTATTCGGCAATACACCACGCGATTCACTCGTTGCCAATTGTGCGTCAGGTACTAAGACGAGCGCTCCAACCGTCGGAGCTGGCATGCGAACGACATCTAGTTCATCTTCTTTATAATACGAAAGTACAAGTCCTCCTGCAATCGCCGCGTTCACATTGTCCGCGTGACCTTCCAACCGACTTCCCCACTCTAATTTCTCTTGTAACGACAAATGTAAAGAAGCGACTTCATTCGCTACTTCAATACCGGCTGCAATCGCCGATGCGCTACTTCCGAGTCCTTTTCCGAGAGGAATGTTAGAAGAAACGACCAAGGCTAAAGGGGGGAGCTGTACTTCTTTCGCTTTCGCCACATTCAGTGCCGTCTGAATGATTAAGTTTTCTTCCGCTCCGTCAAGCGCACGATACTCTTCTTGTTCGTAACGAATCGACCAAGTCGTCGCTTCATAAACGCTCACTTCCATTTGGAGATCGAGCGCTAAACCGATCGTATCGTACCCTGGACCGAGGTTAGCAGTCGTCGCGGGAACGACGACTGTAAACATCGGAGTCATCTTACTCTTGTCCTTCTTGTAATTGCTTCAAAAAGTCGTTGAACTGCTCTTTTGATAGCATTTCTTCGTCTTTGTTCACTTCGATCGCCGTCTCAGGATCTTTCAAACCGTTTCCTGTTAAAATACCGACAACAGTTGCACCTTTTTCAATTTCTCCCGCTTCGATGCGCTTTTTAATTCCTGCGATCGTTGCACATGATGCTGGCTCTGCGAAGACGCCGTCACGTGATGTTAACAATTTATACGCTTCTAAAATTTCTTCATCCGTCACTGCCATAATGTGACCGTTTGATTCTTCTAAAGCTGCTGTCGCTAAATGCCAGCTCGCTGGGTTTCCGATACGAATCGCTGTCGCAACCGTTTCAGGCTGTTCGAACACGCGGTCGTAAACGATCGGTGCTGCTCCATCCGCTTGAACACCGAGTAATGTTGGGCGGTCTCCGCCTTTTTTCTCTTGGTATTCTGTGAATCCTTTCCAAGCTGCAGAAATGTTCCCTGCGTTTCCGACTGGAAGTGCGAAGTAATCTGGTGTTTTTCCACCGAGTTGTTCGATCGTTTCAAAAGCGATCGTTTTTTGTCCTTCAAGACGGTACGGGTTCACTGAGTTAACGAGTGCAATTTTACCTTCGCCTACTTCACGAACCATATTGAGTGCCTCATCGAAGTTTCCTTCAATTTCTACGATATCCGCACCGTACATTTTCGCTTGCGCCAATTTACCGAGTGCAATTTTGCCTTCTGGAATGACGACGATTGTACGCATTCCTGCACGTGCACCGTAAGCAGCAGCTGAAGCAGACGTATTTCCTGTCGACGCACAAATTAATGCCGTTTTTCCTTCTTCTTTCGCTTTAGCAACCGCCATCACCATACCACGGTCTTTAAATGAGCCTGTCGGGTTCGCACCTTCTGTTTTAACGTAAACGTTCACGCCCCACTCTTTCGATAAGTTTTCTAAATGAATAAGTGGTGTATTCCCTTCTTGTAACGTAATCATCGGTGTATTTTCATTCACCGGTAACCATTCTTTATATTCTTCTAATAACCCATTCCAACGTCTCATTTTTAATTTTCCCCTTCCACACGGTAGTAGCTAATTACGTCAACTACGCTGTCCGCATTTTTCAAATCTTCCATAATGTCTAAATGTTGTTGTCTTGAAATACTATGTGTAATAAATACGAGCTCCGCACGGTCGTTATCATCTTTCGCTTGTTGAATAACTGTCGCAAGGCTCGCTTGACGATTCGTGTAAAGCGATGTCAAGTGTGTTAAAACGCCTACTTCGTCTTTCACTAAAATACGGTGGAAGTAGCTCGCAAACTTTTGATCATCCGTCTTCATTTTTCGATCGTATTGTGGCGCGTGTTTTCGCTTACCGTTCACACCGAGCAATAAGTTACGGCATGCTGCAACGATATCCCCTGTGACAGATGTCGCTGTCGGCAATGACCCCGCTCCTGGTCCGTAAAACATCGTTTCTCCAACAGCATCACCGTAAACGTATACTGCGTTGAATTCATTGTTTACGGAAGCGAGTGGGTGCTCATCCGGTACGAAAACAGGCTCTACTGACACTTCAATACCATTTTCATCCTTTTTCGCAGCTCCTGCAAGTTTCACCGTATAACCGAAACGTTCGGCTAACTCGACGTCGCCATCTTTAATTTCACGCATACCACGCACGTACACGTCATCTAATTGTACTTCTGTTGAAAATGCAAGTGAAGCTAAAATGACCATTTTACGTGCTGCATCCAATCCGTCAACGTCCGCTGTTGGGTCCGCCTCTGCGAATCCGAGCTCCGTTGCGAGTGCTAATGCTTCATCGTATGACATATTTTCTTCTTTCATTTTCGTCAACATGAAGTTCGTCGTTCCGTTCACAATCCCTGTTAATGCATGGATACGATCCGATGCTAGTCCGTCTTCTAATGTACGAATTAATGGAATACCACCGCCGACGCTCGCTTCGAAAAATAAATCGACGCCTTTTTCGTCTGCGATTTTTAAAAGTTCAGGTCCTGCTTCTGCCATGACGTCTTTGTTCGCTGTAACGACACCTTTTCCTGACTGAAGAGCACGTTCCATCGCTTCTTTAGCAAATCCTGTTCCACCCATCACTTCTACGATGAGGTCGATCGAGTCATCTGAAAGAACTTCTTCTAATGAATCTGTAAATAATTCTTTCGGTAAATCTGTATCACGTTTTTTATTAACGTCCCGTACGACGACTTTTTTAATGTGGACAGGCACGCCAAGTTTGTATTGTAAATCTGTCTGATGTTCCGTTAAAATCTTTGCAACCCCACTACCTACAACACCAAATCCTAATAAACCGATATTAATTTCTTTTGTCATTGACGATTCTCCTCACTGTATGTACACTATGAAAAGACAAACGTTCTTCTCATAAAGACATTATAAGAAAGATTGCATTGAATAACAACCATTTTTTCTTTATGATTAGAGTATAGCACGAACTTTTAGATAATTTAAAAATATGTGAGGATTTGATAACTATGAAAGTATGTAAATTTGGTGGAACTTCAGTAGCTTCAGCAGAACAAATTAAAAAAGTAGTCGATATCGTTCTTTCCGATAAAGAACGTAAAATCGTCGTCGTTTCCGCTCCTGGAAAACGTTCAAGCGACGATACGAAAGTGACAGACTTGCTCATCGCACTCGGCGAAAAAGCACTTGCCGGAGAAAATGTCGACGGAGCGCTCGCCGATGTCGTCGCTCGCTACGAGTCGATTGCAGAGGAACTTGAATTAGAAGAAAGTATTATTGATACGATTCGCAAGGACTTGAAAGAACGAGTTCAAGCGGACCGCTCAGATGAAGTATTATTTATGGATTCGATGAAAGCAGCAGGAGAAGATAACAACGCCAAATTGATTGCCAACTACTTACAATCAATCGGTGTAACAGCGAACTACGTTTCACCAAAAGAAGGAGGATTGCTCGTTAACGAGCGTCCAGAACGAGTTCGTGCCATTCCTGAAGGAGACGACCGTCTCGCGCAGTTAAAAGATAAGGAAGGAATTATCGTATTCCCAGGCTTCTTCGGCTTTACTAAAAATGGAACGTTGCGTACGTTTAACCGAGGTGGCTCTGACATTACAGGATCCCTTCTCGCAGCCGCAACAGGGGCTTCTCTCTACGAAAACTTTACAGACGTCGATTCTGTATTCGCTGCAAATCCGATGGTCGTCGACAATCCAGAAGCGATTGATGAGATGACATATAATGAAATGCGTGAACTCGCATACGCAGGGTTCTCTGTCTTCCATGATGAAGCTCTCATGCCTGCGTTCCGTAAATCAGTTCCTGTTTGTATTAAAAATACGAACAACCCATCTGCACCTGGAACGATGATCGTCGCAGAACGTAAAAAAGATCCAGCACGTCCTGTTGTCGGTATCGCAGCAGACGACGGTTTCGCAACTTTGTACGTCGACAAATACTTAATGAACCAAGAAGTTGGCTTCGGACGCCGCCTTCTTCAAATTTTAGAAGATGAAGGATTATCGTTCGAACATACACCTTCTGGTATCGATAACATGTCTGTCATTTTACGAGATCACCAATTGACAGAAGAAAAAGAACAACGTATTTTACACCGCGTTGAAACAGAACTACAAACCGATGCCGTTCAACTGAAACGCGGCTTCTCAATGGTCGTTCTCGTCGGTGAAGGAATGCGTCATACGACAGGATTGACGGCACGTGCTGCTTCAGCAATTGCAAGCACAGGAGCGAACATTCAAATGATCAACCAAGGTTCTTCGGAAGTGAGCCTCGTATTCGGTATTTTGACAGAAGACGAAACAAAAGTATTGCGCGCACTTTATAACGAATTTTTCAATTAAATGGCAACTAGGCGAAAGCTGTAAAGTTGTACGCTTTATTCATAAAAACGCGAAAAAGCAAGTAGGATGAGCATTTCCTACTCGCTTTTTTCTTTTATGATTTCACACGTCTTTTCTCATGTTGTTTCCTCGAAAATGATATACTAACGAAGGAAAGAAAAGAGAGGCGATACAGTTGAAAAAGAAACTGACTAAAAAAGAGTGGATCGCTCTCGTACTCGCTATTTTACTTTTCGGCCTCGGCTTATACTCGATCATTAAAGTGATCGATAAACGAGCGATGATTCAAGAAGTCGATACGTACATCGAAAGCGCGTATGAACAGAAAAAAGTCGATTCTGACGAAGTTCGCTTTAACTTAAGCAACTGGAAACATTTCAAACGAATCACTTTTGAAGACGATCCGATCATTTACGATATGTATTACGATAAAAAAGAAAAACGCGTCCACGTCATTGAGCGGGAAGAGACGCCATAAGGAGGAAGTGCTTTGCAACAGTGGGCGAGTGATTGGTATTTTATGAATGCCGCTCTTCTCGAGGCACAGCGTGCGCAATCGATTGGCGAAGTACCGATCGGTGCTGTTATCGTCCATGATGGCATCATCATTGGACGCGGGCATAACGTACGCGAACAAAGTCAGCTCGCAACGAAGCATGCGGAAATGATTGCCATTGAACGAGCGTGTGAAACGATTGGTAGTTGGCGCCTCGAAGAAACGACGCTTTACGTCACACTCGAACCGTGCATGATGTGTTCAGGTGCCATTATGCAATCTCGTATTCCACGGGTCGTCTACGGAGCGGCTGATTTGAAAGGCGGAACGGTTCGCTCGTTATATCGTTTACTAGAAGATGAACGTCTGAACCATTTCGTACGTGTCGAAGCAGGATTAATGGAAGAGACGTGCAGTTCACAACTGACGCATTTTTTCCGGACCATTCGTGCGCGTAAAAAGCGTGAAAAACAACAACGGCGACAACATATCGATTCGACATCCTCTTAACATTGAAAAAAGCGTATCGACACGAAGTAACAAGGGCTCACCCTTCTACTCGTATTGATACGCTTTTTATCTATCCTTTTAGCGTGAAATACGCTCTTTTCCACCCATGTATGGGCGAAGCACTTCTGGAATGACGACCGAACCGTCTTCTTGTTGATAGTTTTCTAAAATAGCCGCTACCGTACGTCCGATCGCTAAACCACTTCCGTTTAACGTATGAACGTACTCTGGTTTTGCACCTTTTTCACGGCGGAAACGAATGTGCGCACGACGTGCTTGGAAATCTTCAAAGTTCGAACATGAAGAAATTTCACGGTACGTATTTTGTGTCGGAATCCATACTTCTAAGTCGTATTTTTTCGCTGCTGTAAATCCGAGGTCGCCAGTACAAATGTTCACTTTTCGGTAAGGAAGCTCTAACAATTGAAGGACCTTTTCTGCATGACCTGTTAACTTCTCCAATTCATCGTATGAATCTTCCGGTTTTACGAAACGAACGAGCTCTACTTTGTTGAACTGGTGTTGACGGATCAATCCGCGCGTGTCACGGCCTGCTGAACCCGCTTCTGAACGGAAGTTCGTACTATATGCCGTCCACGCTTTCGGTAAATCCGCTCCATCTAAAATTTCATCGCGATAAAAGTTCGTCGCTGGAACTTCTGACGTTGGAATTAAGAAATAATCTTCCGACTCAATTAAAAACGCATCTTCTTCAAACTTCGGAAGTTGACCAGTTCCTGTTAAACTTTGGCGGTTGACGAGATACGGTGGAATCATTTCTTCGTAACCGTGCTCATCGACGTGAAGATCGACCATGAAGTTAATCAATGCACGTTCGAGACGTGCGCCAAGCCCTCGGTAAAAGACGAAACGGCTTCCCGTCACTTTCGCTGCACGTTCAAAATCTAAAATATTTAAGTCCGTTCCAATTTCCCAATGAGGTTTCGCTTCAAAATCGAACGTTGGTTGTTCGCCCCAACGCATGATCTCTTCGTTATCGTCCTCTGTCTCTCCTTTTGGTACCGATTCATGAGGGATGTTCGGAATTCGCATGAGCACGTAATTCAATTGCTCATTCACTTCCGTTAAACGTGTATCGAGCGCTTTAATCGCTTCGCCTACTTCTCTCATTTGCTTAATTTCTTCATCTGCGTCTTCTTTGTTGCGCTTCTTTTGACCGACGAGTTGAGACACTTCGTTACGCTCTGCCTTCAACACTTCTACTTTTGAAATGAGTTCACGACGTTCCTCATCTAACCCTTGAAACTGATCGAGTTCTGAAATATCTTCCCCGCGACGATCCAATTTCGCTTTCACTTCTTCAAAGTTTGTACGTAACAATTTAGCATCTAACATATAAGCTCCTCCTCATATTTTAAAAATGTCCATAAAAAAAGCCCCCGATCCCTTTCTTCCTAGGGACGAGAACTACCCGCGTTGCCACCCAAATTGACTGTCTTCAGTCCACTTTGAGAAGATAACGGTTCCAACCGACACAACGAATGAGAAGATAGATTCACGAATGCATTTTACTAGCTCTCACCGACCGCTAGCTCTCTGAAAAAAGCGCTCTCGCTACTCGTCCTTCTACACATTGTGTAATTGTAAAGTTACATTTACTGTACTATATTTACTATCGTTTCGCAACTGACAGAACGAGAGGGAAACGTGCTTTTCCAAATCAAAAGACACTTCTTCGCGAAGAAGAAGTGTCGTTCGATTATGCACCTTCTGGTACAGGTTCCGGATCGCTCGGACCGTATTTTTTCTTTTGATACACTTGCAATGCCCACAATGCGAAAAATAAAACGACGCCGATAATGTCTGTCACGGTTTCAGGAACGACGAGCATAATCGCTGTCGCAAATGCCAGTACACGGAACGGCATACTCAGTTTGCGCAACATCCATCCTTCCAACGAGACACCGAGTAAAATGATTCCGATCGTCGTCGTAACCGTTACGGTCGCAATGTCGATGAAACTAGAATCTAAAATGAGCAATGCTGGCGAGTAGACGAAAACGTACGGTACGAGAATACCGGCCGCTGCTAATTTCAACGAAACGAAACCGGTTCGGTTCGGATCGCCTCCTGAAATTCCAGCTCCTGCGAATGCTGCAAGTGCTACAGGTGGCGTTAAGTTCGCTAAAATACCGAAGTAGAAGACGAACATATGAGAAACGAAAGGATCAACACCGAATGTTAAAAGTGCTGGCGCTGCCATCGATGACGTAATGATGTACGTCGGAATAGATGGCAATCCCATTCCTAAAATGATCGAAGCGAGCATCGTGAAGAATAACGTTAAAATTAACATATCGTTACCTAATACTAAAATAGCCGACGTTAACTTTAAACCGAAACCAGTTAAAGTTGAAACTCCTACGATAATACCGACCATCGCACAGGCCATCGCGACGCCTAATGCGCTTCGTGTTCCTTCTTCTAACGCTTCTGCAATACCGCGTAACGTCATTCGAGTCGTCGGACGAAGCATCGCGACGATGACAGTCGTAATGATCGCCCAAGCCGCTGCATAAATCGGTGTAAATCCACCGAACAACATGTAGATGAGTAAAGCGAGTGGAATGAGCAAATGCCCACGTTCTTTCATCACTTGCTTCATGCTCGGTAATTCATCTTTCGACAATCCTTGAAGCCCACGACGACGCGCTCGTAAATGAACGACTGTAATTACTCCTAAGTAATATAAAATTCCTGGAATGATCGCCGCTAAAGCGATATGTGAATATTGCATCCCGAGCGTCTCCGCCATGATGAACGCTGTCGCCCCCATAACAGGTGGTAGTACTTGCCCTCCGACCGAAGCCGCCGCTTCTACTGCACCAGAGAACTCTTTTGAGTAACCCGTTCGTTTCATTAGTGGAATCGTAAACGATCCTGTCGTTACGACGTTTGCGATCGCTGAACCGTTGATCGAACCTAAAAATCCACTTGAAATAACAGCAACTTTCGCAGGACCACCTGACGTATGACCCGCCACAGCGAGTGCTGCGTCATTGAACAGCTGCCCCATACCCGTTCGGTTTAAAAAGGCTCCGAACAAAACGAATAAGAAAATGTACGTCGCTGAAACACCGATTGCGGTACCGTAAATCCCCTCTGTCGTTAAATACATGTACGTCATAACATCTTCAAAAGAATATCCACGATGGGCGATAATGTCAGGTAAGTAAGGACCGAAGAAAGCATAGAGTAAAAATAATGACGCTAAAATCGTTAACCCCGTCCCTACAACTCGTCGTCCACCTTCTAAAACGAGCATGACGACCATGAAGCTAAACACTAAATCCATCGTATTCGGCAACCCGCTCCGTTGAACGATCCCTACATAATCCATAAAAATGTAGGCAATCGTTGCGATAGAAAGTCCCGCTAATATAAAGTCAATTACTGAAGAACGTGACTGAGGTGACTTTTTTCTCGCAGGATAGAGCAAGAAAACGAGAACGAGAATAATACCAGTATGTAACGCTCGATGTTTCAATGTTACGAGCGGTCCTGTAAATGAGGTAATTAAATGGAACAACGCTAAACAGACTGCAATGAATGAAATGACTCGAACGAGCCAAGGCACTGTAATTCTTCTAAACCGCATTTCAGTATCGTATTTTTCCATAATTTTTAAGCTATCTTCGTCCAACTGTGGCTCTAACGGATCAATCGCTTGTTGTTTTGTCATACGACTCACTCTCCTCTTACTTGTAAAATGACCCATTCGTACAATCGAACGGTTTTATGTCGAATGATAACGCTTTCATAATCATCAACAATATCTTTCAAAAAATATTTTTCATTATCTACTGCTACGTAATATTCAGAAATGGGAGCGTAGAGCAACGTATAGTAAGGAATGTGACGTTCGATTTCAGTTACTCGAACGTACCCATCTTCTAACAACTCCGCTTTTCCTTCTCGGTCAGGTGTTCCTGCTCCGTACGACTGATACGTTGAAGATTCCAATCGTAACGAATGATCTTTTTCGACTCGATACGTCTCATACCACGGTGTTCGCTCGACCGAATGCCGCCATCCTACGATAAGTGTATCGCTGGAAGTAGGAATCCATTTCAGACGCTCCTGATCTTCCTGTTCAATTAAAAATCCCCGTGTGACAGGTAAAAAAGCAATCGCGGTCAACACGAGGATTCCAATGATCATACGTGCGAAGTGTTTCATCAACAGCCTCGCTTATTCAGAAATACCTTGTTCGTCAAAATATTTCTTCGCTCCTGGATGGAGAGGAGCAGGCAAGCTTTCGAGCGCACGATCGATGGAAATATCTTTCGCCGCGTTATGGCTATCTTGAATCGCTTCAATGTTTTCATAAAACGCTTTCGTCATTTCATAAACGACATCTTCACTCACCCCGTCATGTGTCATTAAGTAATTGTTCACTCCGAGTGTCGGGACGTCTTCTGTCATTCCTTTATACGTTTCTTTCGGAACGAAAGTCGGGAAAAATGTCGGGTAATCTTTTTGCATTTCTAACACTTTATCTTCTTCAATTGCGACGATTTTTACTTTTTTACTCGTCGCTAACTCTAAAATCCCTGCGTTCGGTAAGCCAGACGACATGACGACCGCATCGACGTTACCGTTCTTCATTCCTTCTACTCCTTCAGAAAACGATAAGAAGTCAGGCTTAATATCGTCATAACTCATTCCGTATGCTTCGAGGACACGTTGGGCAGCAATCTCTGTTCCAGAAGCTGGTGCTCCTACCGCTACGCTATGACCTTTTAAATCCGCTACTGTTTCAATACCTGAACCTTCCAATGCTACGATTTGGAAATAGTTCGTATAGAGCGAAGCGATCGTACGAATGTTTTCTTGCTTCCCTTGTTCTTCGAAGCTGTCGATCCCTTCGTACGCATCAGCTGCTGTATCTCCCATCGTAAAAGCAACTTCTGCTTTTCCTTGATTCAACGTCGTTAAGTTAGCGGCCGAAGCGGACGTCGATTGACTGTTTGCACGAGCGCCTAAATCTGAATAAATTTTAGACAACGTTCCACCGAGTGGGAAGTAAATACCTGATGAGCCACCTGTTAAAATCGTAATAAATTCTCCTTTTAATGGACCATCACTTGCACTTTCTTTCTCACCATCTCCGCCACATGCTGCTAAGATGAGGACGAGCGACATGAGACATGCAACTAACCATTTTTTATTATTCATTTTAGTTCCCCCTTTTTTGATAACGCTTACATTTCATTCATTCCCTCGTTCTTTCTTTTTATACCTCACGCTCAATTGTATCCAACATGAGAAAAAACTAGTTTGGTAACGCTTACATTTCATTATAAAAAGAAAGACTTCTCAAATGACTACTATTCAATTTTTCTATTGATTTTAACAATATCATATCGTTCACATATTTGTAAAGTATTTTTTTAAACTGCTCTTTCCAATTGAGTATAACCGAAATTTTTTCTGCTCATTCAACAGCTTTTTTTAGTAGAAAGCGCTTACTTTTCGTCGATTGTTCAAATTATTAGAAAATAGAACACTTTAACAAAGATATGTATTGAATACAAGTAAGTGCTATGATAAAGTTTGAATTGTATCCAAATTTAACATTGGAGGGGTTGTCTAGTGCGTAAGAAAGGGTCCTCTAAGTCCAAGACAACTTCTACCGTACAATACGTAACAGAACAGTTACGCAAAGCTATTTTGAACGGTACTTTGCAACGAGGCGATCGTCTCATTCAAGAAGAATGGGCCGAAAAACTCAATGTTAGTCGGATGCCAATTCGAGAAGCGCTCACGCAACTTCAGCTTGAGGGACTCGTCGAAATGGTTCCTAATCGCGGCGCGGTCGTTACACCGATTACGCGAGAAGACATTGAAGAAATTTACCAACTTCGTGCATTTTTAGAAGGCCTTGCTGCCGAGATGTCACTCCCTTATCTTACAATCGAGGATAAGCAACAACTTGAAGAAATTTTACTTGAGATGGAGACTCTTGAAATCTCAAGCGAAACGAACGAGGAGTACATCCGTCTGAACAATTCCTTCCATGAAGTGCTCAGCAAAGGTTGTCGCTGGACACGTGTGCATAAAATGATCGGTACACTCGGTGTATCACCTATCGCTCCAAACTTACTTAAACGCTATTACCATGAAACTCAATTGGAACATCGTCGCATTTATGAAGCGGTGTTACGGGGAGATTCGGCGGAGTTAAGAGCAGCTGTTGAATATCATATTTTGCATACAAAAAATAACTTGATTCACGTCATGGCTCAATTGAACAAAGAAAAAATGTAATGACTTCATGTAACTACTAATAGGAGGTTTTTTTCCATGTATGATTTTCTAATCGTCGGTGGCGGTATCGTCGGATTGTCAACAGGTATGGCAATTTACGACCGTTTCCCAAATGCTAAAGTAATCGTTGTTGAAAAAGAGAACCAACTTGCAGCTCACCAAACAGGTAACAACTCAGGTGTTATTCACTCAGGTATTTACTACAAACCAGGTAGCTTCAAAGCACGTTTCGCACGCGCAGGTTCAAAATCAATGGTTGAGTTCTGTCAGAAACACGATATCGACCACGATATTTGCGGTAAAGTAATCGTAGCGACACAACCTGAAGAACTTCCACTTCTCGATGACTTATACGAGCGTGGTCTTCAAAACGAACTCGACATCGACAAAATCGATGCAGAACAATTAGCTGAAATCGAACCACACGTAAACGGTTTAGCTGCGATCCAAGTACACGCTGCTGGTATCGTTAACTACCGTCAAGTAAGTGAGAAATTCGGCGAGATCATCCAAGATCACGGCGGTATCATCCAACTTGGTACAAAAGTAGAAGGCATTCACGAACACGACAACGGTGTAACAGTTGAAACGAACAAAGGTAACATCGAAGCAAAAATGCTCATCAACTGTGCTGGTTTACACAGTGACCGCGTTGCAAAATCAGCAGGTTACTTAACAGATATGAAGATCGTTCCATTCCGTGGAGAGTACTTCGTATTGAAACCAGAAAAAGAACACCTCGTTAAAAACTTAATTTACCCTGTTCCGAACCCTAAATTCCCATTCTTAGGTGTTCACTTCACACGTATGATCGAAGGCGGAATCGACGCTGGTCCGAACGCGGTATTAGCGTTCAAACGTGAAGGGTATAAGAAAACAGACTTCAACCTTCGTGACGTATTAGACGCAGTCACATACAAAGGTCTTTGGAAACTTGGAAGCAACTTCATCGTTGAAGGAATTGGAGAATACTCACGTTCATTCAGCAAAAAACTATTCACGAAGAGCTTACAAGAACTCATCCCTGAAATTCAGGAAGATGATTTAATTCCAGCACCAGCAGGTGTTCGTGCGCAAGCGATCCGTGATGACGGTAGCATGGTAGACGACTTCCAAATCATTAACGGACGTCACTCTATCCACGTATGTAACGCACCTTCACCAGCTGCTACAGCTTCTATCGAAATCGGTAAAGAAGTAGCGAGCCGTATTCCAGAAATGGACATTTAATCGAACAACCGACTGTTTTTCAACAGTCGGTTTTTTTATTTGTCGAAAAAATGAGTACACGCCTCCCAATAAGACGCACTATGTGTCGCAAAATCTTCCAATCGAACGTGTTCAACGAATGCATGATTCAGTGTACGTACAGAAACTTTGTCGCATTCTTTACGAAGTAATGCGATCCAATCCTCTCGGGCGATCCGATACAAACCTTCTACTTCTTCCTTCTGTAATGTGAAATCGTTCGTATGATACATTCCTTTTTTAAAGAACACGTGAGCAAATTCGCGATCGTGCCACTCTTCTCTCTCTACGACATCCGGAATGATACGGAACGGCTCGAGCGCATCGGTTGAAACGGAAATTCCTAATTCTTCTTTCACTTCACGTACTCCGTCATGTACCGTTTCTTGTTCACCTAAATGCCCTGCCGCTGTTACATCGTACCGGTTCGGATAACCAGCCTTTTGCTCGCTTCTCTTTTGAAGAATGACATCATTTTCATCGTACAGCCAGCAATGAAACGTCTCATGCCACAATCCTTTGGCGTGAGCCTCATCTCTCGTCGCTCGTCCAACCGGTTCATGTTGCTCATTAAAAATACGGATCCATTCTTCCATACCACCACTTCCTTTCTCTCATGAGCATACAAAAAAGCCCCCTTTCCCGACAAGGAAAAGGAGCTTTCATCTTTTCTTATTTACTACGATCTGCCATGAGTTCGCTTCCTGAAAGTGTTGAAATTTCAATCCCTTTCATTGGCTCACCGAGGTCTTTTGATAATTCTGCAATTAATTTGTAATCTTGGTAGTTTTCTGTCGCTTGAACGATCGCACGTGCAAATTTCTCTGGGTTTTCTGATTTGAAAATACCTGAACCGACGAATACACCATCTGCTCCTAATTCCATCATAAGCGCTGCGTCTGCTGGTGTTGCTACGCCACCTGCTGCATAGTTTGTAACCGGTAAACGTCCTGCTTCTTTAATTTGTTTTAACACTTCGTATGGTGCGCCGAGATCGCGTGCTTCTGTCATTAATTCATCATCGCTCATGTTAACAACCTTCGTAACTTGTGCGTTAATTTCACGTAAGTGACGAACAGCCTCTACGATATTTCCTGTTCCTGGCTCCCCTTTTGTACGAAGCATTTTTGCACCTTCGCCTAAACGACGTGTCGCTTCTCCTAAGTTACGTGCGCCACAAACGAATGGTACGTTGTAATCGCTTTTTAATAAGTGGAAGTCTTCGTCTGCTGGTGTTAAAACTTCACTCTCATCGATAAAGTCAACATTCATCGCTTCCAATGTACGTGCTTCAGAAATGTGACCGATTCGGCATTTTGCCATGACCGGAATCGATACGGCTGCTTGTACTTCTTCTACGATGCTAGGGTTTGCCATACGTGCAACCCCGCCTGCTTTACGAATATCTGATGGAACGCGTTCTAATGCCATAACAGCGACTGCCCCTGCTGCCTCTGCGATTTTTGCTTGTTCTGCGTTAATGACGTCCATGATGACGCCGCCCTTTTTAAAGTTCATTGTGAATAAATCCCCCTTTTTTAATATACCTTTAGTATAATAAAGATTGACCATATTAAAACGTCCAGATATAAACTTTTTAAGGGGGTCAGATGATGGAAGTTTTTTTCATTGAACTGTCAAAAGAAGACCAGACGCCACTTTATGAACAAATGTACCAACAAATTCGAGATGATATCGTCTCGGGTAAACTGACAAAAGGACAAAAGTTGCCTTCTAAACGGAAACTCGGTGATTTTTTAAACGTGAGCCAAACGACGGTTGAAATGGCGTACGATCAACTCGTCGCAGAAGGATACATTACGAGCGAACCACGTCGAGGATTTTTCGTCGAATATGTCGAAGAGCTCGCTCCAATTCCGACCGAACCTACGTTTGAAACGGAACAGTCCACACGTGAACAACATTCCATTCAAATCGATTTTTCACCCGGTTTAATTGATACCGCACAGTTTCCTTTCGCGACGTGGCGAAAATATGCACGCGATGTGATCGATTCGCACGAACGCCATCTTCTTCAACTCGGCCATCCACACGGCGATCTCGAACTTCGTGAACAAATTGCACGATACGTTTATGAATCCCGAGGCGTCGAATGTACACCGGATCAAATTATTGTCGGGAGTGGAACCGAGCAATTAATGACTTTACTATTCCGTATTTTAGACGAATCTGCCGTTTTCGCTTTAGAAGATCCTGGTTACTTAGCAACTCACCCGATGTTTCAACACGATAAACTTCCTGTCATACACATTCCAGTCGATGAAGACGGCATGCAAGTCGACCGTCTCAATGAAACGGAAGCTACGATTGCTTACGTGACACCGTCTCACCAATTTCCTACGGGACACGTCTTATCCGCTTCTCGTAAAGCGAAATTACTAAACTGGGCGGCAGAACATTCATCACGCTTCATTATTGAAGACGATTACGACAGTGAATTTCGTTACATTGGGAAACCGATTCCTTCTTTACAAAGTATGGATCCTTTAGGAAAAGTCATTTACTTAAGTACATTCTCCAAATCGTTCATGCCTTCTTTGCGGATGGCCTATATGATTTTACCGATCGCTTTACTCGAACGTTACGAACGCGCATTCATTCATTACGCAGCGACCGTTCCTCGCTTCGATCAACACCTTGTCGCTCGCTTCATGGAAGATGGCCATTTTGCGCGCCATTTAAACCGTATGCGCAATTTATATAAAAAAAAGCTCCACCTCATCATTGATGAGCTAGAGCCGTATGCACCTTACGTTTCTTATAGTGGTGAACATGCGGGGATGCACGTTACGTTAAGCGTTCAAGAGGAACGGAGTGAGCAACAACTCGTTCAACGAGCTCAATCCTCACACATTCAAATTGAACCGATTACAGCATATTGCCATACAGTCACGTACGAACAACCGACCTTTCTTCTCGGGTTTGGTGGACTGCCGTTAGAAGACATTCCGTTTGCGATCCGTCGGTTGTTCGATAGTTGGTCTCATTAGTGATATAACCGATCAATCGATTGCCACCATTCTTTCCAAAAATCGAGAAATCCTTCCCCTCCCCGTGTGAACAGAGAAGCGAGGGGGACATCTTCTGTAGCGATGAGAGTCGTCTCAAGCGCTTGTTCATTGATGAAGCCGTACGAAAGCTCAGGTTGCAAAATGACCGTTCCGACGGCTTCACCTTTTTTAAAAGGAGCTTGAAGTGGCACATCCATCGTCGGTTCAAAAGTCGGATGAGGGGGTGAAGTAGAATCGGCTAACACAAGAGCTGTGATAGCCTCCTTCGTGACAACCGCTACATCTTTTTTCTTTCCACGATTGACGGGAAGATGCTCCAACGACACAACCGGTTCATGTTTTCCTACGAGTTCGACTTCTTTGAAGGTGGAGAAAGCCCAATCGACCCAATCCCCCAACCGCTGATGAGCGAGCTCGTAAGGATTGTTTTCCGGTGACATTTTCGCAACGATCAGCACATGCCGCTTTCCTTTTTGAGCAGTGAGCGCCATCGTTTGTCCCGCTAATGCGCTACTTCCGTACCAAGCGCTACTTACGTAATCGTGCGCATATGGTCGACCTTCTAACATTTCATTCACGTTCACATACGTCGTCTTCTTCCAAACGATGGAAGGACGTCTCATCCCTTCTAGCACGCTCGGGTCACGTTTCATAACCGCATACATGACTTGACCAATTCCACGAACCGTAGAGAGTGACTCGTCGTCTGCACCCGTACCTTTCGGATGATGGCCGTGAAGTTCACTGTTTTTCAAACCCGTTGCGTTAACGAAACGAGTATGTTCCAACTTCATTTTTTCTGCTCGTTCGTTCATGAGCTCAACAAACGCTTCCTCTGACCCTTTCCAATGTTCGACGAGCGCAATCCACGCACCAGGGTTTTGCAACACAGTCGCTAAATTCCAAAGAGCTTCTATCGTCACTTCTTCTCCTTCTTTTAATAAAGGTTTTCCTAAATGGTCCGACAACGCGGCGGCATACTCCGATACGTTCGTCAGATCAGTAGGTTGAAGCTCTTCTTCGTCCAACGCTTCCATTAAAAGCAACAATGTCATCCATTGTGTCAATTGAGCAACCGCTAACGGAACATCTTCTTCTTGACTGTAAAGCACCATTCCTGTTCCAACATCAACTACGTAGTAAGCACCTTCCACCGGTACGTGAGGCGGTAACGAGACCGGAGAGGCAAACACTGAAGAATGGTTCAAAGGAATGATGAAACAGGCAATGCATAAAATGAAAGTCAATAGCCGTCTCATGACAATCACTTTCCTCTCTTTAAAAAAAGCCGAGTCGATGATCCGACTCGGCCTCTTTCCTATTTATTATGACAATGAATAGTTAGGAGCTTCTTTCGTAATTTGAACTTGGTGTGGATGACTTTCACGAAGTCCTGCACCTGTCATGCGGACGAATTGAGCTTCCTCACGCAATGCATGTAAATCAGGTGTTCCACAGTAACCCATTCCAGCTCGAATGCCACCGACTAATTGGTGAACCGTATCAGAAAGAGGTCCTTTGTAAGGCATACGTCCTTCGATTCCTTCAGGAACGAGTTTTTTCGCATCGTCTTGGAAGTAACGATCTTTTGACCCTTGTTCCATCGCTGCAACAGAACCCATTCCACGGTATACTTTGAAACGACGTCCTTGATAAATTTCTGTACCGCCAGGGCTTTCTGTCGTTCCAGCTAATAAACTACCAAGCATAACAACGTGTCCACCTGCAGCTAATGCTTTTACGATGTCGCCTGAATATTTAATACCGCCGTCTGCAATGATCGTTTTTCCGTACTCACGCGCAACAGCAGCACAATCGTAAATTGCTGAAATTTGTGGCATTCCGACTCCAGCAACGACACGTGTCGTACAAATTGATCCAGGGCCGATTCCAACTTTTACAACGTCTGCTCCTGCTTCATAAAGTGCTTTCGTTGCAGCACCTGTCGCTACGTTTCCTGCAACAATTGCTAAGTTCGGATACGTTTCACGAATTTCCTTCACCATCGTAAGAACACCTTGTGAGTGACCATGTGCTGTATCAATCACGATGAGATCGACTTCTGCTTCAACGAGCTTCTCGACGCGAAGCATCGTATCAGACGTTACACCTACTGCAGCGCCTGCAAGTAAGCGGCCTTGGGAATCTTTCGCAGCATTCGGGAATTCAATGACTTTTTCAATATCTTTGATCGTAATAAGTCCTTGTAAAATACCAGCTTCATCAACGAGTGGAAGTTTTTCAATACGGTACTGTTGTAAAATTTGTTCAGCATCGTTCAAAGTTGTACCTACTGGTGCTGTTACTAAATTTTCTTTTGTCATCACTTCATCGATTGAAGTTGAGTAATCTTGAATGAATCGCAAGTCTCGGTTCGTAATAATACCGACTAGCTTTTTATTCTCCATTGTATCGACAATCGGTACACCTGAAATACGATATTTGCCCATTAAATGTTCAGCATCGTACACTTGATGTTCCGGTGTTAAAAAGAAAGGATTTGTAATGACTCCATTTTCCGAACGCTTAACTGTCACAACCTGTTCCGCTTGTTCTTCGATGCTCATGTTTTTATGAATGATTCCAATACCACCTTGACGCGCCATTGCGATCGCCATACGTGCTTCAGTAACTGTATCCATTCCGGCACTGACAATTGGAATGCTCAAGCGAATCGAGTCCGTTAAGTTTACAGATAAATCAACATCTTTCGGTAGTACGTCTGAAGCTCCTGGAATAAGAAGTACGTCATCAAACGTTAATCCTTCTTTTGAAAATTTAGTTTCCCACATGGTCTTATTTCCTCCTACGTTTCTTGTAATAAACGGTCGCCCTTCCATAAGAGAAGAAGTCATCCGTTCTTCAAAATCGTCCTTTTCAAGCATTCTTCGAAAGCTCTTCCTTACGGATTCGTCTAACGAAGGTAAAAAAGTTTCATGTTAAAAGATTATCAACGCCTGCCGTTGCTGTCAAGCCTTGTTCATTAAACGATTAGACTCTTCTAGCAGGGTTGCTTATTTTTTATACTAAAAAAGTGTTAGTGTATATGAATATACACTAACACTTCAAATGCCTAGCAACGTCCTACTCTCACAGGGGGAAACCCCCAATTACCATCGGCGCTAAAGAGCTTAACTTCCGTGTTCGGTATGGGAACGGGTGTGACCTCTTTGCCATCATCACTAGACTTGTTCTTTCAAAATTGGATAAAAGGAACAGTTGATTGTGTACGTACGATAATAATAGGTTAAGTCCTCGATCGATTAGTATCTGTCAGCTGCGTATGTCGCCATACTTACACCTCAGACCTATCTACCTCATCATCTTTGAGGGATCTTACTGAATTGGGAAATCTCATCTTGAGGGGGGCTTCATGCTTAGATGCTTTCAGCATTTATCCCGTCCACACGTAGCTACTCAGCGATGCCTCTGGCGAGACAACTGATACACCAGCGGTGTGTCCATCCCGGTCCT
>WOYE01000021.1 GCA_009740415.1 Planococcaceae bacterium Storch 2/2-2 | reverse complement strand
AAAGCCTAGCAACGTCCTACTCTCACAGGGGGAAACCCCCAATTACCATCGGCGCTAAAGAGCTTAACTTCCGTGTTCGGTATGGGAACGGGTGTGACCTCTTTGCCATCGTCACTAGACTTGTTGAGCGCGTTCACTCAAAACTGAATAAAACAAACGGTTGATTGTGTACGTGCGATAATAATAGGTTAAGTCCTCGATCGATTAGTATCTGTCAGCTGCGTATGTCGCCATACTTACACCTCAGACCTATCTACCTCATCATCTTTGAGGGATCTTACTAAATT
>WOYE01000020.1 GCA_009740415.1 Planococcaceae bacterium Storch 2/2-2 | reverse complement strand
ATTCGATTAGCTCGATTTTCTTGCTGGCATCATTTAAGATGTCCAAATTGTGTTTCGTCAACTAACGGGGTTAGTCGATCGAAACGGTTTTATTCATCAACATTTTGCTGTTCAGTTTTCAATGTTCATTCGAATCTAAAATGGTGGAGCCTATCGGGATCGAACCGATGACCTCCTGCGTGCAAGGCAGGCGCTCTCCCAGCTGAGCTAAGGCCCCATAATAAGAGTCGGGAAGACAGGATTCGAACCTGCGACCCCATGGTCCCAAACCATGTGCTCTACCAAGCTGAGCTACTTCCCGTAAATGGCGCGCCCGAGAGGAGTCGAACCCCTAACCTCTTGATCCGTAGTCAAGCGCTCTATCCAATTGAGCTACGGGCGCATATATTCTTTTTAAAAATGGTGCCGAGGACCGGAATCGAACCGGTACGGTGAAAACTCACCGCAGGATTTTAAGTCCTGTGCGTCTGCCAGTTCCGCCACCCCGGCGAACCAAATGGAGCGGAAGACGGGATTCGAACCCGCGACCCCAACCTTGGCAAGGTTGTATTCTACCACTGAACTACTTCCGCTTATGAAAGTGAGCCATACAGGATTCGAACCTGTGACCCTCTGATTAAAAGTCAGATGCTCTACCAACTGAGCTAATGGCTCTGAAAATGGTGCCGGCGAAAGGAGTTGAACCCTCGACCTACTGATTACAAGTCAGTTGCTCTACCAACTGAGCTACACCGGCAAATGGTGGAGGATGACGGGCTCGAACCGCCGACCCCCTGCTTGTAAGGCAGGTGCTCTCCCAGCTGAGCTAATCCTCCATATGTAAAGCCTAGCAATGTCCTACTCTCACAGGGGGAAACCCCCAATTACCATCGGCGCTAAAGAGCTTAACTTCCGTGTTCGGTATGGGAACGGGTGTGACCTCTTTGCCATCATCACTAGACTTCTTTAACAAAAGACAAGTCTTATTATATCATATCGATTTTAATAAAGCAAGTCCTTTTTGAGTGCATTCACTCAAAACTGAATAAAACGAACAGTTGATTGTGTACGTGCGATAATAATAGGTTAAGTCCTCGATCGATTAGTATCTGTCAGCTGCGTATGTCGCCATACTTACACCTCAGACCTATCTACCTCATCATCTTTGAGGGATCTTACTAAATTGGGA
>WOYE01000019.1 GCA_009740415.1 Planococcaceae bacterium Storch 2/2-2 | reverse complement strand
GGTAGCCGTATCGGAAGGTGCGGCTGGATCACCTCCTTTCTAAGGAAGCCGAAAGGCACACGGAATCGTAGACATGGTTCTACGAACCATCAACATTTTGCGTTCAGTTTTGAATGTTCATTTATACATTCAGAATGGGCCTATAGCTCAGTTGGTTTAGAGCGCACGCCTGATAAGCGTGAGGTCGGTGGTTCGAGTCCACTTAGGCCCACCATTTATAATTTGTAAGGGGCCTTAGCTCAGCTGGGAGAGCGCCTGCCTTGCACGCAGGAGGTCATCGGTTCGATCCCGATAGGCTCCACCAAATATATACTCCCTTTAAGGGATATTTTTGTTCTTTGAAAATTGGATAAAACGACATTGATTGTAACAAGTAAGATAATACGTATTGTACGGTCGTATCGCTACGACACGACGATACAGAAATGTACGAGTGGATTCATACCTCACTACGGCATTTCAACTGTCTCTATATACAGTG
>WOYE01000002.1 GCA_009740415.1 Planococcaceae bacterium Storch 2/2-2 | reverse complement strand
ATTCGATTAGCTCGATTTTCTTGCTGGCATCATTTAAGATGTCCAAATTGTGTTTCGTCAACTAACGGGGTTAGTCGATCGAAACGGTTTTATTCATCAACATTTTGCTGTTCAGTTTTCAATGTTCATCCGTCGCTGTTTTTTGCGACTCTTACAATATACTACTTTGTTTTTCCGATGTCAACTACTTTTTAAAAAAGTTTTTCGCTTCACTCGAACTGTACGTTCGAAGCGCTTGTCTCAATCGGACATTTATAACTATACATCGCTTACTAGAAATATGCAAGCTTTTTTTAAAAAAAGTTTAATTTCTTTTCTCAGAGAGCGCAAATAGCGCAATACCAACGATTACGACTGCTCCCCCTACCCATTGTGTCGCTATTAAACGTTCGTCGAAAATAAAATATGCGAAAATCGTCGCCCCGACTGGTTCTAATAAAATCGCAATGGAAATGACATTCGTACTGACGTACCGAACCGCCCAATTTAAAATCGTATGTCCTAAAAAGTTTGGAATGAGAGCTAAAGCAATAAACCAAACCCAGTCAAATGAATCGGAAGGTTGAATCGTCCCGTCTACTAACCATGCGTATCCGAACAAGACGACTGTACTAAAAGCATAAACGATGTACGTATATAGAAACAACTCTACTCTCGATCGTACACTTTGACCGATCAATAAATAAAGCGTAATGAAAAAACAACCGGCTAAAGCGAGTAGATCACCGTACAATGCTTCACCGCCAATTCGAAAATCTCCCCAGCTTATAATGAAGCTTCCTAAAATAGCGATCGCGGCCGCTGTTATTTGTCGCATGCCTACTTTCTCTTTAAAAAATAAATACGTTCCGAGGAATGCGAAGATCGGTTGCAGGGTAACGAGTACTGTGGAACTAGCGACCGACGTATAGCGCAATGATTCAAACCATGTGATGAAATGGAAAGCGAGTAAACTTCCAGCAATCGCCGCTAACCCTACATCGCGTTTTCGCAGAGCGAACCATTCACTTTTAGGCACTTTCATTAAAAATGGCGTCATGAAAAGAACAGATAATAGCATTCGATAAAATGCGGTTACTCCAGATGGCGAAGTAGACATTTTAACGAAAATCGCTGAAAGCGCCAGCGAAAACACACCGACGAGCAACATAGCGTAAGGATTTAATCTCGGTTTCATAAAGCTCTTCCTTTCTCACTTCATCTTATTTAGGAGGTGTTGATTATCGAAACGATCGTCCACTTACTAGAATCATTAGAATCAAACATTTTAATTAAAATAGCAGTCGCCGTTTTATTAAGTTCCGTCATTGGGATCGAACGTGAACTGAAGAAAAAACCGATCGGTCTTAAAACGAGTGCTATTATCGCAGCATTCAGTTGTCTATTAACGGTCGTCTCCGTAGAGACTGCCTATTCGATCGATCCGAACTTACACCCTTCTGTACGAACAGACCCGCTTCGACTCGCTGCGCAAATTGTAAGCGGCATCGGCTTTCTCGGTGCTGGTGCTATTTTGCAACGGAACAATGAAGCGATCACCGGCATTACGACCGCAGCGATGATTTGGGGCTCAGCGAGTATCGGTATCGCAGTTGGTGCGAATTTTATTAAAGAAGCGATTTTTACGGCGCTCATCGTTTTGCTCATCGTCGAAGTAGTCGCTCCTGCCTTACAAACGTACGGGCCGAAACGACTTCGTCAAAAAGAAGGCCAACTGTCGATTTCTATTACCGATCATGCTTCATTCGAACAACTCATTCAAGACCTTCCTTCGTTTCCCGTTACCTTTCATGAAGTGACTATAAAAAAAGAAAGCGATGCGCGTTTCACTTTAAACGCTCGCCTCACTTTTTCATCCGATGACTCCTATTATACCGTTTATCATCAATTAAGCGTATGGCCTCACGTCGAAACGTTCGATCTTCACTTCATCGATTGATAAAGCGAGAAAAGTGTCCATGAAAAAGGCGCTCATTCGTCACTGCGAACGAGCGCCTTTTGATCGTTTATTTCATTTTCATGAATAGGTCACGTGAGCCGATTATACCCATCCGCGCAAACGTGAAGCTTCTGCTGTTTTTTGAATACCTACCATATAAGCTGCAAGACGCATATCGATTTGACGCATTTCAGCCGCGTCGTACACGTCATGGAATGCTGCGACGAGTTTCTCTGTCATTTTCTCCATGACTTCTTCTTCGGACCAGTAATACCCTGTATTGTTTTGAATCCATTCGAAGTAAGAAACCGTAATACCGCCAGTGCTCGCTAATACGTCCGGAATGATCAACACGTCACGCTCTGTTAAAACGCGTGTCGCTTCAGCCGTCGTCGGTCCGTTCGCTGCTTCGACGATAATTTTCGCTTTGATCGCATCCGCATTTTCATACGTAATTTGGTTTGAGCTCGCTGCAGGTACTAAAATGTCACAATCGAGTTCTAACAACTCTTCATTCGTAATCGTTTCGTCAAACAACGTCGTCACGGTACCGAAGCTATCTCGTCGATCGAGTAAGTACTCAATATCTAACCCTTCCGCGTCGTAAAGAGCACCGTGCGCATCCGAAATTCCGACCACTTTCGCTCCCGCTTCATATAAAAACTTCGCAAGGAAGCTTCCCGCATTGCCGAAGCCTTGAATGATGACACGCGCTCCGTTCATCTCGATCCCTTTACGTTTCGCCGCTTCTTTAATAATTGTCGTCACACCGACAGCTGTCGCTTGTTCGCGCGCTTCTGATCCACCGAGTACGATCGGCTTTCCTGTAATGAAGTTCGGCTGATTTTGTTCACGAATCATACTGAATTCATCCATCATCCACGCCATCACTTGAGCATTGGTGAAAATATCAGGTGCAGGAATATCTTTTTCAGGTCCCATAACATCGCTTAATGCGCGCACGTAACCGCGACTTAAACGTTCCAGCTCACCTTTTGACATGTCGCGAGGGTCACAAATGACAGCGCCTTTCGCACCGCCGTACGGAAGATCGACTACTCCTGCTTTCAACGTCATCCACATTGCCAACGCTTTCACGTCATCGCGCGTTAAATTCGGTTGGAAACGAATACCGCCTTTCGTCGGTCCGACCGCATCGCTATGTTGTGCTCGATACCCTGTGAACACTTGTACTTTTCCATCGTCCATTTTAACGGGAATCCGAACTTCGTGTAAGCGCATCGGCTCTTTTAATAAATCGTACATCGCTTCATTGTACCCTAGCTTTTTAACCGCTTCTTTGACGACCTCTTGAGTCGACGTAAATAAATTTAAGTTTTCACTCATCGTTCATCCGCCTCTTCCTCTTTATTTTTTAGTCGTTCTTCTTGTAAGAAGCCCGATTGTTCGATCCATTCATCTAACTTTTTGCGTAACGATTGGAAACCGACTTCATCGCGCTCATTCACTCGTTCTTGCAATGATTTTTCTGAGCGGTACGCTTTCCTTTGATGGTAAGGCGGCCGCTTCAATGCACGCATCGATAAACTGATTTGACCGTTCTCTTTATTGACATTCGACACTTTCACACGCACGTACTCGCCGACCGTTAAAAAATGTTCAATCTCGCGAACGTAACCGTGCGTAATTTCTGAAATATGTACGAGTCCTTGAGTCTGTTCATCCAATTCTACGAATGCACCGTACGGCTGAATCCCCGTTACTTTACCGGTTACAATATCACCGACACGATAAATTTTCGCCACCTTGAACAGCTCCTTTATTCTTTTCACTAATTGTTTTCTGTTCGTCCACTTGTAGTATAACAAACGTAGCTCGTCCCCTGCAAAATGTTTCCTCTTTCCGTCGCTTTTCTTATCGATCACAACGGATCGAATCCCGAAGTTCGAACAACTGCTCCGCTACTCGTTCACATTGTTCGAACGGAATCCACTCGATGTACGAATGCTCATAAATGCGCTGAATCTGTTCTGCTAACTTCGCAGGCGTCGGTTCATCCGGCATGACGCGTAACACGTCCGCAATTTCAACGTCGTACGCACCTTCATACGACAATTGAAAAGGGTCCCATTGCGCGAGCAATACGCTCGCTCGTTGATGAAATTCAACAAACTCCATCTGTTTTCCTCCTTTTTCAATCGACATCATTACGAGTTGATGACATTTGATCGTTTTCATTACGTTTTCTCTCATTTCATTGTACGCTTACTAAGAAGAATGAACAATTTTTGAAAGGAGTTTTTTACAATGACGATTTGGAATAACATCCCGACACGAGTCGGAACGAACAGTGTGAAATGGGACCTCGCCGAAACGATTTACAAAACAGACGGCCCGTTACTACCGATGTGGGTCGCTGATATGGACTTTCGCGTCGCACCTTCTATCGAACGAGCACTTCAACAACGATTAGACCACGGCGTGTTCGGCTACAGTTCGCCGTCCGAACATTCGAAACAGTTGCTTCAACAGTGGCTCGAAACGTCACACCGTTGGACGATTGATCCAGCGCTTCTCTCTTTTCATCAAGGCGTCTTACCAGCGATCGCCGCAAGCATTGAAACATTCAGCGAGGAAGGCGATGAGGTCGTCATCACATCACCAGTCTATCCACCCTTCCGTTCGATCCCCGAACAGTTAGATCGACGTGTCGTCGACTGTCCACTGATCGAAAACGACGGAACGTACGAAATCGACTTCAACGCATTAGAGCGTGCGTTCCAAACAGCGAAACTGTTCATCTTTTGCAATCCGCACAATCCAGGCGGTACCGTTTGGCGTGAAGAAGACATTCGAACGTTAACAGAACTCGCTGCACGTGAGGGCGTCGTTCTTTTATCAGATGAAATTCATTCGGACCTCGTCTACGAACCGAACGAACACGTCCCGACCGCTCGTGTCAATGAAGCAGGCGCATCGATCATCACATTCGTCGCACCGACGAAAACGTTCAATTTAGCAGGTATTCAAATCGCTGCTTCGATCGCTTCGACGATCGATTTGAAACGCGCGCTCGACCGGACGACGCAATCTCATATGACGATGGGGCCGAACGCATTCGCACTCGCCGCTTGGGATGCCGCATACGGCGACCCGGAAAGTAACGAGTGGCTTTCAGAAATGAAATCGCTCATTCAACGGAACGAGTCGTTCATGACGGAGCGACTATTAGAAGCATTTCCTCATTTGCGAATCGCGCCGCTCCAAAGTACGTATTTGTTATGGATCGACTACCGCGCATACGAGCTGAAAGAACGCGATGTCATGGACGCTCTTTTACAAGTCGGTCGACTCGCGCTCGAACCTGGTTCGAAATATGGTGAAGCGGGTGACGGTTTTTTACGGTTGAATCTCGCAACCTCTGAACAGCTCATCGAAGAGGCGGTCGATCGATTCATCGAAAGTTTTGAATCATTGCTCGCATCATAAAAAAGACGAGCGACATGAACGATCGGCATAGCCGTTTCTCGTTCTGTCGTTCGTCTTTATAAATGGCGATTTTCGCGTTCTTTTTTAATTCGCTCTTCGATGTCTTTCGTTTTCTCTTCTTCTCGTTTGGAATAACGAACGATCCAACGAAATGTAATGACGAGAAGAATCATGAAAAATAAAAAAGAAAACGCTGCCGGAATGTACTCCGACTTATCTTCTGGGAAATAAAGAAAAGGCATGAGCAAAGCGAGTGTTTCCATTTCTGTCACTCTCCTTATTTGCTATATGCCTTTTCAATTCCCTCTTTCGTTTCCGTTAAAACTTACGGACGTTGTAAAATATCGATCGATTCGATGACGACGTCGTGAACCGGTCGATCTTGCGCACCGACTTGAACCGTCGCGATTTCGTCGACTGTATCCATTCCTTCAACGACTTGACCGAATACGGTATGACGTTGGTCGAGGTGTGGCGTACCGCCCATTTCTTCGTAAGCTTTCGCAATTTCTGCTGGCCATCCGCCTTGCTCTAACTGGTCAGCTGTCGCTGGTACACGTGAAGCTTGTACGATGAAAAATTGGCTGCCGTTCGTTCCAGGACCTGCGTTCGCCATTGAAAGCGCACCGCGTAAGTTGAAAAGATCCATCGTAAATTCATCTTCGAACGTACCGCCCCAAATGCTTTCTCCACCCATACCTGTTCCTTGTGGGTCGCCACCTTGGATCATAAACTCTTCAATGACGCGGTGGAAAATGACACCGTCGTAATAACCTGACTCAGCATGACCTAAAAAGTTCTCTACTGTTTTTGGTGCTTGTTCCGGGAACAATTTAATTTTAATCGGTCCTCGGTTCGTATTCATTTGAACGAGTGCTTCGTTCGCTGCTACTTCTGTCGTTAATTGTGGAAACATATGTACTTCCTCCTCTTGTTGGTCACTCCCTGCTAATTGCAACGTATCATTCGAACAACCCGTTAAGACGAGCGTGAATAATAGTAGGAGCCCGTAAATCATTTTTTTCATCATCGTCACCTCGACTACTTTAGCATAATTTCTTCGCTTTTTCGATCGTTAAGCCTATCGCTTTCAACCGTTTCTTTTCTACTCTATACTAAATAGTAACGAAGAGCGATCCCTTTCGCTCAAATTTCAGAAGGTAGGTTTCTTAATGAACATACGTAAACGGAATTTTATCATCATGTGGTTTGCCAATTTTCTCGTGGCAGGTACGATGACGATGATCATGCCGTTCCTCTCTCTTTACATCGACACATTTGGCGATCACTCCGATGCCTACGTCCAAAAATGGGCCGGTCTCATTTTCGGAGCAACGTTCGTCACTGCATTTCTCATGTCTCCGATTTGGGGTCGAATTGCGGATAAATTCGGCTTCAAACCTATTTTACTTATCAACGGATTCGGAATTGCACTTTCCGTCTTTTTAATGGGGTTCGTCCAATCGGTCGAAGCATTTTTCGTCCTTCGGTTGTTCAACGGAGTCGTCACAGGATTCGTTCCGACGTCTCTCGCTTTCATCTCTTCACAAACCGATCGACACGAAGCTGGAAAAATGCTCGGTACACTTCAACTCGGAAGCGTCGCCGGCACACTGTTCGGACCGGTGTTCGGTGGTTTACTCGCTGACGCATTCGGTTTCCAATATACGTTCATCATTACATCAGCCGCAGTCGCAACAGCCGCTCTTCTCGTATTGTTCGGCATTCAAGAACAGAAGCGTGTGAAGAAAAAATCACAAGCGAACTATTCCCGAAAAACGATTATTTCTAGTTTGTTACGACACCCGCTCATGTTGAACGTGCTGCTCGTTACCGCGCTCATTCAAATTGGAAACTTCAGCATCCAACCACTCCTTTCTCTTTACGTCGCCCAACTAACCGACGCCAAAGAGGTCGCCTTTTTAGCCGGCCTTACGTTTAGCGCAACCGGCCTCGGTAATTTACTGTTCGCTCGACAGTGGGGAAAATTAGGAGATTCGATCGGATATGAAAAAGTACTTTCCTTTTTACTCGTTCTATCGTTCCTCTTCATCGTTCCACAAGCATTCGTCACGAGCTTATGGCAATTGATCATTTGTCGATTGTTGTTCGGTTTCGCAGTAGGTGGCATGATCCCTGTCACGACAGCGCTCGTACGACGTGAAGCACCGATTAACATTCAAGGTGAAGTGATGGGATACAATACGAGCTTCCGTTTCCTCGGAAACATTATCGGTCCGATGTTCGGTGGAATCATCAGTGGGTATATCGGCATTCCAGCCGTCTTCATCGTAACCGGTGCTTTATTCCTCATCGCTTTCGGTTTACTCTATGTCGCTCGAAAACGAACGACGATCGATTTCGAAGACTTTTTAAAAGTGAATGAGCAAGCGATGAAATAGCATACGTTTTTACAATTTAGCACACTTCTCAATATAGGAGTGTGCTATTATTTTTATAGGTCTTTGTTTAAAGGAGTGAACATGTGTGAAACAATGGTTCGGTTTTTTACTCGCTCTCATCGGCATCCCGCTCATTTACGTTTTACAACAAGGGATCGTTTCCGAATGGAAAGCAGCGACGGACTACCAAGAAGTACTTAACCAATCGATTCGTTTAGAATCGACGCCTCCTGATATGCCTGTTCTTATGAAAGATGGAGCGAATCAAATCTTTTCAGAACGGTATGTCGAATGGCGTTCGCCGCTCACATTGAGCGAAATATCGAACTTCACGCAACAGTTGTTTTTGCAAAGTGAAGATCGAGGGTTTTTCAAACATAGAGGATACGATATCGCAGCGATTGCACGGGCAGTTGCCGTCAATAGTGAAAGCGATGATATTCAGCAAGGGGCTTCTACGATTACACAACAACTCGTCCGTATGAAATTTTTATCAACTGAAAAAACGTACGAACGAAAGTTCAAAGAAATTTTATATTCCGCTGAATTAGAAAAGCAACTAACGAAAGACGAAATTTTAGAAATGTATTTAAATGAAATGTACTTTGCAAACCGCGTGTACGGCATCGGAGGTGCAGCGACGTACTACTTCAGTCGTCCCCTTTCCGAACTCGCACCCGCTGAAATTGCCTTTTTAGCGGCGATTCCGAACAACCCGAGCATTTACAACCCGCTTCAAAACTTCGAGCGCACGAAAGCACGACAAATATTGCTACTCGACGTACTGGCGAAAAACGGGGTCATTTCACAAGAAGAAGCCGAGCAATATAAACAATATCCGATCGAGCTTCAAGTGAAAGAGCGAATCGACCGAACGCCGATGTATTCGGATTATGTCATGACGGAATTCGAGAAAATTATCGCTCAAAAACACGGGCTCGCTCAGGCATTAAATAACGCTCAGACGACAGAGAAGAGACATCGTTTGCAAGCGGAGCTCCAACAAGTCATTCACCACTACTTAGCAGAAGGCGTCATCATTCATACCGCGCTCGATCAACAGAAACAAATTCAAACCGAGCAACAGTTGAATGCGACATTAGCAGACCCGCTCCAAGCAGGTGGTGTCGTCATCGATAATGCGACGCGGGAAATCGTCACATTGTACGCAGGGAAACATTTCGAACCGACCGGGTTCAACCGTGCGACACAAGCAGTGAGACAACCAGGTTCCGCGATTAAACCGTTACTCGTCTACGCACCGCTCATCGAAAACTTCGGCTACAACGTCGCTACACCGATCAGCAGTCACGACATTTGCATCGGCAACTATTGCCCAGGCAACATCGGTGGACATTCGTACGGCATGACACCGCTCGTCGACGCATTTAAATTCAGCCACAACACAGCGGCTGTGCGAGCGTTGCGAACGGTCGGAATCGATACGGCATTTAATCATTTACAACCGTTTCAATTCAAACACGTCGTTGAGTCGGACCATAACTATACGGCGGCACTCGGCGGATTTTTAAACGGCTTCACACCGCTCGAAATCGCGAACGGGTTTTCAAGTTTCATCGACGGTCATTACGTTGAACCGTCTACCATTCGTTTGATCAAAACGACGAATGGTGACGTCATTTACCGTAAAAATACGACGTCGAACCGCGTATGGAACGACCATACCGTTCAAGTGATGCGCACGCTTCTCCAAGAGACGGTATTAACCGGTACTGCGACAGGTGTCGTCCACCGCCCCCCTTACACAGGTGCGAAAACAGGAACGACTGACTTGTACAAAGATTTATGGGTCGCTGGGTTATCTAGTAAGTACACCGCTTCCGTTTGGATCGGTACGGATAACAGTCAAAGTGTCCAATGGGCGCGCGATGCGAACGTACCTGCCCGCGCATTTAACATTTTGTTGCAATGATTTAAACGATCCATCGTATAAAAACATAAAAAAAGTGCTCGAGTTATTCACAACTCGAGCACTTTTTCTTGTTTAGTTAAATCGTGAACGAACAATGTTCCTTTTTCATCGACTTCATGAAGCGATCGGTTCCGGTGAATCAACGAGTGGTAAACTGTCCATCAACCCGTTGTACAATTTTAAAACGGTGAACGCGATGCCGAACAATAAAATGAACCATGCGACGATTTGAAACAGTGTAAACGCGAACGCATGCCACGCTTTCATATACTTGCTCATTCGATAAACATTAAAAATGAAGTAACTTACCGTCGTAATCGCAAACACACTTAACAAAATGATGAGTGATTGCATCCCGGCAAACGAGAATAGTGCTCCGAATACGTAAATGAGATTTCCACTTCTCACTTTTCGATAATCGTTCGGATCCACTTCTTTCGCAAATAGTAACATCGCGAGTTCATGGATCGCTTCTGCAATGACTTTCAACGCTGCAAATAGAGCGAAAAATAAAAGGCTACAGACGACGAGCATGAGTAGACGGATTTGCATATCAGTGAATATTTCTAACATCCCATCGTACAATCCGATCTCCTGGAAAAGCTCAACCGCATAGTTCACTGCGAAGAGACCGAACGATGCGCTAAATAGGAGGATTGTAATAAATGGTAAGAAACCGTAAACATATGGATTTTTCATAAAGCACCTCAAAAATTTTTTGTACTCTTATAATATATGAAGGAACTCTACTTATGCAACATTTCATCGCTCCGGAAGTATGCAATTCTCTACTGTTTGCGGTATACTTTTTCATAGTGAAACGTATCGATTCATAATTGGAAGGGGGATTTTCTTGAATTTTGTGTTTTTGATTTTTATACCTATCATTGCTGCTTTATTCGTTCCACTTCTGTATAAAACGATCAAGCGCATACATACGGGATGGTTCGTACTCATCGTCCCAATCGTTCTGTTCGCGATTTATACGACGTTGCTGCCACAAACGATGAAAGGCGAATCGATCGTCTCAACATTACAATGGATTCCATCGATGCATATGAACTTCGTATCGTACATTGATGGCTTGAGCCTTTTATTTTCATTGCTCATTACAGGTATTGGGTCGCTCGTCGTTTTATATTCTATTTTTTACTTAAGTGATAAAAAAGAGCAGCTCGGACATTTTTACGTGTACTTGTTACTATTTATGAGCGCGATGCTCGGAGTCGTCCAATCGGATAACGTCATTTCTCTCTACTTATTTTGGGAGTTGACCTCGATTTCGTCATTTTTACTCATTGCGTACTGGTATACGAACGATCGTTCACGATTTGGCGCGTTAAAATCGATGATGATCACCGTTTTCGGTGGACTCATGATGCTCGGTGGATTCGCTATTTTAGGAATCGCTGCCGATACGTTCTCGATTCGTGAAATGATTGCAAACGCTTCAACGGTTACGAGTCATCCTCTATTTACGATGGCTGCCGTTCTCATTTTACTCGGAGCGTTTACGAAGTCCGCTCAGTTTCCATTCTACATTTGGTTACCGGATGCGATGGAAGCTCCTACACCAGTTAGTGCGTACTTACACTCAGCAACGATGGTTAAAGCCGGTCTTTACCTCGTCGCTCGTTTCACACCATTATTCGCGTCATCAAGTACGTGGATTTGGCTCGTTATGGGTGTCGGTATTTTCACGCTATTTTGGGGTTCTTTCTTCGCTGTCAAACAGACCGACTTAAAAGCGATCCTCGCTTTTTCAACCGTCAGTCAGCTCGGTCTCATTATGTCGCTACTCGGAGCGAGTGCATTAACGTACCACTCGAACGAAGCGATGTTTGCGGTTGCTAGTTTTGCTGCGATTTTCCACCTTTTAAACCATGCGACTTTCAAAGGAAGTTTGTTCATGGTCGCGGGTATCGTCGACTTGCAAACAGGCACGCGTGACATTCGAAAGCTCGGTGGGCTCATGAGCATTATGCCGCTCACGTTCACAGTCGCTGCAATCGGTTCATTCTCGATGGCGGGACTACCACCATTTAACGGTTTTTTAAGTAAAGAAATGTTTTTAGATGCGATGCTCGCGGTTCGTTCATTCGAGCTGTTCCAATTTGATACGTGGGGCATCTTATTCCCGATTATTGCATGGATAGCAAGCGTTTTCACTTTCATTTACAGCATGTACTTCGTCTTCCATACGTTCGGGAAAAAAGGAGATGTGGAAGCGTTACCGAAAGCGCCAAAAGAAGCGCCGACAGGTATGCTCATCTCTCCTATCATTTTAGCGACGCTCGTCGTCGTCATCTTCTTCATTCCGAACGTGTTCGGAAAATGGCTCATTAAACCAGCCGTGTTAGCATTGCAACCGAACTTGTACGACACACCACAACAAATCGACATTACGATCGCAGCATGGCACGGTTTCGACTCGATGGCTCTTTGGATGACGATCGGTGTCGTTGCAGTCGGTACATTGCTTTATCTTTCAATGAACAGTTGGAAGAAAATCTACGATGCGCAACCGGAACGTCTCACGTTAAATAACGGTTACGACGCATTGCTCAACTTTACAGAAAGCGGTATGAACAAAATTTCTCGTTCTTACATGACAGGTATTATTCGGTCGTACTTCATGTACATGTTCGCAGCGATTGCGATTATGACATTGATCGCGGTCTATGTGAAAGATGCCTTCGCATTCGATCCGAACAGTTTTGCACCTGTTACGATTTACGCCATTTTGAACGGGATTATTTTAGTGTTAGCGATCAGCTTCGTCTTGCTCGCTAAATCACGAATGGCGGCATTTATCGCACTCGGAGCGAGTGGCTATTCAGTCGCTTTGTTCTTCGTCATGTTTAAAGCGCCTGACTTAGCGCTGACACAGCTCGTCATTGAGACGGTATCGGTCGCGCTCTTCTTACTCGCTTTCCAACGTCTCCCTGAATTGAAAAACCACGGTGAGACGAAGAAAAACAAAGTAGCGAATGCGATCATTGCGATCGGTGTCGGTTTTACCGTCATGCTCGTCGCGCTCGCTTCTCAATCTCAAAAATTACTCCCGTCGATTTCGGAGTATTACAAAGAAACTGTTGAAACACTCGCAGCGGGTGGAAATATCGTCAACGTCATCTTAGTCGACTATCGTGGATTTGATACGTTGTTCGAAATTGCTGTTTTATCAATCGCTGCGATCGGTGTATACACGATGATTAAATTACGTCTGAAAGGAGAGAAAAAAGCCGATGAAAACGAATGATGTCATTTTACAAACGACGACGAAAGTAGTCTTTTTCATCATCTTTCTTTTCTCCATCCACATTTTCTTCGCCGGTCACTACACACCGGGTGGTGGATTCGTCGGTGGGCTACTAACGACAGGAGCATTGCTTCTTCTTTTACTCGCCTTCGACTTGAAGACGGTGCGAAAAGCATTACCTTTCAACTTTTTAATCGTCGTCGCACTCGGCCTGCTCATCGCACTTCTTACATCTGCTTGGCCGATGCTTTTCAACGAACCGTTTTTAACGCATGCGTTCGGAGATTATGATTTACCATTTTTAGGAGAGTCATCGCTCCATACGGCAACACTGTTTGACCTCGGGGTATACCTCGTCGTCGTCGGTGCCGGCATGACGATGATTCAAACGATTGGAGGCGATACGTAATGGAACTACTTATGGCGATCATTATCGGAATTTTATTTTCCGCTGCCGTTTACTTAATTTTGTCACGTACGCTTCTCCGAGTCATTTTAGGTACAGGACTTCTCAGCCACGGAGCACACTTGCTCATTTTAACGATGGGTGGGTTGGACGGCGGAGCTCCTCCTGTCATTGCAGACGGCGTGACAGACTTTGCAGACCCGTTGCCTCAAGCGCTTATTTTAACGGCGATCGTTATTAGCTTCGGGGTGACTGCGTTCATGCTCGTCTTGTCGTACCGCTTGTATGCCGAGCATAAGACGGATGACTTAAATATGTTGAGAGGAAATGATGAACATGACTAACTTATTATTATTTCCGATCTTAATTCCGTTTTTATTCGCCATCCTCCTTCTCTTTTTCAAAGAGTCGGTCCTGATGCAACGGATTCTCGTCATGACGGGGCTATTTTTCAGCACAGTATCCGCTTTATACTTAGTTTTCGTCGTAAAAGAAGATGGCATTCAAACGGTGACGCTCGGAAGTTGGCCAGCACCATTTGGCATTACGATGGTGTCGGACATGTTGAGCGCGCTGCTCGTTACGACGACGCTCATCATTACGTTTTTCGTCGTCTTGTACAGCTTTTACGCGATCGACGAAGGGCGCGAGAAAAACTTTTACTACCCTGCTATTTTATTTATGATCACAGGGATCAACGGTGCATTTACGACAGGAGACATTTTCAACATGTTCGTCTTCTTCGAAGTGTTCCTCATGGCATCGTACGTACTGAGCGTACTCGGCGGTGAGAAAAAGCAACTTCGTGAGTCGATCAAATATATGCTCGTTAACGTCGTATCTTCTGCGGTTTTCGTCATTACAGTCGCTTACTTGTACTCGATCGTCGGAACGCTCAATATGGCTGATATTTCCGTCCGTATTCAAGAAGTGAATCAACCGGGTATCATTTCCGTCATCGCGATTTTGTTTTTAATCGTCTTCGGAATTAAAGGGGCTATTTTCCCATTGTACTTCTGGTTGCCGAGCTCGTACGCTGCGCCACCGATTCCCGTGTTGACATTATTCGGTGCATTGCTAACGAAAGTCGGTGTGTACGCGATTACACGGACGTACACGCTCTTCTTCTTACAAGACATTAGTTTTACACACATGTGGCTCATGGGACTGTCTCTTTTGACAGTCGTCGTCGGAATTATCGGAGCGCTCGCCTACTTCGATGTGAAACAAATCATTATTTACAACATCATTATCGCAGTCGGTGTCATCTTGTTCGGTGTCTCTTTAATGGACGGCACAGCGATGGAAGGTAGCATTTACTATTTAATTCATGACATGCTCATTAAAGCAGCATTGTTCCTTCTCATCGGCATTTTAATTTACGTAACAGGAACGTCGAACTTGCGAGAAATGGGTGGACTGATGAAACAGTATCCTGCACTCGGATGGACGTATTTAATCGCCGCTTTCGGACTGGCAGGAATTCCACCACTCAGTGGATTCATCGGTAAGTTTTTAATCGTAAAAGGAGCGTTTCAAGCCGGCCATTGGATCGGTGCGATCGCGATTTTACTATCGAGCCTTGCCGTTTTGCTATCGGTCATTCGTATTTTCATTTACGCCTTTTGGGGCGAACCGAAACCGACACCGGAACGTAGCAAAACACGTTACAACCGGATGATGATTCCCGCTGTATTACTCGTGACATTGACGGTATTATACGGAGTTGGAACAGAAGCGCTCGTACCTTACATGTCCGATGCAGCCGATGTGTTGCTCGATCCATCAGCTTACGTAAATGCGGTTTTAAAGGAGTAGATTGACAGTGGCATTTCAAATATTATTAAACGTATTCATCGCAATCGTTTGGATGTTAATGAACTCTTCATTTTCCGCAACGTCATTTATGATCGGCTATTTGATCGGGCTCGTCTTACTCATCTTAATGGGTGGCTTTTTCAAGCATCGGCTCTACGTTTGGCGACTATGGGCTGCAGTGAAGTTATTCTTCCTGTTCCTACGGGAATTGACGATGTCGAACATTTCCGTACTCATGCTCGTATTAAAGCCGAAACTCGACTTGCAACCGATGATTTTCGCTTTGCCGACCGATTTAAAACACGATTGGGAACTGACGTTACTTTCGAGCTTAATTACGCTCACGCCAGGTACAGTCGTGCTTTACGTATCGGATGACCAGCGGACGTTATACGTTCACGCCATCGATGTCGATGATGTGGACGAAGCAATTTATTCGATTAAAAATACGTTCGAACGCGCGATTAAGGAGGTGAGTCGTCCATGATGACTTTCATATGGGTATCGCTCATTCTCATTTTACTGTCGATGCTCGGGCTCATGTACCGCGTGTACAAAGGACCTTCTATCCCGGATCGACTCATCGCTCTCGATGCGATCGGTATTTTAATCATTTCAGCAACTGCTTTACTCGCGATTATTTTCGATACGAAATTTTTCATCGAAGTCATTTTATTAATTGCGATTATGGCCTTCATTGGAACCGTGTCATTCTCTAAATTTATCGAGAAAGGGGAGATAATCGAACGTGACCGCAATCGCTAATACTCTCGTCGTCATTACAATTAGTGTCGGGGTACTCTTTTCGGTCGTTACGATGATCGGTATTTTACGACTCCCTGACGTTTATACACGGGCGCACGCTGCTTCGAAAAGTACGACATTCGGCGTGCTCAGCATTTTACTCGGTGTCTTTTTACACTATTGGTTAAACGAAGGATTTTTCAGCGTTCAGTTATTACTCGGTATCGTTTTCCTTTTCATTACGTCACCGATCGGTGGCCACTTGATGGGACGCGCCGCCTACATTTCAGGCGTTGAAAAATCAGAACTAACGATCGGCGACGAACTCGAAGAAGTCGTCGCTGAAGCAAAACGTCGTGCCGAACGATAATCGGACGACAAAAGAAGCGCACAGATGGGACGGATCTTTCCGACTCAGCTGTGCGCTTTTTCTATCCATGTATGAAAGGAAAAAAGGAATCATTCACTCTCGTACGTTTTATTCATGGCTCTAAAATATATGTTGGGGTTTTCGTACAATTCCTTCGGATTTGCAGGCTTGCCGCGGGCTCGCTCTTCAACTTCCCCTTTCTTCACAGAAAGGGGTGATTTTCAGAGCTCGCTTTCCCGCAGGCGTCCGCAAATCCTAACGGAATTGTACACTCCAAAAGACGCACGTTCTCCCATTTGTTCGATATACTTTAACTGCTAAGAAAAAAGCATAAAAGGTGAAGCGTGCGCCATGAACAAGTATAAAACAAAGTATCCAGGATTGGAAAGCGTGTCATCACAAAAGAAGAGCTGGTTGAAGGAACCTATCAGATTCATCTCAAACGGCCACGGACACCTTCTAGGTGTCCAAGATGTAATCAAATGACTTCTAGAGTACACGATGATCGCCTTCAGAAAATCCAGCATACGAAATTATTCGAACGACCTACGGTCTTATTTTATCGAAGAAGGCGTTATGCTTGTTCGTGTGGCAAACGTTTTTCAGAACCAGTTACCTTTGTTGATTCCTATCAACGGTATTCAAAAGAATGGAATCAACTCGTAAAAATTCGTTCGACACAAGAAGGAACCTTTACTCAAGTTGCTAGACAACAAGGATGCTCAATACCGACAGTGATGCGTCGCTTTAAAACATGAATTCCTGAGACAGAAGAGCGTAGACAACTACCACGACACGTTGCCATTGACGAGTATAAAGGTGATACAGACGCTGGGAAATTTCAGTTGCTTATTGCTAATGCTGAAACAAAAGAGCCGATTGATATTTTACCTGATCGTCGGAAGGACACGATTAAACGTTATTTTCAAAAGTATGGTTGGAATGTCGAGATCGTCGTGATGGATATGAGTAGCTCCTTTAGAGCAGCTATAGAAGAAGCGATTGAACGTCCTATTATCATTGCTGATCGGTTTCATTTCGTACGTTATGTGTATTGGAGTTTAGACACCGTTCGTAGAACGGTACAAAAAACATGGCATAGCTATAACAGGAAGAGTATGAAACGTTCTCGGTCGATCTTATATAAACGCTCGCTATCGGCACTAAAAAGAAGAACGCTAGAACGTTTTTTATCCTATTCTACTGAATGAAGAGAAGCTTATAAGTTAGAGGAGTCCTTCGTAAAGTGGTTTGATGAAGCAAAGAGATCAAATGATCTATCTGAAGTGAAAGCTAACTTATTACAGTGGTACGAAGAAGTGTTGGCCTCTCATTGCGAGCCAATGAAGCGTACCGTTTCTACATTAAAAAGATGGCAAACAGAAATTTTGAATAGCTTTGTTTATCATTACACGAATGGATTTGTAGAAGGGTTAAATAATAAAACAAAAGTGATCGAAATGGAGCCTACGGCTTCCACTCTTTCGACCACTTTCGCGCGAAGGTTTTGTTAAGTCTTGCTTATAAAAATATAGGCTCGACAATTGGGTGACGTTTAGGTCACCCCAACATTTGAAATAGAACCTTATTCATTTCGTTTCGTCGGGCGAATCGTTGCTCGTTCTACGAAACGAGCGAGCGTGCGAACGATCGCACCTGTTCCGCCTTTCGGTCCGAGCGCATGCGCATTCGATGCCCACGACGTCCCTGCAATGTCGACGTGAATCCACGGCGTCTCACCGACGAACTCGCCGACAAAACCTCCCCCGAAAATCATATGACCGTCCCGACCGGGTGAATTGTTGACGTCGGCTACGTCGCTCGTCCGAATGCGACGACGGTCCGCTTCTGTTAGCGGCAAACGCCATACGAATTCATCTTCATCTTCCGCTGCCCGCTCAAATGATTCGTAAAACGTTGCATCGTTCGTTAACGTCCCCGTTTTATCGTATCCGAGCGCCGTAATGACACCGCCCGTTAACGTAGCAACATCAACGATCGCATCGGCTCCTTCTTGTTTCGCATACGTGACTGCATCCGCTAATACGAGACGCCCTTCGGCATCTGTATTTAAAATTTCAATCGTCTTTCCACTCAACGATGTAATGACATCATCGGGTTTAATCGCTTCCCCTGAAATCATATTGTCGGTCGTCGCAATGACTGCGATGACGTTACGGTTCGGACGTGTCGCGCCAACAATGTCCATCGCCCCGAGAACCGCTGCTGCGCCGCCCATATCACCTTTCATCGTCGCCATCGACGCTTTCGGTTTTAACGAATACCCACCCGTGTCGTACGTAATTCCTTTTCCGACGAGACCGATCACGTCATCCCACGTATCATCGACTCGGTATTTTAAGACGATGAGATACGGGGGCTCGACCGACCCTTGATTCACCGCTAACAAGGCGCCGGCTCCGATATCTTCCAACGCTTCTCGGTCGAGTATTTCGAGCTCGAAACGGTGTTTATGCGCAAGTTGTGTCGCCTCTTCGACGAGACGTGTCGCCGTTAAAACGTTCGGTGGTTCATTGACGAGCGTACGCGCCCAATTGACGGCTTCCGCTTTCACACGTCCTATTTCTCCTTGACGTTCTGCTCCGTGAAAAACGAACGATTTCAATTCATAATCCGGTGCATTGTTCGTCGTTTCATACGTCGGCACCGTATATTGACCGAGTAAAAATCCTTCAGTTGCTACGTCGATCCAGTCGTCATCGAGCCCTTCACTACTCGTAAATGAATCGGCCACGACGTACATGTTCTCATCGTTTCGTTCTTTCGCTCGTTTTCCAACCGTTGCGAATAAAGGCCGTACTCGTTTCGTCGTCAAATCGTTTTTTCGACCGCGACCGACGAAATAAATAACACCTTCTTCCTCCTCTGTCGCATACGGAACGACGGTACACGCTCCTTCCTTCGTATCGATTAACTGCGCACGAACGAATGAGCGAATCGGTTGTCCGAGTTGCTCTTCCCATGCGTGTACCCACTGTTCTTGAACGACCGATTGATGAATTCCTATTACGTAACTTCGTTTCATTCCAATTCCTCCTTCAAAAGATTACCTCATCACAAAGCCTTTAAAAAAAGATATATCCAACACCACCCGGTGACGGATATATCTTTTTTAAAACATTTGATATCCTTGTTTTCGTAAAATTTTCATTACGACGCCGGCCAACACTGCGCCGACCATGCCACTTGCTAAAATAATAATATCGGCGGTATGTAAATTTGATACTTTATCTCCGAGTAACGCAAACGATTCACTCGTATTCGTAAAGTAGTCAAAGAAGCCAACTTCGTCAATGATGAAGACGACGATGATCGGATAAATGACGGCTGTGAACCACGTCATACGAAGTAACATGTTCACGAGAAAGCCAATTCCGAAGAAAATGACTAAAAAGAGTAACGCCGATAAAAACACTTGCACGAGCGATATTTCTCCCACTTTGCCAACCTCCAATTTCAACAAACATTTTACATGATGCGCGCATCGCCTTCAACTGAATGACTCACGCTTTAAACAATTTATACGACTGGTAACCGAACTGCTTTCCAGGATGAAACGTTTCTACCTCGGCGAATGAAGCACGTCGCATCTCTTGGCAAAATTCGACGACGATCGCTGCGCTTTTCGCACTTCGAAGCAATTCTTCCGGGGTGAGCCAAGCGACACGTCGGATTTCACCGATCGCTCGTTCTAACGGTCCTTCTGCAAGAGGTGTCGCGAAAAATAACACTAAGTTATCGCTCACATCATTCGCTAAAACGCCCGTTCGAACACCGCACACTCCTTCAATTCGACAGTCGATTCCCGTCTCTTCTTTCACTTCCCGAATCGCTGCTTCATCGACAGTTTCACCTTTATCGACGAATCCTGCTGGAAACGACCAAAGCCCTTTCAATCCCCCGTATTCTTTTTCGACGACGAGCAGTTCCCCACGTTCATTAACGACGATTGCTCCAGCGCCAAGCCATACTTCTCCTCGTTTTTTCACGATCTCCCTCCGTCAAAAAAACACTTGCCTCCTATCGAAGCAAGTGTTCATTTCATTTTACATTAAAACCATTTGAACTTACCTTTTTTCACTGTTAAACCGACACCACCGAGTAAAAAGAGTGAACGGTTGTCTACTACTTTTTTCATGAATGAAGCGGTTTTACCCGTAATTTTTTTGTCGTAAACGACACCGATTGCATCATCTGAACCGAGTGAACAGACGCTACCTTTTAAATCAGGAACGAATTTCTCAGTCGGCTTTCCAGCGAGTAAATGTACGAGGTTTTTCGCACATTGCTCCCCTTGCTGCATCGCAATTTGTGCAGTCGGTGGGTACGGACGATCCGCTTCTTCATTGATCATGAACGCACAGTCTCCTACGATGAAGACATCGTCGTATCCTGGCGCACGAAGATCAGGCTCTACTCGAACACGCGCACGATGTGACTCGATGCTCGTTTCTTCGATTAAACGGTTACCGCGTACACCTGCCGCCCAGACGACCGTGCGTGTCGGAATGAATTCGAACGTATCTTCGCCTGTTTTAATTTTTACGCCTTCTGGTGTCGCTTCTACGAGTGGCGTACCGATTGAAAACTCAATTCCTTTTGACTCAAGATGACCGACTGCATATTTAACGAGCTCTGGATCGAATCCAGGAAGAACCATCGGTGCAGCTTCTACACAAAGAACGCGTACTTTTTCGCGTGGCACATCATACTCTTCGCACCATTCAGGAACACGGTTACCGAGTTCACCTAAAAATTCAATTCCTGTAAATCCTGCTCCACCGACGACAATCGTTAAACGGCTATCGTCTTTTTCTTCTTCTGCAGACCATGCTGCAAATTGCATATGCATATGTTCGCGAATTTCACGCGCTGCTTTGACGTTCGCAATCGAAAAGGCATATTCATCCAATCCTGTAATACCGAACGTTTCTCCTTCGAAACCGAGCCCGATCACTAAGTAATCGTACGTATGCTCTCCTGCTGTAGACGTTACTTTTTTATTGTCTACGTCGATTGCTGTTACTTCCGCTTGAACGAATGTAACTTTTTGAGCATCGATCACGCGATCGATATCGTAGCGTACACGTTCTGGTGGAAGCGTACCTGCTGCTGCTTCATGCAACCATGTTGACTCGTAGTGATAGTCATTTTTATTGATGAGGACGATTTCCGCATCGTCTCCACCGATCGCTTTTTGCAAGTTAACGACGGTTGAAAGTCCACCGTAACCTGCTCCTAATACTAATATTTTTGGTCTTTTCACAAAAATCGAAACCACCTTTTATATTTTTTATAACGACATCGTTTGATCGTAATCGTTGTGGTGACACTTCTTCTAGTTTATAGTATCCTTTTTACTGTCTCTTTTCAACACGTTCTCGTATTTTACAATAGTAATTGTATGACAGTTTATTCACAGACTTCCGGCGTACCTTCTTTCACAGCCGAGCGGAAAGAAGTTCCACATCCACATGAGGCGAGCGCATTCGGGTTGTCGATCGTAAATCCTCCACCCATGAGCGACTGTTTAAAATCGACGATTGTTCCTTCTAAAACGCCTGCGTCCTCTTTGCTCACGATGACGGACACACCGTGCTGGATCGTCTCTTCGTCTGTTTCACCGATTTCTTGATCGAATCCTAATCCGTACGTTAATCCGCTGCATCCCCCACCGCGAACGGCGACTCGTAAATGAGCATTTTCTTCACCGTTATGTTCCATCATCACTTTCACTTGATTCGCTGCTGCTTCTGTTAATGTAATTGCTTGTGACATATAAATTCCTCCCTATTTTATAACATTTCCTTTTCGATCCGTTTACCAAACCTTTTTTACTATCCGAGTAAGACTTTCGTTATACTATAGAAAGCTAGACGAAAGGATGAAAACATATGGATATTGAACCGATTTACCCGAAAACGATGACGTGTACACTGTGTCGTCATACGTTTCAAACGTCGCGTGTACGTTCACGGTTCGTCCGAGTGACCGGCTACGACAGTGACTTCAGGCCAAACTATAAACAACTAGAAGCGAACCCAATCTACTATAACGTCGCCGTCTGTCCGTCTTGTGGTTACTCGTTTACAGACGATTTCATACCGACTTTCGCGCCCCACACTCGTCACCAGCTTGAGCAAATACTTTCTACGAATTGGACGCCGCGCGACTTCGGTGGAAAACGGAGCGCTTCCGATGCGATTGAAACGTATAAGCTCGCTATTTTAACCGCTCGTTTAAAAGAAGAAAAAGCATTACCGATCGCCGGTCTCGCTCTCCGTCTCGCATGGATTTATCGAGAGTTGAACGACGAAGCGAATGAACAACGCTTTTTACGAGTGGCACGCGACTATTACATGACGGCCTATTCAGAAGGCGATCATGAAGGAACGCTCATGTCGGAAGTTCGTGTCATTTACATGATTGCCGAACTGTCCTGGCGCATCGGTGACCGCGAAGAAGCGATTCGAAACTTCAGTCGAGTCATCGAAGCGCAAAACTCGACGACCGATCAAAAAGTAGTCGACTTTGCAAAAGAACGTTGGCAAGCGATTCGCGAAGAAAAATAAGCGAGTATAAACGAAGAAAGCCTAACGGGATCGTTAGGCTTTTCGTCTATTAAAACACTTGCTCGACTTCAACTACACCTGGTACTTCTTCAAGTAATGCACGCTCAATGCCTGCTTTCAACGTAATCGTTGAACTTGGGCACGTTCCGCACGCTCCGAGCAAACGTAATTTAACGATCCCATCTTCGATATCGACGAGTTCACAATCTCCCCCATCACGGATAAGAAACGGACGCAATTTATCTAATACTTCCTGTACTGGTTCCATTAATTGTTCTGATGACATAGAATGATAACCCCTTTCAATAATGAGTTGTATTCGCTCCTTATGAGCTTTTTTCTATTATAGCACAACTTCCTTCTATTGATAATCATTACACACTTCATTTTCTCATTTCGTTTTCCCCTTTGAAATAAAATTCGTTTACAAGCATGATAGTAAGCGCTTTTCAACGATTTCCCTTCTTGAATGTCTTTCCTTTTTTTAATAATGATTAAAAATTGATTGAGAATGCTCGATGAGAAAATGTCCGTTTCCTCTCGAACGATTCGTACGACAAAACGAACATCGCTGTTCCTACGAAAAAGAAGTGCCTGAGCGTTTTATGAGCTCCAGCACTTCTTTTCGAACCATCGTTGCAACCGTTTAATTGTTATGCCCTTTATAAAACCAAAGGTATCCTGATTTCATCAATCGAGCGATTCGTCCTGTTACCGTACGGTCAGCGACGTAAGCGAACCCTTTTTTCTTACCGAGTGCTCCCATCATCCCTTTTAACTTAATTTCAGGAAGTTTATCCGGTAGCGGCTCATTCGCCCACGTTTTTCGCAAAACAGTAACGATTTGCTCACCTTGTAACCCAGCGAGTTGCGCGCTCGGTGCGTGTGGGAGTGATGCACAATCTCCAACGACGTAAACGTTACGCTTTGTTGGTACTTGATGATATTTGTTTAAAATGATTCGTTTTCCTTTATCTTTCGCCACGTTCATCTCACGAACAGGTTCCACTGGACGCACCCCTGCTGTCCAGACGACTGCGTCAACTGGAATCGTCTCCTCGTGATTGTACAACAACGTCGGTTCTACTTTTGTAATGTTCGAATTCGGAATGACGTCTACATCATTTTCATCGAACCATCCTTTGACGTAATTGCTTAAACGTTCTGGGAAATCGCGTAAAATACGTGAGCTACGATCAAACAGTTTAATGTTCAAGTCGGGACGGCTTTCGCGAAGTTCGCTCGCGAGCTCAATGCCACTCAATCCTGCACCGACGATCCCGACCGTTGATCCACCACCGAGTCCGAGTAACGCTTGGTACGTTTTTCGTGATTCACCAATCGTTTGAATACTGTACGTATTTTCCGCAGCCCCAGGTACGTCATGATAGTTGTCTTCACAACCGAGTCCGACGACGAGTTGGTCGTATTCGATCATTCGTTCATCTTCTAGTACGATCCGGTTTTCGTCGACGTCGATCGTCTCGACTTCGCCTTCTACAAATGTCAATTGCTGATGTTTCGGTAATGAAACACGCACTTCCGAATCGGGAAACGTCCCTGCTGCGATCGCATAAAACTCCGTTTTTAAACTATGAAACGGTGTGCGATCGATCAATGTAATATCGATATCCTCTGGCAATTCCTTATTTAATAGGCGTAGCAAAATACGCATATTTCCGTATCCTGCCCCTAATAATACTAATTTTGTCATAATGTCCTCCTTCACTCCCTCAATCATTCCGAACTTTTCTCTCATTGATTATATCAGTTTGTGCAAAGTTTCACAATAAGCGTTCTACATTGACGTTCGAAAAAAAAAGGAGTACATTTTATACGTGAGGTGAATCGCGTGAATCCTATTATTGAATTTTGTGTATCGAACTTAGCGAACGGTGCACAGGAGGCGTTCGAGACGTTAGAAAAAGATCCGGATCTCGACGTACTCGATTACGGTTGTTTAAGTTATTGTTCAAAATGCTCGAGCACATTGTATGCGCTCGTCAACGGCGATGTCGTTGAAGCCGATACACCAGAAGAGCTAACCGAACGTATTTATAAACATGTGGAAGAAAATCCATTATTTTAATACAAAAAGCTGTTTCTGATCACTCAGAAACAGCTTTTTTGTTCGTTAACTGTCCAACAGTTCGACTAAATGATGGACGCAATACGTCGGTTGCTCGTCCTTTTGCAACACTTCTTCTGTACTCGTCACACCGTGTGCGACGTGCGCGGTATCGATTCCGAAACGAATGCCCGCTTGAATATCCGTATCGTAGTTATCTCCGACCATGAGCATCTCTTCTTTTTCAAAAGAGCCGGCTGCTTGAATGAGCTCTAACATGACCGGTTCTGGTTTTCCAATATTGATCGGATCGACACCGGTCGCGTAACGAATCATCTCTACGAACGAACCGTTCCCTAATCCGAATCCATCGGCTTTCGGTATGATCCGGTCGCCATTTGTCGAAATGAAAAGTGCACCGTTTCGTACGACATTCATCAGTTCCGATAAACTGTCATACGTCGACGCTCGGTTCAGTCCGATGACGACAGCATTCGCTCGTTCGGCTGAAACGATATGTAATCCTTCTCGCTCGAAAGCACCCGTTAAACGGGGCTCGCCGTACAAGAAAAATGAACGATCCGCGTAATGAACCGCACAATATTGTGCCGCCGCGACAGCTGACGTCATAATGTGAGAAGTAGGTGCTTCAATACCGAATGTCGCCAACTTCTCTTGCACCGATTCAGCATCGACCGAAGCGTTGTTCGTAATGTAATACGGTTCAATGCCTCGGCTTTGTAACGTATGGATCGTCTCAACCGCTTCTGGGATAGGCTCCGCTCCGCGGTAGACCGTACCGTCTAAATCGAAACAATACGCTTTGTACGTTTTCATTACGCCTCGTCCTCTGGTAAAAAGGCAGAGACCGGTCCGAGTTCATTTTCTAAATAATCGTTCACAGCAGGTGCCCATTGCTTCAATACGTCGATGTGACGTTCCATCGTATCGAGAACGACTTCGTAATCGACTTTTTTGAAATGACGAACGATCATATCGCGTAAAGCGACAACTTCTTTCAACGGTGCGACCATTTCATCCGTGATCACTTCTTCGTCATCCATAATGTCGATAATGTCTTCGTAACTGCCAGGGTCTCGCATAATGAATCCGTCAATCATCGAATTCCCGACGTCGATGATCGATTCGATCGTCACGTGTACGAGACGGTCTAACGCTAACTTATTCATGTCGCTTCCTAACCAATCCGATTCTTGTTCAAAAATATGTAATACGTAATTCATGTAATCTAACGTCGTACTAATTTCATTACGGTCTACAAAATACAAAGTAATCCCTCCGCTTTCTTTTTCTTTATCATAGCATATTTCATTTCCTCACGTCCGCTAAAAAAAGCTGAGCGTCTTGACCGCTCAGCTTTTCTATCATTCGTTTTCTTCATTTTCTTTTTCAACGAGCTGCTCTTCGTCCTTCGACGGACGCTCTCGTTTGTTCAACTTCGGATCTTTCGATGGCGTCACTTTTTTAACGATGAAATACGCACAGCCAAAATTACAATATTCGTAAATGTAATCTTGTACCGTACTAATTTTCGTATCGAACGTCGACTTCGGATGACGATCGTCGAAAAATCCTTTTAAACGTAACTGATTGTATCCCCAGTCACCTAAAATGTAATCGTACTTCATTAAAATCTCGCTGTAACGGTCGCGAAAGGCTTCCTCCTGGAACGCATCTTTCACATTTTCAACTACTTCATATGAATGTTTTCCTACCGTAATGATCATTTTCTAACTCCAATCGATTATTGTTTCGCTTGAAGCTCTTCTTCACCGAGTCGTTGACGCTCACGTGCTGCTGCGTTCACTTGCTCGTCCGCGTGGTAACTAGAACGTACGAGTGGTCCCGCTTCACAATGTGAAAATCCTTTTTCCATCGCGATTTGACGAAGCTCTTCAAACTCTTCAGGTGTGTAATATTTTTGCACTTTAATATGCTTACGTGTCGGTTGTAAATATTGCCCGATCGTCATAATGTCTACGTCGTTCGCACGCAAATCATCCATCGTTTCAATAATTTCTTCTTTCGTCTCACCTAAACCGACCATCAACGATGATTTCGTCGGAATGTCCGGTTGTAACTCTTTCGAACGGCGCAACAACTCTAACGAACGGTCGTATTGTGCACGCGCTCGAACTCTCGGTGTTAAACGGCGCACCGTCTCGATATTGTGGTTCAAAATATCAGGTCGGGCATCCATTAACGTTTTCAAGTTGTCGTAGTCGCCTCCCATATCAGAAGGTAATACTTCAACTGTCGTAAATGGACTTTTTCGACGAATGGCACGAATCGTCTCAGCAAAAATGAACGACCCACCATCTTTCAAATCGTCACGCGCGACCGCTGTGACGACAGCATGTTTTAAATTCATGAGCGCGACGGAATCGGCTACTCGTTCCGGTTCTGCACGATCCAATTCGTTCGGCAATCCTGTTTTCACGGCACAGAAACGACACGCACGTGTACAAACCGCACCTAAAATCATAAATGTTGCCGTACGACGTTCCGCCCAGCATTCGTGAATGTTCGGGCACTTCGCTTCTTCACAAACGGTATGTAAATTTTGTTCGCGCATGAGCTTTTTAAGTCCCGTATAGTTTTCGTTCGTATTTAATTTAATTTTGAGCCAGTCCGGCTTACGGAGTGGACGTTCTCTCTTCGTTTCTCGCTTCGTTGTCAATCGTATCGACTCCATTCTTTAGCACGTATTGTCCTACATTCTACTTGTCAATGTAACATAGTTCAGTAGGACGAACAACTGAACACGCTCGTTTTTTTCGTGTCCTACAACAGAAAATCGTCGATCGGACAACGTCTCGCATTTCTTAAATGGAGACGAAAAACGACTACTCCTCGCATGCGAAAAGTAGCCGTTCTTTTTTATGAAGCCGTTCTCGTCGAACGTCGCTTCGTCCATTGTAAAATCGTAAGCATCGTCACGATCAACGCGACGATTACCGCTCCTAAACCGACCCAAACCGATCCTGTCAACCCGAGTGTGACATAACCGATCAACGAGATCACCGCTGCAAGCAATGCATAAGGCAACTGCGTCGATACGTGGTCGATATGGTTACACCCTGCACCGGTCGCTGATAAAATCGTCGTATCTGAAATCGGTGAACAGTGGTCTCCAAATACCGCTCCTGCAAGCACAGCTGCGAGTGCCGGTAACAATAAGTTAATGTCCGTTGCAATCATAATCTCAGCAGCAATCGGTAATAAAATACCGAATGAGCCCCAAGACGTCCCCGTTGAGAAAGCGATCACGCCACCGAGCACGAACATCATCACTGGTAAAAAGAGTGGTGAAATGTTCGATTGTTCGACGACACCTGCTAAATATTCACCCGTTTTCAACGTAGCGATTAAATCGGTTAACGCCCACGCGAGGAATAAAATGAGAACCGCTGGCATCATCGACTGCAAACCGCTCACCGTCGCTTTTCTCATCCACGTCACCGTCGCTTGATCGTTCGTTTTTAACTGTGGTAAGTAAAGAAGAATCGCGACGATCACTCCAGCGAGACCACCCGTTACGAGTGAAGCAGGTACGTTCGTCTCTTCAAAAATCGCCCAAATGTCGTAACTACCACTCGCTTGAATGCCCGTAACGAACATCATACCGAACGTCACGATAATCAACGTCACGATCGGTAAAACGAGATCGCGCACACGACCGTACTCATGCTCTGGAAAATCTTCTTTCAATTGACCTGGAATGTCTTTTTCCGGATCAAACAGCTGGCCGGTCTGTTCGGCGAGCTCTTCGTGACGGCGCATCGAAAAAATGGCCGTATCGCTGAAGGCGAAGAAAAAGACGAGCGTCAACGTCGCAACGACGTAAAAGTTCATCGGTGCCATCAATACGAACGCCGATAACGGCGAATACGTAATCGCCGCAGTCGCTCCGAAAATGATTGCGAGCTGACCGATCAAATACGCACCCCAACTCGAAATCGGCGAAACGACACAAATCGGTGCACTCGTCGAGTCAATGAAATATGCGAGTTGCGCACGTGATACTTTTTGTTCGTCCGATACAGGACGTGCAATTTGTCCGACCGCTAACGAGTTGAAGTAATCGTCTACGAAAATTAAAATACCGAGAAATACGGTTAAAATTTTCGCCCCACGCTTCGTTTTAATTCGGCGAGAAGCCCAGTTCGCAAACGCACGGCTTCCTCCTGATAAACTAACGAATGCCGTAATGACTCCGAGCATTAAAATGAATAACATAATGAAAATATTACCTGTGTTCCACGATTCTCCGTCCCAAAATGATGCGATCAATCCGTTCCACAGTACGATAGCCGATTCCACCGGTGAAAATGAACCGATCAATAAAGCAGCTAATACGATTCCTGTACCGAGCGATAACAATACTCGTTTCGTAACGAGTACCATAATGATCGCAACGAGTGGAGGTAAAATCGATGTCCAATCTCCAATCATCGTCATTCCTCCTTCCGATGAACGAAAAAAGCCGACACTGTCGTAGTGTCGGCTTTTGCATACGTCGTTCATCAATTGCTTTGATTTACGTAGCGCAACATCCTTTGCGGATGACAGTGTATCGCTTGTTCAACGACACCCCAAGTGAAAAAATCGACACTTTCTCACTTTCGGCAATCGACCCTTTCGAACGTATTCATCGCTATCCGCTCCTACGTTGTACTCTTTTCGACTGCAGCCTCTACTTTCGTTATATACATGACTGTACGAACAATGTAACACCTTTTAAATCGTGATTCAACTCATTTTTCAGTTGTCACAAATTATTGCTATACGAACCGAGTATGTCACGAATTAAATCAGGCATTTGATACGTAATCGAACAATCCGCAAGTTCCGGGAAAAAATAACCGAACGTAAACATGTCGAGCGTAGCAAGCGTATACGTCTCACCGTGTCGGACTCGTTCGTTTCCAACGAAGACGTCTCCGTTCGCATTTTCAAACAACCGTTCAAATAAAATCTTTCCCATGAGCGTTCCTCGGAAGCCGAGTCCACGCACTTCTAACTTCGGCCACTCCGGTGACTTCGTCTTTTCATATACGTGAAGAAGAAGAGCGCCGTCGATCGTAACGACTGCTGCATTGATCGGATGAGGAAGCAAAGCGTGCAAATGACGTTTCGTTACGATCCCTTTCGGCAAATGTCCGAGAAAGATCCCCGCATTGAACATCGCACAATCCGCCCCGGTCGCATCGAGTAACGCTCGTCCGAATTGCGAAGCGAGCTCACTCTCCCCGAATAAATTGCCCATTAATGGCGAACGGTTATGAAAAACAGGCACTTCAAGTGCTTGCTCTCCTCGCTTGATCAAAAGCGGACTAAATAGCGAATCTTCAAGCCGTTCTTCAAGCCGTGCGACCCGGTGAACCGTCGCCTTACGCGAGACGACCCGTTTCGTTCGTCGATCGACCGTTACGACGACTTCTCCAATATACGTGCCGTATTTTCCTGTCGACGTTAACAACGTCTCATTCGCCCATTCTCCTTCTTCAAATAAATGGTGCGTATGACCTCCGAATAATACGTCGATCTCCGGAAATGTTTCCGCCACTTTTCGATCATCGTTCATTCCGAGGTGAGACAAGCAAAGAATGAGATCGCTCTCCTCTTTCACTTCGTCGATCGCACGACGCAATGCACCGTAAGGCTCTTCGACAGCCCATCCGAGCTGTGCGTAAAACACTTCGTACGGCGCTGTGGCACCGACGATCCCGATCGTCGTTCCTTCATCCGTCTCGACGAGCAAATTTTCCTGTGCCCAATGAGGTAGATCGCCTTCTTTCGTCTTCACGTTAGCGACGACGACTTGAAAGGTCGCCTCGTCGTACAACGTATCGAGCGCTTCATGCGAAAGTGTAATCCCTTCATTGTTGCCGATCGTGACGAAGTCGACAGCTGCGTCGTTCAACAAAGCGACATTCCCTTTTCCAGCCGTCGCCTCCGTATACGGATGTGATCGATCGACGTGATCCCCGATATCCAAAATGAGACACGTTTCGCCTCGTTCGACCGACAATCGTTTCTGCTCTTTTAAAAAACGAACGATTTTCGGCCATTCGGCAAAGTGACTATGAACGTCGTTCATATGAAATATTCGAATCACTTCATATTCTTCCATCGAATCACCCCCACATTCCTTCGATGATGGAACGAATACCGATCAATAACAAAATGATACGTAACGCGGTGACGACCGTTTTCGAATCCATCTTTTGGTTGATCGTCGACCCTAATTTCGCACCGATAAACGCTGCTGGGATGACCGGAATCGTATAGAGCCACGGCACATTCCCTAAATAAATGTGCGATGCCGAGTTGACGAGTGCGGATAAAAACACCATGAACATCGATGTCGCGACAGCGACGTGCGGCGGGAATAAAAATAAAATGAGCATCGCTGGTACTAAAATCGACCCGCCACCAATTCCGAATAGTCCTGAAGCGAGACCGATCGTAAACGTCAACAACAGAGCGAACCAAATCGGGTAGCCGTACACGTGACGTTCTCCATCTGGATCGACGAACGTCTTTTGGCGCCCGTTGTCAACGAACCAACGAATCGGTTTTAGTTTGTCACGAACGAGTAAAATTGTCGCTAAAACGATGAGTAAAATACCGAAATATAAATTGAAATCTTTCACGTTTAAAAATTTGTTCAAATAAGCTCCGAGTAACGTACCCGGCACACTACCGAGGAAAAATAAAAATCCGCTCGAATAATCGACCGTCTTCGACTTCATATGCGCTAATGTTGACGATAACCCTGTGAAAATCATCATGATGACGGATAGTCCGACGATCCGCTGCGGTGTCATCCCATCGACGAGACCGAGCTCAATTCCGAAATAAAGCAACAGTGGCACTAAAATAATGCCGCCACCTAGCCCGACGATTGCTCCTACGACGCCTGAAGCGAGACCGAGTAAAGCGACGATCACATAAGCCATTCCCTCACAACCCTTCAAATAAATCTAATTGTTTCGAAGCGAGCGCTTCGTACGAAATGTCGAGCAACTGTTCGAGTCGCTTCGCATTCGGTGATGCATGATGTCCTGAGTTGTTATTAAAAATGACGTAGACGCGCTCGGACAGAGCAGCGACACGTCGTATATCTTGCGCAAATGCATTCAACTCTTCTTCGCTATATTCATACAAGTAACGCACTTTCCGCCACGCTTCCATCGATCCGAACGTATTGATCCACCCGGTATCGTTTCGGCCGTGCAACCTAAAAAAGACGCGTTGCTCGTTCGTGACGACCGGAACGTACGGCACAGAACCTGCGCCGATTTGTGGCTCGTCGACGATCGTATGAATGAACGACAATTCGCGCAACAGAGCGAGCGTTCCTTCTTTATACGGTTCGGTCAGCCACGAACGATGACGAAATTCAATCGCGATCGGCCAATCCGGATACGTTTGACGAATGTACCGAAGTAAATTGACATTTTTTTGAACGCATCGAAACGACGGCGGAAATTGAAATAATACGAACGCTAATTTCCCAGCACGTTTCATCGGCTCAAACGCTAATCGAAACGCTTCAAACATTTCTTGTGGCGAATCGAATGGCCACTCTTCTTTTTTCTGGTGCGTCGTCATCCCTTGATACGCTTTCGGAATGAACTGAAACGCATCCGGCGTTTCTTCCAACCATTTCGCGACGTTGCGCGCACTCGGAATCGCATAAAATGACGAGTCGAGTTCGACGACTGGAAAATGCGCACTATAATCCGTTAATTTATAACGTGAGTTTTTTTCATACAATGAAGGATGGTCGCCCCACCCCGTTAAGCCGACTTGAATCATCTTCTTCACCCCTAAAAGATTACGTACATCATAGCACATTCTGCCATTTGTTCGCGTTTCAAACGCTTGAAAAAGAGGTAGAGTCACTTCTAAGGAGATGATCCAATGAATACGAATTTATTGAAAAAAATAGCGCTTCCTCTACTCGGTGGAATGGCTGTCGGTTACTTTGCTAACCGTTCTAAAAACTCAGGTCAAGAAACGCGTGAACAGTACGAAGATTTCAAGCAACCTCCTCTATCACCACCAGGGGCTGTCTTTCCGATCGTTTGGACAGGACTTTATACGATGATGGGTGTCGCTCATTACATCGTGTCTGAACGAGCAGAAGGAAAAGAAAAAGAAGAAGCGGAACGGACGTACTATACCCAACTCGGTCTGAACTTCGCATGGACGCCACTTTTCTTCAAATACGAGCAACGCGGCCTTGCGCTCGTCGATGCAGGTGCCCTCGCTTACACCGCATCGAAAACGGCGAAACAATTCGGTGCGATCGATCAACGAGCAGGATGGCTCATGGCGCCGTATGCGGCATGGACGATGTTCGCTTGCTACTTAAATGCTGGTACGTGGTACTTAAACGACGTTCAATGAGCAAATGACTTTCCTTCTTTCGTAAAAGGCGTACACTAAAAAGAAAAAAGGAGCGATTGCATTGACGATACTCGTACAGATGGATTTTCCAACCGAAGGACCTTTCGGTGAACAGATGACAGAAGCGTTTCAATCACTTGCGGAAACGATCAAAGAAGAAGAAGGGTTCATTTGGAAAATATGGACAGAAAACGAAGCGACGAAAGAAGCAGGTGGCATTTACTTATTCGAAACGACCGAAGATGCGGACCGCTACGTAGCGATGCATACGAAACGACTTGAATCGTTCGGTATTCGTGACATTCGCGTGAAACAGTTCAACGTCAATTTACCACTTTCTTCGCAAACGAATATGGATGCTTCCGTCTTCGCTAGCTTGCTTGACGAACACGATCATCACGACAACTAAAAAAATCCGTAGGAGTCATTCGACTCTTACGGATTTTTCATCGTTTGAACGGCACGAGCAACGTACTTTGTAACAAATACGTCTCCTCGTAGCGTTCCGCTAATTCGTACAACGTCTTCCAAAGATCGTGTTCGACGAGCTCCCCGTGTTGAAAACGGTGCAACTGCTCGAAAACGATACGGCGTTCTTCTGTCGTCGCCTTCTTTTTAAAATATCCCCACATATGCTCATACGCATTCGTCACTGCACCAGTCGTCGGCTCGATTCGCTTCGCCTCGTCAATCCACCGAGCAACCTCATCGTAAGAAGCCTCATTGACGCGTTGCTGAATGAACCGGTACGTACTTTCCGAATGAGCTAACACTTCATATTTTGACGTGCGCCATAACCGCTCTTTTTCTTTACGCTTCTTATCCAATGCGCAACGCCACCTCTGTCGATTGCAGCGTTGCTAATACGCTTAATGCAGCGAGGTAACTCGTTTTCGGATTGGACGGCATCGGCGCATTTTGAATCCGAAATTCGAGTGTACCGAACGCTCCTTTCGCTTCAATGATATGTTCGTTTTGGTCGACGTCCGCATCAGCGATTACCGAAACGTCCGTACGATCGGGTCCGACGCCAGCGAGCGCGAGCGTAATCGCTACGTTCATATTTTGAGGAAATTGAGCGATCGCTTCCCGAGCGGTCCCTTCAAATAACGTATGCGTCTCTCGTCGTTCGCTCGGCAACGCCTCGAGCGGTTTTCGTGTCGTCAACGTGACGCGCTCCAACGTACCGAGAGCTGCTGCTGAACGGATTGCATCAAGCCCTCCGATCGCACCTGACGGTAATAAAATGACCGAATCGTTACGAAGTGCCATCCGCTCCATTTCATCGAAAAACGTTTCATCTGCCATCGCGCCGATACTCGTCACGATGACGTCCCGCTTTCTTCGAAGGGCGCGTGGCAACAACTGGTGAACGACCTCTCCAGTCGCCGCTTCAATAATGAGATCGAACGGAGCGTCTAAAAAGTCGTCCATCGACTCATACGGAACCGCTTCATACGTCCTACCGATTCGCTTCGTCTTCTCGAAATCTCTCGCCAACACACCACCGATTCGGTACCCTGGCAATCGGTTCTCTTCGTTAATCGTTTGCAATAAAAAAGTTCCGATCGAACCTGTTCCTACTAATCCAATAATCACATCATTCGCTCCTCTTGTTCTTTTTTAATTGGATGATCGTCCATCCCGCTGTCATCGGAATGACGAGCGCAATCCCAATGCCCGCACTGAAAATCGTTACGATTTCTGCACTGAACACTTTCGAGTTGATCATTTCACCAAACGTATAGTGCAAATCTTTAAACCAAATGAGTAACGCTAAATAACCGCCGAAAAAAGCGAAAAATAACGTATTCGTATCGGTCCCTAAAATATCCCGACCGATCGTCATTCCTGATTGAAACAACCGCTTCCGATCGATCGCAGGATCGTGTACGTACATTTCATACATCGCAGTCGATACCGAAATCGATACGTCGGTCATCGCTCCGAGCGCACTGAGCATCATCACGCCTGCTGCAATTTGTATGAAGTCCAATCCGACGAAAGGTGAAAGAGCGATCAACTCGGCACTTTCTTCCTCGCTAAACCCTTGAATCATACCGAACGAAGAAACGAGCGTAATGAATCCGAGCAATAAAAGAACTGTCGTCATCGTCGCTCGAAACGCAGCGATCGTCTTCTCGTTTTTTCCGTTAATGTAATACAAATTAATTTGAACGATGAATACCGTAGAGATGACGGTAATGAGTAGCGGATGAAACGACGGATTCACCATGAGCAACAACATGATAAAAACGACGAGCATATTTAAAAACAGAGCAAAAAATGCACGCATGCCACGTTTCCCGCCGATGAGTGTCATCAAAATGAATAGCAACGTAGCGAGTACGACGAGCGTATTCATGCCACCACCTTCTTCCTACGAATGAACAACAACGTGAAAAATAAACTGATCGGAATCGTTAATACGACGCCGATTCCACCCGCTAATGCACGCGCTAGCTCGAGTGACATGTTCATCGGCAACGCATAACCGAGTGGCACACGGTTCATCATATAAATGAGAAGCATCGGGATCGAACCGCTCAAATAAGCAAAAAATAAAATGCTCGTAATCGTTCCCATAATGTCTTGACCGATTTCTTTTCCCGACACTCGCAACTGTTCGTCCGTTAAATGAGGGTGTTGATCGTGCAACTCAAAAAGAGAAGAAGCCATCGTAATCGAAACGTCCATCACGGCCCCGAGCGAGCCGATTAAAACACCAGCTAAAAAGACGATATAATACGGACGCGATAAAAATTGCATCTCTTCATAATGAAGGCCTTGCTCGTTCGTCACTTTCATGACGACGAGCATGACGAGAAAAGAGAGCAACGTCCCGACGAGCGTCGATAAGACAGCCGCAAATGTTTTCGGACTCCACCCGCTCACAAAGTAGAGCGAAATGAACGTAAATAAAAAAATCATCCCGAAAGCGACAGCGAGTAAGCTCACTCGCTCATACGCAATGTACAAATCGAGCGCAAAATAAAGGACGAGCGCGTTGAGAGAAAAGCTGACGAGGGAATGGAACCCTTGTCGCTTTCCGACGAGAAGAAGCACGCCGATAAATATCCATCCGATCGCTACGAGTAAATGATCGCGCTTCACGTTCGTAATCATCCCGGTGAGCGTATCACCTTGTGTACGAACAGTGACGAATAGCTCCGTTCCTTCTCGATACCGATGATCGATCGCGCCGGATGCCGAATAATCGTTTTTCAATTCGATCGGCTCGTCGCGATAAGGACCGTTTTGAACGACTCCTTCCAAGTGCTGCGTAAAAATCGTATCTTCGTTGTCGTGAACGTCAACGACACGGTCGGTTGCGATCACTTCTTCTTTTACGACACGGACGATCGTCTGTTCATACAATGAAGCATTGTTCGTTACGAAAACGAATGAACCGATCACGAGTAATAAAAGAAAGAGCCAACGCACCTTTTTTTGAACTTTCAACCCGTTCACCTTCCTTATCGTTTACTAGTTTATCACGTTTCGTTCATTGTATCTTTCCTTGCAATCAAAACGTTCGTTCTCTACACTTGCGATACGACGAAAGGAGGTGCCTCTATGCCACTCATTCAATTCGATCTCATCGAAGGTCGTTCAAAAGAAGACATTCGCACGTTGCTCGATGCTGCACACGGTGCAATGGTTGAAGCGTTCGACGTCCCTGCATCGGACCGTTATCAAGTCGTCCGCCAACATCCAGCGCACGAAATGATCATCGAAGATACGGGTCTCGGATTCGAACGGACGAACGATGTCGTTCTCATTACCGTAACGAGCCGTCCGCGTACTGCTGAACAGAAACAACAATTTTATCAAAAAACAGTAGAAGCGTTAAAGCGTGAATGCGGAATTTCGCCCGACGACGTTATGATTTCAATCGTTTCCAATACGGACGACGACTGGAGCTTCGGTCAAGGACGTGCCCAATTTTTAACAGGTGACTTATAACGTAAAAAAAGACTCGCAAACGTTCGCGAGTCTTTTTTCAATCGTTGTTATTTATCGTAGTTTTTAAGAGCTGGTGCTGCTTTCGTCCACGCGCTTCCTGCGTTTAATGCACTTGCGATAAATACCGTTTCAGCGATTTCTTCTTTCGTCGCACCTTCATTTTTTGCATTCGTCACGTGCGTGTCGATGCAATACGGGCACGATAAAATGATCGCTGTCGCTGTCGTAATTAACTCGCGCTCTTTCGTCGTTAACGTACTTTCCGTTCCAGCCGTCATCGTGAAGCCCATGAATCCTTTGAAGTCTTCAGGTGCTAACGATTTTAATTCCATCATTTTCGGCATGTATGAACGTTTGAAATACTCGTCGTCTTCTATTCCGTCGAATGCGTTCAATGCGTTCGCGCCGTGAGCGAATGCTGCTCCTGCTTTACTCGCTGTCGCTAACATGAGTGCTTCTGCGATTTCTTCTTCTGTAACGCCTGCACGTTTCGCTGCTTTACTATGAAGGTCTAAACAGAAGTCACATCCTGTCGTCGCTGCACATGCAACCGCCATAATTTCTTTCAATCGTTGTGAAAGTGCACCTTCTTTAAACGCAATCGCGTTCCACGCTTGGAATGCGTCGTTTGATTTCGGTGTTAATTTGCTAAATTTACCTAACTGTTTCATAGTCTCTGCCATTGTAATTCCTCCTTGAAATGTCCTGTTAAAAATAATACCCTCATGCGTATTATTTGTCCAATGATAAGGGCACAATCACAAAATCCTACCCGAATGACCATTCGATCACTTCATTTTTAATCTTTTTCTATTTCCCACTACAAAAAAACTAGTGAGCATGGCGCTCACTAGTCGTTTCTTTTAATGAAATAACACATCTTCTACTACTTCATGTACCGGACGTCCTCCATAATTGACATCGATTGTTTTTACTTCAGGTAAGTGAGGTAACAGCTCTTCCAGCTGAGTTGTCAATTCAGGGTGTCCGACAAAATAGACGCGCTCCCATTCTGCCTCTTTCGCACGTTTTTGAATGCGAGGCGCAATTTTACGATACCAAATCGCATGACGTTCTTTCATCCGGTCATCGAACGTGTCACGATGGTTGGCGCTACTTGAAATGATCGCCCCGTACGCTACCCCTCGGTAACGTACCCATTCGTCCGTATCGACGTCGAACTCGTAACGAATTTCTTCAATCGGTTCACCGAGCACTGTATCGATGACGAGTAATTGATCGCGTTGCGCTACGACGATTCCCGTATTCGGAAATCGTTTTTCTAAAGCGAGTAACGGCTCGAGCACGGCACCTTCTTGTACGTAAAACGAGTCGCCTACCGGTACTTGCGTCACTTCAAAAATCGTTTCCTCTGTTGATACGAAACAGACGGCTCCATTTTTTAAATGGCGCTGTGCTTCGAGAAATTGTCGTTCAACGCGCGCGGTCAATTGCTCGCACACATCCGAATTTTTCTCTTGTTGACATAACGTTTTCAATCCATTTTTTAGCCGTATTTTCCATTGATCACTACGTGGGTCCGTATCCAAATACACCGTTACAACGAGTCCTTCAAGTGCGTTCGCACGCTCTTTCACTGTTTGTACATTCATTGTCATATGAATAAATCCCCTTTCATGGAACTACTTCACTCTACCCCTCTATCCGTCGAACAAAACGTCTCCGATTCGTCGGAAACAATGGTATACTACTAACGAATAATCGGAAGAGAAAGGATGTGAAGAAGCGAAGGAGGTTCGTCTCGCGCCTCGCTTTGCAGACAGTATGTTTCGTTTTCCATTTCGGGGAGGCCGTATTTTAAAAACAGGAATCGCGGTCTTTTTAACCGCTTGGATTTGCCAGTTTTTCGGATTTCCTCCCGCATTCGCTGTCATTACAGCGATCGTCACGATCGATCCAACGGTGACAGACTCCATTAAAAAAGCAGCGATCCGTTTTCCTGCTTCTGCGATCGGTGCCTTTTATACAGTCGTCTTCGTTGCGATTTTCGGACACGCACCGATCACATACACGTTATCAGCCGTTTTAACAATTTTAACGTGTTACCGTTTAAACTTGCACGCTGGGTTACTCGTCGCAACATTAACTGCTGTAGCGATGGTCGATACGGTCGGAAGTAACGCGATCACTGCTTTCTTCACACGTCTCGGTTCAACGTCGATCGGACTTCTCGTTTCCATCGCCGTTAACATTTTAATTTTGCCTCCTCAATATACGACGAATATCGAAACGCATATGCAACATATTCGGAGTCAACTCGGACCATTCATTCGGATGGCGTTCGAACCGTTGTTAAAACCAGACGAATGGAAAACAGAAAAAGCGACGAAAGAAATGAAGCTCATTCAAAAAGAAATCGACGTGACAGCTGGGCTTCTTCAATTGCAAGAGCGCGATGTATTTCATCCGTTCGTCGCTCATCATAAAGAACAAATTACCGTGCACGAAAAACAGTTAAAAAGCTTGCAAATGATCGCCCACCATTTAATTAACATTATGGAAGCTCCGATGCGCCATGCGCATTGGACGACGGATGAACGAGAGTGGCTCGTGCAATGTTCGTACGATTTAAGCGAACAATTGGAACCGGAGCATGCTTTTGATCCTACGTTGCATGAACGTCAAAAAGTGGAGCTCACTCGTCTCTTTTTCAACGACCAACAGCGGATCGGTTCACGAGCTGAACTGCCGTCTGAAACGATCATCTTATACGAGATGCTCGCGCTTTATGATCAAGTCGACCAATTTTACAATCCGCGTGAAATTACATTTTCGTAAGGAGGTATACGATGTTTCAAACGATTCCATATGAAGGTACGAAAGAAGAACAATACGAAACACTCGTACGACAACTCGATGCTTTACTTGAAGGGGAAACGGATACGATCGCTCATTTAGCGAACGCGTCTGCGTTGCTCGGACAATTTTTACCATCGATCAATTGGGTAGGGTTTTATCGATGGGACACGTCTTCTAATGAACTCATACTCGGTCCTTTCCAAGGGCTACCGGCTTGCGTACGTATTCCGAAAGGACGAGGCGTTTGTGGAACAGTCATTGAAACGATGACGACTGAACGTGTTCAAGACGTACATGCCTTCCCTGGTCACATTGCCTGTGACGCTGCGAGCCGTTCCGAAATCGTCTTACCGATTCGCAAAAATGGAAAACCGTTCGGCGTACTCGACATCGATAGTCCAGTACTCGATCGATTCGATGCGGTCGATGAACGCGGCCTTACCGCATTCGTCACTCGGCTCGAACACCATTTGCAATCGTCCAACTAAGTCGTCCTCAAGCGAGCTCTTTTTAAGAAGCTCGCTTTTTCTATGCAATCGTTGCCGGTCAACGATTACACTTCTCGAAAAAAGGGTATCCGTTCGGTACGAAAGAAGGGATTCATATGACGACTTGGAAAACATTATTAAAAGGTGGGAATAAATCTTCCCTCATCGCTGCCGTCGTCAACGGCATGCTCGGCACTTTAAAAGGTGTCGTCTTTTTCATGACAGGAAACGTCGCTCTATTCGCTGAAATGATGCACTCGCTCGGTGATGCAGCGAACCAGCTTTTCGTTTTCATCGGATCCGCCTTGTCGAAAAAAGCACCGACTCGACAATTTCCGAAAGGATTTGGCCGGCTCGTCAACCTCGTCTGTTTAGCCGCCGTATTAATCGTCGGTATTTTAGCGTATGAGACGATTAAAGAAGGATGGAACCACATCTGGCATCCGACTTCATCAGAAGGCGTCTGGTTGTCGATCGGCGTATTAGCGATCGGCGTCGTGTTAGAAGGGATCGTCTTTTACAAAGCCGCACAAGAAATCGCGCACGAAGTCGGTATCGATCATGCGGGACTTCGTACGATTCCGTTAGCCATTCGCCATATGAACCGTGCGAAACCAGCAACGAAACTCGTCTTCATGGAAGACTTCGTCGCTACATTCGGCGGTGTCCTCGCAATCGTGTCAATTCTCGTCGCTGAGTGGACCGGCTTTTATGCAGGTGAAGGAATGGCCTCTGTCCTCATCGGTCTGATGATGTTTTACGTCGTCGGACGGGTCTTTTTAGACAATGCACGCGGTGTGATCGGTGAAACTGACGAAGAAATGTTGAATCATATCGGTGATCTCGTCCTCGAACATGAAGACATCGTCGACATCGATACGTTAGAAGTCGTGAAAGAAGGAGAGTTTTTACACGTCGACTTGCTCGCTGAAGTCGATCCGTCTCATACGTTCGCCTATTTAGACGACTTGCGCGATGAATTGACCGACCTCATTTTATGTCAAAAAGGGGTGAACCGGGTCATCGTCCGATTCGATGAAGACGACGGCGTACCGGAATGGAAAACACGCGATGCACAACCGCTCCTCCGATAAACGATCAAACGCTTCCCTTCTCATGAAAGGAAGCGTTTTTCTATTTCTTCTAAGAGGTCGATACGATACAATTAACGGAAAGAAAGGATGTCATTCATGTTCGATATCGATAGTACGATCATTATTCTCCTCGTCGTCTTCGGATTCATTGCCGCATTCGTCGATTCCGTCGTCGGAGGGGGAGGTCTCATTACATTGCCCGCACTTCTCTTTACCGGTTTACCGCCCGCTACGGCGATCGCTACGAATAAATTAGCGAGCTCGATCGGTTCGTTTACGAGCAGTGTCGTCTTTTTCCGATCGGGTAAGCTCGACAAACGACTCGTCGCTAAATTGTTTCCTGTTACGTTCGTCTTTGCGATGCTCGGTGCGTATAGCGTCCACCTCGTCAATCCGGATTTACTGAAACCGTTCATGCTCGTCATGTTAGCAGTCGTCGCCGTCTATACGATTTTCAAAAAAGATTGGGGACAAATCGAAGCGATGACGAAAGTGTCGCGCACGAAATTGCTCTTGTTCGTCGCATTAATTGGCCTCATCGGATTTTATGACGGATTTTTAGGACCTGGAACGGGCTCGTTTTTAATGTTCACATTTCTTTGGTTCGGCGCTGACTTTTTAAAAGCAGCTGGCAATGCTAAAGTGTTAAACTTTGCGAGCAACTTCGCCGCACTTCTCATGTTCATCTACTTAGGGGAAGTCATTTTTTCATACGGTTTAATTATGGGAGTCGCTCAAATTTTCGGATCCATCGCCGGATCGCGATTCGCTTTGAAACGAGGTAGTGGTTACGTCCGTATTTTATTCATCGTCATGACATTGCTTCTTCTCGCGAAACATTCGTACGACTATTTCCAATCGTTGTAACAAAAAACTCGTAACGGTCAACGATCGACCGTTACGAGTTTTCGTTTTAAAAGCCGTACCAATTCATATGTTCTTCGCTCAAGTCCATCCAGACGCTTTTCGTCTGCGTATACATGTTCATCGCTTCCATACCGAGTTCGCGACCGAATCCAGAGCCTTTATTTCCACCGAACGGTGCGACGCTATCGAGCATGCTGAACGTGTTCACGTAAACCGTTCCAGCGTCGAGCTTCGGAATCATGCGGTGCGCACGTTTCAAGTCGTTCGTCCAAATGCCTGAAGCGAGTCCGTACAACGTGTCGTTCGCTTGGCGAATCGCATCTTCTTCATCTTTAAACGGAATGATTGAAATGACGGGTCCGAAAATTTCTTCACGTGCGATCGTCATATCGTTCGTCACGTTCGAGAAGACGGTCGGCTCGAAGAAGTTTCCTTCCCCGAGGTCTTTTTTACGCGTACCACCTGTGACGAGTGTCGCTCCTTCTTTTTGACCGATCTCGACGTATCGCTCGATCGACTGAAGGTGTTGTTCCGATACTTGAGGACCCATTTGCGTTTCAGGATCAGACGAGTCGCCAACTTTAATTTGTTTCGCTCGTTCCGCGAACCGTTCGACGAATTCATCGTAAATGCTCTCTTGGACGAAAAGACGCGTTCCGGAAGCACATACTTGACCTTGTGCGAAATAAATGCCGAAAAGCGACCCGTTGATCGCACTATCTAAATCCGCATCTTCGAATACGATGTTCGGCGACTTTCCACCGAGTTCCAACGAAACCGGTCGAATATGTTCGCTCGCCGCTTGCATAATGAGGCGGCCCGTCGACGTCGATCCTGTAAACGCTACTTTGTCGACGCCTTCATGAGAAGCGAGGGCATTTCCGACAGTCGAACCGCTTCCGTTCACGACGTTAATGACACCGTCTGGAATACCTGCCTCTTGGAAGAGACGCGCGAGTTCCAATACGCCGAGTGGTGTTTCACGAGGTGGCTTAATGACGATCGTATTTCCAGCAGCGAGTGCCGGCGCTAATTTCCACATCGTTAGCATAATTGGGAAGTTCCACGGAACGATTGCTCCGATGACACCGAGTGGTTCACGCAACGTGTAGTTGAAACGGTTCGAAGGAGACGATAACGTCGCTCCTTGTACTTTGTTCGCAAGTCCAGCATAAAACTCGAGGACGTCGATCGAACCAGGAATCGCAATATTTTTCGTTTCATTGATCGTCAATCCGACGTCTTTCGATTCAATGTCCGCTAAATAGTCGAGATTGTCCCACAACTTCAAAGCGACGCGTTGCAACAAACGTCCACGATCAGATGGCGCCATATCGCCCCATTCTTCGGACTCGAACGCTTGACGCGCAGCTGCTACCGCTAAATCGACATCGCGCTCGTCTCCATATGCAACGGTTCCGAGCACTTCACCTGTCGACGGGTTTTTCGATTCAAACGTCTCACCAGAGACACTGTCAACCCACTTCCCACCAATCAACTGTTTATACTGTTTTACCATAAATAAACTCCACCTTTCTTAAACGGTTATTATTTGTTTGATCATCCGATTGACATACTCGTTTCCTCGTACGTTTTCCGCTTCAAAATAACGTGCCACCCACGCAGTGAAATGTGCGGCTGCAAAACTATGTCCGTGTAAATTGTACAACTGAATCGGTTCTGCTAACTCGCGCGGAAAACCGCACGCCCCGATCGACGAATGTTCTGTAAACGTCCATTGCTCTCGACCGATTTCAGTCGCTTCTACAGCGTACACTTCGTCGAGTTGCGCCGGCCAAACGATTTCACTCTGTCGATCGTGAGCAGCGACGAGAACAATTCCTGCTTCCGCTGCTCGTTTACAGCTTTCCTCGACGACATCAAAACGTTCAGACATTCCTAAACTTAAGTTAATAATGTCTACTCCTTCGTCTACTGCCCAATCGATCGCGTGGGCGAGAACAGACGGATAACACGTCAGTTTTTCATCAAATATTTTACCGATGACGATTTCAGACTCAGGCGCTACGTACTTCAGTAGCGCAGCAATCGCCGTGCCGTGTCCTAAATAGTCACGAATATCATCGTGACGCTCAATCCAGCCGTCTCGATTCACTCGAAAAGCGACACCAGATAGCCGTTCGCTAATATGAGAATGGTACATGTTAACACCGCTATCTAACAGCGCAATTTTTACACCTTTTCCTCCGTAATGTTCATACGGGTTCACTTCCTTCTGTCCAATCGTCGACATGAGATGCCCTCCCTTCTCGTTCGCTCATTTGACGTCGCATTTGCTCATAATCATTCACGCGTTCAATCGTTCCGTTTCGGAAAATGAGCCACTCGTCAAATGTAGCGAGTGATTCTAATCGATGAGAGATGACGAACAACCAGCGGTCGTCACGTTCGTTGAGCCAAGTTCGCAAATGGCCGAATAGCTCACGTTCCAGTTCGTAATCGCTTCCACTCGTCGCCTCATCTAATATGAGAATGCGTGGATTTCTAAGCAACGCACGTGCGATTGCGAGTCGCTGACGTTGTCCGCCCGAAAGTCGTTTACCTGCTTCACCGACAAACGTATCGTAACCATTCGGTAAGCGACAAAAGTCGTCATGCAAGCCGATTGTTCGACATACTTCTTCGAGTCGCTGATCACTCACTTGACGTTTTTCTTCGTTTGACTGACCGAACAATAAATTGTCACGTATCGTTTCGTTTAAAATTTCTACATCTTGTGGAACGACGCATACTGTATCGCGTAACGATTGGACACCGATCGTCTCTACCCTTTTGTTTGCGAGCTGAATCTTTCCTTCCGTCGCGTCTTGAATACGTACGATCAAATCGACGAACGTACTTTTTCCGACACCAGACGGCCCGACGACCGCATAAGCCGTACGTGGCTGTAACGTTAAATGAACGTGTTCAAACAACGTACGATGCTCATGTCGTTTCGTTACATCTTCAAAGACGAGTGTCGCTGCTTCGTCGAGGTCCGAACGCTGTAGCTGACACGTCGCTCGTCCGTCTTCTACTGGCAGCTTCAAATAATCTGTCAACCGCTTCAACGAGACGTTCATATTTTGAAATCGGATGTACAAACCAGCGAGCGTTTGAACGGGTGAGAAAAATCGACTCAAATACGCTGTAAAAGCGAGTAGACTACCGACAGTCATCGTATCGTCCAATACCATCCGCCCGCCGAAAAGTAAAATAATGGTCGTCATTCCGATCGTTAGCGTTTGCGGAATCCCGCCTGCTACACTTTCAATAATCGCGTATTGCAAAGAATGTTGATTCAACGTATCAATTTTTCCACTTAACTGATCCCGTCGTTCGTTCTCAGCAGTGAGTAACTTCACGAGTCGAATACGCGTGAACGTTTCGATCATGTGACCTTGAATCGCACTTTGATCTTCGCGCAATTGTTTCGTTTTACTCGTAATGAGTGGACGAAAGTAGACGAGTGTTGCAATAAGAAACGGAAAAATAAATAACGTCAATAAAAAGAGCTTCACATTTAAAATGATAAGCATCGTCGTAATGAAAATGAGCGTTAACACCGTCATACAAAGTTGCAACACACCGTCTGTCAACGTCCCATGAACGATGTTAATGTCGCCGCTCAACCGCGTCGTAATTTCGCCGATCGGCGTCCTCACGAAAAACTGGTGATGCAATCGTTCAATGTGATGAAACAAATGCAGTCGTAAACTTTTAATCATTTGCAACGTCACTCGTAAATAAATGTAACTATTGACGAGTTGGGTGACGATCGCTAAAACAGACAAACTAAACGTTAATAATAAAATACGCTCTAGCGAATACGTCGGCTCGATTAACACGTCATCGATAAAAATTTTTGATAAATACGGATACGACAGTTGAAGTGCCGTACTTGCGATCGCTAAGATGAAAACGACGAGTAACGTCCAACGATACGGTTTAAAAAATGGCCAAAGCCAAGCGAGTTCGTACTTCGTCTGTTTACGTTTCATCATTCACGGTAGTAGCACATATATTTCGAAGCACAAAACTCAGGTGTGTTTCGAATGCGCATCGCTTTTTGTTGGACGTCCCTCTTTTGCATTCCTTCTCGAACGGAACGGACGACAGATGAAACGAGTTGAACGCTCGCTAACTTCCGAACGGAATTCGCTTCGCGTCCGACAATTTTTAACGAATCGATTCCTAACTCTGCAATATCATTCAAAGCACATAAACCGCATGGACCGAGCGGAATACCATTTTCAGCAACGGTCGATCCGCAACTATGCGTATACCAAACGAAATCTTCGTACGCTTTCATCTGTTCGTCGAGCAACGCATGTTCACGAGTAGACAACGGGCGATTTTTAGCCGATTCAAATTGAAAGTCCCAATTTTGCGTCGAGCAAAATGCACCGACTTGGTTATGCGTCGTAAAACAAAAACTTTCTTCATATACGCATCCGTCGTTCAAAATAAACAGTTCATATTCTAAATCTCGCCCGCCGACATCCATAATTTCTTTCATTTCCGCGAGTGATAAACTTCTCGGAAATACGATGCGAGAAGCTCCTAACTCTCGGTACAATTTCACACTTTCACTATTCGTCGGCGCTGCCAAACTGCTCACGTGAATGACCGCATCAGGTATGCGATCTTTAATCGCCATCATGAGTCCGATATCGCTGACGATGAATGCATCGACACCACTTTGATGCGCTTCCTGAACAATTTCCAGTAACAACGGAATTTGTTCATGTGTGTAGTACGGGGCATTTAACGTCATATAAACTGGCACATCGTACGCATGAGACTGCTCGACGAGGTGAGCGAACTCTTCAATACCTGGTACGCTCGCTTGCGTGGCACGACGGTTCATCCAAACACCGCTCGTAAACGCACGGATCCATTCATTCGGTATGAAACCGACATAAAATTCTTCCGCACCGTTATGGACGAGCATCTCTACTTCTTCCGCTTTACTAATCGGTGCTAACACTTTCATAGAAACTCTCCTCTCTATACAGGGATTTTCGGTGAGACGATCAGACGGTTAATTCCCATCTCTTTCGCCCACTCTAATCCTTCGCTCATTAACGTTTCTGTCTGCTGATAAAAGGCAGTATTTCCTTTTTGCAACGTGCGAACCGGCAGCTGTCCGAGCGTCGGTCGGGTATTTTCCATTTGAGCGACGTACAACGTACACTGTTGTTTACATTGGACATCTCCTTGGAATTTCTCTTCTCTCGGCTTATGCAACGTGCCGACGAGACACGATCGACCGGTCGCGACGACACCGTATCCTAAGTAAAGAGATGCGTTTAACCCTTCTCGTTCCGTCGATTTTTCAACCGGCTGAATGAATGAATCGTACTCGACACGATCGACACCGAGCTTACTTAAAAAACGTTTGAAATAAGGTGTTTCGAGTGACGTATTCATAAATACCGATTTCGCTAGCTCCGGCGCTGATTTTTCATTGTACAAATGAGCGACACGAGGGTCACGAATCATTTTATTCAATAGACGACCGAGTACAATTTTCACGTTCGGATAGCGCGTCGAAATGGCGTAACCGATTCCCCAGTCGTTCACGACGACTTCACAAGGAGTTTCCCGTTCATTCAACCAATGTAAAATCGGGAACAACTTATTCATCCCGTCTTCTGGTACATACGGAGTAACGTACGTGAAACGCAATCCTTTCTCACATGCCGCCTCATAGGCTCGCTTAACATCTTCTAACGGGGCGATCCGGTATTGACAAAATTCTGAACCGAAATACATCCGGCTCGGTTCAATCGGTCCGTAAGCGCGATCGACTGCTTCGTTGAGCAAGTCGATCGTCTCTTTTTCCATCGGTGATAAAAAGTTAGGGTCGTACATGTCTTCTAAAAGATCCAACTGTGTCACGTCGTGAATTCCTAATGCAAGTTCCATCTTCTCCCCCCTATTCTCGTTCGATCGTTACAACACGTAAATCCATCGTATCCGTCTTTAATTCAACGGCATCTAAAAATTCTAACGTCTCAGCATCGTAAAAGCTGACATCTGGACCTGCTCCAGAAACGTACACGGTACGATCATCACCGCTTAAGTTAAATCCGTACGACGAGCCGTATTTAGTCGGTACGACTTTGTCGTGTTTCATCGTTTGAACGTCTGTTTTTAACAAGTAATTCATCCCACTATAAATTTTCGTTCGGTCTTTTGACATCGCTCCGGAAAATAGACCGGTCGGTTCTTCATCAAATTCATACGTCGTCACTTCACCGTTTTTTAAGTCCCAAGCGATGTAACCTTCCGTTTCTTCTCCTGTTTTCGGATCAGACGTATAATTCGTCGTCATCGAATAAAAGTCAGCATCTTTGTCACGGTACCAAAAGTACAAATAGTTGCTCCGCTTCGCTTCAGGATCTTTCGGGAACATCGTTTCTTTTACGACGTTGAACTCATCTTTTTCAATATCGTATTCACGCAAATCGCGTCCCCATACAGCGATTTTAGAACCGTCTTCGTAAAATTGAAGCGTATGCGTTCCATACGGCACTTCAATCTCTTTTTCAATTTCTTTCGTCTTTAAATCCATGACGAGAATCGCTGGCGGTAACGTTTCAAATTCAACACCGTTCACTTTCGAACGCATTGCCGTTACGTATATTTTTTCACCTTTCGGGTCGACGTCAAATCCGAAAATGCGAGTCGTGTAACCGTCTTGATTAAATTCTAGGACATCGATCATTTCTTCTTTTACTGTGTCGATGACAGCGAGCGCTTGACGACCGCTTACGTTCGCAAACAACGTCCGTCCGTCACGCGTCCACGTCATATCGCGTGCTGGTCCAGGGACTTCAATTTCAGTCACTTCTTTCGTCTCTGGATCAACTGCAAAAACGTAATCCATACCGCCGATGTACAACATTTCTTTCGTCTCTTTCGCTTCGACAAGCGGTGTGGCAGCGAGTGTAACTGTTAATAAACTCGCTGCGAGCATACTCCACCATGACTTTTTCAATAGACTCTCCTCCTCCGTTTAGTTTTCGCTGCATGCTGGCGCTAACCCAGCGACCCGGTCTAAATACGTCGGATTTTCTTTCATAATGCGGACGTACGCTTTTAAACCGATCGTATACCAGCGGTACATCCAATTACAGTAATGCAAGTTCGGTGCTGTAATATCGCCTTGGCGTTCTAACGCTTCGTAGTAACAGCCGCCTGAACACGTATGTTTTAACGGACAACGTGAGCATGTCGTCTTATGATCAACGTGTAAATTTTCAAGCAGTTCTTTTTGGAACGGTCGATCGACCCCTTCAAAAATGTCACCCATTTGATAATCGTCTTGTTCATTGAAACGATGGCATAAATAAAGGTCACCTGAAGGGCTCACCGCGTAAAACCCTAATCCCGCTCCACAGCCGTATCCTTTATTCGTACCCGTATGCAGTTCGACGAGAACGTTCATCAAGTTTGAAAAACCGTAATATTCGTCGCGTTTCGCGTACTCGACGAGCTCTTCGCCTAATTCTTCAAATTCATCGAGCAAGCGTGACAACTCATCTGTATTTAAAATGAACGCTTCATCTGTTTCTGATACCGGTGCGAATCCGACTTCATGAAAGCCCATATCGCTCAGCTGTTGAAACGTCTCTTTCACATGCGGGAAATGTTTCGTTAATGTAACGCGTGCAGCGACTGGTTTTTTAGGTCGTTGTTCGAGTAAATATTTAGCATTTCGACTCACGAGATCGAACGAACCTCTTCCTGTTTGGAATGGACGTTGCGAGTCGTGTGTCTCTTCATCACCATCCATACTGATCGACACACCGATTTCATTTTCTACGATGAAGTCCACTTTCCGCTTCGTTAAAAGCGTTCCATTCGTCGTCATTGAAAAACCGATCGTCTTATTCGCACGCTCCGCTGCTTTTTTACCATAATTGACGATGTATTCGACGAGTTTCCAGTTTAAAGTCGGTTCTCCCCCGAACAAAATGACATTCACTTCTTTCGCATCTTTAGACGCTTCCATTAAAAAGTCGATCGCTTTTGCCGCTGTCGGCTCATTCATCACTTTCATCGGTGCCCCGTACTCACCATCACCTGCATAACAGTACGTACACCCTAAGTTACATTCGTTAATGAGGTGAAATACGAGCGTTTGTACAGGTAAGTTTTCTGTCTGTTCCGGTACACCAGGTGTTGCGCTTAACGGTCCGACTCGTCCATTGACAGTAATAATTTCGAGTTGCATCAGTTCTTTAACCGCTTCATTCACTTCTTTTTCTTCAAATCGTTCCAACAGACGCTCTTTCAATAAAGAAGCAGGAAGTGGATTATCTTTCAACTGTTCAACGATTACTTTTCCTAATGGTGACAACTCACTAATGATGCTACTTAATCCGTGAAAAATATAGTCCACTCCGTCAACGTCGAACAACATCGTATTCGTCACTTGTAATTCTTCTTCTACTCGTACACTTACCATGTTACTCACCACTTTCTACTTGAATTGTATTATTGGATGTACATGTAATCCGGAACCGTCACGAGAATGACACCGTCTCCTACTACTTCTTCACCTGTTACAGGATCTTTGTACGTCGCATGAACGTTCATATTCCCAGCATTGTTTCCTGACCACGGACGTTCTTCGTTCAATCCGCCATCTGCTGGTGTGAACAACCCTGTCGCTTCATCAATTGTTCCAGCAAACTCGATATCGTCGTCCCCTTCACGATCTTCATACTCTGAAAGCGACCACGTGACAGGTAACGGTCCGATTTCAATATCATCGTCTGTTCCAATTTTCCCATCTTTTCCTGCGAGCACACCGATTGCCTCAAATTGCGTACTTTGACGACGATCGATGTAAAACATACGAGCAACCCCTTTTTCTGGCTCGACTCGAACGCTATCGATTTTCGTATACGAAGCGATTTCAACCGTTCGTTCCGGCGCATCTTTCAATGCAATTTCTACCGTTTCATAATCTTTCGCTTCACTGAACACTTTGATCCAAACGTCGTTTCCGTTTTGTTTCACAACTTCTTTCACTTGGAAATGATCAGGTGTTTCAAAATCTTCTGCTTTCAAACCGTCTGGCAATTGCGATCCGACGAGGCGAATGACTTCTTCATCGTTAGCGCGAACCGCTTGTGGCCAACTTGCTAACAACCCTTTTTCATCCGCACGATAATACGTTTCATCGCCGTAAATTCCTTTGTCTAATACAGCAGTACCTCGGCCATCGATGGTCTTTCCATCTTTTGAAACGTTGAAAACGCCGCGTAACTTATCATCACCTGACGCTAAACTGCTTCGCAACGAATAACCGGTATACAAGCGAACGTTACCTTCATACGTCTTTTCTTCTTCATTCGTTAATAACAACTTTTTCGTCTCGACGAATTGATCGTCTTCTTTCTTTTCAAACGTCGCATCACCACTGTATAACCCGACTCCTGGTTGGTAACCGACTACGCGCCAATCTCCTGAGACGTCATGCTGCTTCCCTTCTTTTTTCCATTCTTCCCATTCTTCCGTTTCAAACGATTGGACCGAAGCGAGTCGTTTTAACACTTCTTCCGACTCTTCTTCCCACTTCACAGTACGCATTTGATAAATCGTCGACGGGTTCATACCGATATGGAAATCTTTCAGTTTTGCCCATTCGTCTTCCGTACGATATTGCGCCAACGGTCGACCTCCTGCGTGACATGAAATACACGTATTTTGCAACATTTCAAAATCGCCATCTGTCGATTCATACGTCGAACCGTTTTCAGTGAGCCAATACATCACTTTGTCGGTCTCCTCAGGAGCTAATCCGTTTTTCTCACTAAGCTCTTGAACGATATCTGCTTTTTGCTCGGGTGTAATATCGACTCCCCATAGCTTTTGCATACGCGAAATCGTATCTTCCCATCCTTCTGGTGATTTTCTAATATCGCTAATTCGTTGAACTTTACCGTCTTCTGTCGCGTGACACGTAATACATGATTGTTGCACGAGTTCGCTATATTGTTCCGAACGAACTTCTTCTTCCGTCTCCACTTTTTTCGCTTCATCGTCATTTTTCGTCGCAAAAAAGATGACAACTGCAACGAGCAAAATGCCGATGATCGCTCCGGTTACTAACTTCGCATTTCGACTCATCGTACTCCTCCTCACTCATCGATAAATTTCAGTTTTTGCCAATCTCGTACGACAGCTGCACATTCTTGATGCCACTCTGGATAATTCGTTAAGCCGTCAGGTACTTGTGCTGCCCACCAACAATCTCCGTAACAACCGTACAAATCTCGTTCCATCGGCTGACATAAGCTCTGTGTCGATACACTTGACGCATCCGCTTCCCAACCTGGATCAAACACTGTCGTACAACCGACAGGGAACTGTAACCCTTCTACTGCAAGCTCTTCGCCTTCTTCGATCCTCCCGACGACCATTTGCCCTTTTCGATTTAATGGTTTACTATGTTTCATTGTAAGATCACCTTTCCTTTCACTTATTGATGTAATCGCTTACAATTAAGTGTACGAGCTGAAAGCTAACGAAAAGACAACCGAAAGTAAAGGTAAAGTAAAGAGTGTGATAACGACTGATACTCAATTACTCTTCTGAAACTGAGAAAAACGACATTCGTTTTTTATAACGAACGAATGAATGCACATAACTGTTACGGAGGTGGAACGATTGAATGAACAGACGATTTTACACGTAGAAGACGAGCGAGAAATTCGTGAGCTCGTCGGATTGTATTTAAAAAAAGAAGGATTTCAAGTCGCTGAAGCATCGACAGCAAAAGAAGCATTTCAACTCGTCGCAGATATTGAACCTACTCTCATTTTACTCGATGTCCATTTACCAGATATCGACGGATTCGAAGCGTGCCGTTGTATTCGACAAACGACGGAAGCCCCGATCATCTTTTTAAGTTGCAAAGATTCAGAGATGGATCGCGTCATCGGCTTAAGTGTCGGCGGAGATGACTACGTCGGAAAGCCGTTCAGCATGAATGAATTGCTCGCCCGGGTAAAAGTACATACGAGGCGATATAAACAACTCCAGTCGGCCGTCACACAAGAAGAACCGTCAAGCGAACGACATATTTTACGTTCGCGTTCGATCGTACTTGATCAAAAACGGTACGAATGTTACGTACGTGGTGAGCTCGTCCAATTGTCGCCGAAAGAATTTGAACTGCTCGCCTTTTTCATGAAGCACCCTCACCAAGTATTAAGCGCTGACCAACTTCTCCAATCCGTTTGGGGGTACGATACAGTCGTCGATACGAAAACGGTATCGGTTCATATCGGAAACATTCGAAGAAAAATCGGTGATGATCCGAAACATCCTCGTTTGATCGTCACATTACGAAGGGTCGGCTACAAATTCGATGCGGACGTTTATTAAAGCGACTTTCAACCGACTTTTCTTCACGTTTCGAGGTCGAACGCTCATGACATTGTTAACGATCTCTTTACTTCCTTTCATTTTCATTTGCTACTTCATGATCGATCGAACACAAGAAGCGATTGCTAACATTAGTGAAGAAGTGACTGATGACGTCGTTGAACACGTCGTCCATTTATACGATGAAAACATTAAAGATCAAGCGCGAGCTCTCGACATGCAATTGCTCGCGTACAAAAACCAATTGCTCCAATTGCGCACGTTTACAGAGCAAATGATCGAACACCCACAAGCTTTCGATGAAACAGTTGCTCTCATCGAAAGCGAAGGAGGATTCATCTGGGAGCCGACCGATGATGATCGTTCCAATATCGGATTTAGCGCAATCTCACCTTTTTCAAACGAACGGATGCAACTCGTCGCTCAAACGAAATGGTTAGAACCTGCTATGAAACAAGTCGTTGACGGCTACGAAGCGATCGTCGCTTCGTATTTCATAACGGGCGATTCAAGTTGGCGCATTTATCCTCCACTCGATGTGGAAAAAGAATACGACGGCCAATTTTTACAGGCGATGATCGATTTATCCAAACAACCGTTTTACACGGCTCCTCCTTCGAACGATCCGAAAATGGTCGGTTGGACGACGCCTTACATCGATACGACCCATCGGAACGAAATGTTTTCGTTAGTAACCGCTGTCAACGACAAAAGCGGTGAACAAATCGGCGTGCTCGGGTTCGACATTCAAACAGACGAGGCGTTGAAACATTTGTTAACGCTCGAATTTAAAGAAGCCTCTTCTTTCGCCTTGTTAACGGATGCTTCCTTCCAACCGATCGCACATCATCCGTCGACGATCCAACCGGGTCGACTGACGGAACAGACCCTTCGACAAATCGTCTCTACCCATGAGCCTTGGATCGAACGAGTCGATGAGTACGAACGCGTTTTTTTAAGCGCTCCAATTGAACAAAGTGGATGGCATTTAATTTTCTCAATTCGGACGGATGAGATCGTCCAAGACATTCACCAATTTACCGACCGACAGCTCGCGCATAACGAACAGGTGTTAATCGAGCAGCTGCTTTGGATTAGTATCGCTACTTTACTTCTCGTCATTGTTTGTGCGATCGCCATGTGGAAAAGCTTTACGAAGCCTGTCCATGAAATCGTCGAAGGGATGGAGCGCATGCAAGACGGAACGGTAACGTCGATTGCACCTCAACAGTTAGAAGAATTTGAAGACGTCCGACAAGCATTTCATACGATGAATCGAAAAATGAACGATTTACTCATGAACTATCGAACGTTGAATGCCGACTTAGAACATAAAGTCGATGAACGAACAGAACAACTCGAAGAGATGAACCGTTCTTTATCTGTTGCGAATGAACAGTTAATTCGAGCGGACGAACAACGCTCGAAATTGCTCGCTAATTTAGCACACGACTTAAAAACGCCGATTACGTTAACGCTCGGTTATATGGAAGCGATTGAGGACGGAATGATTTCACCCGATCGCTACGATACGTATTTCGATCGGATGCGCACTCACTTGCAATCGATGACGAAGCTCATGAAAAATATGGCAGAATTAAACGATATTGAAACGTCGAAACAGTTGTTCAATTTTGAACGATTTAGAGCGGACGACTTGTTTCATAAATTGTTAACTCCTTTTCATGATCAAGCGAATATTTCCATAACGATCGATGAACGACTTCCTATGATTCAAGCAGATCCCCATTACGTCCAACGTCTCGTTTACAATTTAGTGGACAACGCATTGAAATACGGAACGTCCGATCAATTCGTCCGTATTTCGGTTCGTGAACAACGAGATGTTGTTCAACTGATCGTCCATAATGACGGACGACCGATCGATCCAGAAGCACTTCCGTACGTATTCGATCGATTTTATCGAGTCGATCGATCACGTAACTCCGAGAAAAAAGGAAACGGTCTCGGGTTAGCGATCGTTAAAGAAATCGTCGAAGCGCACGATGCTTCGATTTCAGTTACGAGTGATGAACGACGAGGAACGACATTTACTGTTTGCTTTCCGACCATAAAAAAAGACGAGTGAGCGGATAACCGCTACTCGTCTTTTTACTTCGTTATTAATACAGTCCGTCTTTTTCTTCTTTCGTACTGATGAAGATGTTTTTCGTTTGTGAATACGCATCGAGAACGCTCTTATACGTTTCGCGACCGATTCCTGATTTTTTGTAGCCGCCGAACGGTGCCCCCGCCGAGAAGTTCGTATATTGGTTCACCCACATACGTCCTGTTTCGACACGGCTTGCGACACGGAGTGCTGAGTTAATGTTCGTTGACCAAACACCGCCACCGAGTCCGTACTCTGAGTCGTTCGCCATCGCGACGACATCGTCTTCATCTTTGAATGGGATGATCGTTGCAACTGGTCCGAAAATTTCTTCTTGTGCGACGCGCATGTTATTATTCGCATCGACTAAAATCGTCGGTTTCATAAATGAACCGTTCGCAAGTGGACCTTCTGTGAAACGTTCGCCACCTGTCAGTACCGTTGCGCCTTCTTCTTTACCGATTTCAACGTATTCTAAAATTTTGCCGAGTTGACGTTCGTTAATTTGCGCACCCATTTGCACGCCTTCTTCCCAAGGAAGACCGACTTTCACATTCTCAAATGCTTCTTTTAAATCTGCAACGAATTTGTCGAAGATCGTCTCTTGAACGAATAAACGTGATCCCGCACTACATACTTGACCTTGGTTGAATAAAATACCGAGTTGTGCACCTTCAATGGCACGGTCCCATGGCGCATCTTCAAAGAAGATGTTCGCTGATTTACCGCCGAGTTCAAGTGTCGCTGGAATTAAACGATCGGCTGCTGCACGTGCGACTGTGTAACCGACTTCTGTTGAACCAGTGAATGCGAGCTTGCTAATGCCTTCGTGGTGAAGCATGTAGTCGCCTGAGTCTGCACCGCGTCCTGTAACGACGTTTACGACACCTGCTGGGAGCACTTCTCCAAATACTTTCGCAAGTTCTAATAAACTTAATGTCGTCGTTGAAGATGGGTGAATGATCACTGTGTTACCTGCTGCGATCGCTGGTGCAATTTTCCATGCTGCCATCAATAATGGGAAGTTCCACGGAATAATTTGACCGACGACACCGATTGGCTCGCGTACAGTAAGCGTTAAGTTGTCACCATCTAATTGTTGCGCTGTTCCTTCTTCTGAACGAATGACTCCTGCGAAGTAACGGAAATGGTCAATGACAAGATTCATATCCGCATGACGTGACTCACGGAATGGTTTTCCGTTGTCGAGCGTTTCTACCATCGCTAAGTGGTCAGCTTTCGCTTCAATCGCATCCGCTACGTCTAACAAGTATTTGCTCCGTTCTTCCAAGCTCGTTTGACGCCATGATTGGAGAGCTTTCGTCGCTACTTCTACTGCGTGGTCGACATCTGCATGTGTCGCGTCGACGAACTCAGCGAGCGCTTCTCCTGTACTTGGGTTGTAACTCGTAATTTTACGACCTTCTGTTCCTTCCGTCCATTCGCCACCGATGAACATTTTATAAGATGATTCTAGTCGTTGTTCCGTTTCTACTTTTAATTGTTCTAAATTCAAAACAATCGCCTCCGTAAAGTTTTTAACTGCACCTTTACAATACTATTTTTAAAAAGTAGATACAATGGAATTGCTCACGTTTCAAAATGACAGAATCGTATGAAAACCGTAAAAAAAGCGATAATATCGTCTTTTCCTCTCATTTCATGTTAAATTTACCCATAAAAATGAACTCTATTCACTTGTTAAATATAACATTAAGGACATTTATTGAAGAACATGTGACCATTTTGCAAACAACAGTGACAATTCGTTGAACGTTCGTATAGACGTGCTACGTTCATCCATCGCTACCTTTCGAATGACATCATCTAACCGTTCCTTCGTCATCGTCAGATGAATGCCACACAAAAAACGTGCGAGAGCAGCGTAAGCTACTTTCGCACGTTTCTTCATAATGCATTTCGTATCGTTTCTTACGATGACATTCTCGTACGCGTTCCTTCTCGCTCCGGAATCGAAGTCGGATCGAGTAAGTTCACGCGGCAAAAATAGTCATAAAATTGTTTCACTCGTTCTCGTTCTGTTTCGTCTGTCTTTAACGCATACACGTCTTTCAACAATTGTGCCGTCCATACGTTGTCGAAGTAACGGTATACCCCTGAATTCCATGTCGCACGGTCTGGGTAGCGACGGTTCATGTAATAATCCCAGAAAAAGACCGAGTCTGCTTCTTCTTCTGTTAATGGAATACGGTACGTTTCGTGAGCAGGTACGATTCCGTCGTTCGTTTCATTGCCGTAAAACGTATCCGGTACCATGTATAAGCCGATAACGCGACGATCGATCTCTTCCTCGTCCTCGTGGCGTACCGTTAACACCGCAGCACTGTTCGGACGCAAGCGCGCTGCCCGGTTCGGTTCACCCGCACTTTTTCCGCTTTGAACCGTTCCTGTGAACGCTTCCCACTTTTCTAATACATCTTCTGTTTCATCTTCTTCTAACCAGAAGACGATTTGGGAACTTTCGTGAATTTTATTGCTTTTCAATCGTGCTTGACGCTCTCGCTCTAACGCTTCACGTTCTTCCTCTTTTGCACGACGTTCTTCTAAAATTTCTTCTCGCTCTTTTCGTTCAGAAAGTGCCGCGCCTAATCGTTCCGCGAGGTCTCGATCCTTCAAGATAAGAAACGTTTTTAAAGAATCCGGGTAAACGAATCGTTTATGTTCATCATCAAAAGCAACCGTTATACTCGTATCACTTTGCTCAACGACTTGTCCTTCACCAAACACTTTATGCTGAACTGCCTCATCTACTAAATTCATTGGCTCACTCTCCATTTATATTCGTTTTCATTGACGAGAAAACAAAAATCGTACACAATTTCTCCAAAAAGAAAATGGGCACGACTCCGCTCATTTGTAATGAATCTTCCTACTTTTTATTATATCATAAAACATATAAAAAATCTAGTTTTTCTATTGACATTGAAACTACTAGTGTAGTATAATTTAATATTTTATATTTTTTATACATAAATCCCTCCTTTTTTCTATCATTTATACAATAACTACATACGATTACTTTTCTTTTTATTAAATTAATGAAAAAAGAGAAACCTGTTTCTTTTTCAACAGATTTCTCTTTTCTCTCCATATGAGCGCTCGTTCTACTTTCTAAAGCGTCAGTAAAATTTGCGGATGGTTGCAGCGAGCGAGTCCCGAGCAAGCCTGTAAACCCGAAAGAACTGAACGGAAACCTCAACCTCAATTATGGAACAACAAAAAACACCCTCATTCCAGCATATGCTGAAACGAGAGTGTACAATGGATCGATTAACCGATTGACCCTTCCATTTCGAAACGGATGAGACGGTTCATTTCAACCGCATATTCCATCGGCAATTCTTTTGTAAATGGCTCGATGAAGCCCATGACGATCATTTCAGTCGCGTCGAGCTCTGAAATGCCTCGGCTCATTAAATAGAACAACTGTTCTTCCGACACTTTCGACACTTTCGCCTCGTGCTCGAGTGAAATGTTGTCGTTTTTGATTTCGTTGTACGGAATCGTATCCGATGTCGACTTGTCATCCATGATGAGCGTGTCACATTCGATGTTCGCACGTGCACCTTCTGCGCGGCGTCCGAACTCTACGATTCCACGATACGTCACTTTTCCGCCGTGCTGTGCGATCGATTTTGAAACGATCGTCGACGACGTATTCGGTGCCAAGTGAATCATTTTCGCACCCGCATCTTGGTGTTGGCCTTCTCCAGCAATCGCAATGGACAACGTCAATCCACGTGCCCCTTCACCTTTTAAAATACATGCTGGGTATTTCATCGTTAATTTTGAACCGATGTTTCCGTCGATCCATTCCATCGTACCGTTCGCTTCAACCATCGTACGTTTCGTTACGAGGTTGTACACGTTGTTCGCCCAGTTTTGGATCGTCGTGTAACGGCAGTACGCGTTCTCTTTCACGACGATTTCAACGACCGCTGAGTGCAACGAGTTCGTCGTATAAACCGGTGCTGTACATCCTTCTACGTAGTGAACGCTCGCGCCTTCATCAACGATGATCAACGTACGTTCGAACTGTCCCATATTTTCTGAGTTAATACGGAAGTACGCTTGAAGCGGCGTATCGACTTTCACACCAGGCGGTACGTAAATGAATGAACCACCTGACCAAACCGCTGAGTTCAACGCAGCGAATTTGTTATCTGTGTTCGGAATGACTGTACCCCAATACTTTTTGAAAATGTCTTCGTTTTCACGAAGTGCTGAGTCGGTATCTTTGAAAACGATTCCGAGATCTTCTAAATCTTCTTTCATATTGTGGTAAACGACTTCTGATTCGTACTGTGCAGAAACCCCTGCTAAATATTTCTGCTCCGCTTCTGGAATACCGAGTTTATCAAACGTATTTTTAATTTCTTCCGGTACCTCATCCCATGAACGTTCCGCTGCTTCCGACGGTTTTACGTAGTACGTAATTTCGTCGAAATCGAGCGAGTTCAAGTCACCGCCCCATTGTGGCATCGGCTTTGAGTAGAAAATGTCCAATGACTTCAAACGATAGTCGAGCATCCATTGTGGTTCCTCTTTCATTGAAGAAATTTCTTCAACGATTTCGCGCGTCAATCCACGCTCTGAACGGAACACCGAGACGTCTTTATCATGAAACCCATATTTATAATCGCCAATATCCGGCATCTGTTTTGCCATCATTAACTCCCCCGTTCGTTAGTTATTTTCTCCGAGTCCTTTTTCCATCGCTTTCCACGCCAACGTGGCACATTTAATACGCGCTGGAAATTTCGCAACTCCTGCAAGTGCTTCCACATCTTCAAAATCGATCGAATCGTCCACTTCTTCACCGAGCATCATATTTGAAAATGCTTCTGCGTAACGAAGTGCTTCGTCGATCGTTTTTCCTTTGACGAGGTCGGTCATCATCGACGCTGAAGCCATCGAAATCGAACAGCCTTCGCCTTCGAACTTCGCTTCTTGAACGATGTCGTCCTCTACACGCATCGTTAAGTGGATCACATCTCCACACGTCGGGTTGTTCATATCTACGGTTACGTTATTCGCATCGAGTACCCCTTTATTTTTCGGGCGTTTCGAATGCTCCATAATGACCGTACGGTACAATTGATCTAATTTATTCATACTCATTCGCCAAAATACTCCTTTGCCATTCGAAGGCCTTCGACGAGTCGGTCGACGTCTTCTTTCGTATTGTAAATGTAAAAGCTAGCGCGAGCCGTCGCTGATACGTCCAACCATTTCATTAACGGTTGTGCACAGTGGTGACCGGCACGGATCGCAATTCCACTCATATCGAGCACAGTCGCTAAATCGTGTGGGTGCACTTCCTTCAAGTTAAACGTGACGAGTCCTGCGCGCTTCTCTGCTTCTTTCGGACCGTAAATTTCGAGCCCTTCGATTTTTTGCATTTCGTCAAGCGCGTATTGAACGAGCTCTCGTTCATGTTGCGCAATCGCATCAAATCCGATGTTCTCTAAATAGTCGATCGCCGCACCGAGTCCGACAGCACCAGCGATGATCGGCGTACCACCTTCAAATTTAGCCGGTAAGTCAGCCCATGTCGATTCATACAAACCGACGAAGTCGATCATTTCTCCACCAAATTCAACCGGCTCCATCTCTTCGAGGAGCGATTGTTTTCCGTACAGAACACCGATTCCAGTCGGTCCCGCCATTTTATGTCCTGAAAATGCGAGGAAATCACAATCGAGCGATTGGACGTCCATTTTCATATGGGGCGCACCTTGCGCCGCATCGACGACCATGACCGCTCCATTGGCATGAGCAATGTTCGTCACTTCTTCAATCGGGTTGATCGTGCCGAGTACGTTTGAAGCCATCGTCATCGCAACGATTTTCGTCTTCGGTGTGACGACACGTTTCACTTCTTCTAAATCGATCGTGCCTTCCGGCGTTAAGTCGATGTATTTCAATGTCGCTTTTTTCGCACGAGCGAGCTGTTGCCACGGAATAATGTTCGAGTGGTGCTCCATGTACGTAATGACGATTTCATCGCCTTCCTCAACGTTCGCATAGCCGTAACTTTGCGCAACGAGGTTCAACGACGCCGTCGTACCACGTGTGAAAATGACTTCTTTCGTACTGTTCGCATTGAGGAAACGACGAACGGTTTCACGCGCGCCTTCATAAGCTTCCGTCGCTAAGTTGCCGAGCGTATGAACGCCACGGTGGACGTTCGAGTTCGACGTTTCATAATAGCGACTGATCGCATCGATGACGACTTGTGGCTTTTGTGAAGTAGCTGCACTGTCCAAATAAACGACGGGATGTTCATTCACGATTTCTTTTAAAATCGGAAAGTCTTGTCGAATCGTTTCATTTATCATGCGCGCACTTTCCTTTCAATGACAGCTGTCAACTGTTCTTTAACTCCTTCAACAGGGAGTTGGCTAACGACAGGCTCTAAAAAGCCGTGTACGATGAGGCGTTCCGCTTCTTCTTTTGAAATCCCTCGGCTCATTAAATAGTACAACTGCGCAGGATCAACACGTCCGACAGATGCTGCGTGTCCCGCTGTCACTTCATCTTCGTCGATGAGTAAAATCGGGTTCGCATCGCCACGCGCTTTGTCGCTAAACATTAAAATACGTGACTCTTGAACCGCATTTGAACGTGTCGCATGCTTTTTAATTCGACCAACACCATTAAAGATCGCTGTCGCTTGATCCTTCATTACACCGTGTTTCAAAATGAAAGCGTCCGTATCTTTTCCGTGATGAACGATATCTGTCGTAAAGTTTTGCTTTTGATCACCGCGTCCGATCGTCACCATTTTGAAATCGCTCGATGCGTTATCGCCGACTAAATGGGTAATGTTTTCAGCGATCGTGTCGGAATCGTTCATTAAGCCGAGCGCCCATTCGATCCGCGTGTCGCGACCTGCCATTCCTCGACGGGCAACGTATGCAGTGAATCCTTTCGCGAGAACGTCAACTGCTCCGAAAATGACTTTGGCATTATCTTTCGCAATGACTTCTGTCACGATGTTCGCTAATCCGTTCGCTTCTTCTACTGTCGATAAGTAGTTTTCTACGTAAGTGACGTGACTGCTCTCTTCTGCCACGATGAGCGTATGGTTGAACAATGAAGCGTCCGCATCGTCGTGCAAGTAAAGCACTTGAATCGGCTCTTCGATGACGACGTTTCGTGGGACGTAAAGGAATACGCCACCGTTCATCAATGCGGCATGAAGTGCCGTCAATTTATTTTCGTTCACTGCTACGCCGTCTGTCATGTAATACTGTTGCACTAACTCTGGGTAGTCTCGTGTCGCTGTGAAAATGTCTGTTAAGACGACGCCACGCGCTGTTAGTTCTTCTGATAATGACACGTAAGCAGGTGTATTGTTATGTTGAACGTAAATGTTTTCTTGTTTCTCTGCGTCGACGAGACCTTTCGCTTCGCCGAGCAAATCTTTCAAACTATCATACGTTGTACTTTCCACTGAATGCGTTGGGAATTGGGTGAAATTCCATTTTTTAATGTTCGTTTTATCCGGTGTCGGCATCGGTAATGCTTCAACTTTTTCAAGTGCCTCGACGCGGAAGTCCGTCATCCAGTCAGCTTCGTTCATCTGCTTTGAATAGGCACGGACGTCTTGTGCTGTCATAGCGATTTTCGTTTCAACCGTCATGTTCAATTCGTCCCCTTTCTTAAGCTTCTTCACCGACTGTAACGTCTTCGATGCCGAGCTCTTCTTTGATCCAATCGTATCCGTTTTCTTCAAGTTTCTTCGCAAGCTCTGCTCCACCTGATTTTACGACGCGACCTTGCATCATAACGTGTACGTGATCGGGCTCGATATAGTTGAGGAGACGTTGGTAGTGAGTGATCATCAATGCACCGAAATCTTCTCCGCGCATTTTGTTAATGCCTTTTGAAACGACTTTCAATGCGTCGATGTCAAGACCTGAGTCGATTTCGTCTAAAATACCGAATGTCGGCTTGATCATCATCATTTGTAAAATTTCGTTACGTTTTTTCTCTCCACCTGAAAATCCTTCGTTCAAGTAACGTGTCGCCATATCTTCGTCCATTTCTAAAAAGGCCATCGTGCGATCCATCTCACGGATGAATTTCATCAATGAAATTTCGTCGCCTTCTTCGCGGCGTGCGTTCACTGCTGAACGTAAGAAGTCTGCGTTCGTTACCCCTGCGATCTCACTCGGATATTGCATCGCGAGAAATAGTCCAGCTTTCGCTCGTTCGTCGACTTCCATCGCGAGTACGTCTTCGCCATCTAACGTAATTGTACCTGAAAGTACTTCATATTTTGGATGTCCCATAATTGCCGAAGCGAGTGTTGATTTACCTGTTCCGTTCGGTCCCATGATGACATGAATTTCATTCGTATTAATCGTTAAGTTTACACCTTTTAAAATTTCTTTTCCTTCAATGCCTACGTGAAGGTCTTTAATTTCTAACGTTGCCATTATTTTACCCCCATTTATAATCACGACGAATCGCTTCGTCATCTTTTCTCATTTTAGTATCATTCTAATCTTAGCGCATTTCTCAATGCGTTGCAAATCATTGAGAATCGTTCTTTCTCATTCAGTTAAAAAGGCTTGAAACGTTGATGTACCATGTATTAGGACTTTCGATTATGAATTTTCGTTATCAGTTAATCGAAATTAACTGATAATCAGTTTTTATCAACACTTATCGGCCGTGCCTACTAGTCGTGCCGCGAACGAATCACTTTCCTCGGCATGTACGAGCGCACGAAAAAACCTAGCAGTCATTCACTCAACGTCAATGACTGCTAGGTTTTCAGTTAGTTACGTTCTACTTTCAACGTTCGCCTTACGCCCGTTGGCGCTTCGACAATTCGTCGACGATGATCGCTAACGCGCCGTCACCTGTTACGTTTGTCGCTGTACCGAAACTATCTTGCGCCATGTATAAGGCGATCATGAGCGCAACCATCGTTTCGTCAAATCCGAGCATTTGTGATAATAAGCCAGCCGCCGCGACGACTGCTCCACCTGGTACACCAGGAGCTGCGATCATCGCAACACCGAGTGTGAAAATGAACGGAAGGTACATGCCGAGCGTAACCGGTAAGCCATTCATTAATAGAACACCGATTGAACATGTGACGAGCGTAATCGTACTACCTGATAAATGAATCGTTGAAAACAACGGAATCGTAAATCCAGTAATGCGGTCCGATGCGCCCGTTTGACGAGCTTGTTGCAACGTCACCGGAATCGATGCGGCTGAAGACTGTGTACCGATCGCTGTGAAATAAGCGGGTAACATCGTCTTAATGAGACCGAATGGGCTTCGTTTGCTCATCGCACCTGCTGTTGAATATTGAATCGTCAACATGATCCAATGCAATACGATAATTAATACGAAGACGATTGCGAACACTTGCAATACGTTCGCTACTTCCCCTTGATACGTCATGTGATAAAAAATACCGAAAATATGGAACGGGAGAAGTGGAATGATCGTCACGTTAATGACTTTTTCGACGATTTTTTTCAACTCATCGAACATCGAACTCATGACGTTACTATTCGTCGCTGCCATTCCAATGCCGAGTACGAACGCCATGAGCAATGCAGTCATAATGTTCATAATCGGTGGAATTTCCACTTCGAGTAATACGTCGAGCGCCGCGCGCGCTCCTTCACCGATCGAATCTTTTGCCGACGGATGAATAATTGTAGGAAGTAAATTCGATGCGACGATAAATGCGAAAATTCCTGCTAAAATCGTCGAAACGTAAGCGACCGCTGTCGCTACGCCGAGCAACTTTCCTGATCCTTGACCGAGCTTCGAAATACTCGGAGCGATAAATCCGATAATGATCAACGGAACGATGAAGTTCAAATATTCACTAAAAATATCGTTGAACGTTACGAATACGCGTCCGAACCCTTTTCCGAACCCTTCATGCATCGCTGGAAATGCCATTCCGAGCGCTACTGCAAGGACGATTGCGATAATAATTCGCCAAATCAAACTAATTTTTTTCACGAAACAACCGACCTCTTTTCTACACAAACTGTACGTTCATTGTATCATTGTCGGTCATGAAAAAACACTGTTTTTTTCAGGCGGACGGGTCGCGTAACTGCTCGAGTAAATACGGAACCGATTGAAACGCGTAAATCTTTTTCACGATGTCCCCATTTTTTTGGATGAGAAGACACGGAACGCTTTCTACTTCGTAATCGACTGCGATTTGCTCCTCATAATTGAGGTCGGTCTCCCCGATCGGCACGTCCGGAACGAGCTGTTCGACGACCGTTAACATTTTAGAAGCGACTTGACACGTCCCACACATCGCTGCATGTAAGTAAAATGCAGAAACCGTGTCTTCCTCGCGTGAACGTTCAAAGTCCTGTTGTGTCCAACGTTTCATAGCCAATCCTTCTTTCTTAAAGCGTAATACGGTGCTACTATTAAACGTAATACATCCGGGGGTGTTTCTGCAACTTCCACGTTCGGTTCTGGAGGGACTAGGTGAACCGCTTCAAAAAAGAGCGCATCGCATTGAGCACGGAGTCGGTCGCCTGTTCGGTCGCGGTCAAACATCGTAAATAACGGCTCGCTTTCATACGGCTCGAGCAACTGCTCTATGTCGTATTCACTCATCGTTCCGTACGTTTGAAGAATCGCAACGTTCGAATGGACGACTCGTCTCACCGCTCGCGCGTCTGTTTTCCCTTCTACAACGAGTACTGCGTGCATTCGTTTCTCCTTTCAAAAAGACACGTAGAGAATCGTCTCTACGTGTCTTTCATCATTTATTCACCTGACGTCATACGGTCGTACGCTTCTGCTGTCATTAAATGATCGAGTGTCGTTCCTTCTGCCGGTTCGACGACGACCATCCACGCGTCTTCGTACGGTGATTCGTTCACGAGTTCCGGTTCATCCTCTAACGCCTCGTTCACGGCGATCACTTTTCCGCTAATCGGTGCGTACAATTCCGAAACCGTCTTCACCGATTCAACGTTTCCGAACGGCTCGTCCGCTTTAATCGTCTCGCCTACTTCTGGAAGCTCGACGAATACGATATCGCCTAATTCATCTTGTGCGAACGTCGTAATACCGATGCGGTACGTTCCATTTTCTTCTTTTACCCATTCGTGTTCTTTTGAGTAGCGTAATGTCGTTGGTGTTGTCATCTTTCATCTCTCCTTTAATGAATCGTTATGCGTTCCAAACGTCTTCGTACGTCTCTTCTTTGAAACCGATCGTCACATGCGTTCCGTCGGTAGCGATCGGACGTTTAATGAGCATCCCGTTCGATGCGAGCAACTCGAGTTGCTCCTCTTCAGACATCGTCGGTAGCTCGTCTTTCAACTTCATTTCACGGTACACTTTCCCACTCGTATTAAACAATCGCTTCAGTGGCACACCGGCTAATTGCCAAATGTCTCGCAATGTGTCAGCAGACGGTGTCTCTTCTACTAAATGTACTTCGTTTAACGTCTTCCCATGTTGTTCGAGCCACTTTTTCGCTTTGCGGCACGTCGAACATTTCGGATACGTATAAAATGTAATCGTCATCGAACTCCTCCTCACTTATGCCGTACATTGTATCATGATTCGAAACGACTTCCTACTACAAGCAGTTTACGGATGAATGAGAAAGCGGTACACTACTTACGATAGGAGGGATAATAGGATGATTTCAATTACAACACTCGAACAATTTGAAGAAGCGATTCGTCAAGACAAACCAGCACTCGTTAAATTCCAAGCCGGTTGGTGTCCCGATTGTACACGCCTCGACATGTTCATCGGACCGATCCAAGAGCAATTCGACGGCTATACGTGGTACGACATCGACCGCGACGTCTTACCGGAAGTGGCAGAGGCGTACGATGTGCGTGGCATTCCGAGCTTACTCGTTTTTAAAGACGGTGAAAAAACAGCGCACTTGCATAGCGCGCACGCGAAAACACCGGATCAAGTGACTGAATTTTTAACATCGCTCGAACGATAATAAAAAGGCTAGGGAATGGATAAATCCCTAGCCTTTTCTTTATGCGTGAAGCGATTCACCGTATCGGACGACGAGCGAGTAGTCGAGCGCTTCGAGTTGCGCTTTCATCGTCTCGCTCCACGGTGGAATCGGTGCGCCACCATCGAGCGTCACTTGCGGTTCATAATGTAAAGCGGCCAACTCGTACGAAATGTCGAGCATTTCTCGTTGTTCGGTCACTTTCTTTTGAACGCCTTTCGTTTCGTTCGGTAACGATTCGATCAAGCCACCGATCGTTCCGTACGATTGAATGAGTCGCGTCGCTGTTTTCGGACCGATCCCTTTCACACCTGGATAACCGTCCGCCGCGTCACCGATTAGCGCTTTGTAATCGACGTATTGCTTCGGGGTAAAACCGTACTCTTCCACGAAACGGTCTTCTGTATAAACGTCGTACTCGGTATACCCTTTTTTCGTCAATGCGATCGTTACGTTCGGACGCAACAATTGAAACAAATCTTTATCGCCTGACACGATCGTAATCGGCACGTCAGTCGCATAATTTTCAACGAGCGAAGCGATCAGATCATCCGCTTCTAAACCGTGTACGCCGAGATTCGTAAATCCGAGTGTTTCAGACGCTTGTCGCGCTTGATCGAACTGCGGCACGAGCTCTGGCGCTGGTGCTGGACGGTGCGCTTTGTAACCGTCGTACAAATCATTTCGGAACGTCTCCGCCCCCATATCCCAACAGACGACGAGATCGGTCGGTTGAAATGTTTGTTTCGCTGCCATCATATGGCGTAAAAATCCTTGCACACCATTCGTCGGTACCCCGTCCCGATTCGGGAAAAAGTTCCCCATTGCAGCGGTTGCAAAATATGAGCGGAATAATAGAGCCATTCCGTCAACGATCATCAACTTCCTCATTGTTTTCGTTCTCTCCTTTTTTCTTACCTTCTAACACGTCCATAATTTCCGGTCCGATAATTCTCGCAAACGAACGTGAAAAGGTCGCCGTGTAATGGTTCGTATCAAAATGAGTAATGACGTTTCCGACGACGGGATAACAATACTCCTCGTCGCAATAATAATCCGTCACGTCTAAATAATGAACGTTCGACGGCAAATCGTTCACTTTGCTCATCGGACTCGGTTCAACGATGACATCCGACCGCTTCACTTTACATTGCATCGGATCGTTCGGATGTTCCGCTAAACATTGCGGAATGTCGATGTCATACCACGGGCTATCTCGCATTAAAAAGAGATCGATGTCGAGCATCTCTAAGTAACGCCACGTTTCAACGAACGACTTCGGCACCGTTTCACGTTGGTCTTTCCCGACATCACCTGTCGTGAATACGAGGTCCGGTTTCGAAGCGACGATTCGATCCATCACTTCATCAAACCACGGTGCGCAAGAGCCTCCGTCTTCTTTACTGTTGAAGACGAAGCGGCATCGCGGTTTTAAATGCGTTTCAATTTTCACCCGATTCGCCTTTCCGAACGCGTCGAGCATCGGTTGCCAATGCGCCGCATGTGAGCCACCGACGAGTGCGATCGTATAGTCGAAGTCTTTCGTTTCACCATACGCACAGCTGACGACGTTCGTCTGCTCGACCCGTGTAATGCATCGGTCTTCATAAACGTCCGATAAATCGCGTTCTGCTAATTCAATCGGCGGTAACAGCGGCTTATCCGGGTCGTAGTACGGAGCGTCTTCATCCCAATTGATCAATGCGCCTGGATGGTCTTTCGGAATCGATTCAAGCAACGCTTCTTTTTCTTGTGCAGCCGCTAACGCTTTTAACCGATTTTGCTCCGACTTTTCCCAATAGGTGCCACCACCGATGACGAGTGCGGCGACAACGGCAACGAGTGCGAACGTCCGAACGGAATCGAGTTCGAATGAGCGTAACGGGCGTTCGATCCACATCGTCGTAGCATACGCAAGCGCAGCCGAGACGATGAGAATGAGAAGACCGATCACGAACGAAATCTCTTTCGTCCCCGTGATCGCATACGTCATAATGAGAACCGGCCAATGCCATAAATAAAACGCGTAGGAAATTTGGCCGAACGAGACGAGCGGTCGCGAACTTAATAACGCATACGCGCTATACTGCTCAGCTTCTTTCCCTGCTGCTAAAATGAAAACGGCACAGAGAGTCGGCCATAACGCCGCATACCCTGGAAATACAGTCGCCACTTGGAACACGATACCACATGCGATCAGGCCGATAAGACCGACCCAACCGAGTAAAAAGGCGAACGCTTTCGGCAAGCGAATGTGAGGGAGTACGAGCGCCAGTACTGCCCCGAGCGCAAACTCCCAAACGCGCGCAAGCGGATGGTAATAAGCGACCGGTTGATTGTCGCCTGTTAAGACGATCGAGTAAATGAACGAGCCGATCAACACGATCACGATCATTCCACCGAATAGTGGGACGATGACACGCTCTTTCCATGTGAAGAGACGGACGAGCAGCAACCCGAGCCCGAACAAGACAGCCCAAATGATGTAAAACTGGAACTGAATGCCGAGCGCCCAAAAATGTTGGTAGACGGAAGCATCGTTCGTCGCTCCTAAATAATCGACCGCATCGAGTGCGAGACGAATGTTTTCAAAATAAAACATCGAAGCCATCCACTCGCTCACGAGTTGCGAGCGAACGGTCGTCGGTAAGACGAACAAACTGACGACGAGTGAAACGAGTGCGACCGTCCACGCATTCGGCGCGAGTCGACGGACGAGTTTCAACAAATAAGCAAACGGTTGAAACGTTCCTTCTCGTGCGTATGTCGAAAAAAGAGACGTCGTAATTAAAAAACCGGAGATGACGAAAAAGACATCGACTCCTCCTGATACGCGGTTGAACCAAATATGATAAATTGCTACGAGCAATGCGGCAACGGCTCGCAATCCTTCAATTTCTAAACGAAACCTACGTTTCGGCCTTTCCACAAATCAACACTCCACTTCTATTTCAGTCATCCTTTACGGAACGTTTCAATCATCAAAACGTTCCGCCAAAAAGCACGCTACTACTAACTATATGATGAAAGATAACCGAAAACAACGACAATGTCGTGAATTTGTAGCGAACCTCTTTCTTTTTTTAAAGATCCTTCTCTACAAGCTACTCGCCAAAGTGTAAAGTATGGGACGTTCACTCGTAGAACCAACGGATCTCGTGAAATAAAAAAAAGCACGAGACCCATGTCTCGTGCTTCACCCATACGGTGTGTCTTGTATGGAGACGGCGGGAGTCGAACCCGCGTCCAAAGGCCTTGCCACCCAAACGTCTACGTGTGTAGATTGACTATTTCGTTTCGCCACTCGTTATGCCGTAAATCAAGGCGTCCCGAGCGCTATTCTGATGAATCTCTTTTCGTCACTGCAGAAGGAAGTGAACGAACGTATCCCACTAAGTTTGAGCCTTTATCCGTACTACATGGGCGATAGACAGTAAAGGCAGTTTCAACAGCTTACGCTGCGAAAGCTAAGTTTTGTTCTTGTTTGCCAGTTATTATTGGCTTTGACGTTTCTGACGGAGACGATCCCTCCGACACGCAGTTCAAGCTCAAGTACCCCTGTCGAATCCGTAACGTCCCCTTCCTATAAAAGCAAAGATGTTCATTACAGCAACATTTATTATAGCGCATCTCTCGACGAATGACAAACGTTTCGCTCGAAAGAGCCCGGGGCGGCTGACGAACAGCCGTCCCACTCATTAGATGCGTTGGTACTCTTTAAACGCACGTGCGACATCACGTTTCGCATCTTTTCGTTTCAAATCTTCTCGCTTGTCGTGAAGTTTTTTCCCTTTTCCGAGCCCGATTAACAACTTCGCAAAGCCGTTTTTAATGTACATTTTAATCGGGATGATCGAATAACCGTCCCGTTGGACACGACCGCGTAAAATGTCGATTTGTCGCTTATGAAGCAACAACTTTCGTGCACGGAGCGGGTCGTGGTTATGACGGTTTCCTTGTTCGTACGGACTAATGTGCATGTTCGATACCCACGCTTCATTGTTTCGGATCAATACGAACGCATCATTAATTTGTACTTTCCCGGCACGAATCGATTTAATTTCGGTCCCTTTTAATACAATGCCTGCTTCATACGTATCTTCAATCGCGTAGTTAAAATTCGCTTTTCGGTTACGCGCGACTGTTTTTCCTTGTCCTCTTGCCATCGTCATTCTCCTTATCTTTTCTTACGGCGTTTCCCTGCCGTTTTTTTCGCAATGCCTTCATAAAACTTTTTCTTCTTTTTCGGTTTCGGCGAACGTTCAATCGGTGCATTGCCACGCTTTCCGCGTTTCGGTGCACGTGAACGACTCGGCTTTTCTGAACGTTTCCCTTTCGCATCAACAACTTGCGGACGCGCTTTTCGTGAACTTCTGCGACGGTTCGATTTCATACCGACGACACCGAAGTCGATCGTTCCTTCTTCTGGGACGACATTCGTCACTTCAACTTCCACTTCATCACCAATTCGGTACTGTTTCGCCGTTCGCTCGCCGATCAACATCATGAATCGTTCGTCGAATCGGTAATAGTCGTCAGACATATCGCGTACGTGAACGAGTCCTTCTACTGTATTTTCGAGTTCGATGAACATTCCGAAGTTCGTTACGCTCGACACGACACCTTTGAACGTCTCACCTACTTGGTCGACCATGAACTGTGCTTTTTTCAACGCTTCGACATCTCTTTCGGCATCGACTGCACGGCGTTCTCGTGACGACGTATGTTCGGCAACATCCGGCAAAATGCTTTCATAGTGAGCGATCGTCTCATCGCTCGCTTTTCCACGCAACAAGTACGTCCGAATCATTCGGTGAATGATCAAGTCAGGGTATCGTCGAATCGGGGCCGTGAAATGCGTGTAAAAGTCCGTCGATAATCCGAAGTGACCTAAACTCGCTTGATGGTATTTCGCTTGTTGCATCGAACGAAGCAACATCGTCGAAATGACCGTTTCTTCTGGAAGCCCTGCGATCGAATCGATAATTTCTTGAAGGGCGCGTGGGTGAACTTTATTTCCAGATCCTTTGACAGAAATGCCGAAATTCGTAATGAAACCGAAAAAGTTTTGAAGTTTTTCTTCTTTCGGGTCTTCGTGAATTCGGTAAAGGAACGGCACTTGCATCCAGTGGAAATGTTCGGCAACCGTTTCGTTCGCCGCTAACATAAATTCTTCAATTAACTTTTCTGAAACCGTACGTTCGATCATTTCAATATCGACCGGCCATCCGTTTTCATCGACGATCACTTTCGATTCTTTAAAGTCGAAATCGATCGCTCCTCGACGCTCCCGTTTCGCACGTAAAATGGTTGCGAGCTCTTCCATATGGAATAACATCGGTGCGACGTCTGCGTGTCGTTCAAGCAACGCTTCGTCTTTATGTTCAATCATTTCGTACACGTCGTCGTACGTCATCCGTTTTTTCGAGCGAATGACCGATTCGAAAATGTCGTGTTCGACGACCGTTCCCGCCTCATCGATTCGCATACGACATGACATCGTTAAACGATCCACGTCCGGGTTTAATGAACAAATCCCATTCGATAACCGGTGTGGCAACATCGGAATGACGCGGTCGATTAAATAAACACTCGTTCCACGTTCATACGCCTCTTCGTCCATCGGCGTTCCTTCTTCAACGTAATAACTAACGTCTGAAATGTGAACCGTTAGCGTATACGTCCCGTCCTCATGTTTCACGACTGAAATGGCATCGTCCAAATCTTTCGCGTCCGCACCGTCGATCGTAATCGTCAATTCATCCCGACAGTCGACACGACCTTCATATTGTTCCGGTAACACTTCATCCGGTGTCGCATTCGCTTGATCCATCACTTCATCCGGGAAGTCGATCGCAATGCCATGTTTGTAAATGATCGATAAAATATCGACGCCTGGGTCATTTTTATGACCGAGAATTTTCGTGACGACACCGCGTGCATCACGGTCGTCTTCCGGCCACTCGGTAATTTCAACGAGCACTTTATGCCCTTCCATCGCTCCGAGCGTATCGTTCGAACCGATTCGAATGTCCATCGGCACTTTTTTATCGTCTGGCTTAACGTACGCCGCCTCTTCACTACCGCTAAACGTTCCAACGACGGTACCTGTCTTCCGTTCAACGATCGTCACGACACGTCCTTCACGGCGGTCTCCGAACGACTCTTCGTTCACTTCGATCATGACCGTATCACCGTTCATCGCTCCATTCGTCGCAGGTGGTGGAATGAAAATATCATCCATCCCTTCTGTTTCTGGCACGACGAACCCGAATCCTTTCGCATGACCGATGAAACGTCCACGCATTTGATTCATACGTTCCGGCAAACCGTAACGGTTCGCGCGGGAACGGACGATTTCTCCTCTTTGTTCGAGCGTAACGAGCAATTTCACGAATTGTTTAAATGCGTCTGCTCCTTCAATTGCGAGCGCCTCTTGCAATTCGTGCACCGTACTCGGTCGATACGACGATTTCGCCATCTCTTCGAGTAACGCGTTCGTCCATTCATTTCTTTCTTCTTCCATTGTAACGCCTCCTTTACGTTAAATTGTCCAATCTAACGTTTCTAAAAATTGATAAATGTCTTCGTACAATTGTTCGCGTTCAGGGCCGATCGTAATGACGTGTCCTGAACGTTCGTACCACTTCATTGTTTTTTGCGCCGATGAGATCGTCTGCTCAATGACGTTCGCTGATTCGATGTCGATCACTTGATCCAACTTCCCTTGCACGACAAACGTCGGTGCAAACACATCTTCTAACCGGTCGCGTACGTCGTAGACGAGCGCTCGTAAATCGCTGAGCGAAGGCATCGACTGTTCGCGAAGCTTGTCGACTTCTCGTTCGATCGTTTCTGTCGGTTTTCCTTCGTACGTTTTGTACCGTTTCGCATATTGCAAAACGCCTTCATACATTAAATCGGTCGATTCCATCGACATCGGCGCACACATCGGGACGACACCGAGCGTCGGACGCTCCATACTTAACTTTAAGGAAAAAACGCCTCCGAGCGATAAGCCAGCGACCGCAATTTGTTCATACCCGTTTTCTTTCAAACGATCGTATGCGTCGATCACATCTCGCCACCAATCCCGAGGCCCCGTCTCGATCAACTGCTCAGGTGGAACACCGTGTCCTGCATAGTGCGGAGCTATCGTTGTATACCCTCTTTCACCTAAATAACGCCCGAGCAAACGGACGTCTGCCGAGTTTCCAGTAAATCCGTGCAACAATAAAACGGCCCGCTCTCCTTTTTCCTCAAAAAATGGTTTCGGTTGAACGTATTTCATAAGCCTTTCCTCCTTTCTTTTCAGTGTACCAACATTTGATCCGTTTGTAAGGTTTCTCGTTCATGAAAAAAACGCTGCACTCCGATGAGTACAGCGTCCTTCGTCTGTTAAAACTTCATTAACAAAATTGTTAATACGAAAAATAGTACTGAGAAGACGATCGTTAATCGTTCTAAAACGAGATCGAGTCCTCGCGCTTTTTGCTTACCGAACAGTTGTTCAGCTCCACCGGAGATGGCTCCTGACAACCCTGCACTTTTTCCAGATTGCAATAATACAACAGCAATTAAGCCGATTGCATCGATAAGTAACAAACCGAGCAATAATGATTCCACTATGCTCCACCTCCTGAAGTGAGTAGTTGAACAGTTTATACAATACTCTTATTTTACCAAATGCTTCTTTCCGTTACAACTCATTTCAAAAAGACCGTGCGAAAGTACCTTTTCTACGTCACGAACCTTTCACAGCTCGTCGTTATCAAGGTTACGTAGTTCTTCTGTACAAAAGAGAACAGCGACTCGCTCGAGAGCAAGTCGCTGCCTTCTTTTTACTTTTCGATATTATAGAATGAATCGAGTCCTTGGTACACGGCTGTTTGGCCGAGCTCTTCTTCGATGCGTAACAACTGGTTGTATTTCGCAACACGGTCGGTACGTGAAGGAGCACCTGTTTTAATTTGTCCCGCATTTGTCGCTACTGCGATATCTGCGATCGTCGTATCTTCTGATTCACCTGAACGGTGTGAAATAACCGCTGTGTAACCCGCACGTTTCGCCATTTCGATCGCGTCGAACGTTTCTGTCAACGTACCGATTTGGTTCACTTTAATTAAAATCGAGTTCGCTGTATCTTCTTTGATTCCGCGAGCTAATTTTTCAGTGTTCGTTACGAACAAGTCGTCTCCGACGAGTTGAACACGGTCACCGATTGTTTCAGTGAGTAATTTGTGGCCTTCCCAGTCGTTTTCGTCTAAACCGTCTTCGATTGAAATGATCGGGTATTTGTCGCACATTTCAGCGTACCAGTCGACCATTTCTGCTGACGTTTTCACGACACCTTCACCTGATAAATGGTACGTCCCTTCTTCTGCGTTGTAAAACTCTGAAGAAGCGGCATCCATTGCGAGGCGCACTTGTTCACCTGGTTTGTAACCTGCTGCTTCGATCGCTTCGATGATCGTTGCGAGTGCTTCTTCGTTCGATTTCAAGTCAGGTGCAAATCCACCTTCGTCACCGACCGCTGTGTTCAAACCTTTTCCTTGAAGAACGGCTTTTAATGAGTGGAAAATTTCCGCTCCCATTTGCATCGCTTCGCGGAACGTTTTCGCACCGACTGGCATGATCATAAACTCTTGAATGTCGACGTTGTTATCTGCGTGCTCTCCGCCGTTTAAAATGTTCATCATTGGAACAGGAAGTTGTTTACCGTTCACTCCACCTAAGTATTGGTAAAGTGGCATGTTCACATGGTTTGCTGCTGCACGAGCGACAGCCATCGATACGCCTAAAATCGCGTTCGCACCAATTTTTCCTTTGTTCGGTGTTCCGTCAAGTTCAATCATTTTTTCGTCAATTTTCACTTGATCCAATACAGAAAACTGTCCTTCGAGCGCTTCCGCGATCGTCGTGTTTACGTATTCTACTGCTTTCAAAACACCTTTTCCGAGGTAACGGTCTTTGTCTCCGTCGCGTAATTCAACGGCTTCGTATTCACCTGTTGATGCTCCTGAAGGAACGATCGCACGGCCAAATGCACCGCTTTCTGTCGTAACTTCTACTTCTACTGTTGGATTACCGCGTGAGTCAATGACTTCACGACCGTGTACTTTTTTAATGACAACCATTATTCATTCTCTCCCTTAATAATTGTTTGACCTGTCATTTCTACAGGTTGTTCGATGCCGAGTAAGTCGAGCATCGTCGGCGCAAGGTCTGCTAAAATCCCGCCCTCACGCAAGTCGAGTCCTTCTTTCGTAACGATGAGTGGTACCGGGTTCGTCGTATGCGCCGTCATCGGTTTACCGTCTGCATTCATCACTTTGTCCGCGTTTCCGTGGTCCGCTGTAATGAGTGCGACTCCGCCTTTTGCGACGATCGCATCGACGACTTTCCCTACGCATTCATCGACCGTTTCTACCGCTTTGATCGTCGGCTCTAACATCCCACTATGACCGACCATATCCGGGTTCGCATAGTTTAAAATGACGACATCTTGACGATCGTTTTCAATCTCATCGAGCAATGCATCCGTCACTTCGTATGCGCTCATCTCCGGTTGAAGATCGTACGTCGCTACTTTCGGTGAGTGGATCAAAATTCGTTTCTCACCGTCGAACGTATCTTCTTTCCCACCGTTGAAGAAAAATGTAACGTGTGGATATTTTTCTGTTTCGGCGATACGTAATTGACGAAGTCCTTCTCTCGAAACGACTTCACCGAACGTATTGACGAGGTCTGTCGCTTTGAAAACGACGTCGGATACGACTTCATCGCTGTAATGAGTGAACGAAACGTACGGCATCTCGCTAAAGTTTTTAACACCTGTATCGAACCCGTCGAATCCTCGTTCCGTAAACGCACGCGACAATTGAATCGCGCGGTCAGGACGGAAGTTGAAGAAAATGACTGCGTCGTCTTCTTCGATCGTTGCGACCGGTTGTCCGCCTTCTGTAATGACGTACGGTTTCACAAACTCGTCGACGATCTCTTCTGCATACGATGCTTCAAGACCTTCCGATGCCGTCGCCGCTTCATTCCCTTTTCCGTACACCATCGCGTCGAAACTTAATTGCGTACGTTCCCAACGTTTGTCACGGTCCATCGCATAGTAACGACCTGAGATCGATGCGAATTGACCGACACCAATTTCTTTAAATTGCTTTTCTGTTTCAGCGATGTACGTCGCCGCTGTGCGCGGTCCGACGTCACGACCGTCGAGGAATCCGTGAACGTATACACGTTCAACGCCTTCACGTTTCGCCATTTCCAAAATCGCAAATAAATGTTCGTAATGGCTATGCACACCGCCATCTGACAATAAGCCGAGAACGTGTAAAGCTGAACCTTTTTCTTTCACGTGCGTCATCGCACGTTTCATCGCTTCTTCTTCGAAAAAATCACCCGATTCAATCGATTTGAAAATGCGTGTTAAGTTTTGATAAACGATGCGTCCTGCACCGATATTCGTATGACCTACTTCTGAGTTCCCCATCTGTCCGTCCGGAAGACCGACTGCTTCACCTGACGCGTTCAACGTCGTATGAGGATATTCGTCCCAAAATCGATCGTAATTCGGTTTGTTCGCTTGAGCGACGGCGTTACCGTATTGCTCTTCGCGCAAACCGAAGCCATCTAAAATGATGAGTGCTACTGGTTTTGTCATCGATTATGTCCCGCCTCTACTAGTTGTAAAAATGATTGTGGTTCTAAACTTGCACCGCCGACGAGCGCGCCGTCGATGTCTGATTTCGATAACAGCTCTTCGATGTTATCCGGTTTTACACTACCTCCGTACTGAATACGGACGGATTGTGCAACGTCTTCGTTAAAGAGTTCTTCCATTTTTGAACGGATCGAACGGCAAACTGCATTCGCATCGTCTGCTGTCGCTGTTTTTCCTGTTCCGATCGCCCAGATCGGTTCGTACGCGATGACGGCACGTTTCGCATCATCCGCTTCGACCCCTTCGAACGCACGAGCGACTTGTTCGTTGACGAACGATTCTGTCTCATCTGCTTCGCGCGTTTCCAATGACTCGCCTACGCAAACGATCGGCGTCAGTCCATAGTTGTACGCTGCGAGCACTTTACGGTTCACGGACTCATCCGTCTCATTGTAATATTGACGACGTTCCGAATGACCGATAATGACGTATTCGACGTGAACGTCTTTTAACATGAGCGGGCTAATTTCACCTGTGTACGCGCCTTCGTTATGTTCATTCATCGTCTGTGCTCCGATTTGTAGCGGTGTGCCGCGCACGCCTGCCATCATCGGTGCAATGTATAAAGAAGGTGGACAAATGAGTGCTTCGACACGGTCACTCTCCAACAATTGAGCACGCACTGCTTCAACGAACTCCACTGCTTCCATGCCTGTTTTATGCATTTTCCAGTTTCCTGCGATCAATACTTTTCGCATGCTAACTCCTCCTCGTAATTATTTATTATCTAACGCTTCAACGCCTGGAAGTTGTTTTCCTTCCATAAACTCGAGTGATGCTCCGCCACCTGTTGAAATGTGATCCATTTGATCGGCTAAATGGAACTGTTCAACCGCTGCTGCTGAGTCGCCACCACCGATAATTGTATATCCTTCTGTACGTGCAACAGCTTTCGTCACTTCTTCTGTTCCGTGTGAGAATGGTTCCATTTCAAACACGCCCATCGGCCCGTTCCAAATGATCAATTGAGAAGATTCAATAATTTCTGCGTAATGCGCAGCCGTTTCCGGTCCGATATCAAGACCCATCCATCCTGCTGGAATACGATCGATCGCAACCGTTTGAATGTTCGCTTCTGCTGAAAAGGCATCCGCTACGACGGCATCCGTCGGCAAGTGCAACTGCACTCCGTTTTTCTCTGCTTTTTCAATGAATGATTTCGCAAGTTCTACTTTGTCTTCTTCTACGAGTGAGTTTCCGACATCGTGTCCTTGTGCTTTTGAAAATGTGTACGATAAACCACCACCGATTAATAAATGGTCGACTTTATCTAATAAATGATCGATGACGCCGATTTTATCTTTCACTTTCGCTCCACCGATGATCGATGTGAACGGACGTTTCGGCTGTTCGAGTGCTTCACCTAAAATGTCGAGCTCTTCTTCGAGTAAAAATCCGAGTACCGCTTCATCGACGAACTGTGCGATACCTGCTGTCGAAGCGTGTGCACGGTGTGCCGTTCCGAACGCGTCGTTCACAAAAACGTCCGCATATTGTGCGAACTGTTTAGCGAGATCTAAATCATTTTTTTGCTCCCCTGGATGGAAACGGACGTTTTCTAATAAGATGACGTCGCCTTCTTCCATCGCATTCACTGCTTGTTCAACGCCTGTTCCGATCGATACCGGTAACGCTTTAACGTCCGTGTCGATCAACTTGCTTAAACGTTGTGCGACTGGCGCGAGACGAAGTTCGTTTTGCACTTCTCCGCCTGGTCGACCTAAGTGACTAGCGAGCATCACTTTTGCACCTTGTTCGCGTAAATATTGAATCGTCGGTAACGCTGCTTGAATTCGTGTATCATCCGAGATCGCACCATCGTGCATCGGAACGTTAAAATCGACGCGACAAAAAACGCGTTTCCCTTTTAATTGAATATCTTTCATTGATTTTTTACCATTCATGAAAAATGTTGCACCTCCGCATGTAATTAAAAAAAGAGGAACGGGTAGCCCGTTCCTCTTACCCACTTTTATTATAGTAGGTTTACTTGAAAATGGCTATGCTTATCTTATCATAGACCTTTTTCTTGCATGTATAAAGCTAAATCGATACAACGTGCCGCATAGCCGTACTCGTTGTCGTACCATGCGATCACTTTCACCATGCTGTCGCCGATTACTTTCGTTGACAAGGCATCGACCGTTGAAGAAGCAGGGTTGCTATTGTAGTCAACTGAGACGAGTGGAAGTTCACTGTAAAATAAAATGTCTTTCAATTCGCCTTCTGCGGCCTCTTTCAACTTCGCGTTCACTTCTTCTGCTGTCGCTTCTTTGCCGAGCTCAACGACGAGGTCAACCATCGACACGTTCGGTGTCGGTACGCGTACAGCCATACCGTCTAATTTTCCTTCGAGTGCTGGAATGACTTTTGAAACAGCTGCTGCTGCTCCTGTCGTCGTCGGAATCATCGACACGCCGGCTGCGCGTGCACGACGGTAGTCGCTATGTGGCAAGTCGAGAATGCGCTGATCGTTCGTATACGCATGGATCGTCGTCATTAAACCGCGCTCGATCCCGAACTCATCGTTCAACACTTTCGCAACAGGTGCGAGACAGTTCGTCGTACATGAAGCGTTCGAAACGACGTGATCGGTCGCTGGATCGTATGACGTATGGTTGACGCCCATGACGAACGTTGCGACGTCTCCTTTTGCGGGCGCGGATAAAATGACTTTTTTCGCCCCTGCATCAATATGTTTTTGCAATCCTTCTGCCGTGCGGAAGACACCTGTCGATTCGATGACGACATCGATACCGAGCTCTTTCCACGGTAAGTGAGAAGGATCTTTTTCCTCGTACACTTTAATTTCTTTTCCGTTGACGACGATCGCATCGTCTTTCGCTTCTACGTCAGCATCAAACACACCGTGTACAGAATCGTACTTTAATAAATGCGCGAGCATCGGTGCATCCGTTAAATCGTTCACCGCTACTACTTCGATCATTTCTTTTTCTACTGCTTCTCGTAAGACGAGTCGGCCAATTCGTCCGAACCCGTTAATCGCTACTTTTAATGTCATCGTACATTCCTCCTGTGAGTCAATCGCTCTTTTATTTTCTCTATATAGCTTTCCCTTTTTTCATCAAGTTAACCCTATTTTCTTTAAAAAACAGACGAAAGGAGGGGGATGGAAGTTAGGTCTGTTGCTTTCGATCGATTCTACTTCCTTGCCATAAGACAATTATACTAATTTTTAGGAAAAGAAACAATAAAAAAGGTGCGACGCTCGCCATGAACGAATGTCGCACCGTAACCCGATGAATGAACTCGTAACAAGCCTCATTCATTAAAAAAGTAATCGTACAATTCGACGTACGTCATCGCGCCATTCGCAACGACCGTATCGTTTTCTACGAGTACAGGAATTTCTAACAACCAACGTTTTTCTAACGCTTCGTCTGAAGTAATATCTACTTCTTGCACGTCGAGCGGGAGATCGCTCTGAATGAGAGCGACCATTCGACGAGCTTCCTCACAAAGCCCGCACTGTTGACCGACGTACAACGTGACACGTCGTCTACCATGAACGTCCAGCGCCACCACCTCCTGTCGAACCGCCTCCGCCGAAACCACCGAAGCCGCCTCCGGATGAAGAACCGCCTCCACCACCCGATGAAGGTGGGAAGAAGATGATCGGTCCGCCCCCGCCTCGACCGCCGCCTCCGCGTCCCCCACGGTTACCGGAACTCATCGCGATGACGATGATAATGATGAGGACGATCACCCAAAACGGGACGCTTTCCCCATCGTCTGAAGGACCGTCATACGGACCGTTCGGTGTTTCTACGAGCAACTGTTCATTTTCCATCCCGTATTCTTTCATCACTTCATTGTACAATCCTTTGTACAGAGCGAGGACTGCTTCATTTGGCTGTCCCTGCTCTAAATACGGCATCGCTAACTCATCGATCATACGGCCGACTTTCCCGTCAGGCAACGCGCCTTCTAATCCGTATCCGGTCATGACGTACAACTCGCGACGGTCCGTCATCGGATCGCGCTCCGTCGTCATGACGAGCAATAAGCCGTTGTCGTCTTTCGCTTGACCGAGTTTTCGTTTCGTAAACTGTTCATACGCAAATTGTTCAACAGGCTCTCCTTCTAATGTCGGTCGAATGAGCACTAAAAATTCAGCACCTGTTTTTTCTTGCATCGTAAATGCATAATTCGTTAAGTCACTTTTTTCTTCCTCTGATAAAATGCCACTCTCGTCCTCTACCGCATATTGATCATGCGTAAATGCGCTGGCAGGGTAGACAGTCGTAAAGAAGACGAGTGCCAACATCGCAATCGAGGCGAGAACGAGTCGTTTCATTACTGATCATTCCCGAAATCGACCGTTGGTGCTTCCCCTGCTTTCTCATCTGCTTTGAAGTAAGGACGTTCTTCGAACCCTAAAATTTTAGCAGCGATGTTCGTCGGGAATCGTTTCATCTGTTTATTGTACGTAGCGACGACTTCGTTATATTTCCCACGTTCCACACTGATCCGATTTTCCGTACCTGCGAGTTCGTCCATCAATTGTTGGAACTGCTTATCACTTTTTAACTCAGGGTAATTTTCAACGACGACGAGCAGTCGTGAAAGTGCACCTGATAATTCATCGTTGGCGTCGAGTTTTTCTTGCATATCACTCGCACCTGCCATTTTCGAGCGAGCATTCGCGATGTCGCTCATCACTTTCTCTTCGTGAGTCGTAAATCCTTTTACAGTACCGACTAAGTTCGGAATTAAATCGGCACGACGTTGTAATTTGTTATCAATTTCTGCCGCTTGTTGATCGACTTCCTCTTCAAGCGTTACTAATTTGTTGTACGGGGCAATTAAAAAAATACCGGCTACGACGAGTAGCGCAACGAGCCCGATCAACAAGCCTTTCATGTTTTTCATACGTATTCCTCCATTCGATTAATCTCGTAAAGAAGATGCTGTTCGAAAGCGTCGTAACAACATCCAAGCAAAAAAGAGTGCCATCCCTTGCGCAATAAAGTAAATCCCAAATGTGACGCTCACTGTAATCGCAGCAGCCATTTTCGAAAGTAAAATGACGAGGGCAAAAATGAATAAAACAAGAGCGATGGCAAGTAGCGCCCCCCACCCAGGAATGCGGCGCAATGACAGCGCAGCGATCATTTGGAAGATCGCCGAGACGAGCACCCAAATGCCGAAGACGAAAACGTACGTCATTTCAGCAAGTTCGGGACGAGCGAACGTAAAAATGCTGACGCCGAGCGCTAATAAACCGTTCAACAAAAATAGAAAAGAAATGTTCCACACTTTACGTTGTTCGACGAACGCTACAATTTCTACGATCCCGTACAATCCGAGTAAGCTGCCGATGAATAACGTGAACACTCGCAATGACAATTCAGGATTCATCATGACGAATACCCCGAACGCCACCATCGCTAACCCGAAAGCGAGTAAAGAAAATGAATAAAACTTTCTCACATCGTTTCCTCCTTATGATATTGATATAATAAATAATTAGTATACACTACTTTCTTTCAATTCCCATTTCTACCGAAAAAAAACGCAAGAGCAAAAGAAAAAGCACGGCGCATGAGCACCGTGCTTTTTCCGAGACGTTCGTCTCTAGATGAATTGAACTGTTCTTTTTTCTTGCGTCGTCTTTCAGATGACTTTCCGAATCATCTCAAAGCGCTTGTTACGTAGCACTTGTCTTCATACGAAATGACAAGACGATCGCTACTTAACAATCTACTTTAAAGATAACAAAAGCACTTCACGAAATCAAGCGCATTCGCATCTACCTTCACTAATTAAAAAAGCAGCCACTTGACAAGTGACTGCTCGGACGCCCTCGTCAGGAGTCGAACCCGAATCTCAAGAACCGGAATCTTACGTGTTATCCATTACACCACGAGGGCATTCGTCTTTAACAGACATTCACCATTATAGTGGATTCATTCGAATAATGCAATGTTCCTTCGTAAAAATTCGTTTGAAACCTTTTTACGAACGAGCAAACGAACATCTTACGAGCGCTACGAGCGTATGAAAATAAAACATGTACGCTCGCTCCTCCAGGTAGCGTAACGTACATGTTCATTGAGCACTTTATCGTTCGCTTTCGACGGCACTCGAAAGCGATCGTTTCAATCCATTCACTACTTACCGAATTGTGGGATTCGATGTTCACCGATTGCAACGTGAATAATTTTCTGTTCCGTGTAAAAGTCGAATCCGTAATGGCCGCCTTCACGTCCGATTCCTGAATTTTTCATGCCACCAAATGGTGTTCGTAAGTCCCGGACGTTTTGAGAGTTTACCCATAGCATACCCGCTTCTACAGCATGAGCGACACGATGGCCACGTTTCGCATCATTCGTCCACACGTAACCGGCTAATCCGTATTCGACATCGTTCGCTAACCGAACGACTTCCTCTTCATCCGTAAACGTCATCACGGCCATCACTGGCCCGAAAATTTCTTCTTGCGCAATGCGCATATCGTTCGTCGCATTGAGTAACAACGTCGGCGCAACGAAATTTCCGCGCTTATTCTCTCCCGTAATTTCAGAAGTGAACACGTCGCACCCTTCTTCTTTTGCTAACTCGATGTACCCCGTCACTTTATCCCAATGTTCTTTATGGATGAGCGGACCGAGTTGAGTGTTCGGGTCTAACGGGTTGCCGAGTCGGATGTTCAACACGCGTTCTTTCAACGCTTCGATGAATCGATCTTTAATCGATTCGTGTAAGAAGAGACGAGAGTTCGCTGTACAACGTTCTCCGTTAAATGAGAAAATCCCCCAAATGCAAGCGTCGAGTGCTCGATCGAAATCCGCATCTTCAAAAACGATAAATGGCGACTTCCCGCCGAGCTCCATCGACACCGTTTTCAATGTCGAAGCACTATTTTTAATAATTTCGACACCTGTCGTCGTCTCTCCAGTAAACGAAATAAGTTCGACGTCCGGATGTTCTACGAGACGCGCTCCTGCTGTTTCTCCGAAACCGTGTACGATATTGAAAACACCTTCGGGCAATCCTGCACGATCGACAACTTCTGCGAATAAGTTCGCTGATAACGGTGACAATTCAGCTGGCTTTAAAACGACCGTATTACCTGTCGCAAGAGCAGGTGCTGCTTTCCACGTTTCTAACATGAACGGCGCATTCCACGGTGTAATTAAACCGGCGACACCGACTGGCTTTTGAACCGTATAGTTAATGAATTCATCATCGACTTGGTACGCTTCACCGACGAGGCGACTTTCGACCATTCGCGCATAAAATCGGAAGTTTTCAGAAGCTCGTGCGACCATGTTTCGCGTCTGGCTAATCGGTAAACCGGTATCGAGTGACTCCAAGTAAGCGATTCGCTCGACTTCTTCATCGATTAAATCTGCGATTTTATAAATGTACGTCATCCGTTCTTTCACTTTCATCCGTCCCCACGGACCTTGATCGAACGCATACCGTGCAGCTTCGACTGCACGATCGATATCTTTCGCTGTTCCTTCCGCTACCGCATTAATTTTCTCATTCGTAAACGGGTTGTAGTTGTCGAATGTTTTTCCTTCTGTTGCATCGACAAAGGCACCGCCGATGTACAACTTCAAATCGTCTTGTGTCGTATGCTTTAACGCTTGTTCTGTCATACTAATTCCTCCGTTCTATTTTTTGATAACGCTTACATTAAATCGAGACCTTCTAATGCTTCTCGTACTTCTCGTTGCAACTCTTCTGTTGGAAGTCCTAACGGTCGACGTAATTTCGGTGTAATTTTACCCATCATCCCTAATGCTGCCTTCACAGGTGCTGGGTTCGTATCTTTGAACAATACGTCGTTCAATGGCATTAATTCATAGTGCATATCTTGAGCACCTGCCACGTCGCCTGCTGCCCATAAATCGTACAATTTCGCTACGCGGACAGGGTCGACGTTCGCTGTCGCACTAATGAATCCTGCTCCACCGATCGCTAACATCGGGTAACATAAAAGCTCGATTCCTGAATAAAGAAGGAAGTCTCGGCCACAATGGAGCAATACACGGTTGACGTGTTCAAAATCTTTGTTCGACTCTTTCGCTCCGATAATATTCGGACATGCATCGACGAGTCGCTTCATCGTCTCTACTTCCATATTGACTGCGGTACGCCCTGGAATGTTGTAAATGATGATCGGAATGCGTACGGCATCAGCAATCGTCTTGAAGTGATCGAACAACGCTTCTTGGTTCGGCTTATTGTAATACGGGACGATTACCATCGCAGCGTCCGCTCCGATTTCTTCCGCATATTTCGTCAATTCCATCGCTTCATCAAAGTTTGTTGAACCTGTTCCCGGTGTGAAAAAGACCCGGCCATCGATCGCTTCTTTCGCAAGATCCATGACGCGCTTTCTCTCTTCTACCGTCATTGAGCTCGGCTCACCACTCGTCCCTGTTACTGAAATACCGTGACTTCCGCTTTCAATTTGCCAATCGACGAGCTCTTTGAATGTCGCTTCATCGATCGAGCCATCTTCTTTGAACGGTGTAATGACCGGACAAATCGAACCTCTCAATTTTTTCTTCGCTTCTGAATACATAGTAATCGACTCCTTTTTTCTTTTGATATATAAAATCATATATGATTTTATATAAAATTGCAAACGTTTTCTTTAATTTTTCATTAAGTCTGGTAAATACGTGACGAGACTCGGGAAAATGACGACGAGTAATAAACAGAGAATCATCGCACCGAGCATCGGTAAAACGCCTTTAAATATTTTTTCAATCGGAATGTCTTTCGCAACACCACTAATAATGTAAACACTTAAACCGAGTGGCGGCGTAATTAATCCGATGTTCATGACGAGTACCATGACGACTCCGAACCAAATGCCGTTAAATCCGAGCATCGTAATGAGCGGATAAACGACCGGCAACGTCAGCGTAAATATAGCGATCCCTTCTAAAAATAGACCGAGCACGAAATAGACGAGTAAAATGAAAAATAAAATGATCATCGGGCTCATGTCGAGTGACGTCACATATTGCGTAATGACGACTGGAATTCGGCTGAGCGCTAAAAACTTACCGAAAATTTCTGCTCCGATTAAAATGAAGAAAATCATCGCTGTTAAACGAGTCGTTTCATTCAACGACTTTTTAAAATGTTCCCATGACAACCGTCGCGTAAGTAAAGCGAGCAACAGCGCTCCGAACGCTCCGATGCCACCCGCTTCTGTCGGCGTAAAGAAGCCTTTGTAAATCCCGCCGATACTAATGAGAAATAGTAGCAAAAATGGCCAAACGCTATTCAACGCGCGAAATCGTGCACTCAATTCCTTTTTCTCAGTAACGGGTGCGATCGACGGCTTTCGTAAGACCATAACGTAAATGACTGCCATAAACAGTACCATTTGCAACAAGCCGGGTACGATTCCCGCGATGAGCAATTGACCGATCGGCTCCATCGTTAACACACCGTACAATACTAAAATGACACTCGGTGGAATTAAAATACCTAACGTACCACCGGCTGCTACACAGGCTGTTGACAATGCGGGATCGTACTTATACTTTTTCATTTCTGGTAAAGCGATCCGAGCCATTGTCGCCGTCGTCGCATTGACCGAACCGGATATGGCGGAAAAGAGAGCACTCGTCCCGATCGTCGTAATCGCGAGACCTCCCCGAATGTGCCCGATCCATGCATCAACTGCACGATACAAATCGTTGCCGAACCGGCTATACGATAAAAACATTCCCATTAAAACGAATAACGGAATGACACTGAGCGAATAAGAGCTCGCGGTCGAAAAAGGCGTCGTCCCGAGTTGAATGAGAGCTGTTTCCCAACCACGGATCATCGTAATTCCGAATAAACCGACGAGGATGAGTGAAAAACTAACCGGAAAACGCATTAAAAATAAAACGAGCAATAGTACGATACCGATGACACCTATAGTTTCAGGACTCATATGCTTTCACCGCCTTCATAACGTGGTGGATCGACTTCATTAATGCGACGAGTGCGAAAATCACGGTAGCAAACGTCATCACGTACAGTACAGGATACGTCGGAATCGACAAATCCGTCGTCGTGACGCCGCGTTCCATCATACGCACTCCATTTTTAAATAGCTCACGAGCGATGACGAATAAGACGACCATACTGACGAGCTCAACGAATGCATACAACCATTGCTGCATACGGATCGGTAATTTCGTTGCGACGAAGTCAATTGAAATGTGATCCCCTGCTCGATGAGTAACGGCAAGGGCGAGGAAGACGAGCAAGGCGGAACCGAGCTCTGTCAACTCATAACTCCCTTGAATCGGATGGCTCCATATGTTTCGGCCGGCAACATCAAACGTGACGAGTACCATAATGACGACGAGCAGCGTGCTCGCGATCACTTGTTGTACGTCGACGATCACATGAAGAATTCGTTCTAATCGTTGTCCGAATGTTTTCATACGAACGCCTCCTTACTCTTTTCGAAGCTCTACGGCACGATCATACAATTGTTGCCCCGGTAAGCCTCGTTTCTCTAATTTCTCAATCCATTTTTCAATTGTCGGATGGATGAACGTATTCCATTCTTCGAGCTCTTTTTCTGACAGCTCGTAAATTTCCATCCCTTGTTCTTCTGCTTTCTCTTTCGCTTGACGACCGATGTCATCGAATGCTTCACCTGTCTGCTTCGCCATTCGTGCTCCTGTTAATTGCTTTAACGTTTCTTGATCTTCAGCGTCGAGTCGTTCAAACGCATTTTCGTTCATGACGACGAACATCGTCGTCGAATAAAAGTTTCCGATCGTCGCATAATTTAACACTTCATCGAGACCCCAAGTTAAAACTGCTTCCCACGGAGCGATCGTTCCATCAACGACGCCTCGTTCAAGCGCTTCGAAGTTTTCATTCATCGGCATCGAAACAGGTGTCGCTCCTAAGCTTTGAAGCCACTCGCTCGTTTCCGCTGATGGTGAACGAATGCGCATTCCTTTTAAATCTTCTACACTTTTTACTTGCTTATTCGTCGTAAATAGTTGTCCGGGATCCGTCGTATAAATCCAAAGCGGAACCGTTCCAGCGTATTCATCGTCGAATTCATCAAATTCCTCATACAACGTCCAAAGATCGGTCGATCCTTGAACAGCGCTCTCCGTCATGAACGGTAATTCCATAATCGACGACATCGGGAACTGGTTCGGCGTGTAACCGTGAACGCTCAATCCGATGTCGACAGAGCCGGTTGCCGCAGCGTCAAATTGTTCATCCGGCGCTGCAAGCGAACTACTCGGATAAGATGTAATGTTCACTCGACCGTCTGTCTCTTCTTCAATTTCACCAATCAACTGTTGAATTTCTTCTTCTTGGAAATGGGCAGGTGGGAAGAAGTGTGACAAGTCGAGCGTCTCGCTCGCCTTTCCTCCGTCACCCGTTCCACCGCTACATGCTCCTAACAATACGGCTGCTAAGACTACGATCCATACGTTTAACCATCTCATTGCAATTCCTCCTTTTTGTATGCGCTTACATTTAACTCGTTATAAGATGTGATTACATCATATATCATTTAATATATGTTATCAATCGTTTTTAAATATCCGTTCTCTATCGATCGTATGAATGACCAACTTTTATCATATTTGAAAACCTATATGAAATGTTATATAATAGGAGCATTATGACAAAAAAACAAAGTAAAATGAATAAACGACAATATGCTTACCACGTCATTCGTTCTCGAATTGTCGATGGTACGTACACTTCTGGCCAACGTCTCGTGATCGATCAAATTGCAAAGGAGGTACAATCGAGCCATATCCCCGTTCGAGAAGCGATTCATCAACTCGAATCGGAAAAATTGATCGAGTACCGACCGAACGTCGGTGCGATCGTGATCGGTATTAATAAAGAAAGCTACATGCAAAATCTCGAAGTACTCGCTGTACTCGAAGGATATGCTACCGCTTTAAGTGCCCCTCACATTACAGAAGAAACGATCGAACAACTCCAAAACGTTAACACTCAAATGGAACGGTACTTAAAAGAGTATGAAATCGACAAAGTGAGTGAGATGAACCGGTTGTTCCACTATACGATTTACCAATCGTGTCCGAATACAAATTTAACAGAAACGATTAAGCAACTGTGGGAACGTCTAGACATCGTTCGAAAAAACGGTTTCACCTTTTTCCCTCAACGAACCCCTCATTCGATCGGTGAACATGAACAGCTGATCGAACTCATTATCGCTCGTGAACCGTTCGATACGATCGAGCGAGCGGCACGACTTCATAAATTAAATACGTTACGTGCGTTTCAAGAACGCCATAACTTACAAGAGAAACCGACAAAATAAGTCGGTTTTTTCTTTGTCAACGATGAAACTATCGATCGGTTCACAGTATAGGCGGTTATCAAAAATAATCGTTCGAAGAAAGAGGCCGCTTCTACTTTGCCGACGTCACACGCCGTTAGCGAACATTTCTTCGAACGATTAGTAAAGAAAGGTGTAAAAGAAAGGTCGGAAAAATCGGTGATTCCGCTTCACCTCATCGCTACCGATACCTTTCATGAATGTTATTTTTCTTCCAAGTCGGTCGTTGAAACTGATGCAAGTCGAGTGATAACGCTAACGAATGCTGCTCAAAATACGTATCGTAGTAATCGGATACGACTTGAAAAATAGCGTCTCCAATTTGTTGGAACTGCTCATCCGTCCGCCCACCTCCGAGCTTTACCGTAACGTGTACGAACGCATCGTCTTCTGTTCCGTCAGCTACTACGTAGTTCGTCACGACGTAACCTCTCGTTCGCAGCCCACCGATTGGGATGAGCGTATCCAATTGAACGAGACGCTCATTCACACGCCGTAACAGCGGTTTGATTGGATGCGTGCTCTCCAAATTGCTCGTCGCTTCAATAATGACATGTGGCATCGCACTTCCTCCTTTTTACGAACGGTGGAACGATTCATCACCGACGATCGTATTTTCTAACGCACCGATTCCTTCTACTTCAGTGACGACGACGTCGCCTACTTTCGTATCGACAGAACCTTTCGGAGTTCCTGTTAAAATGAGATCTCCTTCGTTCAACGTCATGAATGAACTTAAATGTTCAATTAACTCTGGAATCGAAAAGACCATGTCGCGTGTCGATCCTTCTTGTTTCACGTCTCCGTTAATGTACGTCCGCAACGTTAAATTCATCGGATCCTCTACGTGATGTTTCGGTACGAACCACGGACCGATCGGCGTACAAGCGTCACGGTTTTTCACTCGTAAATTCGGACGGTAATAGTTTTCCAAATAGTCTCGTAGCGCATAGTCGTTTACAACTGTATAACCTGCGACGTAATCATACGCACGTTCCGCTTTGATCTGTTTACCTGATTTTCCGATAACGACCGCTAGCTCACACTCGTAATGCATAAACGTTACATCGTTCGGTCGGCGCGTTTCTCCTTTATGGCCGACGAGCGTATTCGGTCCTTTTAAAAAGACGAGCGGCTCTTTCGGCGCTTCAAAAGATAACTCCGCTGCGTGATCCGCATAATTTAAACCGAGTGTGAAAATCGTTTGCGGTTGAACGGGCGGTAACCATTCTACTTCATCTTCCGTTACGATTCGCCCGTCCGCGAGACGTAATCCTCGCTCATGCTCATATGCCTCAACGACCGCTCCTTTATAAATGACACGTGCACGTCTCATACGTATACCTCCTTTATTACTTTTTCTTCCATGACACGATTTTCTAACGTTCCGATTGCTGGACAGTCGATCGTCACGAGATCGTTCGCGCGCGCAACCGGCAAGTCGCCTTCAACGCCAATTAATAAAACGTCTCCTTCTGATAACGTCATGAAGTCGGTCACTTCTTCTAGCAACGTTTCTACGTTCCGTATTAATTCATTCGTTCGGATCGTCTGTTTCACTTCACCGTTTATACGAACGGTAATCGTCCAATCGTTCGGATTCATCGATTCATCGTGCGCAACGATCCACGGACCGATCGGGCAAAATCCGTCACGTGCTTTTTCTTTCACCGCTGGACGATGCACACTTTCATGTGGCAAACTGACGTCGTTCACTAACGTATATCCTTTCACGTAAGATAACGCTTCTTCTTTTGACAAACGTGTCGCACGTCGACCGATGACGAGCCCAATCGTTGCACCTACCGTTACTTCTTCGTAACCTGTCGGTAACGGGATCGGCAATTGATGAGCGAGCAACGTATTGATCGGTTTTACGTATAAAATCGGTGCTTTCGGCGGAGCGTTGTACGGGGCTTCGTTCATTTTTGGGGCGAGTCGCTCGTACTCTTTTTTATAGTTTAACAACGTACCGAATACAGTGCCCGCCGTCGGGAGATCGAAAGGAAACGTGTCGATTGAATAGTCTAAACCGTTCACTTCCACTTGATCGTGCCCTTCTTTCCACTGGCCATGCAGCGGTTGTTCTACACCTCTCATTTTTACAAACAGTTGTTTCATTCGTAATCACCTTCCTATTGTTTGATCGATTCGTACGTGCCGTATCGCCCTTCATAAAAGAGCAACGGTTCTCCTTCATTGACGACGACATCTTTTACTGCGCCGATAAAAATAGTATGGTCGCCCGCTACGATCATTTCGTGAACGGTACAGACGACAGATGCTAATGAATGAGGAATGATCGGAACACCGTCTAAATACGTAAATTCTACTTCTTCCTCTAAACGTTTTTGATTCGCAAAGTGCATCGAAATCGGTTGCTGTTCTTTCGATAAAAAACTCACCCCGAATTCGTTCGATTGTTGAATCGTTTCTAACATCGTCGCTCGCTCATCGATTGAAATAGCGATTAACTTCGGCGACAACGACACCGATTTAAAAGCGTTCGCTGTCATCCCGTGAACACCGTCTTCTGTCGGCGACGTAATAATCGTCACCCCCGTTGCGAATTGACCCATTGCATTTCTAAATAAACGATCATCCATATCGATCTCTCCTCTCTCTTTATAGTTGTTTCACGACCTGGAACTTTTCTCGTGTCGCTGCTCCGACCCATTCGATCGTCACTTTTCCGTGAAGCCAATGTTTCGCCGACCGGATGAAATAAACATCCGACTCCGCTTTGCGAATGAGCTCGCCGTATCCACGCTTCGATCCTTGCTTCATGAAGACGGTATACGTTCCGTACGCTGGTAAAGGAACGGACTCATTGACGACGACTTCGTACAAATTGCCGAACAGTAAGTGGATGCCGACTGTCGTCCGATGCGGATGACCGAGCAATTGAGCAGCTCGTTCGACGTCACCGTTTCGAATGAGCTTACGAATACGTGTCGAACTAATTTTTTCTTCAGCGTACTGTTGTTTCGGAACGATCGTCACGTCGTATCCGTACGTCGTCCGTTCATTTTGTAACGTTTGAACGGTTCCTTTCGCTCGGTAGCCGAACGTAAAATCGTAACCGACGACGACGTGGACCGCTCGTAACTGTTGAATGTATTGTTCGATAAATCGAGTCGGCGAAAGAGTTGCAAACGACTCATTAAAATGAACGACGTACAACTTCTCGACACCGAGTTCTCGTAAACGTTGCGCTTTTTCACTGAGCGGTGTCAAATACCATTTATCCGTCGTTCCGAAGACGACTTCATCCGGATGTGGCGTAAACGTCATAACTGCAAATTCAACACCGCGGCGTAATGCTTCTCGCTTCGCTTCTTTCAACAATGCCCGGTGTCCTAAATGGACGCCGTCGAAAAATCCGATGGCGAGAACCGATTGCTTCTCTTCTTCATAGTCGAGTGGCTCAAAAATGTAGACGATTTTCATCGCAACTCCTCCTCCTTCTCTCATTCAACGATCGATCATTTACAACGTTTTAAAAAATCTTGTACGAACGCTTTGTACGGCTCTTTTTCAAACGTATCGAAATAGGCCATTCCCATACGGACCGGGTCTCCGAAGAAGTAATATTCGTAATGGCTTTGACGTGTTCCGAATGCGCTCGCTGTTAAATCCCACGCTAAGCGGAACAATTGAACGCGTTCTTCACCGTTAATGTTTTTCCCTTGGAGGCCTCGCTCTAAAATGTAATTAATGTCTTCGTTTTGGAAATCAGCTTGTGTCGGAATACCTGTCAATCCAGAAGCCGCTAATACGCGAATAATTTCAGCCAACTTCGGATAAATGCGTGGGTACCAGTTACGCGCTGCGTTCAACGCCGCAAAGTCGGGTGTCATCATGCCTGACGCATCGAGTTTCGCATTATGTTCTGCACGGTATAAATGTGACTTCATCGTTTCCAATGCGATCATAATGTCGCGACCTTTATCTTTCACGTGTTGGAATTGATCGATTCCGATCGCATCCATGATGCTCAATGCGACACCTAAAATAAACTCTGTTTTTACGATCGCTTTCGATACGACTTGATGCGTCATATGAACGTCAGCATTCGTCCCGCTAAATGTTCGGTTGCAAATGTCTGAGTTTTGGTTAATGAATACTTTTTCCCAAGGGATGAAAACGTTTTCAAAAGAAACGATCGCATCTCCTTCTTCAAAGCGAGAAGATAATGGATAGTCCCATTTATTGTCGCGGTAATCCCACGATTCTCGACTAATCATCTTTAATCCAGGTGCATTGTTTTTCACGACGAATGCTAACGAATAACGGTCGTCTGGCTTCCCTGCCTTCTTGACAGTCGAAGGGAAAACGAGCGTCTCATCTGTAATCGCTCCTTGTGTCGCTAATAAACGGATACCGTCTACGATAATGCCGTCGTCGTTTTCTTCTACGATATGAAGCGATACGTCGTTATCCTCTTGCTCATGCTCTGCTTTTGAACGGTTCACTTGCGGATGAATTAACGTATGCGTTAGACTAATATCATTTTCTCGCGCATATTCGTAATAGTTTCTCGCATTTTCAGCGAATTGATCGCCGCCTTCAGCGAATAGCGAGTTGTTCATTCCCATCGCCATCACTTCCGCATTTAAATAGTCCGGTGAACGTCCCATCATGCCAGCGTGGCTGCGCGCCCATTCTTGAATCGCTTCTCGACGTGCGATTAAATCATCGATCGTCGTCGGATGTTTAAACGTCATACCGACGAGATCTCCTGTCGTCGGCGACTCGTACAACATTTTATCTTTTTTCTCGAATTGTAAATCGTACAAATTCGCCATCGATTGAATGACATTTTTAAACGCACGATGTTCCGTCACATCTTCTACTTTTTCACCATCTACGTATACGTTATTTTTCGCCTTCTTCAAACGTTCGATATATTCCTGACCTGTTTTTGCTCCCATAATAATTCCTCCTCTTCGCTTCCCTTTTAAAAAAGAAAGCGCTTTCTTTTTATTCGAATAGGAATGGCTGAAAGGAAACCTTTCGCCTTTTGACTCTATGTACATTATCATATATCATATCATATATGTAAAATATCATTTTCTATATGCGTCGATACGTTTTACATATGTATCATGAAAAGGAGGAATTTTATGAATTTACGACAACTGTATTATTTTTACGTCGTTGCTGAAGAAGGACAATTCACTCGGGCAGCTAAACGGCTTCATATGGCGCAACCGCCACTGAGTCAAGCGGTTCAAAAGTTAGAAGAATCTCTCGGAGTTTTACTATTCGACCGAAAAGGCCGGTCGATCCAATTGACCGATGCGGGTAAAATTCTTGAACAACGTGCTAAGCAACTGTTTTTAACGATCGATAACGTAAAACAAGAAGTGTTAGAAGTCGGTCAAGGGATGAGCGGGTGTTTAACGATCGGCTGTGTGAAGTCGTGTTTCTCTCAACTGCTCGAACGATTGGAGTCATTTCAAACGAAGTCGCCGGACGTATTATTAAAAGTAATAGAAGGCGATACGTCGTCGCTCACTCAATCGTTAATGAACCATGAAGCAGACCTCGCCTTCGTACGTCTACCCGTCGACTTAGAACCGTTTCATGCGCTCCCTCTCGCACCAGAAGAGTATGTCGCTGTCGTTCCTGAAAAATGGTACGACTCCTTCCAACAGACGACGACATTGGAAAAATTGGCAGACTACCCTCTTCTTCTTCTCCATCGAACGCGCGGAGTCGGCCAATACGAAGCGATCGTCGAACAGTTTGAAAAAAAGAAGCTCGACGTCCATATCGTCTGCGAGTCGCCGAGCATCGACGTATTACTCGGTTTAGCGAGCGGAGGGTTCGGCATTACGATCGTTCCGAAATCTTCCATCTTACCGTTTCATCGTTCTTTTTTTAAACTCGTACCGATTGAAAATATGAATGTGCTTTCAGATAGTGCGATCATTTGGCTAAAAGAAGCGTACATTCCAAAAAGTGCTGAACGATTCATTCACGATACGTCTCCTCTCACTCAGTCGGATCTTTCACTTTCACTTGAAGAATCGATAAATAATCGTTCGGCTCATCTGTGACGAATCGATCGATCAGTACGCGCATGACGTAAGGACTGTCGATCGTTAACCCTTTTTCAGCGACATATCGCTGCAACTGTTCATACGGACGAATCGTCTGTTCGTGTCCACCTCGGAAATAAATGGACGCGTACGTTCCACCTGATAACCGCTTCACACGATCGTATGTTTTCCATTGTAAGGAATGGGCGTTAATGAAAATAAAAATGGAATCGTATGCGAGTAATGCTCGACCTTTCGAAACGACTTCATCTACCGTCAACCCTACTTTCCCGATGACGACAGATAAAAAGTGATCGTTTTCTTGAACGAGCTCACGTAAAGAACGTTCCAATTGCTCGTACGACTGAACCGGTTGCTCATTTTGAATGAAATAACGGTCGTCGTACGTTTCACAAAATGGTTGGTCCACTGTCACTCGTTCCGTCAACTGTTGAAATTCGACTAAACGTTGTTCAATCATTTCTTGAATATGTAACGCTCGTTCAATTTTTTCACGATTAATTCGTTCGTAATGTTTCAACGTACTAACGAATGAATCGATCGTACGGTTCGTTAACTGTTCTTTAATTTCGTCGAGCGACAAGCCGATTTCTTTCAAATATAAAATGAAATCTAAGTCTTTGAATTGATCGACCGAGTAATAACGATAGCCGTTACGCTCGTCGACTTCAAATGGCGGAAATAAGCCAATCTCATCGTAGTAACGTAACGTTTTAACGTTCATATTGTGCAACTTTGCCATTTGCCCGATTGTAAAACGTTCTTTCATCGATATCGCTCCTCTTTTTTGGTAACGCTTACATTGATGTTATTAACGTACATGATAACCGTTTATTTTTCAAATCGTTATGAAAAAACTGTCGGCCGTACGAAGCGAATGCTCCGTATGACCGACAGTTTTTTATTCGTTACGTCGTAACGTGGTGTGGCAATTGACGAATCGGTAAAAATTCTCCCGTTTCAATATCTTCTACTGGCACGGCTTCTTCGATCCAACTTTTCGGCGGCATCGCTCCCCAAAACGTTGCGCGCTGTGGATCTGCTAAATCCCATTTGATCGGCTCCCAATCCGGATCATTTGTGAAATAATCTCCCGTATACAATTCCATTCGGTTTCCGAACGGGTCGCGAATGTAAACGAAAAAGGCATTGGACGTTCCGTGCCTACCTGGTGAACGTTCAATATTTGCGTAATAACCGAGCGCTGCCAAATGATCACACGCATCTAAAATCGATTTCGCATCGTCCATCCAAAATCCGACGTGATGGAAACGAGGTCCTTTGTCGCTAATTAACGCCAAATCGTGAACGCTCGGCTTCCGATGGAGCCAAGCCGCCCATAACGCTTCGTTCGACGGATCTAACGTTTTCACTGTATATTCAGACGTTCGGAACCCTAAATGTTCGCCGTACCAGTCGTACAACTCATCGATGTTCGTCACTAAGCAGTTCGCATGGTCGATCCGTTTAATTTTTACATTTTGTTGCAAATGATATTGCTGCAACATACGTTCTGCACGTTCCATTTCGTAGAAAAACTCTACCGGAATCCCCCCAGGGTCTTGTATACGTAATGCTCGCCCTTGTCCTTTCTCTTCTCCCGCTTCGACCCATCGACGTTTCACGCCGAGCGTTTGAAACAGTCGATCGAGTTCATCTAAATCATTGTTAGCGCTTACACGGTAAGCGATATGTTTTAAACTCGCTTGCTCACCTTTCGTCAACACGAGACAATGGTGATTCGCATCTTCTAGCGCGCGTAAGTAAATATGTTCATCATCACTTTCCGTCTCGATGAACCCTAATCCTTCACAATAAAAATGACGAGCTAACTCCAAATCTGTTACCGTGACTTCTGCATGATGCAAACGAACAATATCAAATAAATGATTTTTCTCCATACGATAACCCCCTTTTGTTTCGTACGATTACTATATAGCCTCCCGTTACTGGAAGGTCAACTTTTATCTATTTTGTCACTTTCGTTGTCGTCCTTTCATCTTTCCGATACAATGAAACAAGTAAAGCACTATATTTGACCTTTGTTGACTATCAGTTGTATGATAAGGATACAAAAGATATAGCGTACGCTATATACACTTAGGAGGATGACTACGAATGAATTTAATTCCTACAGTAATTGAACAGACGAGCCGCGGAGAGCGCGCTTACGACATTTACTCACGTCTTTTGAAAGACCGCATCATCATGCTCGGCAGCGGGATCGATGACAACGTGGCGAACTCAATCGTCGCACAGCTTCTTTTCTTAGAAGCAGAAGATCCTGAAAAAGATATTTCGATTTACATTAACTCACCGGGCGGAAGCATTACAGCAGGTATGGCGATTTACGATACGATGCAATTTATTAAACCAGACGTACAGACGATCTGTATCGGAATGGCTGCATCGATGGGTGCCTTCTTACTAACAGCAGGTACGAAAGGGAAACGTTTCGCACTTCCGAACGCAGAAGTAATGATTCACCAACCACTCGGTGGTGCACAAGGGCAAGCGACCGAAATCGACATCGCTGCGAAACGCATTTTATTTTTACGCGACAAATTGAACGGCATTATGGCCGAACGTACCGGTCAACCGATCGAAGTGATCGCAAAAGATACAGACCGCGACAACTTCATGACAGCTGAACAAGCGAAAGAATACGGTTTAATCGACCATATTATCGAAAACAGCTCAGCAAAATAAACGAAAAAGACACACCTTCGACGTGATCACGATCACAGAAAAGGTGTGTCTTTTTTATAATGCGAGCGGGTAAGCATCGCTATGAAAAGCTGAGCCCCGCTCAGCTTTTATACGTTCACTTCGTCGCGCTCAACAAACGTTGCTAACGATTCCAGTGCTTGTTTCTCATCGTTTCCTTCAGCGAGCAAAAGGATGTCCGTCCCTTTAGCAATCGCCAAACTCATGACGCCCATAATGCTTTTCGCATTGACGCGTCGTTCATTTTTTTCTAAATAGACGTCTGATTGAAAATTGTTCGCTTCTTGAACGAACAATGCTGCTTGACGTGCTTGTAATCCCGTTTTCAATTGAACGGTTGCCGCTCGTTCCCTCATATCCATTCCTCCTCTTCATGATCGATTCGGTGTTCCTACCGCTCGTAATTCGTTCGCGATCTCTTCGATTTTTCGTAATCGATGGTTCACGCCTGATTTGCTCACCGGGCGCCCTGCCACTTTTTCACCGAGTTCTTTCAATGTCATATCTTGATAGGCGACGCGCAGTCTCGCAATTTCTTGCAAACGTTCTGGCAATTCATCCAAGCCGATCGTTCGATCGATCAACTTAATGTTTTCAACTTGACGTTGTGCTGCGCTAATCGTTTTATTTAAATTCGCCGTCTCACAGTTGACGAGACGATTCACGCTATTTCGGACGTCTCGAATGATCCGGACATCTTCAAACTTCAGCAAAGCGACGCTCGCGCCGATAATTCTTAAAAAATCACTAATTTTTTCAGCTTCTTTTAAATAAGCGATGTACCCTTTTTTTCGTTCGATCCATTTCGCATTTAAATTGAAATGGTTCATCAGCTCGACGAGTGACTCGATATGCTCTTCATAGACCGAAAACACTTCCAAGTGGTAAGAAGACGTCTCCGGATTGTTCACTGAACCGCCGGCTAAAAAGGCCCCACGTAAATACGCTCGTTTACAACACGTCTTCTCGACGAGTTTTTCATCAATTGTCGACGTAAATTGAAACGGCCCTTCTAAAATACTGAGCTGTTGCAACAACTGTTCTGCACCGTCGTGAATCCGACAAATGTAGACGTTGTTCTTTTTCAAACGCATCTTTCGTCGGACGAGTAACTTCACTTCTAAATTGTACAACTTTTTCAAATTAGAATACAACCGACGAGCGATCGCCGCATTTTCGGTCTGTACGTCTAAGCTCACTTGTTTATTTGAAAACGACAGCGCACCGTTCATCCGAATGAACGCTGCCGTCTCTGCTTTTAAACAACAGTCCGCTGCATCTAACATCGTCAATTCTTTTTTCGTTCGTGAAGCAAATGACATTCCGTTCCCTCCGTTCAGCGCGAAGTGAAAGAGGAGAACCATTGTGCGATCCGGTCGGTATCATGAACGATTCGTCCCTCCCGCTCCGTCGCTATGTTTTCTTTCCACACGTTCACTCCGTATCGTTCTAACTCGTCGACATCATTATCGACGAAACGATCCCCTTTTTGTTGCAAGCATTGCACCATTTGCTCGTGGATGACAGCGTCAGCCGGCTCATGAATGACGACTGTATCTAAAAAAGGCTGTCCGACATGCGAATATAACGCTTTCACATGGTCCGACGCCGTATAACTTGCCGTCTCTCCGATTTGTGTCGTTAAATTACTAATATACACTTTCGGCGATGTACTTTTAATGATCGCCCGTCTCATCTCTTCGACGAGTAACGTCGGTAAAATACTCGTATATAAACTACCCGGTCCGATTAAAATGTAATCTGCTTGCTCGACCGCTTCGATCGCTGCCGGTAACGGCTCTACTTCTTGTGGTGAAACGTACACTCGTTGAATGCTCGTTCCATAAACGGGAATTTTAGACTCTCCCGTCACGATCGTTCCGTCTTCTAACTCCGCATGCAACGTCAATCGTTCATTCGCTACCGGCAATACCGTCCCTTTCACATTGAACAAGGAGCTTAACCGTTCAATCGCATTCGCAAAGTCACCCGTCACGTCCGTCAAGGCAGCGAGCATTAAATTACCGAGCGTATGACCGTGAAGTCCTTCCTCGCCTTTGAATCGGTATTGAAACATCCGGTCGACGAGTGGGCCCGCTTCTGAAAGCGCTCCCATAACCTGTCTGATATCTCCTGGTGGCGGAATATCGTATTGTTGGAGGAGACGCCCTGAGCTTCCTCCATCGTCCGCTACGGTAACGATTGCTGTAAGATGGATCGCCGGATTCTTTTTTAAGCCGCGCAATAAATTAGATAATCCAGTTCCTCCACCGAATACGACAACATTCTGTTCCTTTTCAGACCGCTCCATGACACTCACTTCTTTCTTTTTTCAATATCCCGGTGAGTGACGTAAGTTTCAAATTCCTCTTCAAACAATTGATTGAAATAATTTGCTAACGTCACCGAACGATGCTGACCCCCTGTGCAACCGAATGCGATTACCGCTTGACTCTTCCCTTCATTTTTATATTGAGGAATGAGGAAGCGAAACAAGTCTGTTAACTTGTCAATGAGCACTTTCGTATCGTTCCATTTCAATACGTACTGTGCGACTTCATCGTCCATCCCTGTCTTCGAACGCAACTCTTCAATATAAAAAGGATTCGGTAAAAATCGTACGTCAAAGACGACATCTGCGTCGATCGGCATACCGTGCTTGAAACCGAATGACATGAAATGGACAGCAAATGGCGCTTTCCCTTTCACTGAAAATTCCGTCGCGATTTTTTCTCGCAACGCACGTGGTTTCAATTGGGACGTATCGAAAATGTAGCGGGCATGTCCTTTTAACTCGGTCAATGCTTCGCGCTCTTTTCGAATCCCTTCTAACGGCAAACCGTGTGTCGCTAACGGGTGTGAACGTCTCGACTCTTTGTAACGACGGACGAGCGTCTCATCGTCTGCTTCTAAAAATAAAATTTGAGTCGTAACATTTTCAAGTTGAGCGACCCGATCGATCGAGCCGACGAGCGTTTCAAACAATACGCCACCACGCGTATCCATGACCGCTGCAATACGACGCATTTGATGATCGGATTTCGTCATCAGTTCGATAAACATCGGCAATAGCTCCGGTGGCAAATTATCGATACAATAAAAACCTAAGTCTTCGAAGCTTTGCATAGCGACTGTTTTTCCAGCGCCACTCATCCCTGTAATAATGACTAACTCTATTTCATTCGTACGATCGTTATCCATTCGTTTTTGTCACCTTCCACCGTTCCATTGAACGTCGTAAACTACCATTCCAACGCGGGTCGTTCCCACAGAGCTTATTCCGAGCTCTTTTCGTCGTTCACTTTATAAACACAATGAATAATTGTACCATGATTAAGAGGCGATGTGAAACTTCTTTCACCGTTCCTCGCATCAATTGTGCAAGTTTTGTGAACATCGTTCCATCATCCGTAAACGGTCAACGAAGCGAACGCGACGCACGATTCAAACGAGCGTCGCTACGCAACAGATCAACCATTCGGTTAGACGATATCCACTCTTATTAAGTATACATCGTTTACTCGTAGTCGACAAAAAAGAAGACTATTTGTCTTTGTTTGGACAAATAGTCGACTTCTTTCATACGTATTACGCTTCTTCCATTTCTGCTTTTAAATCTTCGATATATTTTTGAGCAGCTTGTGCAGCGATACTTCCATCGCCTGTCGCTGTAACGATTTGACGAAGTAACTTTTCACGAACGTCTCCTGCTGCATAAATGCCAGGTACTTTCGTTTCCATATCTTCGTTCGTTACGACGTAGCCGTTTTCGTCTAAAATGTCGAGATCTTTAAACGGTGCTGTCAATGGATCTGTTCCTACGTAAACGAACATTCCTTGCGTGTCGAACTCTGATTTTGAACCGTCTTTCGTATCGACTAATGTCAATGATCCGATGACGCCATCTTTTTCATTCACCGACTCGACTTGTTTATTCCAAATGAATTCGATTTTTTCGTTATCGAATGCACGGTCTTGAATAATTTTTTGAGCACGTAATTCGTCACGACGGTGGATGATCGTTACTTTATCAGCGAAGCGTGTTAAGTACATTCCTTCTTCTACTGCAGAGTCTCCTCCACCGATCACTGCGATTTCACGGCCTTTGTAGAACGCTCCATCACAAACCGCACAGTAGCTTACGCCGCGACCTGTTAACTCTTCTTCACCTGGCGCACCGAGTTTACGGTATTCTGCACCTGTTGCGATAATGACTGTGTACGCTTCGTACGTTTTGTCTCCGACGATCACTTCTTTGATTTCGCCTTTGTCGACGACACGGTCAACGTCACCGTATGCGTACTCTGCGCCGAACTTTTTAGCGTGTTCGAACATTTTTGTAGAAAGTTCAGGTCCTACGATCGATTCGAATCCTGGGTAGTTTTCGATATCTTCCGTCGTTGCCATTTGTCCACCTGGCATACCGCGTTCGATCATTAATGTCGTTAAGTTCGCACGTGACGTGTAAACCGCTGCAGTCATACCTGCTGGTCCTGCTCCGATAATAATTACGTCATACATTTGTTTTTCAGTCGTCATAATTTTTTCTCCTCCATAGCAATGCCTCAATTTATACTAACTCTAATTTAAAACATTCCACTATCAACTTCAACTTATTTGCCTATACCCCTCTAGGTACTTTACGAACGCCCTAAAGGGAGCTGTTCAATCAAGATGTCGACGTACTTCGTCAACGTGCTCGGTGCGATTCCATACTGCTCTGCAACTTCTTTTTTCGTTACGCGTTCATGTCGAACGCTCGAAAATAAATAGACGCTCGCCGCGGCGAGTGCGTTCGGATTCGGAAACGTATACCGGTTCGCATACGATAGCGTGCACATTTGGAACCAAAAACCGAGCAAATCGAGAGAAGATGACGCGATCGGTGCATAGTGACGATATAAAACGTTCGCCACTTCGATGCTGCGCCCGATCATTTGCTCTTCCGACTCCCCTTTTTCTAAAATCGACGGTTCGAGCGCGTAGGCAAAATACAATTGTTCATACGTATTGAACGTTTCAACGAGTGGCGTATGAGGCGGATTGAGCAATTCAAATCGGTGCATCGACTTGCCGAGTAAAAAGAGCGCCAACAACCGGTCGCTTTGAAACGAACTGTTCAATTTCGCATGCAAAAACTCCCAATTGTGCTCCAACCCTTGGGTCACCGTGTCCGTTTCAATGTTGCGCCACGGTTCCTCGCCTTCTTTCGTCGGGTCGATTTCGACGAGCCGTGCGTAATATCGCTTCGCCTCAAGCAAATACCCTGAAAAATAAGCGGCGTGCGACAACCAAAAATAGTAGGCCGGATCAACTGCAAAACTTTCACGCGCCCGAAGTGGTTTCAACCAACGGTATGCCAATTTGTATTCTCCGATTAAGGCGAACGTCGCGCCGAGCTTATACCGGTCGTCGACGTGGTACGGTTGAATTTTAACGAGTACGCGTTGCAACTTCTCAAGTTCTTCCGCTTCATTTAAGTAATATGAAAAAATGGCTAAGTTGCAAAGCGCATGAACGTTTCCACTTTCGACCCGTAACACATCGCGCAACAACTCTTTCGCTTCATTCGGTCGTTGAACGTAAAAATAAGCGAGCGCTAAATTGTTCGAAGCGGCTAAATAATTCGGATACGTTTCTAAAATGCGCTCTAACAAAAGAGCGGCCTCTTCAAAACGTCCTTCTTCCATCGCACGTTGCGCTTTTTCTTGTTGGAAAAAGACTTCTTCTGAAAATAGTTCTTCTTCCGTCCGAAGAGGAACTTCATAGTCAGCGAACTCTAAAATTTCCATCGTTTCGGTAATGAGCGGCCCTTCCGGTGCTAATTCCGCATATTGTTCCGCGTACTGCTTCGCCCCTCGAACGAGTCCGAGACGGGCGTGCAAATCCGCTAAATGGAAAACGACTTCTTCATCTTCTGGTAATGCTCCGTGTGCTTCGACGAGCAACTCGTACGCCCGTTCCATATCCGACTGTTCGAGTAAAAAAATACCGAACGTCTTCAGCAACTCAGCATCTTCCGGTCGGCGTTCTAACGCGCGTTCAAAATAACGTTGTGCGGTCGACCGCTCTCCGCGAGCGACCGAACGATTCGCTAATTTTCGATACAATTCACCATCTGGAATAAATGAAATGATCTTTTTCTTATCATTCGTTCGTTTGTTCACTCAAATTCCCCCGACGAGAGATGAAACTCTCCTTTATGATGTGTCTTAGTATACCATACGAAAACGGTTACCGTCCGTTTTCACTCGCTTCACGTTTCTCCCGTTCTTCCTTCGTATAAATGATGCGCATCGGGTTTCCACCGACGAATGCGCCGGCTGGGACGTCTTTATGAACGAGCGTCATCGCAGACACGACCGCCCCGTCCCCGATCGTCACACCGGGTAAGATCGTCGAGTTGGCGCCGATCATCACATCGTTTCCAATGACGACCGGCCCGAGACGGTATTCATCGCGCAAATATTCGTGCGCTAAAATCGTCGTATTGTAACCGATGATCGTATCGTCTCCGACCGTTATTTTTTCCGGAAACATGAAATCAGGGACGACTTTCAACGCGAATGAGACGCGTCGACCGACGTTCATGCCGAGCAAATGACGATACATCCAATTTTTCCATGACAAAAAAGGAGTGATGCGCGATAACTCGATGACGATGAAGTTTTTCGCAACTTTGACGAACGACACCGTACGATACATGTGCCAGAGCGAATTCGCGTCGTCGTGCGCATCGTAACGATCGAGTCGTCTCATCGGTTCACCTCATCTACAATCCGAAGCAAGTCGTCCATCGACTGAAGCATGTACGTCGGATGAAACGTTTGTAAAAAGGCTTCCCCTTTCAACGACCAAGCGACTGCCGCTGTACGAACACCTGCGTTATGTCCTCCTTCGATGTCGTGGTAATTGTCACCGACCATCAACGTCGTTTCCGGTGTCGCGTCGATCGCTTGCATCGCACGTTCTAACGGTTCCGGATGCGGTTTCGCATGTGTGACGTGATCGAGCCCGACGACTTCTTCAAAGACGTCACGCGCTTCGAGGAGACGTAACCCTTTTTCGATCATGTCGCTCCGTTTCGTCGAGACGATCGCCATTCGAATGCCACGCTCGCGCAGCGCGAACAATACGTCGTTTACCCGCTCAAAAGGAGCTGCATAGTCGTCGTGATGTGCAAAGTTCCACTCGCGGTATTCTTCGATCAACTGTTCCGTCTTGCTCGCATCGATCGCGTCAAACGTATCTTGTAACGACGGCCCGATAAAGTGCGACACGTCTTCGCGTGTAAAGCGTCCTGGGTAGTGGCGGTTCAACACCGTTAAAAACGTCTGCGTAATCAATTCGTTCGTATCGAGCAACGTACCGTCAAAATCAAATAAAATACTTTCTATTTTGTTCGTCATTGTTCCAATCCCCTTTCCATTCGACCAATTAGTCGTCATACCGTTCGGTCACTTTCATTACGAAACGTCGGTAAATGAACAATCCGACAGCGACGACGATCGTAAGAACCGATACCATTTGTGCCGTTTTCAATAAGCCAACGATCAAACTGTCCGTCCGCATTCCTTCGATGAAAAACCGTCCGATCGAATACCACGTTAAATAAAACAGAAATGCTTCTCCTCGTAGTAAAAAGCGACGACGAATGAGCAATAAAATAATGAGCCCGACGACGTTCCACATCGACTCGTATAAAAATGTCGGATGATACGTCACGCCATCGATCGTCATTTGGTTCATGATCCAATCCGGAATGATCGTCTGTTGTAAAAACGTTTCAGAAACCGGTCCGCCATGCGCTTCTTGGTTCATGAAGTTTCCCCATCGTCCTAAAATTTGTCCGATTAAAATACTCGGTGCAACGATGTCCGCTAACTTCCAAAACGATAAGCCGCGACGTTTTGCGAACACGTACCCTGTCGCAAACGCTCCGATCAACGCCCCGTGAATCGCAATGCCGCCTTCCCAAATGTACAGGGCACGAATCGGCTGATCGGCGTAACGGTGCCATTCGAATATGACGTAGTAAATACGAGCACTAATGATTGAAATCGGAATCGCCCACAACAGTAAATCGGTTAACGTCTCTTCGTGCAATCCTTGGCGGACCGCTTCTTTTTGGGCGACGAGGTAACCGAGTACGATACCGGTCGCGATGATCGCACCGTACCAACGGATCGAAAATGGCCCGAGTTGGACGAGAACGGGGTCGTAAGCGAGCAGTGCAAAATTAAACGAATCCATCGCGTCGACGCTCCTCTTTTTCCGCGTTTTTCATGACGGTTTCTTCCAATTTTTGCGTAAATTTTTCCGCCGCATTAATGCCGAGCTGCTTCATCCGATAGTCCATCGCTGCGACTTCAATAATGACCGATAAGTTACGCCCCGGCTTCACCGGCACCGTCAACTTCGGAATTTCAGAATCGATAATTTTCGTCGTCATTTCATCGATGCCGAGCCGGTCATACACTTTGTCCGGATCCCACGTCTCCAATTCGATCGCGAGCAAAATCCGTTTATTATCTTTCACCGCACTCGCTCCGAACAACGCCATTAAATCGATAATGCCGACACCGCGAATTTCAAGCATATGCTCGAGCATTTTCGGCGCATTGCCGATTAAAACATTTTTCGCGACTTGTCGAATTTCAACGACATCGTCCGCTACGAGTCGATGCCCTCTTTTCACAAGTTCAAGCGCCGTTTCACTTTTTCCAACACCGCTTTTTCCGAAGAGAAGAACACCGACTCCGTACACGTCGACGAGCACACCGTGCAGCGTCGTCATCGGTGCCAATCGGCCTTCTAAAAAGTTCGTCAACATCCCTGCGAACCGCGTCGTCTGATGCGGTGTCCGCAAAATAGGAACTTGTACGTGTTTGGCAATTTTCGTTAATTCTTCCGGTCCTCTTTGATCGTGAGCGACGACGAAAGCAGGTGTGATCGGTAAACAAAGTTGTTCGAGTCGACTTTCTCGAAGAAGCGCAGGAAGCGTATCTAAATACGTCAACTCTTTTTTTCCGAGCAATTGAACACGCTCCGCTGGGTAATAATCGAAAAATCCAGCCATTTCTAATCCTGGTCGTGAAATGTCACTCGTCGTAATTTCACGGTCTAACCATTCTTCCCCACAAACGACGTCTAACTGAAACTCGTCGACAATCGTTCGTACTGTTAAATCATCCACATAATTCCCTCCTTCGTAAGGTCTGTTTCATTTTACCATGAGTACACTTAAATGAAACGTCGAGCGAGTTACCCACCACCTCGACTCTTCATTTTCGTATCGGTTCACCTGAGCTAATTGCAACGTGTAAGCGACACGTTCATACGAGCGAACGGTTGAAACGAGAAAAGCGCGTAGCTTCAACCGTTCGTTGAGGCCATGCGCTTTTCTTTACACGTTGTTCAAAAGTAGCGGAACATTACGCTAACGTTTCGTCCACTTTAATGAGACCTGTGCTCGTCTCACCTTTTACATGAATCGTCGGTGTCGCTCCTTCACGTTCGAAATGGATGACTCGTTTAAACAAATCTCCTTTTTCGTCGTGTTGTTCTGCACGTTCTAACGCAACGTCGATGCGACCGAGCTTCGTTTCGAGTTCTCCGCGAACGCCGCTTCCGTTCGGCACGTACACTTCTGCTGAACCTGCGAACGACTCGACTTCTAATTTGCGTGCGTGACGTGACGTCGTCGTTACCGAAACGTTGCCGTTAAACGACTGCGCTTCGACTTCAACGAGTTCCCCTTCGACGAAAATGACACCATTCAACGTATCGACTTCCAACTCGTCGCCCGTCACGTTTTTCACGTACACTTTTCCGTTCGCCGTTTCGAGATCTGCGCGACGGAACGTACTTTCTGTCAAATCGATCGCACCGTTTTTCGCTTCGACTTTAATGTCCGTCGCGACGATGCCGCTCACTTCAATCGAACCGTTGTAGTTTTCAAGCTCTAACTTGTCGTACGTTCGTGACGGTAAACCGAGCGTAATGTCGACTTTCGACAATTTCAAGTCGTTATCGATGCGTAACGTATCGCCGTCGCGACGAAGACGGACGTGACGGTCGAACAGTTCACGCGCCTTTTCTTCTGACGGGACACCCATCGCCGTTACGTCGTACGTCACATCGATGACGTCGCTCTCCGTACGATCGATTCGAATCGATCCGTTATCGACTTCGACGAGCACGCGTGTAATGTCGTACGCGTCAATCGTCGACGTCTCGCTAAACGTAATCCCTTTTCCGAACGGTGGGGTAAAGTCCGTATCGCGCACTTGATCGAAAGCGCTTTGGAACAACTTCACAAACTGGCCACCGACATTCGTCACTTCTTTCCGCACATCTTCGAAAAAGTCTTGACTCCGCTGTTCCATCGTCGGTTCTTCTTCAGATGACTCTGTTCGCTCTTCTTCTGTCGCTTTCGGTTCTTCGACTCGTTCTGTCGGTTCGCTCTCTCGTCGTTCTTCTACTCGCTCAACTGCTTCTTCTAACGCTGTTTCACCTGATTGCTCTTTCGCTTCCGGCTTCTCGGACTCCAACCCTTTTAATAAAATGATCGCTTCGTCCGCCGTAATCGTACCGTTTTGTACCATTTGTAAAATATCGCGTTTTTTTTGCTCCATTGATATTCCTCCTTAAGGATTTTAATGGTCGTGCTACTTACTAGTACGTATTCCCTCTTTCAATAGTTTCATTCGTACGACTTTAATTTTCGTTCCATCCGTGCACGATCTCGTTCTAAAATCGGACCGAGGTAGCGCCCTGTATACGATGCGTCGCATGCTGCGACTTCTTCTGGCGTACCCGTCGTCACAATTTCGCCACCACCATCTCCGCCTTCTGGACCGAGGTCGATCAAATGGTCCGCTACTTTAATGACGTCTAAATTATGTTCGATGACGAGTACCGTATTGCCACCTTCAACGAGTCGTTCGAGTACGCCGAGCAATTTAGCGATGTCGTGGACGTGCAACCCAGTCGTCGGCTCATCTAAAATGTAAAACGTTTTACCCGTCGAGCGTTTATGCAATTCAGAGGCGAGCTTCACCCGTTGCGCTTCTCCACCTGACAACGTCGTCGCCGGTTGACCGAGCGTAATGTAGCCGAGTCCGACATCGACGAGCGTTTGTAGTTTCCGACGAATTTTCGGGATCGCATCGAAAAATTCGACCGCATCATCGACCGTCATTTCTAAAACGTCCGCGACGTTTCTCCCTTTGTACGTCACTTCTAACGTTTCGCGATTGTATCGTTTGCCGTGACATACTTCGCACGGTACGTACACGTCCGGTAAAAAGTGCATTTCGATTTTTAAAATACCGTCCCCACGGCACGCTTCACAACGTCCGCCTTTCACGTTAAAACTGAATCGTCCTTTTTTATAGCCGCGCATTTTCGCTTCATTCGTCATCGCAAAGACGTCACGAATGTCATCGAACACACCGGTATAAGTTGCAGGGTTCGAACGCGGTGTTCGACCGATCGGGGATTGGTCGATATCGATCACTTTATCGAGTTGTTCGATCCCTTCGACCGCATCGTGCGCACCTGGTCGAGCTTTCGCGCGGTTCAGTTCCATCGCGAGTGCTTTGTGCAAGATCGAGTTGACGAGCGTACTTTTCCCTGAACCGGAAACGCCAGTCACTGCGACGAATTGGCCGAGTGGAAAATCGACCGTTACATTTTTCAAGTTGTTTTCACGAGCTCCTTTTACCGTAATGACGCGACCGTCAGACGGACGGCGCTCCGTCGGAACCGGAATGAACCGTTCACCGCTTAAATATTGCCCTGTTAACGACTGTTCATCGTTCATCACTTCTTCCGGCGCACCTTGCGACACGATTTGTCCGCCGTGCACACCAGCACCTGGTCCGATATCGATCAAATGGTCCGCTGCCATCATCGTATCTTCGTCGTGTTCGACGACGATCAACGTATTGCCGAGGTCTCTCATCCGTTTCAACGTCTGAATAAGTCGATCGTTGTCGCGTTGATGCAAACCGATCGACGGCTCATCTAAAATGTATAAGACGCCGGTTAAACGCGAGCCGATTTGCGTTGCGAGACGAATTCGTTGCGCTTCTCCGCCTGACAACGTACCCGCTGCGCGAGATAACGTTAAATAGTCGAGACCGACACCGATTAAAAATTGCAGCCGGTCATGAATTTCTTTCAAAATGAGCCGCGCAATTTGTTCTTCTTTTTCTGTTAACTCGAGCGTTTCAAAAAAGCGTTGCGCGTCTTGAATCGAACGTTCCGTCACTTGTCCGATATGTTCTCCGTTGATCTTCACTGCTAGCGATTCCGGTTTTAAACGGTATCCGTCACATGACGGACAATCGTTCACTGCCATATATTTTTCCATTTGGTCGCGCACGTAATCGCTCGACGTATCGTGGTATCGACGTGCGACGTTGCGAAGGACACCTTCGAAATAAATGTAGTTGTCCCGCGTATTGCCGAACTCGTTCGTGTAAACGAAATGAATTTTTTCATCGCCTGAACCGTTTAAAATGATGTCGAGCGCATCGTCCGACAATTCGCGAACCGGTACGTCCGTCGGGATGTCGTAATGGCGACATACTGTTTGAAGTAGCGACGGGTAGTAATTCGAGCTCGTCGGTTCCCACGGAGCGATCGCATGTTGTTCCAACGTCAACGAGTCGTCTGGAATGACGAGGCTCTGGTCGACTTCTAATTTCGTACCGAGTCCGTCACATTCAGGACACGCTCCGAACGGACTGTTGAATGAAAACATGCGCGGTTCCAATTCGCCGATCGAAAATCCACAATACGGACACGCATGATGTTCGCTAAACAGTAGTTCTTCTTTTCCGATGACGTCGACGATGACCGTTCCTTCTGCGAGCCGAAGCGCCGCTTCTAACGAATCGCTCAATCGCCCTTTGACACCGTCTTTCACGACGATCCGGTCGATGACGACTTCAATCGAATGTTTCTTATTTTTATTTAATTCGATCGTTTCACTTAAATCGTACGTTTCCCCGTCGATTCGCGCCCGAACGTACCCTTCTTTCCGTAACGAATCGAGCAACCGAACGTGAGCGCCTTTTCGACCTGCAACGACAGGTGCTAAAATTTGAAGCCGCGTCCGCTCCTCTAACTCCATGACACGATCGACCATCTGTTCGACCGTCTGCGACGTAATTTCGATGCCGTGGTTTGGACAAACCGGTCGGCCGACTCGCGCATACAACAACCGCAAATAGTCGTAAATTTCGGTCACCGTACCGACTGTCGAACGCGGGTTGCGACTCGTCGTCTTTTGATCGATCGAAATAGCCGGCGACAGTCCTTCAATGACGTCGACGTCCGGTTTTTCCATCTGCCCTAAAAACTGACGAGCGTACGATGATAAACTTTCAACGTATCGGCGCTGCCCTTCCGCGTAAATCGTATCGAACGCGAGCGACGATTTTCCTGAACCGGACAGACCGGTCATGACGATCAATTCGTCACGCGGAATCGTCACGTCGATATTTTTCAAATTGTGCGCACGTGCGCCTTGAATGACTAATTCTCTATTTTTCAATCCATTCCCTACTTTCCTGCTTGAAGTTCTAACAATGCGTCACGTAAAAGGGCCGCTCGTTCGAAGTCGAGCGCTTTCGCCGCTTCCCGCATGTCTCGATCGACTGTCGCGATGAGTGTTTCACGTTCGTCACGCGACAGTTTCTTTCCTTCCGTCAACCGGTCGAGGTACGTTCCTTCCTCTTCCGCCACTTCCGTTGCACGAATGAGATCGCGCACTTCTTTTTGAATCGTCGTCGGCGTAATGCCGTGTTTTTCGTTGTACGCCTCTTGAATCGTTCGACGACGCGTCGTTTCATCGATCGCTCGACGCATCGAATCGGTCATCCGATCTGCATACATAATGACATGTCCGTTCGAGTTACGCGCCGCACGTCCCATCGTCTGAATGAGCGCGCGATCCGACCGTAAAAATCCTTCTTTATCCGCATCGAGAATCGCCACGAGCGATACTTCTGGAATGTCGAGTCCTTCTCGCAACAAGTTAATACCGATCAATACGTCGTACGTCCCGATCCGCAAGTCGCGAATAATTTCGATCCGCTCCAACGTTTTCACTTCCGAGTGCAAATATTGGACCTTCATGCCGAGCTCTTTTAAATAATCGGTCAAATCTTCACTCATCTTTTTCGTCAACGTCGTAATGAGCACTCGTTCGTTCCGCTCAATGCGCGCATTGATTTCACCGACGAGATCGTCGATTTGTCCGGTGATCGGACGGATGTCGATCGTCGGATCGAGTAAACCGGTCGGACGAATAATTTGTTCGACCATTTTCGGCGTATGTTCGATTTCATACGGACCGGGTGTCGCTGAAATGTACATCGCTTGCTTCACGTGCGCTTCGAACTCTTCGAACGTGAGCGGTCGGTTGTCGAGCGCGCTCGGCAAGCGGAATCCGTGATCGACGAGCACTTGTTTACGCGCTTGGTCGCCGTTGTACATCCCACGAATTTGCGGAAGTGTCACGTGACTTTCATCGACGACGATTAAAAAGTCGTCCGGGAAATAGTCGAGCAACGTATACGGTGTCGCTCCCGCTTCGCGAAGCGTCAAATGACGCGAATAGTTTTCAATGCCTGAGCAAAATCCCATTTCGTTCATCATTTCTAAGTCGTACCGCGTCCGTTGTTCGAGCCGTTGCGCTTCGAGTAACTTGCCTTCTTCTCTCAACTCGTTCAATCGCTCTTCCAATTCCACTTCAATGTTTTTAATCGCTTGTTGCATTTTCCCTTCTCGAGTAACGAAGTGAGACGCTGGAAAAACAGCGACGTGTTCTCGGTCGCCGAGCACTTCTCCGGTTAACGCATCGACTTCGCGAATGCGATCGATTTCGTCTCCGAAAAACTCGATCCGTAAACAATGTTCGTCGCGCGAAGCTGGGAACAGTTCGACGACGTCTCCGCGTACGCGAAACGTTCCGCGGACGAAATTAATATCGTTGCGCTCGTATTGAATGTCGACGAGTTTTCGCAGCAACTCATCCCGGTCGAGCTCCATCCCGACTCGTAATGAAACGACGAGCTCTCGATATTCTTCCGGGTTACCGAGTCCGTAAATACACGACACGCTCGCTACGATTAATACGTCGTCTCGTTCGAACAGTGCGCTCGTTGCCGAGTGACGCAATTTATCAATTTCATCGTTAATGCTCGCATCTTTTTCAATGAACGTATCCGTATGAGGTACGTATGCTTCCGGCTGATAATAATCGTAATAACTAACGAAATATTCGACCGCATTGTTCGGGAAAAACTCTTTAAATTCACTGTACAATTGTCCCGCTAACGTTTTGTTATGTGCGATGACAAGTGTCGGCTTGTTCACTTCTGTTACGACATTGGAGACGGTAAACGTCTTCCCTGTCCCTGTTGCTCCGAGCAATGTTTGATGTTTTTCACCGCGTTCAATACCAGCAACGAGCTCTCGGATCGCCCGTGGCTGATCACCTTTCGGCTCATACGGTGCATGCAATTCAAATCGATTCGTCAACGTCGATTCCCCCTTTGATCGTCCTTCTATTTTATCATAGCGCTTTTTGAAATACGAACAAAAAGCGAACGTACGTTTTTATCTCCTCTTCTCTTCCCGTTCCTCACTTCCGTTTAAACAAAGAGACGACAAAAAGCACCTTTCACCCTATTCGGCATGAAAGATGCTTATGTACGTTCGCTAGGCACGAATCATCACAAACCTTCCTTTGAATTGTATACGCTTACAATCGAGCGTTTAAAAAATCGACGAGTAACGTCGTATACTGCTCGAACGCATGTTCATCGTGTCGATCGAGCGCTTCATCGATGCGCGCTTCAATACGAGCTTTCGTCTGTTCAAAATGAACGTCTTCTAAAAAACGGTCTAACGGTGTCACGGGCGGGTCGAGCAATCGTTTGGCATCAAGATCATTTCCGACTCGTTCAAATGATTGGAATGGATAATTGTTCATTGTCCTCACCTCTATCGCTTTTTCATAGTATACGCAATAGAGGGAGGTCAATGCAACTTTATTTTCAGAATCGTCTGAAAACAGTTAAATCTTCCTATTTTTTCCGTCCTTCCAATAAAAACGTACCGTTTCCGACGACGATGACGACGAGCGCGGTAAGAAATGACTGTTGAAGGACGAGCGCTAACGTCGCTACGATTCCGATTTCGATCATGACGACGAGACGGACGACCCGGTCGATTGAACGACGACGGTCGACTTCCGTGATCGGAAACAGTTGATCCATCGAGAAAACAGGACGCTTTCTCAAGTTGACGATCAATTGGCTAACGAGCGCGTACTGAAGAGCTCCGACGAAAAGAACGAGCATCCATTCCGTTTCGATGAACGCCACACCGAGCACCATTAAAGCAGTCAATCGTAAATAGAGACGGAACAAGTCGTCCGTTCGAACGAATTGACGCATCACTAAGTAACGATAACTTTTCGCCCGATCAAACGGTCGCGCGTTCGGAAATAGCCAGCTCATGTAGCTGCGGCGACGGATGCCACCTTTCACGTGAGGAACGTCAGTGAAATAGTTCGCAAATCGGTAAAAGCTCATCATGCGCCGTTGTTCCAATTCGATGAAATGATCGAACGGAAACGGCTCCGTCGAAACGTTGCGGACGATCCGCTGTTGAGTAAAGGCGACGTAAGCGAGCGCAACGACTGCTGCGACGACGTACCACCCTTCGACGAGCGAATAGACGACGCCCGCTCCTACGGCGAAATGCATCGCATAGAGCGTCAGAATGTGCTCCCCTCGATACAGATGACGGAATGCAAACTCAACGCGCGTTCCGTACAACGTATAAAGGACGACGAATGCGATGAGCGACCACGTGACGATGCTCGTATGCCCCGTCGCTCGAAGGAGGGGCAACAAGACGATCGTTACGACGAGCGGTAAAAATAGTTTCGTCATTCGTGTCCATTTCAACGCTTCGTTCGTATACGTCGACAATTTCCCTTCCAACGGTAAAAAGTAAACGGCATCCGCTTCTCTCAGTAGCGTCACCGGCGTTCGACGCATCAATGTCGCTCCGATCAAACCAGCGACGATCGGCGCGGCTGGGAAAGTGGCCGGTACCGTTTCTAACCATTCGCTATACGTCATACCGACCGCACCGAGTACGAATAGTAAAACGATGACGAGATGTCCCGTGAAGACGTACTGTAAATATTTTTGCGTCTCTTGTACGTACTCCCCGATTCTTCGTTTCCAAATGGCTCGTAAATCGGTCATCGGGACGTCTCCTTCGTCATCGCTAAGTACAAGTCATCGAGCGATGCACCTTCCATTCCGAATGATTGACGCAAATCATCCATCGTTCCGAACGCTTTCACACGTCCTTCGTGTAAAAAGACAATTTTGTCGCAATATTTTTCAGCCGTCGACAACATATGCGTCGACATTAAAATTGCTGCTCCTTTACGCTTTCGCTCTTCGATCTGTTCCAAAAGCGAATGAATGCCGAGCGGATCTAAACCGACGAACGGTTCATCGATAATGTACAATTTCGGCTCGACTAAAAATGCGCTCATGATCATCACTTTTTGGCGCATCCCTTTCGAAAAGTGAGACGGGAACCAACGGAGACGCTTCTCCATATGAAACTCTTTCAATAACGCCTTCGAACGGGCTTCAAATTGTTCTTCCGTCAACCCGTACGCCATCGCTGCGAGTTCCAAATGTTCTTGAAGCGTTAGCTCCTCATACAAAATCGGCGTTTCAGGAATGTAGGAAAACCCTTGTCGATACGCTTCTGGTGATTCATCAAATCGCGCACCGTCGAGTTCGATCGTTCCTTTATGTTGTTTCAACAAACCGATAATATGCTTGATCGTCGTACTTTTTCCAGCTCCGTTCAAACCGATCAAACCGACGAGCTCTCCTGCTTGAATTGAAAATGATAAATCGTGTAAAACAGGCTTACGCGTATACCCACCTGTTACGTCTGTTACTTTTAAAATGTCCATTCGATAGACCCCTTCCATCGTTACGTCCTTTCATTTTAGCAAATTCCGACCGAAATACGAATGTTTTCCTCCTTTTTCGTAATCATTCCAACCGAACGGGGTATGGTATAATGAAAGAAGTAAATGATTGAAAGGAAGTGTTCCTATGACATCTTGTATTTTTTGCAAAATTGCCAACGGCGACTTGCCGAGTGAGAAAGTGTACGAAGATGAACACGTCTTCGCGTTTATGGACATTACACCTGTGACGAAAGGCCATTTACTCGTCATTCCGAAAAACCATTACGAAAACGTGTACGACTTACCGGCTGACGAAGCGAGCCACCTGTTCAGCGTCGTTCCGAAACTTGCGCAAGCGTTGAAAGAGACGTTCCAACAAGAAGGAATGAAAGGATTGAACGTGCTGCAAAACAACGGTGCTGAGGCGGGACAGTCCGTGTTCCACTTCCATATGCACCTCATCCCGCGTTACGACAAGCAAGAAGACGGATTCCAACCGGGATGGGAACCGCAAATCGAAACGTTAACGCACGATAAAATTGCAGCGTTCGCGGAACGTGTCCGCCAACTTACGGAAACGAAATGACTTTCGGTTGCAACACGGTACGAATTGACGTACAATTCAACTAACTTTTCGCTAGCGGTCATGAGGACACGCTAGGAGAAGACAGACTAGCTGAGGAGAGATGAGATATGAAAACAAAAAATTTAGTAGTGATGGCATTTTTAATTGCTATCGGAGCCACATGTTACGTAATTGTCCCTGGATTTATCGGAGGTATGAAACCTGACTTCATGATTACGATGATGTTCGTCGCTATGTTCTTTTTCCGCGACGCAAAAAGTACGTTTTTACTCGCTTTGACGACCGGCCTTCTTTCAGGATTGTTCTCTACATTCCCTGGTGGATTCGTCCCGAACGTCATCGATAAATTCGTCACAGCATTCATCATTTTCGCAGTCATTCGCCTCGTCGGGAACTATGCAGAAAACCGGATCGTCGCTACGACGATCGCTGGGATCGGTACGATGATTTCAGGTTCGATTTTCTTAGCGCTCGCTATGTTCGTACTCGGTGCGAACGTCGGCGCAACGTATTTCGCCTTATTCATCGCTGTCGTTTTACCGACTGCTCTTTTAAGTGCAGCTGCCTTTTTCATCGTTTATCCAATCGTTGGAAAAGTATTACGACAAACGTCGTTCCAATCTGTTTTCGATCATTCTTAATGAAAAGATGCTTCTTCTTTTAGGAGAAGCGTCTTTTTTCATTTGCACGTCGTACTAGAGACGTGCTTTAATAGGAGAGAGATACTAATTTCTTGAAAGAAAGAAGGGATTTACATGAAAGGTTCAACTTTATTACGCGGTATTTTACTCGGGTCTGTAACAGCAGCAGTGACTGTTTTACTAACGACTCCACAATCAGGCGATCAATTGCGCCGCAACGTACGACGCAAAATGGATACATTTGAACTGACGATGGACGATTTAAAACAAAAAGTGGAAGAAGTGAAATTTTCAATTCAACATTTAACGAATGAAGCGAAAGCGACACTTCCGCAAACGATTGAAGGTTTAAAACAGTCGATTCTCGGTTTCCAACGAGAAACGGAACCGAACCGTACGAAATTGACGAGTGAAATTGAATCCATTCAACGTTCACTGGATCAATTGGAAGAACAATTGGCGAAGCAACAAAATAAATAATTTGATGGCGAAACGACGATTTCTTAATCGTTTCGCTTTCTTTTCTTACAATTCATACTAGTCCGACTTTTTTATTCGTTGTTTTTTTGCTATAATAAAGATTCAACTATAGTAGAAAGTGGGTGTCCCTATGTCACAAATTGAATTCTCGCAAAAAGAAGCGATGATTTACAGTCAACGCATGGCTCAAATGGCAAAAGCGCTTTGGAAAGCGGTCGAGAAAGATTGGCAGCAGTGGATCAAGCCATACGATTTAAATATTAATGAACACCATATTTTATGGATCGCTTATCACCTTCAAGAAGCGACGATTTCGGATATCGCAAAATTCGGCGTCATGCACGTTTCAACGGCGTTTAACTTCTCGAAAAAACTCGAAAAACGAGGATACTTATACTTTTTCAAAAAAGAAGACGACCGCCGAAATACATACGTCTCGGTTACCGATGAAGGCGAACGCCTCATTTTAACGATGAATGAAAACTATTACGACACGACACATCACGTACTAGAAGGCTCGTTTCCATTAAAACAACTGTACGGCAAGTTTCCTGACTTCGTCGAAGTGATGTCGATCATCCGTAACATTTACGGAGACGACTATATGGAGATTTTCGAACGCGGGTTTAAAAACATCGAACAATGTTTCAGTGTAGAAGACGGACACTTACACGGCACACCTCTCTCCGACATCAATCGTGAAAACGAAGAGTAATTAGTCGCGATAGAAAGCGATGTTCTGTTATGATAGTCCGTAAGTCGAAGGAGGTTACGCGTTCATGCTAACGATTACGATTATTGTGGCGTTATTTTTCCTACTACAAATTAACAAAATGACATTTGCACTTTGCGTAACACGTGAGATTCCTGAGGAAAAACAACCGAAGCTTTACCAAACGGTGAACGTACTCATCGTTTTACTCATGCTCTCATTTTATATGCAAGTTTATTACAGTATGTAAACGTCACACGTTTCAAACGGTCGCTCTTACGAGTAACCGTTTTCTTTTTTATAAGGAACTTCCTATCGGTTCAATCGTTCCTATGATATAGTACATAATAATGGCAAAATAGAAAGCAGAGGTAGTGAATTTATGAAAAAGAAAGTACTCGCATTTACGATGGCCGCTTCCATGGCTGTTTTAGCAGCATGTGGTGACGGTGGCGACAAAACACTCGTTACATCAAACGTCGGTAACGTCACTGAACAAGAATTGTATGAAGAATTAAAAACGACATTCGGGCAACCCGTTCTTGAGCAAACGCTCTTAATGAAAGTGCTCCAAGATAAGTTCCCTGTCGAAGATCAAGAAGTAGAAGATGCGGTGAACGAACAGAAAGAAATGTTCGGCGACCAATTCGAAATGATCCTCCAACAACAAGGGATGTCAGAGCCGATGTTCAAACAAAACGTCCGTTTCCAATTGCTTCAACAAAACTTACTCGACTCGATTGACGTTCCAGAAGAGCTCGTAAAAGAAAAATTAGACCGTGCGAAAGAAGAAGTTCACGCACGTCACATTTTAGTCGCATCTGAAGAAGAAGCGAACGACCTCATCGCTCAATTGGACGAAGGGAAAGATTTCGCTGAACTTGCGAAAGAACATTCGATGGATCCTGGTTCAAAAGAAAAAGGTGGAGACCTCGGATGGTTCGGCGTCGGCAAAATGGTTGCCCCGTTTGAAGATGCGGCGTACGAATTGAAAAAAGATGAATATACGAAAGAACCGGTCGCTTCTGAACACGGCTTCCACGTCATTCAATTGCTCGACACTCGAAAAGCAGAAGAAGAAGTTGATGAAGAAGCGATCAAAGAACAAGTCCAACAGACGTATGCGGAGCAAGAAGCAGAAGCCGTACTCGTCGACTTGTTACAAGAAGCAAACTTTGAAATGAAAGATACGAGCTTCGAACCGGTCTTCAGTGACATTCTCGGCAATGCAAGTGAGTCAGATGACAAAGACGAGAAAAAAGAAGAGAAAGAAGATAAAAAAGAAAAAGACGAGAAGTAAAACACTTCATCACCGTCTTTCAACGAACAAACCCCTAGCATCCACGTTCTCCGTGAAGGCTAGGGGTTTTTTTCATTCGTTTGTTCCTATGTTCCATTGGCATGAACGACTACGTTGTATCGTCTAGCGATTACAGACGTGCTTTGTAAAACATCCGGTTGTCGAGCGGGAAAATACGGTTCGTAAATTCGCCCGGCTCGGTCACTTTCATCGCCCGTTCGAACATGTGCATTTTCGCATCGATGTTGTCGATGTAATGGAGCATTTCTGCTTCAGGAAGCATCGGACGTTTCGGGCTTCCCCACTCTTCTTTTCCGTGGTGGGACAATACCATATGTTGAAGAAGAACGACTTCTTCCCCTTCGATGCCGAGCGACTTCGCTACTTCATCGATCGTACTCACCATGATCGTAATATGGCCGAGTAAGTTCCCTTCCACCGTGTACGTCGTTCCGATCGGACCTGTCAACTCTTGCACTTTTCCGATGTCGTGCAAAATGATCCCTGCGTACAACAAATCGCGATTAAGTAACGGATAATGGTCGACGAACGCACGGCTCAACGAGAGCATCGACACGACGTGATCGATCAATCCCGATACGTAATCGTGATGGTTGCTCATCGCTGCCGGGTAGACGAGTAGTTTCTCCCGATTTTGCTCCACAATCGTCCGCGTAATACGCTCGATCGATTCATTTTCCATTTCATCTACATAAGAAAGGAGCATCTCATACAGCTCTTCTTTCGGTGTGCTCGCTGCTGGTACGAGATCGGCGAGTTCAACCGGTTCATCCGGTCGAGCCGGGCGAATTTTTTTCACGCGCAACTGCGTGCGACCGCGATAATCGTGCAATTCGCCTCCGACTTTGACGATCGTTCCCGCTTCGTACTGTTTTTCATGCTCTTCTGTCGTTTCCCACAACTTCGCTTCAATATCTGCCGATTGGTCTTGCAAAATGACCGTCATGAACGGTGCGCCTTTTTGCGTAATCCCTTTCGTCGCTCGTTTAATGAGCAAATATCCTTCATATGTTTCGCCTATTGCGTAATCGATCAACTGTTTCATCGTCGCACTCCTTTTTCGTTTCCTTCTAGTGTAACAAGTTCAGAGCCGACGCGCTATTCTTTCCCGAGACGGAACGCATTTTTCAAATCTTTCAACGTTCGAGACGGACCGTACATTAAGACGCCCCCGCGGTAAATGCGAGCGCCGAATACGCCGAGAACGACGATCGTCGCGATCATAATACCGATGCTAAGAAGCGGTTGCCACATCGGTAAATCGAGCAAACCGACTCGCAAAAACATGACGAGCGGAGCGAAAAATGGAATGTACGACGTCCAAACGACGATCGCATGCTCGGGATTGTTCATTCCGAAAACAGAGATGAAAAAGGCGATAATGATCAACAACGTCATCGGCATGATCATCTGTTGAACGTCTTCGGTTCGACTGACGAGTGAACCGAGCAATGCCGCTAACGTCGCGTATAAAAAATACCCGAGTAAAAAGAAGATGAACGCATACGCAATCGTCCAACCGTTCACTGCGGAAAAGTCGACGAGTTCCGTATACTGTTCCAACTGTTTATTTTTCGTAATGGCGATGTATCCAGCTCCTTCAATGAGTAGCAATTGAACGATACCGAGCAAACCGATGCCGAACACTTTCGCAAACATATGTTTGACCGGTGAAGCGCTCGATATAATAATTTCCATAACACGCGACGACTTTTCCGTCGCCACTTCTGTCGCGATCATACTCGAATACATAATGACCGCAAAATAAATGACGAACATGAGCACGTAGACGAGAACCGACGATTGCAACAACTCTTCTTCTGACTTCGCAGAAGGAGAAACGTTTTTCGTTTCAAAGACGACGGGTGCTAACAAAGCGCCTACTTCATCGTCCTTCAACTGCAATCGATCCGCCGTCCGTTCCGTCTGAATCGACTGCAACGCTTCTTCAACGACACGAGGTTTCATCGCATCGGCCATTTTCGTCGTCGCATACGCCGCATGGAGCACCCCGTCCCGCTCATCGATCGTCACGTACGCATCCCACTCTTCTTCAAGTAGACGCGCTTTTGCATCACCCGCTTCGTCTTTCGGTACGTGAACCCATTCAAACGGTTCTTCTTCCGATGCATTCGAACGTTCACTCAACGCGGCAAATGTCGCATCATCCGCAATGACTGCGACAACTTCACGTGCATCGCTACCTGTCACGGATGAGACGCGATCGAGTATGATCGGAACGTTGACGAGCAGAAAAATTCCAGCGATCAGTAGCCCAGTCGTCACGAGAAAAGCGGTCGACTTCGCCTTCGTCCAAAACGCTTGTTTTAAAATTAACCAAAATTCACGCATGTGACTCCCCTACTTTCTCGATGAAAATTTGTTCGAGCGATGCTCGCTCCACTTCAAAATGAGTGACCGTTCCTTCTTTCATCGCTTCACGGAGCAGCATTTGCCCGAGCGATTCGTCCATCGTATGGAAAATGGCCCCTTCCGGCACACGTTCGATCCGTTCAATCCCTTCGATCGTTTCCAATCGTTCCACCGGCACGTCTGTATGCAAACGGATGCGTCGGCGCGGATCAGCGCGTTGAATCGACTCGAGCGTTCCTTCGACGACTTGTTTTCCTTTCGTTAAAATCGATAACCGGTCGCACAACTCTTCGGCGTGATCCATCCGGTGGCTCGAAAATACGATCGCTGCCCCGCGCTTTTGAATGTCACGTACCGCTTCTTTTAACAGTTCGACGTTGACCGGATCGAGCCCAGAAAACGGTTCATCTAAAATGAGCAACTCCGGCTCATGCAATACAGCCGATAACACTTGTACTTTTTGCTGATTTCCTTTCGACAACTCTTCTACTTTCTTTTTGCGATACGACTCGATGTCAAACCGCTCGAGCCACTGCGCCAGCGACTGTTTCGCTCCACGCTTCGTCATCCCTCGCAATTGCGCAAAATAAATGAGTTGATCTTCCACCGTCATTTTCGGATACAACCCTCGCTCTTCGGGCAAATAGCCGATTTCTTTTCTCGCGCGGTCATCGATCGGCCGGCCGTTCCACGTAATCGTCCCTTCCGTCGGTTGCAACAACCCGAGAATCATTCGAAACGTCGTCGTCTTTCCTGCTCCGTTCGCCCCGAGGTATCCGTACAACTGTCCTGGCTCTACAGCAAACGATACGCCGTCGACTGCACGATGTGCACCGAACGTTTTCGTAACATGTTCAATTCGTAATCCCATCTCGCTCCCCCTCTTTTTCTTTCCATCGTACCATTTTTCTTCGAATCGTTTGATAAAAATGATACATTCCAATCATCCTATGCGCTCGTTTCAATAAAAAAACGCGTCCTGGGTCATTTCCCAAAACGCGTTCCTTTATGGCAATACGTCAAATTGCGCATCGTACAACCGGAACATCGTTTTGTAATTCGATTCATCGACTTTAATGCCGACATCGATTCGTCCGGTCACTTGCACTTGTTCTTTCGTATAGCGAAGTGCCGATGGCTCTTCTACGAAAACAATCATAATTTTGTTCCAAAATTGTCCGTCTTCACTACAAAATGGGCAGTCCGCCCCAGGAGCAGGGATGAGTAAAAACCATCCTTGGCCGAGATTGAGCACTTCTCCCATCCAACCGGTGAGCGTCACCGTTTCACCACGCAACGCTTTTAACCGCTCGGACGGCTCTGTCACATCGTCGCCGTCAAAAAAATCGTCCCACGTAATCGGATGGACGGTTTCGGCCGTCGCTGCTTTCGTTCCGAACGCCACTCGTTCCGACGACCGGTCTCGTTCGACGACCGACTCACTCTCCGGTTCATCCGGAGGACGGTCAACGGAATTGGCCAGTTGGCAGCCGCTCAGTAATGCGATGAAACTAATGAGTATGAATGATCGTTTCATACGATTCCTCCTTATCTTTCAATGAGCGTGAGCGGGTCGACACGGTAGGCACGTCTCGCTGGGACAAAAGAGACGAGCATGCCGACGCCGATACTCCCGATCACGAGCAAACTTTCCATCGGTTGAAACGTCCACGCATCGATGGCGATCCCGAACCGATCGTAAATGACCGGTGAAACGAATGCCGCAATGACGTGACCGCCTACGATTCCGACGAGTGAACCAATTCCAGTGACGAGCGCTCCTTCTAATACGATCGAGCGCGTAATGAACGAACGGGAACGTCCGAGCAAACGGAGCAGAGCGATATCTTTCGCTCGACTCGCACCGACCGCTAGCAAAGCGAGCATGATCGACAAACCCGCGATCACGAATGAGACGACGGTCACGACGTAGACGAAAGCGCGTCCTTGATCGACGACCGATAACAACTCGGAAGCGGTCTTTCCGCTATATACCGCTTGCACACCGTCTCGCTCATTCATCATTTGTTCGAGCTGTTGCAATTCCATCAATCCGCTCGGAACGACGACGATCGATGTGATCGGTCCTTCGGTCAACTCTTCTTCATCACTTTCTTCTGCGTGAACGTGCCACGCGTAATCGAGCGTCGTCCAAAGAGCGCGATCGTCCGCTGTGCCGAAAGGTGGTAAAATACCGGTCACTGTAAATGGCATCTCATCGTGCGCATGTCCATCAGCGGCGCCGTGGCTTGCATAAAACGTATCACCGACGGTTAACCCGGTCGCTCGTGCGACGTGCGAACCGATGACGACGTCTCCAGTCTGTTCATAAGTCGCACCTTCGATCGCGAGCGCGCCATACCTCGTCTTAAAATAGTTGACGTCCGTTCCAATGAGCGGAAACCCGTCGTACGAATCACCGCGTGTCATCGGATAAGCGACGTCTTTCCACGGACTGCGCGCGACGTATTCATACACCTCATACGGTACGTTTCCGAGCGGTTCACCGACGTGATAAAACGTATGCAAGACGAGCGAAAGCGGGCTCCCTTCGTGACCGATGACGAGTTCATACGGGCCGTACCCTCGTTTCGCACTTTCTTCGATTTCATCGCTCGCCAATTGAACGAAAACGAGCAAGGCGGTGACGAGAGCAACCGTACTCATCGCAAGCAATAAGAGCGAACGTTCATGCCACATGTTTTTCCACGTCAATCGCCAAAGTGACATATTAGGCGCCTCCTTTCAACGCGTCGTTCAACGTTTCCATCCGCAATTGGCGCGGAAACGTCGCAGCGAGCGCTTCATCGTGCGTCACACAGACGAGCGTCTTACCGCGCACGCGACAGAGGTCTTGGAGCAATTCCATCGTCGCTCTCGCCGTTTTCGCATCTAAACTTCCAGTCGGTTCATCCGCTAAAATGAGCGGTGCTTCCGAAACGAGCGCGCGGAGAAAAGCGACGCGTTGTTGTTGGCCGCGCGACAATTCATGAGGTTTCGCATGACGACGATGCGCGAGCCCGACCGATTGAAACGCTCGGTTCACCTGTTCATCCGATAAGTGTTCCGTCGGAAGTGCCAAGCGGACGTTCTCTTCTGCTGTCAAACTCGGTAAAAGATGAAAATCTTGAAAAATGTAACCGATCGTTGCGAGTCGAAACGCATCGCGTGCGGCCGGACGTAACGAAGTCAATTCCGTCCCCGCAACGACGACCGAACCTTCCGTCGGTTCCATGACACCGCTCATCATATGGAGCAGCGTACTTTTTCCGCTTCCGCTCGTTCCTGTAATCGCAACTCGTTCGCCTTCCTTAATGTGCAAAGAAGCGACCGAGAGAACGAGGTCGCTCTCTCCGCCACTTTCATACACTTTTTTCAACTGTTGAACCGTAATCATTCGTTCGACTTCCCATCTTCGATCACGATTCGTTCCGACAACGGATCCCACGTTAACGACGACTTCGTCAACACATCGATCACGTCGAACGGTACGTACATTTCTTGCTCATTAATGCGCACATCGTACGTCGTCTCACCGTGCGTCACTGTCTTTCCGTCGGAAGCGACTTTCATCTCTTCGCCGTTACCTCGCAACGCATCTTCCGTCACTTCAAAGTCGAACCGTTCTGCGATCGGCTGGACTGGGAAGAGAGGCGTGCCATCGTCCGCTTCCATAAACCTCGGATACGCAAAGCGAGCTTGTAACGTTTCTGTCGTCTTGTCTAAATCGAGACCGAGTACCGTCGCTGCGGCTTTCGCAAAATCGGTATTGTCGTGGAACCCTCGGAGCAATTCAGCTGCTGGTCCAACACCGTACACACCGACGTCAACTCCGGTATGACCGTGTCCCGTCCAACCGAAGACGCCTCGTTTCGCAATGACCGCGTTAAACGAACCTTCTCGTCCGTAACTCGATACCGTTCCGTCTGGCAATTGACCGCTCATAATGAGTGCGAGCTCTTCTTCCGACAAATCATCGATTCCTGTATAGCGTTTCACCAGTTGCTTCACTTCATCTTCCGTCGCATCTTCTAACTGTTCACCGATCACTTCAGATGAAGCTGTCACGGGCTCAAACACGTCTAAATACGCATCGTAAATGTTTTGACTTCCGATCGTTAACCCGCCCGTTTCGTGGTCAGCGGTCGCGATGACCGACGTATGACCGTCTCGTTCCGCATAGTCGATCGCTGCTTGAAACACCTCATCGAACTCTAACATTTCTTGGACGACGCTATGTAAGTCGTTCGCATGTCCCGCATGGTCGATTCGACCACCTTCGATCATCATAATGAATCCTTCATCGTTTTTCTCCAATACACGGACCGCTGCTTCAAACTGTTCCGTCAACGTCGGGACCGATTCATCGCGGTCTAAGTTGTACGGAATGTGCGTATCTGAAAATAAGCCGAGCAATCGATCACCGTTCACTTGAGCGAGCGCTTCTTTCGTATGGGCCACCTCGTACCCATTTTCTTTAAATGCGTCGATCAAATGAATGCCATCTTCTCGTTTCGTCGTTCCGAACACTGCCTGTTCATCCGATGCGACGAAATGACGTTCGCCACCTCCTAAAATGACGTCTAATCCGAAGTCTGCGTATTGGCTCGCAATCGCATTTTCATTGTCACGGCTTCGAACGTGACTTGCATAGACAGCAGGTGTCGCGTGCGTCACACGTGCTGTCGTAATGAGACCGGTTGACTTCCCGGCTTCTTTCGCCGCTTCTAACACCGAAGCGACCGGACGTGCGACTTCTTCGTTCGTTACTGCGATCGCACCGTTGTACGTTTTATGCCCCGTTGCGAACGCCGTTCCCGAAGCAGCTGAGTCTGTCACAATGCCCGACTCCCCACTTTCTACGTTACGGTCCGCGTGCGTACTATTCGTTCCGACGAGGTAATCGTCGATATGTAACCGGTCCCGGTCCAAATATTGCTGCGCATACAGACGCGTTAACGTCACTTGTGGCAACCCCATCCCGTCACCGATTAAAACGATGACATTTTTTGACGTCTCCCCTTTAGCACCTCGTGCCGTCGACTGCTTCGTCGACTGCCAAATGAATAAACCGCTCATCACTACCATAATTCCGACGAGTAGCCCGAGCATTCCTTTGCGATTCATCACGAATCACTCCTTTTCTCTTAGTACGTCTACTATACGAAGTCATTGTCTACGGGAAGTTTCCTTTTCGTAAACGTTTCGTTAATTCGCTCGAACCGCTTCTTTTTCTGTCGAATTTGCACTTTTCCCCGTTTTCGAAAAAATGATAGTATACTAGAAGAAGAGTCGCTACGAAAGACGTTTGCGACACGGAAGAGGAGGAATGACACGATGAAAATCGCCTTGATCGCACATGATCATAAAAAAGATGAGATGGTGAACTTCACGATTGCGTACGAAGCCATCTTCAAAAAACACGACCTGTATGCGACAGGTACGACGGGAAAACGAATTATGGATGAAACGACGCTCGACGTCACTCGACTTCAATCCGGTCCGCTCGGGGGAGACCAACAAATTGGAGCGATGGTCGCGAACAACGAGCTCGATCTCATTTTATTTTTCCGCGATCCGTTAACTGCTCAGCCGCATGAGCCCGATGTGAACGCGTTGTTACGTCTTTGCGACGTGTACGGAATTCCACTCGCTACGAACATCGCAACTGCCGAACTGTTACTCCAATCGATTGAAAAAGGACTGTTCTCTTGGAGAGAATCCGTCCATAAATATAAAACAGTGAACGATTAATCGTTCACTGTTTTTCAAAGAAAGGAGACTACGCATGAACATTACACCGTTCCCTACGTTTTCATGGTCTTTTTCGAGACAAAATTTGTTCAATACGTGCCGACGGGCGTACCGGTACTCATACTACGACTCCCATAACGGTTGGTTGCGCTACAACGTATCCGACCGTGCACAACACGTCTACCGTTTGAAAAAAATAACGACGTTTCCTCTTCTATTCGGCGGAGCGGTTCACGACATCATTTATGAAACGTTGCTCGAATGGTTCGAACGACGAACGATTCCTTCAGAAGAAGAGTTGATCGACCGACTGCGCCAAAAAATGAACGACAGTTTTCTCGAAGCGAAATACGAATACGACAAATGGTACGACCGACCGTCGAAATCGACGATGTTGTACGAATTTTATTACGGTCTCCCTCTCAACGATGATGAAATTAAAAAATATCGGACGCTCATCCCGCAAATGATTCGTTCGTTTTTACAAAGTACGACGTGGCAAACGGTCACTCAAGAACCGGACCGGTATCAATTCGTCCAGCTCGAAGATTTTACGACGACTTCGATCGGTGGGACGAACGTCTTCGTCGTTCTCGACGTCTTGCTACACGATACGTATACGAATGAATGGCACATCGTCGACTGGAAAACCGGTAAACCGAACGACCACGATGCCATTCAACTCGTCTTGTACGAACAGTTCGTCGTAAAAAAGTACGATGTCCATCCGTCTCAAATTCATTTGCACAACGAATATTTAGCGACCGGAACGATCCGTTCGTTCCAAGCAGATGACGCTCAACGTCAACTCGTATCCGACATTTTTTCAGCAGGTGTCGAAGAGATGCGAGCACTCACTGTTTCGGACGATAACGAACCTGCTCCGCTCGAACGATTCCCACGGGCACCCGAAGACAATCGCAAGTGGACGTGTTACCGTTGCTCCTTCCGCGAAATTTGCGAAGAAGACCCGGTCTAATCCGAGAGCAAGCACGACTGAACGAATCGCACGCTTCCGTTGATCTGTCAGATGAACGAGTGCACGAGGCCAACCTGTAGATCAGAAGAAATTGTACGCCTCCCCCAACAGATCCGATAGAACCTATGAAACTTAAAAAACGCGTAAAAAGAACGGTCGTACCGTTTCTTTTACGCGTTTTCTTCGCTTTTAAGCGTAGACGACTTCACATGACATCGCTTCGAAGGCAGCTGCTCGTTCCAACGCACCGACTTCGTACGCTTGGAACAACGCTTTCGGAATTTCGAGCAATTCGAAAGAAGCATAGTCCTCGCGAAGCGCTGCAAAACGTGCCCGTCCTTCTTCGTTCGCTGTGACGACGTACGGCAATTTCCGCGCCGCTTTTTGTGAACGAATGTTCGTTTGGCGAATGCACATGTACACCGACTCGATCGTTGTCGTCGTAAATACTTCGTGTAAAAATTCTTTTTTCGCGACTTGGTTCAACCCTTTTCCTTGGTGGGACGTACCTAACCACGTTGCGATAAAACCAGAGCGGTCCGCGATATCAAATAAGTTGATCACACCTGCGGGCTGATTTTCTTCATTCATAATGACGCGCGAAATTAACTCGCCCCGCCCTTCCGCTTCAATCGTCCAAGCGTTCACTTCTACGAACTCTTCGTATGAAGTCGCTTTGTGACGAACGTATGGGAACACAGCGGGGTCGCTCATCATCGTAAATAATTGACGTTGCTCAAATGGATCGAAGTTACGAAGTTTTAACATCGTGTTCAACCTCCTAGGATTCCGATGAGGAATCTTCTCTATTTATTTTCACATGACTCCTACAACTGTCTCCGGTCGCACTATCCGATGAATTCCTCATGGAACTCCCTCCCTTCGTAGATCCATAATAAAAAGCGCACTCTTCACGATGAAGAGTGCGCCAATCAATCACAAAATAAACGTGAAAGAAGCCATCCCCTCATCGTTGAGCTTTGGCACTATACGGCATAGGACACGTCCAGCTGCGTTAAAAATGACCTTAAGCCGATCATTTCTGTTCACCCATTCGGCGTCTTTCGACGAGTGTGGGTAGCAGCGTATCTCCGTATAGAAGCCTCACCTAACGAGGTTGCTTTTTTTACCTTTCCATACATTACAAACTTTCATATGGAATGTCAACAACTTTTCCACTTTCTTTTTACCCCGTGTCTGAAGTTGCAAACTCCGTTCACACAATCTTTACATTCCGTTTACATTGCGCGAAAACAACTGCCGGATTCCCCATTTTACGCTACACTGAAAGAACGATAGAAAGGATGTGAATCGATGAAAAAACGTTGGTTGTTTCCAGCGATCACACTATTTTTCATAGTGAGCACGACGCTCACCTTATGGTCGGTCTTTCAACCGAATGACGATCCGATTCAAAACGGACATTTCGTTTATTCTGGCGAACGTGTCGAACCGCTCGTCGGCGAATGGCTCTTTTACCCCGACGTCTTTTTAACGCCGGATTCAAAAGAATTGGAGGAGACGAAACCTGAACAAATTCACGTCCCGTCTTCTTGGAAAGGACGTGTCGCTAAACGACCGGTCGAAATTGGAACGTATCGGTTGCTCATCGACGTTCCTGAAAAAACGTCGTATGCTGTTCGGACGCACCATATTCGATATGCGAATAAAATGTACATGAACGGACAACTCGTCGGCCAAGCCGGACAGCCGAGTACGACGCTCGATGCGTTTCGTCCGAGTCGCCATATGTACACCGCTCACGCATCGAGTCGGGAAGGAACGATCGATTTAATATTCCACGTGTCGAATATGGCGACTCACCCGACAGGAGGTCTCGTCGATGCGCCACTTTTCGGAACGAGCCCGCTCATGAATCAACAGACCGCTAAAATGATCACACTCGATGTAGCGATCGTTACGAGTTTTTTGCTGATCGGATTTTTCTTTTTAGTCCGTGCAACGTTCAATAAAGATCCCGTTGAATATTATTTTAGTTTATTCGCTTTCACCCAAGGGACGTATCAAATGTTACGGGGCGAACGAATTCTTGAAATGATCATCGGCTATCTTTCTACTCCGCTATTAACAAGCGTTCAATTCCTATTGATCGCTTTAACGAGTTATTTCTTTTATCGATTTGTTTTAATGCTTTATCCGAACTATTTGTCGCAACGACTCATACGATTTTCATTGGCGCTCATCGCTTTGCAACTCGTCTTGTCGTTCGTCACAGGTTGGATGCTCGCGAATCATATTACGATTCCGTACATTTTCGTTCAAGCGCGGATCATCGTCGTTAATACGTTTCTTTATCTTCAAATTTTATACGTTCTGTTTCGAGTGTATCGAAGCGGGCAACCGCTCAGTTTATTTTTATATAGTGCGACACTCGCCTTCGTCCACTACTTATTTATTATCGCGATGAATTTCGTATACGACATTCCCGTCCATACGTACGGCAGCATTCTTTTATTAGCAGTCGTTCTTTTCCTCGCACTGTCTCTCGCTGAACGAACGTACGAAGAAGCAGGTCAATTGAAAAAAGTGACGAATGAATTAATGATCGAAGAACGGTTACGGAAAGATTTTTTAAAGAAAACAGCGTACCGCTTAACGAATCCGCTTTTAGCGATGATTACGTTAACCGAAGATTTGTTACGAGGAAAGTACGGCGCATTAACGAGACAGCAACAAGAGGCGATGCTCGCGAGTCAAAGTCAAAAATACGAATTGCTCGAAACAGCAGAAGAGCTCGGTTCGGCTTCCAACGTTCAAAAACGGCCGAAGCGGTCCGATCCGATCACGTACATCTCGTCGATTCCGATCATCGCGCAAGAAATGTACATGTTTTATGCGAACGTTCGACTCGACGTCAAGCTCATTTACGATTTGCCGGATCATGAAATCGCCGTCCCGATCGAACCGGAATATTTCCAGCAAATGCTTCATAACGTATTGGACAACGCGATGCGGTTTACGTCGTCCGGTACGATCCACATCCGTGTGAAAGAGTCAAAACATACGGTCACTATTACGGTATCGGATACGGGAACAGGGATGACCGCAGACGAATTGACGTTCGCGACGACTCCGTTTTATCAAGGGAAACAAGATCACACTCGACTCGGTCTCGGCTTGCCGATCGTCGCACAACTCGTTAAAGAAACGGGTGGACACGTTACGATTCAGTCCGAAGTCGGGCGCGGAACAGACGTCGCCATTACGCTCCCGAAATGGAGCGGACCGTCTCCAATCGAAAGAAAGAAAACGGTTTCGCTCAACCGAACAGTTGACGAACGCCCGATTCATTGTTGTCACGTCATTTATCAATCCGACCCGACCTTTTTAATCGTCGGAAGCAATACGATGCGAACGAAACAGTTGTTCAAACTGTTGAAGCCGATGGATGCGACACTCGTCGCCGTTCATTCGCTACAAGAAGCGCTCGATTTCGTTTCCCACTATCGGACTGACCTCGTCATTACCGATTCGCTTCTTTCGGATACGACCGGCTCTCAACTCATTATGTCGCTTCGGGAACAGTTCGATTTGATCGAACTTCCAATTTTCATTATGACGTCTGGTTATCACATTCCGAGCATCGTCTTGCAACAGTGGCAAGTGAATGACAGTTTCGCTTATCCACTCGATGGTGAACATATTATTATTCAGTTGCAACGCGTGTTAGAAATGAAACAGACGGCGCGCAAATCCGCACACCGTGAGTTGAACTATTACGTCGCTCAAATTAGCCCGCACTTTTTATACAATACGATGAATACGATCATCGGGTTAAGTTATGAAAAACCTGAACTCGTCACCGATGCACTCTTCCATTTAACGACGTATTTCCGCGCGAAATTGTCGTACTTTTCAAGCGAAGCACTCGTGCCGCTCGATGACGAAATGGAATTGATCGAGGCGTACGTCGCCATCGAACAACTTCGATTTGATGAACGGGTCCGAGTGACGATTGAAGACGAAGCGCTTCAACCGGTATCGGTACCACCGCTCGCTTTACAAACGATCGTCGAAAATAGCATTAACCACGGATTGTTGCGAAAAGAAGAAGGTGGACATTTGCTCATTCGAACGGAAGACACCGAACGCTACGTCCGCATCATCGTTCAAGATGACGGCGTCGGGATGGACACCGAAACGATCGATACGATTGAACGACAAGCGCGAACAGGACAAGCCGGCATCGGGTTAGCGAATACGATTGAACGGCTCGAGCTCATACGAGGCGCCTCGATCCAGATTGAAAGTACAGTCGGAGTCGGCACACGTATAACGATTACATTGCCCGTTCAATCGAACGCCTCCCATTCGATCTCATACTTCTCTTAATAAAAAAGAATCGGCCGGCGGACAGTCGACTCGTTAGACAAAAAAGCTCACCTTGCTGACACGAGTCAGAAGGCGAGCTTTTTTTAGAGAGCGAACCGATTTCGTCTCTACGTATCATAAGTAGCTAGGACGGATTAACGAGTCGCACGATAGTGAAACAACCCACGTGAATCCGCTTTTACAGTTAATTCGCCAGCACGTACCATTGGCGCTAAAAACTGAAAGCGTGTGTACTCACGATGACGGTCGATGTATTCACTAATTTGTTGAGCCGATAACATTTCGACTGAACAGAGCGCACGTATTAAACCTTTGTATTCGTCTGTACTTAACCGACGGTACGTCATTAATTGAACGTACTCTCTCACTTCTTCACTTTTTTCAGTAAATCGTTTTGGAATTCGCTCATCTGCATAAATCGTTGTCATGTTCCGTTCCTCCTCCTTTTGTTCTTCTTTCATTATAAAAAAGGGGGACTGAACAAACACTGAACACGAATAAGAACTAGTTCCTTCTACTTATTTTAACGATTTCGCTCCGAATAACGCTTCGATCGCCTCTGATTGTCCTTCTTCTAACGCACGGACGATCGCCGTCCCGACGATGACACCGTCTGCTTGCGCATTCATCGCATCGACATCTTCTGCTGTCGTAATGCCGAACCCGGCATAAATCGGAAGGTCCGTCAATCGTTGCAACGTCGCGAAATGATCGGCTGTCGCACTCGCTTCCACTTGTCTACCGGTAACGCCGTTGATCGTCACCGCATAAATGAAGCCTTCCGCCTCACGGACGATCGCGGCCATTCGTTCTTCGTCACTCGTCAACGCGACGAGTGGTACGTTCGCAATTTCGTACGTGCGGAACGCCTCTTGGACGAGACCGCGCTCTTCAAACGGCAAATCAGGAATGATCACCCCTCGAATGCCGACTTCCGAACAACGTTTGGCGAAACGCTCTATCCCGTAGACGAAAATCGTATTGACGTACGTCATGAAAAAGAGCGGAATGCGTACGCGGTCACTCAAACGAGCGACCGTCTCTAAAACACTAGATAACGTCACACCGTTTTGTAATGCGCGGCCCCCGACCGTACGTATGACCGGACCGTCTGCGACAGGATCCGAATACGGAATGCCGATTTCAAGAGCGGTTGCGCCGAGCGATTGCAAGTTCAAAATCGTCTCCTCCAACGCATCCAACCCGTGTGCGCCGGCGACGATGTACGGAACGAACGCCTTTTGACCACTTTCTTTTTGAGCGATTAACTGTTGCGTAATGTCCATCATACGCGCTCCCCTCCTAACGCTTCGTACACCGAATGAATGTCTTTGTCACCGCGACCGGATAACGAAACGACGATCGTTTCATCCGGCGCCATCGTCGGAGCTAACTTTCGAACGTAGGCGATTGCGTGCGCACTTTCAAGCGCTGGAATGATCCCTTCCACTTCGCTCAAATAACGGAACGCAGCGAGCGCTTCCTCGTCGGTTACCGTATCGTACGTCACGCGTCCGATCGAATCGAGGTAACTATGTTCCGGTCCGACCGCTGGATAATCGAGACCTGCTGAAATCGAATACGTCGGACGAATGTTCCCGCCGTCATCTTGCAACAAGTACATCCGTGCGCCGTGGAGCATCCCTTCGTTTCGTTCAGCAACTGCCGCACTATGGCGCCCCGTTTCGACGCCTTCGCCACCCGCTTCGACGCCGTACATGTTCACGCTTGCATCGTCGACGAACGGTGCGAATAAACCGATCGCGTTGCTCCCGCCACCAACACATGCGACGAGCGCATCCGGCAACTTCCCTGTTTTTTCAACGTGTTGCGCTTTCGCTTCGTCCCCGATCACTCGTTGGAACTGTTTCACCATCGTCGGAAACGGATGAGGACCGAGCGCAGAACCTAACACGTAATGCGTATCGTCCACGTGAGTCACCCAGTAACGAAGCGCTTCGTTCACCGCATCTTTCAACGTCCCCGCTCCATCTTCTACTGGAACGACCGTCGCGCCGAGCAACTCCATCCGAAAGACGTTCAACTTTTGACGTTCGACGTCGACCGCTCCCATGAAAACGATACATTCCATACCGAATCGCGCACACATCGTCGCCGTCGCAACACCGTGTTGCCCTGCGCCCGTTTCCGCGACAATTTTCTTTTTGCCCATCCGACGCGCAAGCAACACTTGCCCGAGCGTGTTGTTAATTTTGTGCGCACCCGTATGGTTCAAATCTTCTCGTTTTAAAAAAATACGTGCCCCGCCGAGCGCCTTCGTCAACTGCTCCGCTTCATAAAGCGGCGTCTCCCGACCGACGTAATCGACCGATAACGCACGCAACTCTTCATGAAACGCCTCGCTTTCCATCGCCTCATCAAACGCCTCTTCCAATTCATGCAATGCTGTCATTAACGTTTCAGGAACGTACTGTCCACCGAACGTTCCAAAAGTTCCTTTACTCATCTCATCTCTCCTCCCGCACCGCTCGCGCAAAAGCGCGCATCCGTGCTTCGTCTTTTTGTCCGTCTACTTCCAGCCCACTCGATACGTCGACTCCGTACGGCGAAACGGTACGAATCGCTTCACCGACCGTTTCGGCTGTTAAACCACCTGCTAATAAAAAGGGAACGTCGACCGTTTGAACGAGCGTCCAATCGAACGTCGCGCCACTTCCCCCACGATACTTCGTCGTGCTCGGTGCATCGAACACGTACATTGACACCCGTTTCAACTGAAGGGCACGTTCGACATCTTCCTTCGTCCGTAACGCGCACGCTTTCCAAACGGTCATGCCGCGGGCGACGAGTGCATCGATGAGCGACTGCGTCTCGTCCCCGTGCAATTGAACGGCATCGAGACGCGCGCGATGAACCGCCTCTTCCACTTCTTCTACCGTCGGATTGACGAACACACCGACGAGTTGAATTCGTCCTTGCGCCCGGTTCGCCAACTGTTCTGCTCGTTCGAGCGACACGCGTCGCGTACTCGGTGCGAACATGAACCCGGCGTAGTCCACTCGTTCATCGATGGCGACATCGAGCGCTTCGATCGTCTGAAGGCCGCACCATTTCATCGCAGTCATCGCACTTTCTCCAATCGGAGCGCTTCGATCGTCGCTTCGACCGAAGAAGCACGCATGAGTGTTTCGCCGACTAAAATCGCTTCAATTCCACTCGATTGCAAACGAGCGACGTCTTCCGCTGTACGAATGCCGCTTTCACTAATAAAAACGGGGTCATACGTCGGATGCGCTCCTTCAATGACGCGAACCGTTTCGTCTAAATCGACGGTGAACGTTTTTAAATTGCGGTTGTTCACACCGATGACGTCAGCTCGTAAAGCGAGCGCACGTGTCATTTCGTCAGGTGTATGCACTTCGATGAGTACGTTTAAATCGAGCGCCCGAGCGTACGCATACAAGTCGTGCAACGTCTCGTCATCGAGCGCGGCAACGATGAGTAAAATGATCGACGCCCCCGCTTCATAAGCGACATCGATTTGCACGCGGTCGATCATGAAGTCTTTACATAACACCGGAACGTCAACCGCCTTCGCAACTGCACGTAAATCATTAAACGACCCGTGAAAATACGTCTCATCCGTCAACACGCTGATCGCTATAGCACCTGCTCGCTCGTACGCTTTCGCTTGTTGTACTGGATCTACCGTTTCGCGGATGATCCCTTTCGAAGGCGAAGCCCGTTTCACTTCGCTAATAATATGAATGCGGTCCCCTTCTCGCAACCGGTCCGCTAGCGACACGATGTCGCGCGTTTTCTCCGCCTTCGGGAATCCTTCCTCCTGCAAACGGGCCACTTCTTCTCGTTTCGTCGCCACAATTCGATCTAAAATCATTCGACACCCTCCTTTGAAAATGAACGCGCGCGCTCTAACGTCGCGTACGCTTTTCCTGAATCGATCGCTTCTTCCGCTCGTTCGATTCCTTCTTCAATCGTCGCGACCATTCCACGGGCGACGAGAGCGAGTCCGACGTTCAATACGACCGTGTCGCGTGGTGCTCCTCGTTCGCCTCGTAAAATGCGCTCCGTCTGTGCCGCGTTATCGGTCGCGTTTCCTCCGCGAATCGCTTCTAACGTCGCCTCTTGCAAGCCGACATCCGCTGCGCGGAACGTATGCGGAACGATCGCCGACTCACTGACGAACACGATTCGGTTTTGGTCGAACGGCCCCGCTTCATCTAAACCGGCTTCATTCGTCACGACGAGCCCCGTCAAACCGAGCAACTGCATCGCTTTCGCATATTCCATCAACAAATGCGGACGCCCGACTCCGATCAATTGACCGTCCAGTCGTGCCGGATTCGTAAACGGCCCGACGAGGTTGAAAATCGTCGGATGTTCGATCCGCTGTCTCACGATCCCGATACGTGCCAACTTCGGATGGACGTGTGGCGCATGTAAAAACGTCACATTCGTCTCATTCGCCATGTCGACATGGTCTTCGATCGACAAGCCGAACGGGACGTCTAACGCTTCCAACACGTCCGAACTTCCGGATGCACTCGACACTTTTCGATTGCCGTGCTTCATCACCGGTACGCCGAGACTTGCGAGAACGAACGCACTCGTCGTACTAATGTTGAACGTATTCGCCCCGTCGCCACCCGTCCCACAATTGTCAAAGTACGTGCGATCCGACGGAATCGTTACCGCATAGGAACGCATGACGCGGGCGAGACTTGCCATCTCTTCGGCCACTTCCCCTTTTTCATACAACGCGCGTAAAAACGATTCGATCGCATCGAGTGGCGTCTCTTCATCGAACAAACGATGAGCCGCCGTCGTCATCTCCTCCGCTGTTAAATGAATGCCGCGCTCCATCTGTTCGACGAATCGCTCCAGTTCCCGACCGTCCGTACTGAGCGCAGCGAGCGACCGCATTTTTTCAGCCGTCTCTTCCGCCTCACGACTCGGAATCGACGCCTCAACGATACCAGCACCTGCTTGAATGTACGCCTTCCCGTCGTGGACCATCATCGAACGAATGGCGAGCGCAAAATCGAGCTCACTCGCATAACTCATATAACCTGCCGCTCCACCGAAAAAGCCACGACGTTCCGTTTCGTATTGATCGATCAATTGCATCGCTTCTTCTTTCGGCTCACCCGTCACCGTACCTGCCGGGAAACTGAGCGCGAGCGCATCGATCGGTTCGTCGCCACGACGTAATACGCCTTCCACTTCCGACACGATATGCATGACGTGTTCGTACCGAACGATTTCTTCTCGTTTCGTCACCGTGATATGCGCCGGATCGCATTTCGTTCCGAGCGCTTCTACCGCTTGATCGATGAGCATACGATGTTCCATTAACTCTTTCGGATCCGCGAGCAACTCGCGCTCAAGCGCCGCGTCTTCTTCTTTCGTCTCACCGCGACGACGCGTTCCTGCAATCGGGTTCATGATCGCTTTTCCTTCGTGCACTTTCACGACACTTTCAGGCGACGACCCGAAAAATTGATGCGTCCCAAAATCGAAATAAAATTGATACGGCGACGGATTGTTCGCCGTCAACTCGGCGTACAGAGCGAGCGGATCACCCGTCATCTCCGCTTCCGCCCGACGCGATAAAACGACTTGGTCGATCGAACGACGTTTCATCTCGACTTGTACGTCGCGCACCGCTTTTTCAAACGATTCGCGGTCGCTCGTAAACGTCCCGACTTTCCCCGTCAACGGACGGCGCTCCGCCTGTTGAATCCGTTGTGCCAACTCCTCCAACTCGACACGCGGCGTCGTCCCGTACGGAATCGTCTGGTACAATTCGACGCGCTGTTTCACCCGGTCGAGCGCAACGACGACTTCGTACTGTACCATCCAGCCGTCTGGCGCCTCGATCGGATCTCGTTTCGGATACGTCGGCGCGTGACCGACTTCATACCCGATGTAGCCGAACAATCCACCGAACATCGGCGTCTCTTTCTCTTTTTTCACTTTCGGTAAAATGTCCCGCAACAGTTGGAACGGTTCTCCTTCGTACGTATACGTCGCACCGGTCGCTTCATCGTGTTCCGTCATCGTTCGACCGTGCAACGTGTACTGTTTCAACGGTGCGATCCCGATGTACGAAAACCGGCTCAACGTGTCGTGCTCCCCTTTACTTTGCAATAGACAACTCGTCGACGTGCGAATCGCATCGTAAATCGCAATCGCATCCGCCACTTCCAATTCGATCACTTTTCGTTTCATTTGTAATGGTTGCATACTCGTCTCCCTCTCTCGATTCCAAATAAAAAAACCTTCCTACTTCTCAGTAGAAAGGTCGTAAACGATATCGGTCGACAAAACGCCTCATCTAAAAGGCGTCCTTCAAAAAGGGCATACTTCCCCCCTCAACTCGTCTCTCTCATCTCGTCTACGCTCTGCTCTACTCCCGTCGGCGGAATTGGCTCTCCAATTCCTTCTACCGATTGTGAAGTTGTAACGTATCATACAAACTTTCGAACCAATTGTCAAACGATTACAAAAACTTCTAACGATTCTTTCATCATTCTGCTCCTTTTTCAAAAATGGACCCTTTACGAACGAGCGAACACGGGATGTACAAAAAACTACTCGTCCGAAATGAACGAGTAGTCTCTTAATTATAAGCTGTCGCCGAAGTCTTCGCGGAATTTCGCTGCGAGACGTTCTGGCCAATCGGATTTCGCTTGTAAACGACCGAAGAAGAAACGTAGCACGTTCGGCTCTTCAACGAACTCGATTCCTTCGATCAACTCACGGTTGTCGTACAACCATGCGATTCGGTCGACGACGTATTTCACTTGGCTCAACGTGAACACACGACGCGGCATCGCCATACGGACGAGCTCCATATTCGCGAGCAACTCTGAACCGTCTTCGTTTCGTTGTTCCGACATCGTACCGCGTTCCATCCCACGCGCACCGCTTGCGATGTAAATGGCAGCTGCAAGTGCACCGGCCGGATAATCCGCTTGCTCGATATGCGGAACGAACGCACGCGCATCGATGTGACAACCGAGTCCACCCGCTGGTGTAATGACTGGAACCCCGCGTTTTTGCAACTCTTCTGTCATGAACGCGATAAACTCAGGACCTTGATTGATCATCTCTTCGTCCATCGTCTCTTCCAATCCGACAGCGATCGCTTCCATTTCACGGACTGACATTCCACCGTACGTCAAGAACCCTTCATACAACGTAATGTATTCGCGCATCGCCATGTACATTTCTTCGTTGTTCGTACAAATCGCACCCCCACGAGCGTTTCCGAGCTTACGCGCTGAGAAATACGTAATATCCGCTAAGTCGGTAATCTCGCGAGTAATGTCGCGAATCGACGCCTCTTTGTACGCTGCTTCACGCGTCTTAATGAAGTGTAAGTTATCCGCTAACAAACTCGCATCTAACACGAGTAATAAATCGTTCGCATCACATACTTGACGGACTTCTTTTAAGTTCGCCAGTGAAAACGGCTGCCCACCGATTAAGTTCGTTCCTGCTTCCATACGAACGTAAGCGATTTTTTCCGCACCTTCTTTTTCGATCAACGTATTCAACTTATCGATGTCCATATTTCCTTTGAACGGCGCATCGCTATATAAATTGAGCGCTTCATCGGTGAACACTTCTTCCACACGTCCGCCATTTAACGTAATGTGCGCTTTTGACGTCGTGAAATGGTAGTTCATCGGCACGATCGTATTTGGTTTCACGAGCACTTGCGAAATGATATTTTCACTCGCGCGCCCTTGGTGAGTCGGTAAAAAATATTTCGTTCCGAAAATTTCTTCTAATTTATTTTCTAAACGAGTGAACGTCGCACTTCCTGCGTAACTATCGTCCGCCTGCATCATCGCTGCTTGTTGGCGGTCGCTCATCGCGTTCACACCACTATCCGTCAACATATCCATAAAGACATTTTCATTTTTCAACAAAAACGTATTAAACCCTGCTTCTTCCATCGCCGTTAGACGATCTTCCACTTTCGGTAAATTCAACTTTTGTACGATTCGTACTTTATGCATTTCGAGCGGGAACTGCTCTCCGCTATAAAATGTAATGTTCGACATTCCTTCACCCCTCCAAATAAATGACAACCTTCTTCTTTGAACTTTATCACGTTAATGCGATAAAGTAAACACTATTTGTCAGACGATTTCGAACAGTTCGTCATGAACGAGCGTTTTTCTTCTCGAGTGAATAGGAATACAGGACGAACGAGCAATAAATACTTTTTCCAAACGATGCATAGACCGATCGTTCCAACAAAAAAAGTTCCCTCTCGCTTACGCGAAAGAGAACGTCTATTCTGTGTCGTCATTTAAAATGTAATCTACCCAATAGCCTTCATCGAAATGGTAGATGTAATGCGGCTCTTCGATCAATCGTTGAACGAAATCCGACTGCTCAAACAGCTCTTTGTAACGGCTGCCGACTTTCCGGCGCAAACCCGTTTGTACATCTTCGATGAAGCGAAGGTCGATGTCGCTCCAATAAACGGTCATTGGCTTCACCCCTTCATAATAGTGGAGCTGACACGATAATACATTGTGTAGGGGTTGTGTCAGCTTCCTCCGTTAGTATACTAAATGCGCATGGACAAAAGATGTCTTTATTATGCTTTTTTTCAAAACTTTTAAAAAAAGAACAATGAAATGAGACAAAAGTAACGAACACCTATTTCTTAAGGACGACGCGTCGGACGTTCTGCGTCTAAAAACTCTTGAAATGCCTCTCGATTCGAGCACATCGTCGGTTCTGATGAACGAAATTCCGTTGGTGCTTCCGCTTCGTACACGTCATCTGCCCACTGAACCGATGACGGACCGCTCGGTGTCACACCTGAAAACCCTTCATCCCAGTCTACCCATTGCTCTTCTCGCTCTCGCTTCATGTCGATCATCCTCTCCCTACGTCTAAATTACCGCTACTATACCACGCTCTTTCCGAACTTTCATCCATTATGCAACTGATTTTTCCCACTTTTGTTGACACAGGGCGTCCCTTGTATGCTATACTGTATGAAAACGTTTACATATACGTCACTCCACCTTATCGTTCCGAACGATAAGCGACGTATTCGTCCACGCCTTAGGAATGGAAAGGATGATTCCAATGACAGAAACGATGACACATACACAATCGATTCAACAAGCCGTTGCTGACAAACAGCCGATGATCGTGTTAGACGGTCCACTCGCTCACCAACTGCGCCTTTTTTTTAACGCAAATGAGAACGCTTCCAACTATCCGTACAAAGTAGACAAAATTCGCCCTCACATGGCGGCAGCTGCGATCTCCACATCGCTCATGCGCCCTGTCGAAGCGATGGTTTCGATCGTCCGCCAAATCAGTTGGCAAACGACCGTTCACCTCTTTTTAAATTACACGATCGACTGTCCGGCAACGTCCGACACCGTCCATCTCCACTTAAAATAAAACTAAACAAACGAACCCCCTTGTGGCACATGCCTCAAGGGGGTTTTTATTGAGCATTTTAAATTACAACACTTCTAACAACAAATCGAGTAACTTCTGTTCGTTCCGCTCGATGGCGCGAACGTCTTCTGCTTCCAATGCGGCTTGCAAATGAGCGATTTGGTCGGATAGACGAGCGGCGTCTTGTTCCGAACAAGCCGCTTTCGCGCGCTCTGCTTTGTGGATCGCTTTTTTCGCACGGTCGTACGCGTCTGACACGTGTTCTTCTTCTTCCATTCGGCGAACGGCTTGCGATTTCTCTTCTTTGCTCATAACCCCTTGTTGCGACTCGATCACTTCTTTTACGACTTGCCCCGTGCTCACGACGAGTGCTTCGACGTTAATTAAACCGTTAATGTCGTAATGGAACGTCACTTGAATTTGCTCGGCGCCCGCACGGTTTCTCGGGATGTTTCGGACGTAAATATCATCAGAGACGAGCGTATTGTCTTCTACGCGACGCGCTTCCCCTTGGTAAATTTCCAAATGCACTTCTTCTTGTCCGTCTTCCATCGTATAATACGTTTTCGTCTGTTTCGTCGGAATCGGTGTGTTTTTCTCAATGAGCGGATCGAACACGCCGAACACATTTTCACCGTATTCATTTTCTTGTACGATGCTTAACCCGAGCGTGTACGGACAAACGTCGATCGCCATGAGCCCCGTCGACGCATCGATCGCACCTGACTTCAAACCAGCTTGCACCGCCGCTCCTTGTGCGACGACTTCATCCGGGTTCACGTCCGTTCGAATTTTATCTCCGAACAAACTGTCGACCGCTTCTTGCACCGCCGGTACACGTGTCGACCCACCGACCATTAACACTTCGTCAATATCCGACGGCGTCAACCCAGCCTCTGCCAATGCCGTCGCGACTTTTTCAAGCGTACGATCAATGTACGGTCGAATCGCTTCTTCGAACGCATTTCGCGTAATCGTTCCGTTGAAACCGACTGGGAAATTGTCTTTCAATCCGATGAACGGAATCATAATCGTCGCTTCCACTTGCGTCGACAATTCGATCTTCGCACTTTCGGCCGCTTCTTTAATCGTATACGCTAACATTTTCGGATCTTGAGCGATCGTCTCCATCGGATACCCGTTCTCTTTTTCGAACGTCTCTAATATTAAATTCGCGAGCACTTTGTCAAAATCGGTACCACCGAGCTCGTTATCTCCAACGCTCGACTGAACGGTAACGATCCCTTCAAATAACTCGACGACGGAGACGTCAAACGTACCGCCTCCTAAATCGTACACGAGCAAATGACGGTCTTCGTCTAAGTTGTCGTGACAAAACGCAAGCGCGGCCGCTGTCGGCTCGTTAATAATTCGCTCGACCGTCAAACCGGCTAACTCACCCGCATCTTTCGTCGCTTTTCGTTGCGCGTCGGTGAAATACGCTGGAACCGTAATGACCGCTTCGTCGATGTTTCGGTTCAACTTTTGCTCGGCGCTCTCTTTCAAATATCGTAAATATTTCGATGAAATTTCTTCCGGTCGGTACGCATTGCCGTCGATGACGACATCTTCTCCCGTTCCCATCAGTCGTTTCACTTCGAGCACCGTTCGGTTCGCAAACGTCGCGGCCCCTTTTTTCGCAGCGAGTCCGATCACTTCTTCACCGTTCGGTTTCACTTGATATACCGACGGCGTCGTCCGTTGGTCTTGATCGTTCGTCACAATGTGCGCTTTTCCATCTTCGTAATACGCCATCGCTGAGTTCGTCGTTCCTAAGTCAATTCCGATAATCCCCATTGTACTTCCTCCTTTAAATGTCTACTCGTTCACTATACGCAGCCGTTCCACGGACGGAACGACCGCACTTCACAACACGTTCTACTGACGATCCACTCGGTCCGCTAACCGAAAAAGAAACCGAAAATGACGAGAGCGACCGCGATCATGACGAGACAGCCGATCCCACCTGCAATGTAGTCCCAAATCGGGATTCGCTTATAATGAACGTACAAACCGGCTAAAATACCGATCACCGGTGTGAAGAAAATGCTTAAGACGATCGCAAACATAATCGTTCCGCCGATCGTATACTCACTCGTAGCAGGCGGTGGTTGAACGTCGTACGAACGGTCGTCATAAGCCGGCTCGTCGTAGCGAGCCGGTTCATGAGGCTCTTCATAAACGGGCAACTGTTGCGAACGGCGTTCGACTTCTTCTTCGTCTAACCGGTCCGCATACCGTTGCCAATCGTCCGCTTTCCATTCGAACTGATCGTCTCCTCGCCCGATCAACCGCATCGCGCGCGAGAAGTAGTTGTAATCGACCGAATCGTTCAAACCGCCTTCGAGTTCGCGGTCGTGGAAGTATTCATACACTTCTTCTTTTTCATCCGACCGTAAATAAATGTCATCCATCCGATTGAGAATCCGTTCCCACTCGTTCACCCCTCGGTTTTGACCGAGTGACATTTCAAGCGCATGAATTAAAATGAACGCATGCGTCACACCGAGCGGGTACGTTTCGTCTAAAAAGGAATGAATCGCATACCAATACTCGTCCGTCTCTTCCATCGCGTCGACGTAACGAAGAGCTAATAAATAGTAATGAAAAATCGTCCCATCTTCCGGGAACCGCCAACGCAGCCGTTCGGCATGGTGGAGCGCCTCGTGCGCCTGCCCATCCTCTAACAACTGAGAGATGAAATCGATCTCATCGGACAACTGCGCCCACTGTTGCTCTTCTTCTTGCTCCGCATACGACGATGGCGCATACTCCGGTTCTGGCGTCCATCCACCCGACAACGACGCATCGTAAGCGGCTCGTTTTTCGGGATCTTTTAACGTGTCGTACGCTTCTTGAATGTACATGAACTCGTCCGGCGAATGCTCGTTCGTATACTCTCGAATGAGACGAGCGTGCGCACGGCGCAATTCTTTCGGATCGATCGGCTCCGAAACTTCGAACAACTCGTAATACGTTCCTCTTTCTTTTAACTGTTCTACACTCATCGTGTCACCTTCTTTCTTTACGATTTCGTGACGACGTGGCCTTTTCGTACAACGTCTCTAGCTTCATCATAAAATGCACGCCGCTAGACCGAGACGACGTTTGCTTGTTCATCCGCTGAAAGAACATCGTTCGTTTCCATCGTATCATCATTAAACGACTGATCTTGTAAATCGATTTCTTCGTATCCAATCGGCCGTAACTGACCCGCTAACGTCGACGCGACTTTTCGTAACTGGGCTGCGATGACGTCTTGTCCAGGCGCTCGTTCGTACGCTGTCGCAATTTGATCGACCGTATCGACGAGACCGAGCGCCGTTTGACGTGCTTTTTCATACTCGTTTCGTTCGTCGGTCACTCGTTTCTCATATGCCATGAATTGAGAAGCGAGACGTTTCCAACGAACGGAAATACCGTCCCACGCTTCTGCGAGTTGAAGTGCGTCGAGTAAATGGCACGCTTCTTCATACGCCTCGCCTGTCGGAAAAATCATCGATTCTTTTTGAATGAGCCAATCGCCTAAAGATTGTCGCTCGTCTTCATCGAGCTTCATCGCCTCTAACGCAAGACGACCGCTCATCCGTTCAAACGTATCTTTCTTCCATCCGGACGCAATACCTGTATACCAGATGTGTAACATCGCTTGGCAATGCCATTCATCCCACACTTCTACACGGAACAACCGCTCGACGAAATCACCCGATGCTTCGCCGAGCAACTCGACGTAAGCCGGCCAGACGATCCCGTACGGCTCGCTCACTTCGATGAGCCTTTCGGCAAGCTGTAACGCTTCTTGACGGCTTCCTTCTTCTTTCCACTGAAGTAACGTCTCATATTCATCACGAAACGATAAAACGTATGTATCGAACAACATCCGGTCGTAAGCGAGACGGGACCGGGCATCTTTCACGTGACGGAATCGTTCTTGTACGTCCATGAACTGTTCTGGGTAGCGCTCGTGCGGATATTCGCGCAATTTTTGACTATGCAACCGCCGTAACGTCTGTTGGTCGACCGTCCACGGAACGCCGAGCCATTCATACACCGTTTCTTCCATTTGTCTTCCCCTCACTCTGCTGACGTATACACGTGGGCGTCTTGGACGACGTCTGACGTCTCTTCATCGAAAAAGGCACGGCGTACCGCACGCGTCACCGTATACGGCTCGACGCCTTCTTCTACCGGTCGATCGTCGACGCCGAACGACGCCATCCATTCACCTTCAAACGGCTCTCCGATGACAGGACGTTCGACGATGCGACTCGTTGCAAGCGTCTCTACCCACATCGTCGCGAACTGTTCCAAACGAGCCGTCATTTTTTCTTGACCTTCGACTCGTTCGTAATTGTCGATCATTAAATCGAGCGTATTGACGATTTGGAGCGCCGTTTCAACGAGCGTCTCCCACATCGCATCCATCCGTTCGGCCGCTTCTGTCATACGAGCGACATCGTCTTCCGTCGGCTCATCGATCGTTTCACCGAGCCTCTGAACCGCATCGTCTTCCAACTGCGTCACGACTTGCCACTGCATCCGAAGGACGTCTCCGACTTTTTCCAATTGCTCGGCGATGCCATTCGTCGCCTCACTCGTTTCAGCTGTTAACGACTCGAGCGCCACGTCTAATCCGACGTACAACGATTCAAAACGGCGCATCGTTTGAACGCCACGTGCTCGTACGTCTTCATACATCCGTTCGTACGACACCTCTTCTTCCTCTTCCACCGCATCATCTGCCGCTCGTTCGGTCTCTTCTCCACTGACGTCTTCTGCTCGTTCTTCCGGGGAAACATGTGCGCACGCTTCGACGCTTACGTCTTCCTTTTCTTCTTCACTTCCGTCTTCTAAACGAACGGGTTGCTCATCGGGCGTTCCCTCTTCTTCTACTCGTTCGTCACCCGCCGTACATCTTTCTCCTTCCAGCTTCGACGGTTCCACATGTACTACTACTTCTTCGCGAGCGACCGACGGTTCCGTTCGCTCGTCCGCTTTCTTCTGTTCCACCACTCGTTTCACTTCCTTTCGTGCCGATTCATACGAAACGATCGAGTCCGTCTCCTCGGACGATTCCGTTCGTACCGGGTCGAGCCACGGATCGACCGATGCATGAACCGATGACGTATACGTTCGTTCTTTTTTCATTACGTCTCTCCTATTCTCTACGTCTCACCGTCTGAAATGTTTCATCATCGGACGATTAACTCGCTCGTTGCAGCGTACGACTCGTCTGAAATTCGACCGTCTTCCCATCCGTCGTCATCGTAATCGTACCATCTTTCGCCGTTTCAAACGTCGATGCACCGAGTGTACGAATGCGCTCGACGACTTCACGATGCGGATGTCCGTACGAATTGTTTGCGCCGTATGAAAAGACGACGTACGCCGGTCGAACCGCTTGCAACAACGCATCCGAACTGCTCGTATTCGACCCGTGGTGACCGGCTTTGTATACCGTACTTTGGAGCGGACCGTGTTGAAGCATACTCGCTTCTCCTTCCTTTTCCGCATCTCCTGTTAATAACAATGAAACGTCACCGTACACCGCACGAACCGACACGCTCGCATCATTAATGAGCGCAGCGTTCGCATCCGTATGGACGACGCGTAACGACACGCCCGAATCAAAACGATACGTATCACCGATCGTCGCTACTTCAAACGGAACGTTTTTCGCATCGATCGTCTCTAACAATTTCACGTACGTCTGTGACGTATGCACGCGGCCGCTATCGACGTAACGTTTCACGGGAAACGCTTCGAGCACCGCACGCATCCCACCGATATGATCGGCGTGCGGATGCGTCGCAATGACGAGATCGAGTGACTCGACACCGTGCTCACGCAACGTCCGGACGACGGTCGCTCCTTCTTTCGCCACACCCGCATCGACTAAAATGTTCGCCCCTTCCGGTGTTTGAAGCAACGTCGCATCCCCTTGGCCGACATCGATAAAATGAACGGACGCCTCTTTCTTAACGGATGGCTTCGGTACTTCTGGTTTCGACGGAGCAGGCACTCCTTCTTTTTTCAACGTCCGCGTTAAAAAGGCTGAAAATTGACCGCGCGTCACGAGCGCGTCTGGACGGAACGTATCGTCTGGAAAACCTGAAACGACGTTCGCTTCGACTAACTGCATAATGTACGGATACGCGACCATTTGACTCGAAATGTCGCGGAACCCGCGCTCATGTTCTTCTCGCTCATAATCGAACGAACGGGCTAAAAAAATCGCCAGTTGGGCACGTGTCACATGTTCTTTCGGACGAAACGTTCCATCCGGATACCCACTAATAATGCCTTCCTTCACGGCTGCTTCAATCGACTGACTCGCTGTACTCGCTCGCCCAACGTCCGGAAACGAAGACGACGCACGTACCGGTAACTCGAGCGCACGGACGAGCATCATCGCAACCGCTTCACGGGTTACCGAAGCGTCCGGTTGAAACGAACCGTTCGGATACCCACTAATGATCCCCCGCTCTGACAAATACGTAATTTCTTGAGAAAATCGTGTATTCGACGACACGTCAGAATACGCTGCTGCTTCAGATACGACCGGAACCCCGATCACAACGATCGCGATCAACGCGATGAACCACTTTTTCAATCTATCCACTTCCTTCCATTTAATACGTCAATTGTATCATAGGAAGTTTGTACGACGTAAAAAAAGTTACCTATACGAAATAGGTAACTTTTGCTTCATGCTTTCGGACGCTGCAACGTCGTTTCAAACAACTCGCCGATCACATCGCGTACGACGGTAAAGAGCGGAACGATATCTTCACGCAACATGAGCGCTAACATCCCCGTATGACGACCGGTCACCGCGCTTTGAAGAGCGGATAACTCACGCAACACCGGGCGTTGCACGTCCATGACGCGCTCCCATTCCGGTAAGTCCAACACCGAACGATCGACGACATCGATGAAACCGACGACCCACTCGATGCCACTTACTAACGTTTCGACATGTTCCCAACCGGCTCCGTCGATTTGGTCGCGATCGAGCGCATTCGCAAATCCGACGACGAGCGCTTCCATTTTCGTCACGTACGACTCGACCGACGCCATCATTTTCGGAATGTGAACGTCCGCATGCTCGGCGAGCACGACGACTTCATGAACGTCAGGAAGCCGCTCAAACAGCGCTTGCTCCGCACCTGTCGTCACGACATCGCCATCGATCGACAACCCGAGAAAGTACCATTCCTTCCCGATCCATTCGTTCATTTGACGAATGACCTCTTCCGTCGCCACCGGTGCTTCAAAATCTCGTACGTGCTCATTCATTCGTAACTTCACAACACTCACTCCTTTCTAGTAGTATCGCATAGGAGAGAGCGAGCGACTACTGTTTACTTCAACCGAACGTACAATTGCGTCACGTGCGGGTTGCCACCTTTCGTCAATTTCACACCGACCCCCATCGTGTCGTACCCGACTTCTAACAACGTCAACTGGTGACCGATCGAATGCATGAACGCTTCATGCGCAAAAATCGCATTTTGTTGCCCCTTCGTAATGTTTTCCGAAGCCGACCCGTAATACGAGATCCCCGCTTCCCGGACGCGGTCGTTTTGATCTTTTCCGTCCAAATTGACGTGAGCAAAATAGTCTCGCTCGATCATATCGACCGAATGAGCGTAAGCGACCGCATCGAGTCGTTCGTCTCGGCCTAACCGATGAACGCCAGCTTTCTCACGGTCGACGTTCGCAAACAACCAGACGAGCTCGCCCATCGACGCTTCATACAACGCATCGCCTTTCGTTAAAAAGAACTCGCGTTCGTTTTCCACGTCAACCGTCACCCAAAAAATCGTTCGGACACGGTTTTCATTATGAACGTCGTAAATGTAATGGACGTATGCCCCATCGTAAAGAAACGTATCGATGTAATGACGGTCATATAACCGCATGACGTACTTTCCATTGAAAATTTGGTCGACCAACGGATCATGTTGATGCAACTGGCGCACGTACTCCCGCGTATACCCGACACGGCCAGGCAATCCGTAATCGTGCAGCGCGGACATCGTCACGCCTCCGACGAGCGCACCGCTTGACGGATCGATCCCATCGAGGTGAAAGTGAGACGCCGGAACGTCCGGATCGTGCACCCAAACGAACGAATAATCGCTTAAATAAACCGTACCGTCTGGAAGCGGAACAGGCTCGGGCTCCGGTTCAGGAACAGGCAACGACTCCGTCTGAAAAACGAACCGATACGGCTCGACCGACTGCCCGTTCGACGAATACGTCGACGGAGAAACGGACAACGCATACACCGTTTGCTCCGCATACGGCTCAATCGGTTGAACACGAACCCGCCGCTTTCCTATTTGTTTCACCGTCACCGCATGCGGCTCCCCATCTGCATCGCGCACCGTCACACCCCCGTACGCAAACGGCTCATTGAACGTGAGCACCCACTCGTGATCGACCGGCACATCAAACCGCTCCACCTCCGACGCAACGACACGCTCACCACCCCACAATCCACCAAAAACGACAACGAACAACACGAACCATTTTTTCACTCTATCGCTCTCCTTATACACTTCGAAAAGCCTTCTTGCCAGAAGGCGAAATCAATTTTATGACAAATGACCACTTCCGTTATGAAGCGATGACTTATTTTAATAGTTGTAAAACACTTTGTACTCGTTCGCTCAATTGAACACCTACAGCTTGAGACGCTTGCAACATAATTTGTTGCTTCGTTAAATGACTCATCCCTTTCGCCAGATCTTGATCTTGAATCGTCGATAATGTACGTGTTAAATATTCAGAACCACTCGTTACTTGGTTCAGCGCATGTTCCATTCGATTGTGAAGGACTCCGTAATACGTCCGATACTCTGTCAACTGCTTACTCGCTTGATCAATACGACGCAACGACTGCATCGCACGCTCATACGTATCCACTTCTAAATCTTTAATATGTAACGTCGCCGCTCGTAAATCAAACGTCTGTATCTCGATCTGTTGAAAAGAATTCGCCCCAGCCTGAATCATCAAATCTTTTTGAAACTTTTCAACACCATCCGTCGATGAGATGATGAGATCTGCAATTCCTGGTGAAATGCCTTCCGCAATTTCTTCCTTCGTCTGTGGGCGTACAAATCCATCCACAAAATTGAAATCTCGCTCATAATGTGTATCAGGATACGTATTTCCATTATTCCGAAACTGAACACCGAATAAATACGTTTGGATACCTAATTCTTTCAACTTACTCTCTAGTTCTTGCTTCGCTTCTTCCGAGCCATCTTCACGATGCGTATCCGTTAAAAGAATAAATATTTTTTCTGAATACGGCCGGAATCCAAAATCGTCGCGTTCTATTACATGGAGCATTTGCTCATACGGCGCGATCATTCCACCTTTCGCTTGATGGTGCAACTCCATATAACGCTTAACATCTTCGTACTGAGACGTAAGAGGGTGTGAATTGGGACGATCGTGAACGAGCGATTGTGTCCCTACTTGAACAGTGCCGTACTGCTCAATATTACTCATAAAAGCGCCTAACCCATCTTTCACTAACGTAATGCTTTCTCCCATAGAACTCGAATCATCGATAAAGAACACGATATCAAAAGCACCCATCTCACGCATCTCTTCACCTTCAATGCGCGAAGGCCCTAATACAGGCATCGTATTGAACTCCGTATCGCGAGCTAAACGATCAACCTCCTCAGCCAACTGCTGAATCTCTCGTTGAATGACAGCATGCTCTTCTGAAGTTAACGGCGCATTCGCCGCTTGAATAACGAGCTCTCTCATACGAACGAGATTTGGATTTTGCATCTCCCCTATAGCTGACTCCATCGTCGCTACGAGCGACAAACCGTCCTGAAGGTTACGCGCTGCTTGATTCAACCCACGAATTTGTGCCCTCATTTTCTCCGAAATCGCCATACCTGACGCGTCATCCGCCGCTCTCACAATACGCTGTCCCGACGACAACTTCTCCAACGTGTTAGAAACGACTTGACCGTGCATCCCCTGCTGCCGATAATTATTCAACGCCGCCACATGATGCTGAATCTTCATACCTGTCCCCTCCATCTAATCTAAAAGTATCATATCCAATAACTCAAATATATTCCATATATTTGAAATAGATCTTAATAAGATTACATAAAGTAGCAATGAAAAAGCCCCTTTTAAAATAGAAAAGATTTAAAAGTCCCAATTAGACGTAACAGTAACGAATTCACAAAAAATCCGCCTCCTCACAGGAGACGGAAAATCACGTATGGTTAAACCGATTGACAGTACCTCGTGAAATTCATACAATAGATACGAACATACTTTCTCATACGAGGTGATTCCTTTGAAGACATTTTTTGCTCGCATCACAGGCAAACTACTCGGAGACGGAACCATCACGAAAGAGCGAGGAAAAAGTCCACGCTTTCATTTCACTCATCACGTTCCCGACTACGAATGGACGATCGAGTGCTACGATAAACTAAAAACGTACATTTCATTTTCCAAACCGGCGTATCGTCGCTCTGAAGATCCACGCTTACGAAAAGGGTATTCAGAAAACTACTTGGTACGTTCCCACGTCCATCCGATCATTACAGAACTCTACGACATATGGTATCCGAACGGTCAAAAAATCGTGCCACTCGAATGGATGACACCGTACTTTACGGATGAAACACTCGCCTGGTGGTACCAAGACGATGGACATTTAAAAATCGAAAATGGAAAAATTTCAAAAATTGTACTCTCAACGGACTCATTCACTTCAGAAGAAAACGAAAGGTTGATCCATTTATTGCATCGCAAATACGGCTTCACATTTCGACTCGACGGACAAAACCGAATCGTCCTCTACGAACGCTTCCAATGCATCGTCTTTTTACACATCGTAGAACCATACATGAACGACGTCATGCATCGGAAAATGAACCCTCACGCACGCATCCAACCGTTCGCTCAAAAACCAGCCATTCGACTACCGAAACAATGGACCATCGAACAACCGACGAAAACGATCAACGAAGCACTCGAACGACTCGCCTACTTGCTACCGAACGACACCATAGACATGACGCGCGTCATCGAACAATTTTTCCCTCGACCGACGCACCCAATAGAAAAGAAACATTACCAAGTACGACTCACCGACACAAACCGCAAACGACTCCACCAATTACACGAAGCAACCGGCCTCTCACTCAGTGAACTGGCCATTTGGTCTCTTAAAAACTAAATATTAAAAGGTGACTGTCTATTGCTACATACAAATTAGACAGCCACCTTACTATTATTCTAAGTATGCACTCTCAATCAGCGCTTTTACAATGTCCCTTTCGGTTAACCCTGACTCTTTTAATAAATAAGGATACACACTAGACCCTTGTAAACTAGGAAGCGTATTCACTTCATTTACGAAGACTTGATTTTGAGACGATAAAAAGAAATCTACCCTCATCAAACCTCGACCGCCAAGCACCGAGAATACACGTGCACTTAGTTCCCTTATCTCTTTATCGATTTTCTCAGGCAAGGACGCTAGCATCTTTTTAGCAGTAGAATCGTTTGAATACTTATCTTGATAAGTATAATAATCATTTTCTACAGTTACTTCTCCCAATACAGAGATAAACACTTCTTTTCCTCTTTGAATTATCGAAACAAAAATTTCTCGACATTCTATCTTTTCTTCTATCAAAAGCTCATCATCGTACTTAAATCCAGCCATTAATGCTTCTTTTAACTCTTCTTCTCTCCCAACATATTGAATGCCTACACTTGATCCTTCACGGAGTGGCTTTAAAACAAGTGGAAATTTCAAAGCAATGAATTTCTTAAGAACTTCATCTTCTGAAGAAAATATGCTCTCTTGCTTTCGAATCGTCGTTCCATTTACAACAGGTATTCCATGCTCTTTTAAAATCGATTTTGTAATACTTTTATTTAAGCTAATTGCTGAAGTTTCTACACGATTTCCTATGTAAGGAACACCTAATGTTTCTAGAAATCCTTGGATCGTCCCATCTTCACCAAATCTACCGTGTAATAATGGCATGACTACTGCCTTTTCGGACCTAGCAATTTTAACAAAAGTTTCTAGACCGTCAGAAGACTCAAAATACAACTCTTCAAAAGAATCTATATTTCCATTTTTTAGATGCCATTCACCTTTCAAATCGATATGAACCAATATTAAGTCATATCGGAAAGAGCTCAGCCATTGTAACATCGTCCATGCTGTTTCTACCGACACTTCTCTTTCTGAAGATAAACCACCATATATTAAAAAAATCTTCTTTTTCATGCTACTCATTCCTTCACAGATACAGCATACGGTATTATATGACGTGCGATTTCAAATTCATATCCATATACACCAGGACGATTAGCATTAATCTCAAGCAAATAAATATCTCCGTCCGTTGTTATTGCAATATCTAAAGCTTGCTCTCCCACTTCACCGCTATGCAGGTTATCAAATTGTTTAGCTACATGCTGCGCAAAATCATATACATCTTTTTCTATTTTTTTGAATTCATTTGGAAAATTCTTTACAAGGAAGCGGTGAAGATATGTTGTGGTTCCACTAAAAGCTTGTCCAGTAGCGTACGCCGCAGTATTAATCTTAAAGCCGCCATCACTAACTCTTACATATTCTTTTGCTACACCCCACTCTTCAGATGAACGACTACTTTTCACCATATGCATTCTGACATCGATAGGTACACCATCTTTTGACTTCGATTGTACATATTTTTGAACGAGGTATTTTTTATACATATTACGTCTTTCAAACTGACGAACCATTTGATGCCATGAATAATCTAACGTTTCATCTTCTTCTGTCCATATATACCGATTGCCGTTTTTCTGAATTTGTACGATTCCGACAGCAAAGGAACCATGAATCGGTTTTAAAATAACCGTTCCGTGCTCTTCAATAAATGCTTGCATGTCCTGTTCTTTGTTAAGTTCAATAGTAGGGATTAAATACGGACGTAATTCTTCAACCGTTTCCAATTGCTGTTGAATCAGCCATTTGTTCAAGTCTTTCACGTCCAATGTATGAGTAAACGGTAAATGATCAAACTCAGTATAAACTAAGTTGTACATAGAAGTACCTTTCATTCTTAAACGGTCATAAACTACGTCAGGATAACGGACGACTCGCTCCGTCCATTCAAAGTTTTCAAAGAAATGGCCTCGAATGACCTTTTGATCATAGTCGATATCTTTTGCACGAAACGCATAAAAGTTACAATTGGCATGTGAAGAAACGATCGCGCACGCTTCACGGAACTTTTTGTTCGTGAAACGTTCTTCATATAAAAGGCCGACAACTGGGCGATCATCTAAGTCGACAATTGGAATCTCTGATGATGCGGAATAGCGAAACTGATCATCGAACCCAGTATATTTTTGAAGCGAGCTCGTCAAAAACATACGGTTTTCTGCAAGATACTTTGCATAAGCAATCGTATGAACAGCTCTCTCTTCTTCATGGTATGTCGTTTGTGGACCACCATTCGCCTCATGCATCCAAATACGGCCAGTCTCGTCAATCGCTAAATCCAATCCGAGCTCGTCAATCGAATGATTGTAGACCGAGTCGATTGCCTGAGCGACTTCTAAACTAAGTGTTCGCAACTTCTCATTATAATGATTCGCTCTTTCTTTTGAAAATTGACGATGTAAAAATTCCTCTAACTCCTCCGTACTTCCACCGCGACTAATGTTACTTAAAATACCTTTTCTTGTACCGATTCGAGGGTAAATTTTCGTTAACGTCCACATACCTTCTCCATTTTTTTGAACGTGAGCACGGATGTCGTAAGGTCGACCGTCTCGGGTTTTAAACTCTTTAAACTCCTGTAAAATAAATTGCTCTGGAATTAAAAAATCAGATACCCAATTTTCAAAGCCTTGACAGTTCATAACAATTGGCTTTTTATCGACCTCAACGATGAAACGGTCCACCGAACGCCAATTGACGAAGAAAATGCTTTCTCCACGAGCGGCAGCAATGCTTTTAAAAACTCCTTTTTTATGACGTTTTAAAAACTCAAACACTTTTTCCAAATCAGTCACTCCGACGAAGGGAATAAACAAGTGACCATAATTTGTCTCTCTTAATAGACGGGAAGGTAACGTTAATTTGTTTCCTACAGGAAATTTTATAAATGGAACACGTTCGCGAAGCCACTTTTCTTCTTTCGTCTGTGCATAGTCAATCGTTGGAAACATATTATAAATGACGTCTGGCAATGGAATATAGACCGTCTCATCATCTTCTAAACGAACGCGCGCACGAATCACTTCTTTCTCTATATCGACATCGTTCGATGTAAACATATAAAGCTTCGCCTGTTGACGCTCTGCTTCTTTCATCATCGCTTCAATTCGTTCTTTTCGATACACTTCAACAGGGTGAGACTTTCCATAAAACATACCTATAGCGACGGAATGATTCGAGTCATTTTCATCCTGTCCTTTTATTTCTGCTCCTAGCTTGTGTAACTGGGGAAGAAGTTGAAATTGCAAAATGGTCATTAACTGACCTCGCTCTTCTCGTTCAAGCGCTTCAGCAAATTGAACAATTTGCTGCTCAAATGCAGCCAATTGTTCATGAAGTGCAGGATGAGACTCATTTAGTAGGACAGGATAAATGGCTTGAAGTCCTTCAACACCACTAACAAATACCGGATAAACAGCTGACAGCTGATTGTGCTGTAGTGCTTCTTTTATGTAATGAAACGATTGATCCATCGTCTCGAGAATAGATCCTACTTGTTGCTTCGTAAAACTCATCAATCATTCACTCCTTAGTAGATAGTAAAAAAGGCATTGGACAAATGCCCAATGCCTTTTGACAAACATTAACGTAAAAGTTGTAACACACCTTGTGGTTGCTGGTTCGCTTGCGCAAGCATCGCTTGAGCCGCTTGAGTTAAGATGTTGTTCTTCGTGAACTCCATCATTTCCGCAGCCATGTCAACGTCTCGAATACGTGATTCCGCTGCCGTTAAGTTTTCTGCAGAAGCACCGAGATTGTTGATCGTATGCTCTAAGCGATTTTGAATCGCTCCAAGATCCGCACGCTGCGTGGAAACACTATTCAATGCCTCATCAATCGTTGTGATTGCCTTAGTTGAAGTGGTATGGTCTTCTCCTAAATTAATATCATTAACTTTTAAAGTAGTTGCATTCATATTTCCAATCGAAATCTTAATCGCTTGCCCTTCATTTGCACCAATCTGGAAGTTCTTATCTGAGAAATCACCGTTGATCAACTTTTGAGTGTTGAACTCTGTACGAGTTGAAATAGAATCAATCTCTTCAATTAGTGCCGTTACTTCAGATTGCATTGCTTCACGGTCTACATCCTTCATATTCGTATCGTTCGCAGATTGGACTGCGAGTTCACGCATACGTTGAAGGATCGAGTGTGTTTCGTGGAGTGCTCCTTCTGCCGTTTGAATGAGTGAGATGCCGTCTTGTGCGTTTTTCTGAGCCATGTTGAGGCCTTTGATTTGTCCACGCATTTTTTCAGAGATCGCAAGACCTGCTGCGTCGTCTCCTGCACGGTTGATCCGGTATCCTGAAGATAATTTCTCTAAGTTTTTACCTACGTTTGTGTTGTTAAAGTTTAATTGGCGGTGTGTATTAATTGCCGCGATGTTATGATTGATTCTCATAATTCATCTTCCTCCTTGAGTGTTTTCATTTTCGTTTACATCCTTGCAAACGGGTAAGTACAAGGTCACATTTCCTTACACTATCATTATCGGTCTTTTGTTTCATTTTTGAAAGCTTTTTCTATTTTCTTTTACATTTTTTATTGAGTCATACGTAAAAAAGAGACTTTCCTTTCAAAAAGCCTCTTAGATATAAGATGAAATTAACGTAAAAGTTGTAACACACCTTGTGGTTGCTGGTTCGCTTGCGCAAGCATCGCTTGAGCCGCTTGAGTTAAGATGTTGTTCTTCGTGAATTCCATCATTTCTGCAGCCATGTCAACGTCTCGAATACGTGATTCCGCTGCCGTTAAGTTTTCTGCAGAAGCACCGAGATTGTTGATCGTATGCTCTAAACGGTTTTGAATCGCTCCAAGATCCGCACGCTGCGTGGAAACACTATTCAATGCCTCATCAATCGTTGTGATTGCCTTAGTTGAGGTATCATGATCAGCTCCTAAATCAATACCGTCAACTCCTAAAGTAGCTGCATCCATATTTTCAATCGAAATCTCAATCGCTTGCCCTTCATTCGCACCAATCTGGAAATGTTTTTTTGTAAAAGTACCATCTACTAGTTTTTGTGTATTAAACTCTGTACGGTCTGCAATTGAGTCAATCTCTGCAATTAGTGCTGTTACTTCAGATTGCATTGCTTCACGGTCTACATCCTTCATATTCGTATCGTTCGCAGATTGGACTGCGAGTTCACGCATACGTTGAAGGATCGAGTGTGTTTCGTGAAGTGCTCCTTCTGCCGTTTGAATGAGTGAGATGCCGTCTTGTGCGTTCTTAGAAGCCATCTCGAGTCCTTTTACTTGTGCGCGCATTTTTTCAGAGATCGCAAGACCTGCTGCGTCGTCTCCTGCACGGTTGATGCGGAAGCCTGATGAAAGCTTCTCTAAGTTTTTACCTACGTTTGTGTTGTTAAAGTTTAATTGGCGGTGTGTGTTGATTGCCGCGATGTTATGATTGATTCTCATAATTCATCTTCCTCCTTGAGTGTTTTGGTTTTCGTTTACATCCTTGTAAACGTGTAAGTACAAGGTCACCTTGCCTTACTACTACCATTATCGGTCTTTCGTTTCATCTTTTAAAGCTTTTCTCGAATTTTCTTTCTTTTTTTTATAATTGTGTCTTTTTTGTGACTGAATTTACTCACCTTTCGGTTGTTCTTCTTGTTGTTCTTCGGCTTGTGCTTCTTCTTCGCCTTCTGCTTCGTCTGCTTTCGCTTCGCCGCCGTCGAGGTCGATTTCTTGCACGTGCCAATCGGCTTGGCGAGCGGTGACGATTTTCTCAAACAAATAGCCGCGATCGAAGTTCGGTTTGAATCCTTCTTTTTGGATCGCGCCCATCCGTAACTTTCCTTTTTCATCGAGTAAAATCGGCATGAACGTCAACCCGTAATAGACGCGGTGCGTTTTATGCGCGAGTTCTTCTTTCGCTTCCCCGACTGTCCAGTCGATTTCGTAAAAGAGTGCGAGAATGGATCCGTCTTCACCGACCCCTTTTTCTTTCCACGTTAACAAGTACGCACTTTCTAAACGTGGTTCAGTTTTCGTCGACTCTTTCGCTCGTGCTGACACGTTGTCGCTGCCACGGCCGATCCAATTTGGAAACTTCGCGTAAAAATCAGCCATCGCGAAGTCGTGCCCTTCTTTGAATAGAAGTGTTTGGCTTTCTTCATCTAACTCCGACCAGTCGGTGACGAGTGATGCGTACGAACCTTCTACAGGGAACGTTTTCTTCAATGGTTTTTTCAACGGGACGTAGCCAACACTTTGTAAGTCGCCTGTCTCTTCCGCCACGACGGTTACTTCGTCGCCCATTCCGACGTAGTCTTCTTCAATTTCGAATGTTAGATGAGGTGTCGCTTCGGACGTTTTACGATCTTGCTGTTTCAGTTTCGGTTCTAAAAAAGGAGAGACGCCTTCGAACGTGACGCTAATTCCTTCAAATGCTTCCTCTTCTGTTAACGTTTCGTACGTACCGAGTCCGTCGATTTCATACGTCGTGTCCCCGTCTAGCGTAATGTTTAACGGTTCGGCAGCCGCTTCATCGTACGACGCGGTCAATTCGACCGTATCTCCGTTTTCAAGTTTTTCATTCGGTGTCACTTCGTACGTAATCGACGTGACGAGTGTTTTTAAATAACGTTGTTGCGTTCCGTCCTCGTCTTTGTCTAATCGAAGGGCATCGTACAACGCGTCGTATAATTCGTCTCGGTTCACGTCCACTTCGACGGTCCCTTCTCCTTCGAATCCGCTCAACTCGACCGACACGTACGGTGTCATGTCAAACGATTTTGCGCCGCATGCGCTCAGTAGGGTGAGGATCCCTGTCAATAAGAGTACAACTGTTAATCTTTTCAATTGATTCCTTCCTTTCCATAAAATGTACCTTATCAGTATAGCGAATTTTAAATTCGTTGTCTCGCCACGATGAAAAACCGAGCGCTCGTTATGAGTCGCTCGGTTTGTTCGTTGGCCAGTCGATCGTCGATAGGTCGGTGATGACGGCGTTTTTATTCGTTTCGGTTACTTGTTCGAGCAGTTCGCCGCGGACGATGTCGACGGATTTCGGTGCGTCGATGCCGAGGCGAACGGTGCTGCCGGAAATGTCGAGCACTTTGACGGTAATGCCTCCGCCTAAGTGGATCGTCTCTCCTTTTTTACGGGCGAGGACTAACATTAGTTTTCCTCCTTTGTTCGTTCGATCGGTTCACGTGTCGAATACGACTCGTCGTTCGTGATCATCTGTTTTCCCTTCTTGCTTTCTACGTTGAAGATGAGTGGTGCTTGTAAGTTCATCGTCGATTCGTTGAACGGTTCTTTGACGGTAATGACCGTTAAAACGAAGACGTCTTCTTCTGACGTAATGTCGAGCGCTTCTTGTGTCGCTTCATCGATGACGAGTTCATAATTTTCAGTGAGCGTGTACGGGTTCGCGACGACGAATGCGACGTCCGGTGTGTTCGTCGATTGGAACACTTGGAAGACGTTGTTGTCGTTGATCGGTAAAATCGTCCACTCCGTCTCTTCTTCAAATCCTGGGATCCCTTGTGGGAATGTGTAACGCGTCGCGCCTTTTAATGACACTTCGCCGTGGAATTTCGTTTGAATGTTCATAGGGAATAGCTCCTTTTTGTTCGTTTTTTTAAGCATAACACGAAATACCTACGTACGCATTATTTTCCTCGTACAATTTACTTATCTTTTTTGTTAGTTGTCACAAGTTCGTGCTCAACATCGGTCCCCACTAACCGATATCGGCTCGGATCGTCGAACGTGTAGGTTTCTTTGTATAAAAAACCCGCTCTTTAAGAAGGCGGGTTTAAATTTTCCAGTCGATCGAGAGGTCGCCGTAATCGGCGATGTCGATGTTCGGGCCGTTCGGTGTGTAATTGTGGACCGGTGCGTTCACTTGGGCGTCGATGCGCGGGGCTTGTCTTTGAATGTCGATCTGTTGTTCGCGCGGTTTGTAGTTGATGTCGACTCCGAATCGTCCGAGTAAAAAGCGGACGTTGAAGTCAGCCGGTGGCGGGTTTGCCGTCTGTTTCGCGATGTCTTGGATCGCTTCGCCTCCGTGTTCAATGCGCATGAGTTGGTCGCCTTCTTGGGCGCGGCGCGCAATGCCTTCTTGGATCGCTTGCAATCCTTCTTTTGCGTAGTCGGATGCCGAACGCATCGGGCTCTTTTTTTCCATCGATGCCCACGCTTCCGTCGAATCGATCGACAGCTCGGACGCTTCTGAACTCATTTCTAAAATAGCGGCCGGTTGTTCGATCTGTTGGGTCGCGCGCGGTTGCTCGATTTGTTGCGTTCCTTGCGGCTGTTCGATCGAGAGACGAGCCGGACGAGACGTGATCGTCATTTGTGGAATGTTCATTCGAATGCTCCTTTCGAAAAAATTTACTTTTAAGATTCTATTTCAAATGTTGAAGTAATCTAAACTTCACCCAATGATTACATTTTGGACACCTAGAAGGTGTCCGTTATAGGTGAATCTTGCAGGTCTCTTCAATCCATTCTTCTTTTGTGATAACACACTTTCCAATCCTGGATTCTTTGTTTAATACTTGCTCGTGGCGCACGTCTCCCACTTTGTACTTTTTCTCAAGCATGGAAGTACATCAAACAATAGAGAGCAATGTGCGTCTTTTTTATGGACAATTCCGCTAGGATTTGCGGACGCCTGCGGGAAAGCGAGCTCTGAAAATCACCCCTTTCTGTGAAGAAAGGGGAAGTTGAAGAGCTCGTCCTCGGCAAGCCTGCAAATCCGAAGGAATTGTACAAAAAATCCACCACCTATTATAAAGTCCGAAAAAAGCGTTCGCTCAAGGAGCGAACGCTTCGTATTATCGTAAAAAGTCGACGAGGGTCGGTTGGATGATCCGCGCCCCGATCGATAAAGCCGCACGGTGAATCGATTCTTGGGTCATCAAGTCGGTAATGACGACTTCGTAATCGATGTCTTCGTTTTGCGACATTTGCTTTTTCGCTGCCATCTGTTGAATTTCGAGACGGTTTTCCATTAAGTCGGCACGGTTTTGTCGGCTTCCGACGACTGCTCGCGCTTCGAGTACTTGATCGAACGCTTCATCGAGCGATGTAATGTGCGCGTCGAGATCAGCTTGATTGTCTGGATCTTCGATTTGTTGAATCATCGCATCGAAACGAGCGTCAACGTCTTTAAACAAGTCGTGGCCGTTCGTATTCACTTGAAGCTCGACGCCGTCGAACACTTCAAGTTTCACTTCACGCAACACACCGTTGTCCGGCGTACCCGTCAATACGTACTTTTGCGGGTCTGTGTTCGGTACTGCTGTATATTTTCCGTCAACGTTTTCATTCGCATAGAGCGGGCTTCCAGTTTTCGTTCCAGAAAATAAATATTTGTCGCCGACTTTCGTATTCGCCATATCGTGCATGCTTTCACGCAATTGTTTTAACTCTTGCGCGATTTTCTGGCGATCGTCGTACGTCATCGAATCAGTCGGCACGTTCACCATGAGTTCGCGTGCGCGGTCTAGTATTTGACCAGCTCCGTCAAGCGCGCTATCTGTACTGTCGAGCCAGTTGTGTACGCTTCCGATGTTTCGTTGGAATTGTTCGATTTTCGCCACTTGGTGACGGAAGCCGATCCCTTTCATCGCAACGACCGGGTCGTCAGACGGACGGTTCACTTTCTTTCCTGTGTTCAGTTGGTTTTGTAGCTTTCCCATTTTGTTATAGCTCGTCGATAAGTTTCGGAGCATATTGTTAGAAAGCATTGATTGAGTAACTCGCATTCTTCAAACTCCTCCCTTACAATCCGACGCGGCCCATTCCGTTAATGATCTTGTCGAGTGTTTCATCGACAGCGGTCATCATACGAGCCGATGCGTTGTACGCTTGTTGGAAACGGATCATATCCGTCATTTCTTCGTCGAGCGAAACGCTCATGATCGACGCACGACGGTATTCGACCGATTCCATCATCGTCGTCGCGTTGAATGTGTTACGAACCGCTTGTTGTCCTTTGACACCGAGTTCCCCGATCATTCCTTCAAAATACGTTTGGATCGATGCGCCGTTTAAGCCGCCTCGGTCCGCTCCATCTGCTAAAATCGCGTGTTGGATGTCGGCGAGTGCTTTCGCGTTCGCTCCGTTCCCTTCTTCTCCGTCGTTCGCGTTATGAGACGCGGCACGTAATAAAGAAGGATCGTCTTGGATTTTCGTACTCACTTGGATGTTTTCCGCCGTGATCGTACGCCACGCGATAATGTTGCCGTCTGGACGGTCTTTCGTCGTAAAGAATGCCGACGCTTCCGTCGCTTGGGCTTTATTTTTCGAAATGCCTCGCGCGTGCTGTTCGTTGAACGCTTTTCCGAACGCTTGCGCCAAACGGTCTAAGTCGCGTAAATGGTCCGGGTACAACCCTTTATGTTGGCCGTTATCTAAGTAGCCGTATGAATCGACGATCCCTGCAAGTTTTCCTGTTTTCGGCATGTTCGTATACGCTGTCGTCTCTGCGACCGTCGTTAAGTTGCCGTCTGCATTGCGCGGCACGCTTTCCATAATGTTCACTTTCGATGAGACCGATAAACTCGTAAACGGCTCGAGCCCTTTTCGGTACTCTTCGCCTGGTTGCGCATAGTTCGCTTCGATGTGAGAACGTTCGATGCCGTCAACTAACGTTACCGTATCGTTGCCGATGCGAATCGACACGCTCACCGCACCTTCTGCTACAGCGAGTGCGCGTCCGCCTGATTTCGTATAGTCGAGTTCGACTGGGAAAAATTCAGACAATTCGTCGAGCAATACGTCTCGCGCATCGTACAAATCGTTCGGCATGTAACCGTTCGGTTCAATTTCGATAATTTGTTTGTTCAAGCTGGCGATTTGGTCGAGGATCGAGTTCACCTCAGCGACGGACACTTCGACTTCGTTACGTAAATTACGTTGAATGTCTTTCAGCGACGCGTTCATATAGTTGAACGATTCTGCAACTGCGACGCCACGGTCAACAGCGACTGCTCGTGCGCCCCCGTTTTCCGGACTTTCTGATAAATCTTGCAGCGACTGCCAAAATAAACTGAGTGATCGTTGTAAGCCGAACTCTGACGGCTCATTCAACACGTCTTCCATCTGTTCAATCGCATTCGATCGAGATTGCCAATAGCCGAGTTTGTTCGACTCTTGGCGAAATTGTTTATCAATAAACTGGTCGCGCACTCGTTCGACAGAACCGGCTTCAACGCCCGTCCCGATAAAACCAGGCATCTGTGGCGTATTCAGCCCGATCCCTGGATATCCTGGAGTCGGCTGCATGTTCACACGTTGGCGCGTATACCCTTTCGTATTGGCATTCGCCACGTTATGCCCAGTCGTATACAAAGCGGACTGTTGGGTGAAAAGTGCTCGTTTCGATGCTTCGAGCCCCATGAATGTTGAACGCATCTGTATCTCCTCCTTAAGCTTGTGAATCGAATGAGCCGAGTCCTTTCGACTGTCGAATTCCTTGAACTTCATCTTTCGAATAGTTCATCGTCGTCTGTTCTTGCGGTCGGACCATGCCGAGCGACAAGTTGACGAATTGAAGCGATTGAAACGTCAATTGTTGATTCAGTTCGTTTTGAACTTGGAGACGTTCAATCGTTTCAACGAGGCGCTCCCTCGCCTCGACTAATGCTTGTTGTTCTTCCTCCGGTGCTACGTCGATGAGATCAGTCATCGTCACGCGGCCCGATCGACGTTCGTTCGTCGCTCGTTCGACATACGCCGTAACGAGTTGCTCACGTTGTTCGTCAAGTCGGACGATCGCCGCTAAATGAGACTGCTCTTCTTTCAACAGTTCATCGAGTTCGGTTACCGTTCCGCTTTTTAAAATGTCTGTCTTTTTCATCGAGACCGTATATAAGCTCTCGTGCAACGCACGCAATTTATTCAAGATCGATACGATTGACTTCGTCGTCAAGGCTAACTCCTCCTTTTATTATAGGCGGAAATGACGGATTAAATTAGTCGCTAACTCCCGTGAGTTCACTTCATACGTACCTTCTTCTACTTGCTGTTTGAGCTGCTTTACTTTTTCTTGTCGGACCGCTTCAAATGACGATTTTCCTGACATTTGTTGCGCACGACGAGAGATTTCAAGGCGGTCTTGGAACGATCGGTTCGAATGAACTTCGGCTTGTTGTCGTTCTTGAACACGGTACGGATTAACCCCATACATATGGACGCGTTGAATTTTCATCGCACTCTCTCCTTTCACGCCATCTTGCAATGAACTTGTACAATCATTTATAAATACCTATCATTCTTACGGTTTGAATGACTCTATTAATATGTATCGGTCAAACTACTTACATTTCCACTGTTTGCAGCGACTATTTTTAAAAGAAATGAAAAAGGAGAATCGTTTCTCTTTTCGTTCAATCTCTCCGACGGTGGTACGTCGCACGCTCATCGTCATTCAACGATTGACGCAATTCTTCCGCCGCTTCCATTCGATTCAAGTCGCGCTCGATTTCTTCTGTGCAATTTTCACACAATTTCCCACTTTGCGTAATCGCGCCGCACCGATCGCACGGGTATCCTAAATTCGGGAAAAGTGCCGGTTGCAACCGGCCTCTCCGTACCCAATCGTACAACATATCTTTCGTCACACCGGTCTGTTCTGAAATTTGTTCGACCGTCGCTGCACGGTTTTCACGACGGCGTAAAAAACGGTATACGTCTTCGTACAATGTTTCTTCTTTTTGCGCGCACGCTGCGCACACTTCCCGTAACCCGTTGTAGTTGAAAAACGCACCACAACGAGGGCAATCTCTAATTTCTGCCATTCGCTCTGTTCCCCCTTCGGTTATGAATCGGACGGCTTAAAACGAAAGCACGCACGTCCGGAGCTCCCCGTTCGTATAATAAAGCAGCTGCTTGTCGAAGCGTCGTTCCTGTCGTCACGACATCATCGACGAGCACAATAGGACGTGTGAGTCGCTCTGACGAAATCGACTCGAACAAGTGGCGTTGTTTCAAACGTTCGTGCCGCTCCATCGCACTCAATTGGATCGAATGCCGCTTCCGCAACAAATGGCGATACGGAATCCCGGCGGCGCGCAACAGTTCGTCCACGTGCGCAAACTTCCTTCTTTCGACATCGGTCGAATGCGCAGGAATAGGGACGATGTCGTGCGTCCGAACGAGAGGAGCGAGCCGCTTAAAATCAGAAATGAACGCTTCCGCGAGAGCTACATGTCCTATTTTCTTATAAGTATACAATAAATGGCTCATCGATTCATCATACTCATAACAAATAATGACATCTCGTAGTGGAGAAAGCGTTAATTTTCCATCATACGGGACGAGCGACTGGCGACATTCGTCGCATAAAACGTCTTCTCGTAGTCGGAAGAGACGGCGCCAAGATAACGACGTCTCGCGTTTTTTCAAACAGAGGTAACAAATCATTCGACGTCCCTCCCTCTTTTATTCAACGAACGAATCGCTCGACGGGCTTCGTCCATCGCGCGCGTAATGCCGTGATGGAAGAGACGGAAATCTCCGGTCGGATCGTCCGCACTGCGCCCGACACGCCCTCCGATTTGGACGAGCGCTTCTGACGTGAAGATCGGTTGTTCCGCCCCGAGCACCGCCACTTGAACGCTCGAAATCGTCACGCCCCGTTCTAAAATCGTCGACGTGAGCAGACCAGACAACTTTCCATCCCGAAGCGCTCGGACCCGCTCCGCCCGCTTTGGATGTTCCGAGTGCACCGCCCGGACGCGAGGATCGATCGTTCGAAATAGCGCTTCCGTCTGCTCCATGACGTCGATCGAAGGGAAAAAGAGTAAATACGGCACGCGTCGCTCCATGCAACGCCTCATCCACCGCTCGACTTTGCGTGGCACGCGTCCTTTTCGTAACGCTCGCTCGTAACCGAACAGCGCATCGTACGTCGGTTCGACGAGCGGATACCCGTGGAACCGTTTCGGAATGATCGAAAGCGCTCCTTCTTTTTCGTACGTCCGGCGAAGCGCACGCGACGGGGTCGCTGTCACCGCATGGACGACGCCACTCGGTACGAGCGAACGCTCGACCGCCCGATGCAACGTTTCATCCGCCGTGTACGGAAAAGCGTCCACTTCGTCGATGAACACCGCATCGAACGCTTCATAAAAACGATAGAGCTGATGCGTCGTCGCTAAAACGATGTCGTGCGCGAACGGAACAGGTTTCACCCCGCCGTACAAAGCGATGAGACGCGCCGTCGGAAACGCTCGTTCAAAACGAGGAAGCAATTCGCGAACGACGTCGACACGTGGTGACACGACGGCGACGCGACCGCCTCGTTGCACCGTCGCCTCGACTGCGCGAAACATCACTTCCGTCTTCCCCGCCCCAGTCACCGCATACAATAAGTGCCCGCGCCCCGCTTCGATACTTTCGATCCATTCGTCCGCTGCGCGTCGTTGGAGTGTCGTATACGTCCCGTCCCATGCGAGTCGAACGTCTCGTCGTTCGATCGGAAGACGCGGCGCGTGAACGAAGCGACCGTCCGTCGACGAACGACCGAACGTTAAACAGTGCATACAATACGTCATCTCCTCTCCTTCTGAACGAATATGCGTATAAAAATACATCGGGTCTTCATTTTGACAACGCATGCAACGAAACGACCGCCCCTGTTTCACGACGCCAGGACGTCGAATGAGCCGGCCCGCCTCGACCGCTTCATCGATCGCTTCTTTTGAATAAGGAAGCGACGTTTCATCAAGCAATCGTCCGTTGCACCATCGTTCAATCGTCATCTGTTCGTGTTCTTTCATCTTCTTTCGCTCCTTCGCTCCTACCGAAAAAAGACGACGAAAAAAAGCCCCGCTACTAGAGCGTGAGCTTCCTAACGATGTTATCGTTTCCGTTTCACCCAACCGAGTCCCATCGCACCTTCACCGAGATGCGTACCGATGACCGCACCGAAATAACTCATGGCGAAATGAACGTCTGGGTAGCGTGCTTCTAACTCTTCTTTCCATTCGATCGCTTCTTCTTCGCGATTGCCGTGAATGATGACCGCGTCGAGTGGACCGTCTTCCGCCGCTTCACCGAGTAAATCCGCAATCCGTTTCATCGCCTTTTTCCGCGTCCGAATTTTTTCGTACGGAACGATCACTTTATTTTCAAAATGAAGGATCGGTTTCACGCGGAGTAAGCTACCGACGAACGCTTGCGCACCCGATAAACGGCCCCCTCGTTGCAAGTGCGATAAGTCATCGACCATGAAGTACGCATGAAGTGAGGGACGCATCTGTTCCAATTCATCGAGAATCGTCTCGACGTCCACTCCTTCGTTCGCACGTTCCGCTGCACGAATGGCGAAAAATCCTTGCACGTAGCACGAAATTTCCGAATCGAACGCGTGAACGTTGACGCCTTCTACCATGTCGCCCGCTTGTACGGCACCGTTGTACGTGCCGCTAATGCCGCTCGATAAATGGATCGAAATGATATCGGTATATCCTTCATCGCGCAGTGATTCGAAAAGAGAGACGAACGTGCCGATCGGTGGTTGACTCGTTTTTGGAAGCGCACCGTCGCCTCGTACTTTATCGTAAAAGTCGTTCATGCATAAATCGACTTCTTCTTCGTAAACTTGTTCATCGATCGTCACCGCTAACGGAATCATATGGATCCCGAGTGACGTCCTAAGATCGCGCGGCAAATATGCCGTACTATCTGTCACTACTGCTATTTTCATGTTGATCAACTCCTACGTTTCATTTTACAGAAGTTTGATCGAAAAGAAAATGAAAAAATGACATTTGTCACTACTCAATGAATCGATTTTATGATAATGACATTTTCTCTCTAATAAACGAGAAAAACTCTACTTTCAGACAACGGTCAAATGATTCCTACAGTTACTGATGAAATAAAATCTACTGGTTTAAAATACGCTGAATTTTCCGTCAATTAAATGTTATAATTTGTTTATAATCTTTCAAGTACTAAAATATGAAAGGATGTTTTACAAATTAAAACAACGCACTAATAACTATCTAAACTAAAAGATCCATGGTTTTTATGCCATGCTTACAATTACCACTTTAGCTAATTTTTTTCAACAAAATAATCAAACTCTCTTAGAATATGCAATACTCTTTAACTTTATAGTTTTAGTATAAAACACTCTATTTAGGAGGCCAAACATGAGTCGCAGCAAATCAAAAAGAAAAATCAAACAGAAAAATAGAAGGATCAAAAAGATGAGAAAAGGTATACACGTTCCCTTCTCTTTAGCCAACTCTCCTCGACCGCTAAAAGGGCCAAGAGACAGTCATTATTATCGCACCAATATACATAACTTAAAATTCATAAAAACGCACTTTAAAAATGTTAAATATACGGCTTCCAATATAACCTCTTGTAATTTTAGAAACACTAAATTTATTGGCGTAGATTTTATAAACACTAATTTGAAAAAGTGCAATTTTAAGAATGCGCATTTTGAAAATTGCGTCTTTTATGCTCCTAACCTAAAAGCTGCTGATTTTTTAAATGCTACCTTCAAAAATGTATATTTTATAAACACTAACATTTCGAATATAAAAAATATCAATAGTATTGACCCTAATATACGTATTCTGAAAGGCGATCCAAATATAACTTTAAATCCTTCATTAGTGACTTCAATTATGCAACTAACAACTAAACCTAAGTTTTCGAAACATTTTGTATTAACTTCGAAAAATTCAAAAGGTAAAAAAATAAATTTATGGATCATTTATTTGCTTTTGCAAAAATTCAGTCAACACGAATTGACAAAAGGTTTTAAAAGGCTTTATTCAAATGATACAAGCAAATCCAACAAAAACATGTATACATACTATAGTTATTTCGAATTCTTTTCCAAATACTTCAAGAAAGTGTTATAGTATATATGTCCCGCCCTGGACTTGCGCAAGCAATGAAACGCCAAGGAACAAACGGGGACAGTCACAATTGGCTAGTATTCAAGGAGGAGTGATGCCCATGTTAACTACTTTTAGTGATTTTTTAACATATTTTGGCTTTGTAGTAAGTTTACTATCACTGACGGTTCTAATCATTACGGATCTCTGTCCTCCTCGATTACTCGGGGTAAAATATTAAATTTCACTTCAACTATAAATTTTAATTAAACATCATCCTTTCATAAATTAGGAGACATAATACCTATCACCAATTTCCTCAGGAACAACGGGATAGTCCAAGGAATGCGTTGAGCTCCCTCAAATTAGCACTGCAGATGCAAAACCCCGTAAGATATGCTTTTCCGAATGCTTAAAATACAAAAAGCAATACTCTATAGCTCATTTTCCACCCTCTTTATTCCAAAAATATTTCTAAAGCCAAATTCTATATAGATAATACTGTTTATCTCTTAAATCTGTAATTCTAAACTTAGATACTCGCATCAAAATGAATTAGATCATATTAAATGTTCGATTATTTCTTCAATTCCCACGTTGAACATGATATTTTCATCAGGTACACTCTTTACGACCATAGCATTGAAAATTATAGTTTCAGCAAGAACTAAACTCAAATGCAACTTTGCTGCGCACCTATCTCTTTTATACTCGTCAGTAGCCACTTCATGTATATCCTTCCATATCAAGTTTGAATCGACATAACACAACTATGATAGGACGCTCTTGTTATCAATCAGCAATGAGCATAGGACGTTCAATCGCTTCCCAAGTAGCGTCTCTAAAGGAGCTACTCATGTTCATTCCAAAAATCTCGACATTCAAATCATACTTTTGAAAATAACCTTTAATCCTGTCTTTTCGACGGTCAGGTAAACTATCAATCGGCTCTTTCATTTCAGCATGAGCAATAAGCAACTAAAATTCCCCTGCATCTGTGTCACCTTTATACTCATCAATGGCAACGTGTCGCGGTAATTGTCTACATTCTTCTATCTTAGGAATTAATGTTTTGAAGCGACGCATCACTGGCGGTGTCGAACATCCCTACTGTCCAGCAACCGGAGTAAAGGTTCCTTCTTATGTCGCACAAATTTTTATAAGTTGATGATATTTTTTAAATACCTTTGAATAAACAAAGGTAACAGGTTCTAAAAAATGTTTACCACGCGAACAAGAATAACATATTCTTCGATAAAATAAGACCAGAGGTCGTTCCAATAGCTTCGTATGTCGGATTTTCTGAAGGCGATCATCGCGCACTTTATAATCCGTTTTATTCCATTTTTGACACCTAAAAGGTGTCCTAGCCATTCTAGATGAATCTGGTAGCCCCCCTTCAACTAACTCTTCTTTTGTGATGACACGATTTCCAATACTAGATTCTTTGTTTAATACTTACTCTTGGCGCACATCTATCCTTTTATACTTTTTTCTCGAGCATCGAAGTAGATCAAACAAATGGAAGAACATACGTCTTTTGGTGTGAACAATTCCGCTAGGATTTGCGAACGCCTGCAGGAAAACGAGCTCTGAAAATCACCCCTCTCTGTTAAGAAAGGGGAAGTTGAAGAGATTGCCTCACGCCTTGCATGCAAATCCGAAGGAATTGTACGAAAATCCCAACATATATTATAGAACCATAAATACTCGCAGAAAAACGAGTTCTTCAAACACTAATATATGTTATAGGATCAAAAAAACGTCCTCTCTAACGAGAAGGACGTTCATAACGTACCGCGGCGTAACCATTCGTGTCGTTGTTTGCGAAGTGCGTCTTCCCAAGACGCTTTCACGTCGCCCACTTGCTCGCGCAACTCCGCAACATCATCAAACGTTCGTTCGATCCGCATCCGTGCAAACGTGCGGTTCCAAACGGCGTACAGTTGATACAGACGTAACCCACCTTCTGTCGACGGGTCGACGAGTCCGAGCAATTCGAACGTGACGAATTGTAAATCGCGCAACGTCGTATCGATGAGCCGCTCATCTTGTATAAAACGCGCTCGGTCGAGTTGATCGATGCCACGTTCTACTTGACGAACGAGGAGGAGAGCGACTTGAATCGGAGAGATCGTTTCTTTTTTCGTTTGCTCATACGCAGCGCGCGCTCGTTCGTAATGATTCAATGAAATTCCCCCTTTTTTGTTCTTTTTTGAACATTTTCATTTCAATTGTACTAAGTATAACCGATAATACAGTTGGTAAGTCCTATTTTTAAAAGGTGGTGGATTACATGAGGGTACATAGCAACGCACAAATTGCGTTCACAGCGAACCGGACACAAAAGAATGAAATGAGCATTGAAAAATCGCTCGGTAAGTTGACGACGGGAAAAGAGATGCCGAAAGGAAGCGACAACGCGTCGGGCGTGACGATTTCTGAAAAGATGCGCGCCCAAATTCGCGGCCTCGCTCGTGCGCAACATAATATGAACGACGGCTTATCAGCGCTCGAGACGATGAACGAAGGGATGAACAACATTAGCGGATTAACCGACCGCGCACGCGAACTGGCGATTCTCGCAGCGACGGATACGTTAACCGACGAAGACCGTGCGATCGCACAAGGTGAGTTGACGAACATTCTCGACTCGATCGATGAAACGGCACAAAACTTAGAATTCAACACACGTGCTATTTTAGGCGAAGCGATTCCACTCGTCATCCAAATCGGTTCGAATGCGAACCAAAAAATCGAAATTAATTTGATCGAAGTGACCGCTGAAAAGCTCGGACTCATTAAAACGGGACCGAACGCGCCGAAACGGGATGAATTAATTGCGACACGGGAACATGCGGAAGCGTTCATTCAAAACATCGACGATGCGACGGCAGCGATTTCGAAACATATGACAGAGATCGGTTCCAAAATGCAAGCGATTGAAAGTCATATGGCGAATGCGGCGATGTACGAAAGCAACTTAACACGCGCCCTTTCCCAACTCGAAGACGTTTCGGTGTCGAAAGAGATGATGCATTTCGTCCAAAGCGACATTCGTCAACAAGGCGATCAACTGCTCATCCGTCAAGTGAATACGAATTTAAAAGAAATTCTTCAACTGTTTCAACCGTAACGAACAGCGCTTCGCATCGAGGCGCTGTTTTTTCGTACGTGAAAACGAGCGACACTTCGGCGAGTCGCTCGTTCATCGTTTCGGTGGTCGTTTTGTACATTGTGGGTTGTCGGAAACGAACGAAGCCGCTTGCGTCACCGTCGCCAACAAATGGATCAACTCTTGCGTATCGCTCTCAATCGTCGCCCGAACGTACGGACCGTGCGCTTCGTTCGTAATGTAACGCGGTTTCGTTCGATTGAGTGCGAGCGCGAGGACGTCGTTTCGACATTGCTCGCACGTGCATTTCATATCGAGCTCGTTTTCGTGCTGTTCGTACACCGAAGTAATAATTAATTCCATAATATTTCGTACCATTTGACTCCTCCTATCATTGAGTCTTTTTTCCTAATGACAGTATATCATAAAACGACCAACTTCTGCCATTTTTCTTACATTTTTACGCAGTCTACTTTTCATAACCGGTCGAGTCGATCTTCACGAAAAAATACCTCTTCGATAGATAGCGAAAAAAAGGTCTCCCGTGGCACGCTTGCCGATCTGAAGGAATGGTACGAAAACCCCCACATATAGTATAGAGCCACTAAAAAACCGTTTCTGCTCCGAAGAACAGAAACGGTTGAATCGTTATTTTTTAGCGTCGAGCAATTGTTTTCCTGAAATGCCAGGCTCGGTCATCTCTTCTGGGTGAAGAATGATGTCGAGCTCTTCTTCCGTTAACACACCTTTTTCGAGGCAAAGCTCTCGCACCGGTCGTCCCGTTTCAAGCGCTTCTTTCGCAATTTGCGATGCCGTTTCGTATCCGATGTGCGGGTTCACTGCCGTAATGATGCCGACACTCGTTTCGACGTAATGTTTCATCGTCTCTTCGTTCGCGACGATGCCTGATAAACAGTAATGGTTGAATACGTTGAATACGTTGTCCATAATCGTCACCGACTGCAACAAGTTGAAGACGAGTACTGGCTCCATAACGTTCAATTCGAACTGGCCCGCTTCCGACGCCATCGTCACCGTATGGTCGTTTCCGATCACTTGAAACGCCACTTGGTTCATCACTTCTGCCATGACCGGGTTCACTTTCCCTGGCATGATCGATGACCCCGGTTGACGAGCCGGCAACGTAATTTCTGCAAGTCCTGTACGTGGACCTGATGCCATTAAGCGAAGGTCGTTCGCAATTTTCGACATGTTGACCATACAGCCTTTCAACGCAGACGACACTTGCACGTACGGGTCGGTATTTTGTGTCGCATCGACGAGATGCTCCGCTCCGCGTAACGGAAGGCCGCTATTTTTGCTCAATCGTTGAACGACGAACTGAATGTAGTTCGGATCAGCGTTCAAGCCTGTTCCGACCGCTGTCGCTCCCATGTTCACTTCGTACAAATATTCACGGCTCGCACGGATGCGTGCAATGTCGCGTGATAAAACGCGTCCGTACGCTTCAAACTCTTGACCGAGACGAAGCGGTACCGCGTCTTGTAAATGCGTACGACCCATTTTTAAAAACGAATCGAATTCGCGCGCTTTTTTCATAAACGTTTCGTGAAGACGTTCCATCGTCGCTAATAAAGGATCGACCGTCATCAATGTCGCGATATGAATCGCTGTCGGGAACGCGTCGTTCGTCGATTGCGACATGTTCACGTGCGTATTCGGACTAATGATGTCGTATGAACCTTTCGCTTCGCCGATCATTTCGAGTGCACGGTTCGCGATCACTTCGTTCGCGTTCATATTCATCGACGTCCCCGCTCCCCCTTGGATCGGATCGACGATGAATTGATCGTGCCACTGGCCTTCGATAATTTCTTCTGCCGCATGGATGATCGGACGCGCTAACTTCGGATCTAAATACCCTACGTTCGCATTCGCTTCCGCCGCTGATTTTTTGACGATCGCTAACGCTGTAATGAGCGCTGGGTTGTTCGGATAGCCGGTAATCGGGAAGTTTTCTGCTGCACGCATCGTCTGGACGCCGTAGTACGCATCGATTGGAACGTGCTTTTCCCCTAAAAAGTCTCTTTCAATTCGGTACTGTTCATTGTTATCCATTCTCGTCACCTTACCCTTTGTATAAACTCACATCGTACATTTCGTTCGATTGTTACATTATATAACAATTATCTCACTATTTAAAACATTTTTTCAATCGCTTCAGTCAAGAAACTTGTGGAACGACGAAAGATGTGGCGATATTCTCATTCGGTGTTGTTAACTATCCATTATAACGTTCATGCGACCGAATTGCACACCGTTTCTTCCATTCCGTTCCTTTTTTACGAAAGCGGTGCACGAACGTGTGCCAAATAGCGCCATCGAATGAGGTAAAAGTAAACGAGTTGAAGCAACGTGAAGCCACCGAGAACGAGCAACATTTCTTTTCGTATCGATATTTCAGCAAGCGCCCCCCAAATGACTTGAAGCGACATGAATGCGAACGCACTATGAAGCAATGCCACACCCCATGGGAAGAAAAATTGCGGCATGAGTTGACGGTTCACAATTTTTTTGAACTCTTTGTTCGTCACACCGAGTCGACGTAACACGTCGTATTCAGCACGGCCTCGGTCGAGCGACGTATACAAGCGGAAGTAAATGAAACTGCCGGCTGCTAAAAATAAAACGCCCGCGAGTAGTAAACCGATGAATAACAGAAGGGAAAACGTCATTCGTAAAATCGAATAGCTCGCGCCTGGGTTATCGTATCGGAACGAAGAGCTGACACTGAGCGGCATTAAGTCGCGTTCAATAGAGCGTCCGACTTCTTTCGTCGCTTGCCATTCGCTCACGTAAAAGGCGTAATACGTATAAGCGAACGCTTCTTTCGCATTCGGACGTTGGACGATTTTTTCAAAGTCGATGTCGTTCAAAATGATCGCATTCGTTCCGTGCGCCCCGGCTGGGAATAAGTTTTCCATATACGCGCCTCGTATGATGACTGGCACGTCACTCGGTTCCAACACCGTTTGAACGACCGTATTTTTTAACTTGCGTGCCGCCGCTTGAGAAGCGGGTAAAAAAACGGCCTCCCCTTCGCTCAAGGCGACTTCTGAAGCGTTGAAACTCATCGCCAATTCATTCATATCACTCGCTTTTAAAATCGTCACGCGGTGAGCCGTCGTCGACGACTGTTGTTCCATCACCGTGAAACGGACAAGATCGTAATCGATTTCTTCTTTACCGAGCTCCGCGATGAGGCCGTTAATATGTCTCGCTTCATCCGGGTTGCCCGGTGCGCTTTTGTACGTCATGCCGAGCGGGTTCACTTCTCGGTATTGCGAAGCGAACGACGTGAGCGAAGCGAGCACACCGACCGACATGAAAGCGACCGTTGAAACGATCGTCACGAGGAAAAACATACGTGCGTTTTCTTTCAACCGAACGATTCCTTCAGTCACTGATAATAAGTTAAGCCGTCGCCAATAAATCCATTTATGCTTCCGAATCCATTGAAGCGCAAGCGGTAACGTATCGGTGAAAAATAAATACGTCGCTAGTAAAGCGATCGGTGGCAAAACGATAATGAGCCCGATGACCGCTGAATCTTTCGTCGTCGCTGCGAACACGTACGACCCGATGAGTAAAAAGAGCCCGAGGTACCCGCGAACCGGCGAGAAGTCATCGGTATGTTCCGAGTCCGCATCTTCGTGGATGAGCGTATTCACTTCGTCCGTCCGAATGAAAATCGGCGCGATCAATGCGATGATGATGAACAAACTTAAAAACGCTCCGACCGTTAATGCGAACGGCTCCCACGCGATGTAGAGCGGCAGTGCAGGCAAGCGGACGATTTCTCGGACGATCATGAAGAAAAACTTCGAAAATAAAAATCCGAAAAACGTTCCGACACCGATGGCCGCCGCACCGATGAGCATCGTCTCTAAAAAGATGAGCCGCTGCAGTTGGCGCTTCGCCATTCCTAAATGAATTAAAATACCGAACTCTTTCGAACGTGCTTGTAAAAAGGCACGCATCGAATAAAATAAGAAAAACAGCGTGAACACGTAAAGCGTCACTTCCGCAAATCCCATCCCGACGAACGCAATTTCTTGTAAAAATCGGTCTTCGATCGACGGATGAAATAACAACATCGAATAAAGAAAGAACACGGCGACGGAAAACACACTCGCCATGAAAAAGGCCGCGTAGACGCGCCGGTTACGTACGACGTTGTTGTACGCAAATTGTCGAAACGTCATCGAATCCCTCCTCTACATATGACGCAAATCATGCACATTTCCTCCTAATAGGGACAGAACGTTCAAAATACGTTGGAAAAACGTTTGACGGTGTTCGTCACGGTACAGTTCGTTGAAAAATTCTCCATCTTTAATGAAGAGGACGCGGTCGCAATAACTCGCAGCGATCGGGTCGTGCGTCACCATGACCATCGTCGTTCCTTCCCGTTCGTTAATCGTCGTCAACAATTCCAACACGTCACGCGCTGATTTCGAGTCGAGATTTCCTGTCGGTTCGTCCGCTAAAATAAGTTTCGGTTGGTGAATGAGCGCACGCGCGATCGCCGTTCGTTGCGCTTGTCCGCCCGATAACTCGTTCGGACGACGGTTTAAAATGTCGTCGATCGACAACGCTTCCGCTACTTTTTGAACGCGCGCTTGCATTTCGTGAACAGGCGCTCCTTCTAACGTCAGCGGTAAGACGATGTTTTCTTCCACCGTTAACATTTGAAGCAAATTAATTTCTTGGAAGACGAAGCCGAAATGTTGGCGTCGGAATTTAGCGAGGTCATCGTCCGACAACGTTTCCGGCTCGACACCGTTAATGACGACGCTGCCGGATGTCGGCATGTCAACCGTTGAAATGATGTTGAGAAGCGTCGTCTTCCCGCTCCCACTCGGTCCCATAATGGCGACGAACTCTCCTTCTTTCGCTGAAAAATCAAGTTGCGTCAAGGCGCGGTGCATCACTTTACTTTCATAAATTTTCGTGATGTTCGTCAATTCGATAATCGGTCGATCGTTCATACGAGTCGCCTCCTTTCTCATCTTGGAACGTCACCGTAATCGTCGTTCCTTTTCCTACTTCTGATGACAGCAACAACGTATGCCCGAGTCGCTCGCACACTTCAGAAGCGATATAAAGCCCCATCCCCGTCGACTCGCCAGTGAGCCGACCGTTTTCTCCTGTGAAAAACGGTTTCGTCACCCGTTCGAGGTCCGATGCCGGAATGCCGACTCCTTCGTCGACGATACGAAGTTGCACACTTTTATCGAGCGGCTCCGCGATGAAATGAACTTTCTTTCCTTCTTCGAACGTATATTTCACCGCGTTCGTAATGAATTGCGCGATGACGATTTTCATCCATTTGCGATCGGTCGATACGTACAAATCGTCCGCAATGTCGATCGTCGGGAAGACGCGGTTCGTAATGAACAACCGTTTATGTTCGGTCACGATCGATTGAACGAACGTTTTCAAGTGAAGCCGTTCAATCCGCATATCTTCTTCGAATGTCTCAAGACGGGCGTTGACGAGAACGGCTTCGAGCCCGCGTTGCATTTTGTCGAGCTCTTCTTGCACACTCGTCCGGTCGACCGCTCCTTCTTCTTGCAATAAGAGCGACATGACCGACAGCGGGGTTTTCATCTGGTGGACCCACTGGTTAATGAAATGGAGTTGTCGGTGTTGAGCCGCATACAACTGTTGCACTTCACTTTGGTACAGACGGTACGCTTCTCGCATGTACCGCGTCGAACGAATATGTTCCGGCGTCGTCGAATGGCGTATGAGCAAATCTTCCATAACGACCGGTTCTTTAACAATTTTCGTATAATACGTTCGACGTAAAATAAACTTTCCGAGCAAATATAAACAAGTGAACACGATCCCTAAAATGAGCGCATAAATCGCCGTCCCGTAATTACGAAAACCGTCCAACCAATACAGTAATAAAATAAATGCGATTAAAAAAAGTTGAAAGAGAAATAAAGCGACGTGTTCTTTCACGAACAATCGGATCGCTTTCATCGCTCATCATCGCTCAACATGAAACGGTATCCGGCGCCACGAACCGTTTCAATATGTGACGTCACACCGTATTCATCTAACTTTTTTCGTACGCGGGCGACGTTCACGTTCAACGTATTTTCATCGACGAACGACTGGTCGTCCCATAGCTCTTCCAATAACCGCTCCCGCGATACGACTTTCGGCTCTTCGTCGAGCAACAACTCTAAAATCGAACATTCTTTTTTCTGAAGCGGAATGACTTCCTCCCCTTTGTGCAACTCCATCCGTTCGACGAACAACGTCAACGTCCCTCGTTCGATCGTCCGTTCACCGCTTTGCGGAGCGTATTCGCCGAACGAGCGGCGCAAATGACTCCGAATTTTAGCGAGCACAATTTCGTAATGGAACGGCTTCGTAATGAAGTCGTCTCCTCCATTTTCGAGCGCAAACACTTGGTCCATTTCACCGGAACGAGCGGAAATGAACAAGATTGGACACGTCGTATGCTGTCTTAATTGTCGACACCAGTAATAGCCATCGTACGACGGTAAGTTAATGTCGAGTAAAATGAGATGCGGGTCGAATGCATTGCTCTCTTCGACGATCGCATCGAAATCGGTAATGAGTGCGACTTCGTATTGATACTTTTCTAACGTTTGAGCGAGCAAACGTGCAATTTTTTCATCATCTTCTACGATTAAAATGCGGTGATTCAATCGGCTCCCTCCTTTTCAATAAGGAAACGAGGAACTCCAATTCCTCGTTTCTCGTAGTTAATACATGACATTGATTAATTGATCACGCGTAATGCCACCGAGCACTTTTTCAACGTCGATCGATTCGAGTGCGGCCGCGATCGATTCACGATTGTACAGTTCACCGGTGAGTGCTTCTTCAATTTGAGCGACTTCACCGACACCGAAAAAGTCTCCGTAAATATGGACGTCTTCCATCCGCCCTTTGTTCACTTGTAAACGGACGTCGATTCCGCCGACAGGGAAACGTTCGGAATGTTGAACGTTAAATTTCGGTGAACGTCCGTAGTTCCACTCCCACTGTTGATACTTCTCTTCTGACAGTTGTCGAATGTTGTCCCAATCGTCTTCCGTCCATTCGACGTATTGAATGTTCTCTTCTCCACCGAATACCGATTTTAAAATTTCCCGTTTAAACGCGTCGATCGTCATCGGCTCTTCTAAATAATCCGAAATGTTCGCTACGCGGCTACGGATCGATTTGATCCCTTTCGATTCAATTTTATCTTTTTTCACGCGGAGCGCTTTGACGACGGTATCGATTTCTGTATCGAACATGAGCGTCCCGTGGCTAAACATCCGGCCTTTCGTCGCAAACTGTGCATTGCCTGAAATTTTCTTCCCGTCGACTAAAATGTCATTTCGGCCGAGCAACTCCGCTTTCACTCCTAATTGAGCGAGCGCTTCAATGACGGGCTCAGTAAATTTCGCAAAGTTCCGGAATGAGTCACCGTCGTCTTTCGTGATGAAGCTGAAGTTCAAGTTTCCGTGATCGTGGTAGACGGCTCCACCACCTGAAATGCGTCGAACGACGTGAATGCCGTGATCCTCGACGTATGACGTATTAATTTCTTCAATCGTATTTTGGTTTTTTCCGATGATGATCGACGGTTCGTTGACGTAGAACAGCAAGTACGAATCTTTGTCGACATCCATCGTTTTCACCGCATATTCTTCAATCGCTAAGTTCATTCTCGGGTCGGTAATCCCTTTATTATCGATAAAATACATATTCCTTCTCCTTTTCGTCAAGGCACTTAGGGCGCGCCATTGACACGTTTTCTCATCTTTTATTTTTTCCTTCTCTCGTATCGTAACGAATTTTTCATAAAAAGTGTTGACAAACGATTCGCTGTTATATTACACTGTATTTAATTCAATTCGTTGTATAACAAACGTACGATGAATTGTCAGACGATTTTGACATCGTCTTTTTTATTCTAGTCGCTGTACTACAACATGACACAGATTATCATTTTAACATATAACAGATACGAAAGAGGGATTATTATGGTAGACAATATCGTTCAATTTTTCCGTCAGTTACCTGCGAAAGTTTGTCGCTCATGCGGTCATGAGATCGAAGAGCAACATGAGTGCTATACGAACCAATGTGAAAACTGTAACAATCAATAAGATCCTATAGAGGACTCGAACTCCTCTTTACTATAACAACGATTCGACTAAAAACGAAGGTGGAGATTCATATGATGACAAATATCGTTCAATTTTTCCGTAACTTACCTGCGAAAGTGTGCACGACGTGTGGTCATGAAATCGAAGAACAACACGAATGTTACTCGAACACGTGTGATTCATGCAATATGACGAAATAATCGCCGATTGAAACTATACATTTCAATCATATATACGAAGGCGGAACTCGAAATTCCGTGTCGACAATCAATCATCCGTACAGAAACTGTAAATTTCAAACGGAACAGAAAGGTGGAGCTCGCCATGATGACGAATATCGTTCAATTTTTCCGAAACTTACCCGCGAAAGTGTGCACGACGTGCGGTCATGAAATCGAAGAACAACACGAATGTTACTCGAACACGTGTGATTCATGCAATATGACGAAATAATCGACGATTGAAACTATAAATTTCGATCTCATATGCGACGTTGGAACTCGAAATTCCGTGTCGACAATCAATCATCCGTACAGAAACTGTAAATTTCGAACGGAACAGAAAGGTGGAGCTCGCCATGATGACGAATATCGTTCAATTTTTCCGCAACTTACCTGCGAAAGTGTGCACGACGTGCGGTCATGAAATCGAAGAACAACACGAATGTTACTCGAACACGTGTGATTCATGCAATATGACGAAATAATGAAGCGACTCGGTCTTAAAAACCGAACGATGCTTCCGTTCTCGTTTTGAATGAACGTCTTTACTAATACAACACATATTTTTTTACACAATCTGTACTATTACAATATGACAAAGTTGTGAAAAGTATACAACAGAATGTCATTTCATCGTACAATGTAAATAGATCGCTTCCCTCTGTGGAGGAGAGAAGTGGATACTTTTTGAAGTCGCCCAACTTCCGGGTGTTCTTTCAAAGTAGCACCGATCCGTTACGATTCTTGTGGAGAGAGTCTGGATCTGACATGCTACCGTTCCTAATGAAATGGACCTATAACGTTTTTTAACAAAAACAGCTACACGAGAGCGTCTCGCGTAGCTGTTTTTGTTTGGTTAAGAACGGCGTGCTGATCGAATGATCCGTTCCGCTGCTGCTTCTCCTTGGTCGACACAGTCAGGTAATCCGACTCCGTCGTAAGAAGCACCGGCTAATTGAATCATCGGGAACACCTCGTTCAATTGGCGTCTCGCATGAGCGACTCGCTCTTTATGACCGACCCGGTATTGCGGACGGTCTTCTTTGAAACGGGTCACGACCGAGAAGTTCGGTTCGCCTTGAATTGTGAAAATTTTGCCGAGGTCTCGTTTTGCAATGTCGACGAGCGTTTCGTCGTCGTACTCGACGTAATGTTCTTCACCGACACGTCCGACGAATGCGCGAAGCAACACTTTGCCATCGGGCGTCGTCGTCGGCCATTTCCGACTCGTCCACGTGCATGCCGTAATGTCGTAGTCATTTTTTTTCGAAACGAGAAAACCGGTTCCGTCTTGTTCTTGTACGACTTGATCGGCATCGTACGCGAGCGAAATCGCCGCGGTTGACGTCGTCGGGATCGTCGACACTTCTTGCAACAGTTCATGACGGCGCATTATGCGACCCGCTACTTGGTGACTCGTCGCTAAAATGACGTCATCCGCTTCGAGCGTCATACCGTCTTGTAACGTTAACGTCACTCCTCGCTCCGCATGATCGATGTCGACGACACCGTTTCCTGTGATGAGGCGCACGTCATCTTTCAACGCCTCCTCTAACGATTCAACTAACGTCGACAACCCGTTTCGGAACGTATGGAACGCACCGAGTTTTTTCGTTTCTTTCGTCGTCGCAGCAGGGCGCTTTTTCGGGCGTGATTTTTTCATCCCGAGAATTAAACTGCGGTGTTTCTTTTCTGCTTCAGCAAACTGTGGAAACGTCGCTTGTAAACTCATGTAATTGATATCACCTGAGTACACGCCGGACAACAACGGTTCGATTAAGTTTTCAACGACTTCGTTTCCGAAACGTCGTCGGAAAAACGGACCGACCGGTTGGTCCCCTTTCACACCTGAACGCGGAAGGAGAAAATCTCCTGCAGCGCGCAACTTCCCTTTCCATGAAAAGAGCTCCGTTCCGATAAAAGGAGAAAGCTCTGTCGGTATTCCCATGACAGAGCCTCCTGGAATCGGATGCAGTCGATCATGGAGTAAAACGAATGCTTGTCCTGTCGCATTTCGTACGAGCTCATCAGCAATGCCGAGCGACTCTGCGAGTCGTTCGATCGATTGTTTTCGGATGAGGAATGAATCGGGTCCCCGCTCGATGACGAAGCCGTCTCGACGAACGGTGTCAATTTTTCCACCGAGTCGATCCGCTGCTTCGACGAGCGTAATGTCGAGCGGCACGTTTTGCTCGCGCATCGCACGTTGCAATTTGTAAGCCGCTGACAATCCCGTAATTCCTCCACCGACGATGACGATTCGTTTTCGTTCGTCCATGTTCATCACGATCCTTCTCTTATTGTTCGTTCATTTTTTCGAATAATGCATCTGCCATCGCTTCGATAAAGAGCGGTGCCGTATTCGGCATCGCCGGACGGTAATACGCCGCACCGACGCGATCGCAAACGACTTTACATTCGTAATCGTTATCGTAAAGCACTTCTAAATGATCCGACACGAATCCGACTGGCGCATAAACGAACGCCTTGTAGCCGTGTTTTTCGTGTAAGTCCGCTGTCAAATCTTGCACGTCTGGGCCGAGCCACGGATCCGGCGTATTGCCTTCACTTTGCCAACCGAGTGCGTACGTCGAAATATTCGCTTCTTTCACGATCAATTCCGCCGTCTCTTTCAATTGACGAGGATACGGGTCTCCCATTTGGATGATCCGTTCTGGCAACGAGTGTGCCGAGACGATGAGACACGATGCATCGCGCTCTTCTGCTGGCATGTCTTCGTACAACTCTTTTAATTCGTTTGCCCAATAGTCGATAAATTTCGGCTGTGCGTACCAACTTTCAACCGAACGAAGTGAAATGCCGTACTTCGCCGCTTCCTCTTGGGCACGACCGTTGTACGATTTCACCGAAAATGTAGAGAAATGAGGGGCGAGGACGATCGATACTGCTTCTGTAATGCCGTCTTCGTTCATTTGTTCTACTGCGTCTTCGATAAATGGCGTAATATGTTTCAATCCGACATACACGACGAACTCGACGTCGTCTTGCATTTCGTTCATGCGGTTGCAAAGTGCTTCCGCTTGATCGTTCGTAATCGATGCGAGCGGTGAAATGCCACCGATTGCATCGTAACGACGACGTAAATCGTCTAACTGCTCTTGAGCAGGTGGACGTCCGCGTCGAATGTGCGTGTAATACGGTTCAATGTCTTCTTCTTTGTACGGTGTCCCGTAAGCCATTACGAGTAAACCGACTCGTTTCTTCGTCATCTCGTCTTCAACTCCTGATCATTTCAAAGATTTACGTTTACTAAGCATTACGTAATTGTGCACTGTATTCGTGGATGAATGCTGTTAAACGTTTCAACGTATCCGGGTTCACACTTGGGAACACACCGTGTCCTAAGTTGAAAATGTGACTTCCATTTTCACCGTGTTCGACCCCTTGTTCGATGATCTTTTTCGCAGCACGTTCAATAATTGGCCAATCTGCAAGAAGAAGTGACGGATCTAAGTTTCCTTGAACTGGACGCTCGATACCGCGCGCTTCTGCTTCTTTGATCGTTGAACGCCAGTCGAGACCTAATACGTCGATCGGAAGTTCGTTCCAATCTTCCATTAAGTGACCTGCTCCGACACCGAATGTGATCATCGGTACGTTCAATTCGCGAAGTACTGCGAAAATACGTGTCATCGTCGGCTTTACGAAAATTCTGTAATCTTCTACGCTAAGCGCTCCGACCCATGAGTCGAAAATTTGGAACGCTTTTGCGCCCGCCGCGACTTGTGCGCGAATGTACGTAATCGTCATATGTTCTAATTTATCCATGAGTAAGTACCATGCTTCTGGCTCGTTTTTCATGAACGATTTCGTTAAGTGGTACCCTTTTGAAGGACCGCCTTCGATCATGTAGCTTGCGAGTGTAAACGGTGCGCCCGCAAATCCGATAAGCGGTACGTTCAATTTTTCTTCCGTTAAAATTTTAATCGTCTCTAATACGTACGGAATGTCATCTTCCGGTGACAGTTCGCCTAAGTTGACGACGTCTTGTACCGAACGAATCGGATTACTAATAACTGGGCCGACACCTGATTTAATTTTCACGTCGATTCCCATACCAGGAAGTGGTGTTACGATATCTTTATACAAAATCGCTGCGTCTACGTCGTACTGTGCAACTGGTAATTCCGTGACATATGCACATAACTCTGGATCGTGCGTAATTTGTTCTAAAGAATGCGTCTCTTTAATTTTACGGTATTCTGGTTGTGAACGTCCCGCCTGTCTCATATACCAAACTGGCGTATGTGAAATCTTTTCTCCTCTAGCTGCCCGAAGCAATGTATCATTAAATGTTGTCATAAAATGATGTCCCTACTTTCATTAGAATAATAGTTTTCGTGCTACTTAACCGTTACTTAATATAAGTGTTTCTACGTACATTGTATAGGCTTCTATCCGTTTTGTCATAAATTTGTACTTCCTTTCGTCGCTTTCGTCCCAATTTTCGTTTAAAAAAGGAAACGACAGGGAAATGTACTGTACGAACTCATTAGAGAGAAAGAAGGTCGATTTTTATGAAAAATATGTATTTCACAACAGGAACGCGCGATTTTTTAGAAAAAATTGCTGAGAAAAACGAAGAGATCATCATTACACACGGACCAGGACATTCATTGCTTTTACACGAAACAGACGGTGCTTCTGTTTTTACGACACCTCGTTCGTACAAAGTGATCGCTTCACAAGGTGAAATCGAGCCGATCGGCTACTTCGTCTTGAATAACATTCCGGTAACGGATGAAGGACGTCCGATTTTCGAGCACCGTTTCACGAGTCGCGAAAGTAAACTCGATGATCAACCAGGATTCATCGCCTTTCGTTTACTCCGCCCGATCTATTCTGACACGTACGTCGTCTTAACCGAATGGTCGGATCCTCAGTTTTACGACGTGTGGAAAAACTCACAAGATTTTAAAGCGTCTCATCAAAAACCGGAACGCGACGAAACGAGTGGCTCTCACATTTTCACGAGCGCTTCTTACGTCACGACGTACCGTACACGAAAAGAAGATCTCGAAAAAGAAGAGAGCGAATCGTAAAAAGACGATTCGTTGACAACGCCTTAAAGATACGCGAGCTCGATCGGCTCACGTATCTTTTTTAGTTTTTCCACCGTACGTAAGATGAAATTTCGATTTTAGAGAAACCGGTTGTTTTTTTCACTTCTTTTTTTATGATAGAACGAGGAGGTGGACCGATTGAACAGTTTACACATTCAAACGATGGCGTTACTTCCGACGACAGAAGGACCGAATCGAACGAAAATTTTATTGCCACACGAACAGTTTTTCAGCACGTTAACGCCGCGAAAACTGTTGCTTCGTTCGTTCAAACTACTCAATCGCCCGTACGCCGCACATGAAGCGTTCGCTCGCAAAAAATGGACAGCGCATCAAAAACTGCCACTCATTATCGAAATTGGACTCGACGTACCGCTCGTTTTATTTCCGACGTTGTCACCGCACCATCCGGACAATGCGTGGCTCTCTTTTTTCCATATCGAACATATTAAAAAACGAGATGCGAAAACGACCGAGCTCACGTTCGTCGATGGGCAACGAGCGACGGTCGCCTGCAGTGAATATACGTTAAACGTACAACTTTCTCGGACGTTGCTGACGTGGAACAGTTACACGACGGAATCGTTGCGAATCGACGCCTAGCGACATATGCTCGAATAAGATCGCCTCACGCTTTGCCCGCCTATCCGAAGGAATGGTCTCAACATCGATTATACAATCAAAAAAAGCTAGTTGGATGCGAATCGTTCGCAAACAACTAGCTTCTTTTAACCGTCAGTATCTTCGAGAAGTGTCGCATCATCTTCAATTTTAAAGGCAGCTACTTTCCACTCGCCTTCTACTTTTTCCAACATCGTCACTTGACGAGCATCGCGCATCCGAAAATCGTCTTGACCTTTCGTATTCGTCACGATGGAAAACGTCGTAAACACTTGAGCGACGCCTTCTTTTTCATCATACGCGACGATGCGTGAATGAGTCGGTTCGTACAAGACGTCGACCGTTTCAAACATCTCACTCATTTGTTTTTTATGTGCTTCAATCGGGATGACATTTTCATTCGGTGACAAAGTAGCAACGTATGCGTCGATATTTTGTTCGTTGATCGCTCGAATGTATTCGTCCAATTGATCCATGATCGCGAGCTTTTCTTCTTCCGGTATGTCGGTTACTTCTTCAAGCTCTCCATCTTCTGCGAGCTCATAAGGTTGTTCGGTTTCTTCTTTCGGTTGCTCTTCTTTCGCAGCATCCGGCTGTTCTTCAGTCGGTAGTTCTACGTTCGGAGCATCTTTAATACCGTGATCAACAGTCCCTACTCCTTCTGTTGCTTCACCGTCTTCAGTCGTTCCTCCGCCACTCTCTTCATTCGCTGCGCTACAACCACCGAGCAACAAACCGATTGCGACGAGAAACGTCCCTGTCCGCTTTCGCATGTACATCTACCTTTCTTACCGGCAGGCTTACTTCACTTCAACCCAACCGTTTTTAATGGCCATGACAACGGCTTGCGTTCGATCGTTCACGCTCATTTTTTGCAAAATGCTCGACACGTGGTTTTTCACCGTTTTTTCAGAAATGAAAAGCGACTCCCCAATCGCACGGTTACTTTGTCCATCCGTTAACAATTGCAACACTTCACATTCACGCTTCGTTAATAAATGAAGCGGGCGGCGAACTTCAGCTGGTTGGAACGACCCTTTATGTTCGCGTTCGCTCAACCGTTTAAATTCTTGAACTAAGTTGTGCGTCACTTTCGGGTGCAAGTACGAACCGCCGCTTGCGACGACTTTAATCGCTTCTACGATGGCATTCGCGTCCATTTCTTTTAACATGTAGCCGAGTGCACCTGACTTCAACGCATGGGATACGTACGACTCATCATCGTGAATTGATAAAATGATCACTTTTGCGTCCGGATGATGTTGAAGCAACTGTTCTGTCGCCTCTACCCCGTTCATCTGTGGCATGTTAATGTCCATCAAAACGACGTCTGGATTGTATTTGTCGTACAACTCTACGACTTCAATTCCATCGTCTCCTTCTCCTACTACTTCGAATGTTTCTTCAAAATCTAAAATGCGCTTGACCCCTTCTCTGAAAAGTTGGTGGTCATCTACTATTAAAATAGTCGTCATAATATTTCCCTCCGATAGTTTTATCTCTTATCCTCTTGTTCGTGCTTTGTATGGAATCGTACTAGAGCGACGTTGGTAATTGAAAGAAAATCGTCGTTCCTTCGTTCACTTTTGACTGAATGGACATCGAACCTTTTAATAAGTCGACTCGCTCTCTCATCCCTATTAAACCGAATGACTTATCTTTCCGTTCGTTTTGGTCGAAACCGATACCATTGTCCTTCACAACAATGTTCATTGTATCACGAAGCCACTCGACTTTCACCCAAATATCACGCGCTTCTGCATGCTTCAACGCATTTGAAACAGACTCTTGAACGATACGAAAGACCGATGCCTCACAGTTCGAATCAAACCGCTTCGGTTCTCCGATGCTTTGGAAGTGAATCTCGACGCCTTCGTGGTAGTCCATCGTTTTTTTCAAATAGCGCTTCAACGTCGGCACGATCCCGAGATCGTCGAGCGCCATCGGTCGTAAGTCGTAAATGATTCGTCGCACTTCACGCAGCGCTTCACGCGATAATTCTTTCAACGTACTTAACTCTTCGACGATCATTTCGTTTCCGATTTGTTGACCCATCTGTTCAATCAGTCCAGCACGTAACGTCACATTCGCTAACGACTGAGCGGGCCCGTCGTGAATTTCACGCGACAACCGCTTCCGCTCTTCTTCTTGCGCCTGAATAATTTGCATCGCCAACTCTTGACGTTGTTGAGCGCTTTGAAGAGCCGGCCCGACATCTTTCAAATCCGACGTCAAATAATTTAAAACGATCGTCACTTGCCCTGCCAATTGGTCGGCTCGCTCGACCGTTTCAACGAGCGCGGCAATACGACGCTCCAATTCGTCGCGACGTTCGCGCAACTGTTTTTCCTCTAATCGATTGATCGATAAACGGACGAGCAATTCATTCGCCACTTCATACGCCTCTTTTAACTCTCTCTCCGTATGGCGGTCGAATTCTTGTGACACTTTTGCTAAATGACGGCGCGCACGCTGCGTCTCTTCTTCGAGCGCATCGCTACTATCGATCATTCGCGTCACTTCAGCTTGAACGATTTCAAGCTCCATTTTCAATTCTTCGTACGTCTTTCGACTATCTTCACTAATTTTAAAAATATCCTTTTTTGATTCGTCCATCGTCTCTACCATATTGTTGAACACTTTTTCAAGACGGCGGATGTCAAAATTGTTTTTATTCACACGTACTCCCTCTCTTCGATGAATCCCTACTCCCTCATCGCTTCTTCCTCATATCTCTTATATTGGGAGAACTTCCTTCCATTTGCTACAATAAGTACAGTCGTCGAACGTTTTCATCGTTCGACCGATGTTCGACTCGTGTGACTCATTCGTCACGATCATTTAAAGGAGGTCTACTCATTTATGCGCAACGATTATTTAACAGTAGCAGGAGAAGGTACAACAGACATTCACATTAAAAAATCTCAATTTATTGCATTCGTCGCTCGTGCTGAAACAGAAGACGAAGCGAACGAATTTATCAACCGGATTAAAAAAGAACATCATACCGCCACTCACAACTGTTCGGCTTACGTCGTCGGTGAAAATCAACGCTTTCAAAAAGCGAACGATGACGGGGAACCTTCTGGTACAGCTGGAGTCCCTATATTGGAAGTCCTCTTAAAGCAAAATTTGACAGATACCGTCGTCGTCATTACACGGTACTTCGGAGGTATTAAACTCGGAAGCGGCGGCTTAATCCGCGCTTACGGACAAGCGACGACGAAAGGAATTGAGGCGACAGGTGTCGTCTTACGTAAAAAACATCATGTCATGTCCATCGCCATCGATTACACGTGGCTCGGCAAAGTAGAAAATGAAGTGAGGCAATCTTCCTACCAGCTGAAAGAAATCGTCTATTTAGAGGACGTTCAACTTTTCTTATATGTTCCACTCGAACGCGAAGACGCGTTCCGTGAATGGATTACTGAAATGACGAACGGACAAGCAGACATTACGATTGATGAGACTGTCTTTTTAGAAATACCCCAAACTAACTAAAGACTAAACTTTAGTTTAATGCTTACACTTTATCTTTCGGTCTTTTCAACAACTTATTAACTTTTTCTTTATAATTTGTGGAAATTGTTATGTCTCTATTCCTAATCGTTCGATGAACAGTTTCAAATTCCAAGAAAAAAGGAGCGAAGAAACGTGAAATCAAAACGTCGATCCAAGTCGTCCCCTCTCCTCCTCCTAGTAGTCGTTCTCTTTTTAGCGCTCGGTGCCGTCATTTGGTACGGCTGGTCACTTTATACAAAGGCGGAAGCGATCGTCGATCGGTCGTTTGAAACGTTTCGTTCCGGTGACGAAGACCGAGCATCCGATACGATCAAGCGGCCGTTTGCGGTCGCTTTTATCGGAATTGATGATAGCGATGCTCGAAACCAAGGAGAGTACGATAGTTTAGCAGACGCTCTGCTCGTCGCAACATTCAATCCGAACGAACATTCCGTACGTCTCGTCTCGATTCCCCGTGATACGTACGCATACTTCCCTTCCAACGGTTCTTACGACAAAGCGACCCATGCGCATCGAATCGGTGGATCGACGACGACGGTTGAAATGTTAGAATATTTGCTCAATCTTCGAATCGACTATTTTGTAAAAGCCGATTTTAACGGTTTCATTCAGCTCATCGATGCGCTCGGTGGGATCGAAGTCGACGTTCCGTACGAATTCGTCGAAAAAGATGAAAACGACCGAAACGTCATCCATTTACAACGAGGAAAACAGACGGTAGACGGTCGTCACGCACTCGCGCTCGCTCGAACGAGAAAGCTCGATAACGACTTCGAACGGGGAAAACGGCAACAGATGATCATCCGATCGATCATTCACCGAGCCGTTGAGCCGTCCGCCGTCGCGACGTACCCGCAACTTTTAGAGTCGTTAGACGGTCATATAAAGACGAACTTCCGATTTAAACAACTACTCTCTCTTTCAACCTATGCGAAAAACGGATTACCGGAAGTCGAAACGTTGTCGCTTACAGGAAGAGATTTTCAAAAAGGTGGCTTGTACTATTTCAAACCGAGCGAACGCTCCTTAACAGACGTTCGGACCGCTTTAAAAGAACATATGAAATCGTAACGCCATAACCCATTGTAACGGCAAACAACTGAAACGAGACTAAACAGATGGAGGAAACGATGATGACGAAACGACCGAAATCTCTCCGCCGAACGAAACGAACGAAGAAAAAAAGAGCGCTTCGCTTTTTATTGCTCACTATGATGCTCACCTTCGTCGCCGTCATTCTTTACGGAGTGTCCCTTTTTTCCAAAACGCAAGTCGCTGTCGACCGTGCTTACGAAGCGTTAGACGGACGACCGACGACGATCAACGGGAAAAAAATCGAACCGGCGAAAGATAACATTTCTATTTTGTTACTCGGAGTGGATGACAGTGAAGCACGCGGACAAGAAGAAGCGAGTCGTACCGATGCGATGCTCGTCGCAACGTTCAACCCGAAAGAACGCGACGTGCAATTGTTAAGCATTCCACGCGATTCGTACGTATACATTCCAGAAGTCGGACGTGAAGATAAAATTACACACGCTTACGCATTCGGTGGTGTGAAAGCGGCAGTCGAAGCTGTTGAAGGAACGCTAGACATTCCGATCCATTACTATATGGAAATGAACTTTGACGGCTTTATCGGCGTCGTCGATGCGCTCGGTGGTATCGATGTCGAAGTGCCGTACGAACGAATTGAAAAAGATGAAAAGGATGCGAACGCGATCCACCTCATGCCGGGTGAACAGACATTAGACGGCCGCCACGCACTCGCGCTCGCTCGAACACGAAAACTCGACAGCGACGTCGAACGAGGCAAACGCCAACAAATGATCATCCAAGCGATGCTCGACAAAGCGTCTTCCATTCAGTCGATTGGAAAGTACGGTGCAATCATCGATGAAGTCGGTCACAATATGAAAACGAACATGACGTTAAATGAAATGTTCGGATTGCTCGAATATACGAAAAAAGGAATGCCACACGTCGAAATGTTAACGCTCGACGGAACCGACGACTGGTCGTCTGGCATTTACTATTACATGCTCGATGAAGAAAGCGTCGCCGACGTCCGATATCGATTGAAAAAACAACTCGGTTTATTGTCAGACTCTTCTCGTTCTCAACTATCGACGAACGAAGTGAGCAACCCGATGAACGATTCACCGTACGGAGAACGATCTATTTACAATTGATCGCTTCGACGAGAAATAGAACAGATACAATCGGACGAAAAAGAGCCGCCTACCGTTTACTTTCGTAAACGGTAGGCGGCTCTTTCAATTTACTTTCCGATCATTCGGACGAGATTAATTAACGGCTTATAGTTTTTACCGGCAAGGCCGATCGCTTCGACGAGCAATTCAATCGCGAGCAAGAGGACACCGAGCAATAAGATCGAACCCCATACGGTCGCTTGTGAAAATAGAATCGCTGCCACACCGAACAACGTCGCGAATGCATAAATGATCAATACCGTCTGTCTATGAGAGAAACCGATATTAATTAAACAGTGGTGCATGTGCGACTTATCCGGCGCAGAAATCGGCTGTTTCATCCGAATGCGTCGTACGATTGCGAAAAACGTATCCGAAATCGGAACACCGAGCATAATGACTGGGATGATGAGCGATAAGACAGCTACGTTTTTGAAGCCGAGCAACGCTAACACCGAAATCATATAACCTAAAAAGAGTGAACCGGTATCCCCCATGAAAATTTTCGCTGGGTGGAAGTTGTAAAATAAAAACCCGATTGAACTCGCTGCGAGAAGTGCTGCTGTCGATGCGACGAACACGTCTCCCATAATGACGGCCATGATCGACATCGTAATGAGTGCGATCGCTGACACACCTGCTGCCAGTCCGTCCAATCCGTCGATCAAGTTGATCGCGTTCGTAATACCGACGATCCAAATGACCGTAATCGGAATGCTGAAAATACCGAAGTTCAATTCACCGAAAAATGGCAAGTTAATAAATTCAATTTGCAAACCGCCCCATACGACGAGCAATGCTGCTAAAATTTGACCGAGCAACTTCGCTTTCGGCGTAATGTCTAATAAGTCATCTAAAAATCCGGTTAAAATGATGAGCGTCGCACCGAGCATGATCGACAAGCTATGTTCATCTGCTGGTTGCAAAAACGCATACCCGACGAGAAACGCTCCAAATATTGCTAATCCACCAATACGGGGCATTGCTTGTGAGTGTACTTTCCGATGGTTTGGTTGATCAACCGCTCGAATTCGATAAGCGAATCGAATGACGAGTGGCGTTAAAAGAAGTGCTGCGATAAATGCGATACCAATTGCAAGATAAACCATGTCTTGCCTCCTCATTCTTATTTTTAAAAGTTATTTTATCCATTCTAATCGTCGCACGTATAAAAAACGAGCGATTTCATTTCCATTGTAAAAGCGTAACGTACGCTTCTTACTATTAAGACGAACCGTTGTTAAGAAGGTTCCCTCTTTTCATCCCGCTCAAACAGCGAGCGCCGTTCACAACTTCTTAATAATTGATCTTCTGTAATGATAAAATACTCTGTACAATTGTATCACGAGACCGATAGAAAAGAAAACGGACAATGTTTCCTAACCAAGTTAATAGTAGTCTTTTAGTGGAAACTTTGATAAAATTGAGTTGGTATCCAGATGGATGAAAAAGGAGTAATCAACGGATGTTATCTTTCTTAAAAAAACTATTTAACAATGACGAACGGCGTTTGCGCTCTTACCGTCGTACCGTCGATAAAATTAATAAATTAGAGTCGACGTATGAAACGAAAACAGATGCACAATTACGTCTTATGACAGATGAATTCAAAGAGCGTATCCAAAATGGTGAATCCATCGAAACGATCATTCCTGACGCATTTGCTGTTGTACGCGAAGCTTCAAAACGCGTACTCGAGATGCGTCATTTTGATGTGCAATTAATCGGTGGGCTCGTCTTAACAGAAGGTAACATCGCTGAAATGCCGACTGGTGAAGGAAAAACGCTCGTCGCTTCGTTACCTTCTTACATTCGCGCATTAGAAGGAAAAGGCGTCCACGTCATTACGGTGAACGACTACCTCGCTCAGCGAGACTATGATCAAATGGGCCAAATTCATCGTTTCCTCGGCTTAACGGTCGGGATCAACTTGCCGATGATGGAGCCTGAAGAAAAGAAGCGTGCCTACGAATCAGACATTACGTACGGAGTCGGAACGGAATTCGGGTTCGACTACTTGCGCGATAATATGTCGCATTCGATGGATGACCGCGTACAACGCCCTTACCACTTCGCTATCATTGACGAAGTCGACAGCGTATTGATCGACGAAGCGAAAACACCGCTCATTATCGCTGGAAAAATGGAAGCAGACGAAGATTTACATAAAGTAGCCGCACTCGTTGCGAAACGATTCGAAAAAGATGTCGATTTCGACTTCGATGAAGAGACGAAAGCGACAAACTTAACAGATACCGGAATCGAAAAAGTAGAAAAAGCGTTCGGCATCGATAACTTGTACGACTTGGATCACCAAACGTTATACCATTACATGATCCAAGCGGTACGCGCTCGTGTCATCTTCAAAAAAGACGTCGACTACATCGTCAAAGAAGGTAAAATCGAGCTCGTCGACATGTTTACGGGTCGTATTTTAGAAGGTCGAACGTTGTCAGATGGCCTTCACCAAGCGATTGAAGCAAAAGAAGGTTTAGAAATTACGGACGAAAACAAAGCGCAAGCACAAATTACGATTCAAAACTACTTCCGCATGTATCCGAAACTGTCAGGTATGACAGGAACGGCGAAAACACAAGCGAAAGAGTTTTTAGAAGTGTACGGTATGGAAGTCGTCCAAATTCCGACGAACCGACCGAAACAACGGATCGACCAAAAAGACCGCGTTTACATGACGACGGAACAGAAGTACGAAGCGATGGCGAAAGAAGTAGCGAAACGAAACGAAAAAGGACAACCGGTCCTCGTCGGAACGACTTCCATTTTACAATCGGAAGACGTCGCCAAATACCTCGACAAAGAAGGCATTTCATACAATTTGCTCAATGCGAAAAGTGTCGAACAAGAAGTGCAACTCATCTCAGATGCCGGTCAAATCGGGCGTGTGACAGTCGCAACAAACATGGCAGGCCGTGGAACGGATATTCGACTCGGAGAAGGAGTCCCTGAACTCGGTGGGCTTTTCGTTCTCGGTACGGAAAAACACGAAAGCCGACGAATCGACAACCAATTGCGCGGTCGTTCAGGCCGTCAAGGTGACCCAGGTGAAACACAATTTTTCCTTTCTTTAGAAGACGACATGTTCCGACGTTTCGCTAAAGAAGAGAGCGAGAAATTTAAAGAGAAAGTACAGACCGATGAAACAGGTCTCATTTTGTCAGATGATGTTCACGAATTAACCGAACGAACACAGCGGATCGTTGAAGGGGCTCACTTCTCAATGCGTGAATACAACTTAAAACTCGACGACGTCATTAACGACCAACGAGAAGTCATTTACACATTGCGTAACCGAATCATTCGACGCGAAGACGTCTTCGGTCAGCTCAATACGATGTTAGAAGAGACGTTAGAGTTCGTCGTCTACGATAGCTGTCCAGAAGATAGCGTACCGGAAGATTACGATTACGATCGGATCGAACGTACGATGAACGCCCTTCTTTTAGAAGACGTTACGTTACCACGTCCGGTGACGACACCGGCTGAGATTATCGAAATGTATGAAGAGCCGATGGATACGTTAAAAACGTTCATCTTACAATTCGAAGAAGAACCGCGAGTAGCCGAAATGGTACCGTCTGTCATGCTGCAACATATCGACTCGATGTGGGTACGCCACTTAGAATCGATGACGCGTATGAAAGAAGGAATTAGCTTACGTTCCTACGGACAAGAAGATCCGATGCGGATTTACCAACGAGAAGGACTTCATATGTTCGGCCAAGCTTTCCAAAAATTGCGCCGTCAGATTGCAACTGATACGATAGGATTTATGTCACAACTAGGTAAACAACAGGAGGCCCAATCAAATGAAACTATTTAACTTTTTCAAAAAGACGAAACTTAAAGGGGAAGAAAGCTCTGTTGCGTCAAACGAAGTATTGAACGATAAACAATCACGTTCAAAAAAGAAAGCGTCTCAAACGATTGAAACGCCACTTTCTCTTCATCCCGAGTGGGAATTGTCACAAGAGCAAATGTACGTCTTCCGCTTCTTAGCGAATGAATTGCAGCCACTCAAACCGAACCAACTCGCATTGAGCGGAATCGATATCGATGAAGAAGGAGACGCATGGCACGTGAAAGCGTTCTTCCGTTCAACGGTCGACCAAACGATCCAAATGCACGATGCAGAGCTCGTCCTTCGCGACAAAGAAGGTAACGTCGTCGCACATGACCGCTTCGACCTTTCAGAAATGGGAGACGTTCCTGCGAACCGCGCACGTCCGTGGGTCTTCACATTCCCGAAAAAAGCACAACTCGTCGAAGAAGTACCAGCTGACGGTTGGACGTTGAACTTCATTCCGAGTTCGATGCGCGAACACGAATTACAATTCGATCCAAAATGGGAAGAAGTGCTCGCACCGGAACAAAAAGAAGGATTGCAACAAGCCTTCAAAAACTTACCAGAGTTGCCACCACGTACAGTGAACCTCGTCGGCTTTTCAAGCGCGTTCACAGACGAAGGCGACCTTGCCGTATCAGCTTTCATTCGAAACGGTCACTACAGTGAAATGACGGTCGAAAACTTCCCATTGGAAGTGATCGATGCGACAGGCGAACGTGTCGCTTACGGTTCATTTAACTTGGAAGAATTGACGATTCCACCGCATACGACGATGCCGTGGACGTTCATCTACCCGAAAGAAATGGTCGTTAAAGAAGATCCAGACTTCTCACGTTGGGCTATTCGCGCACGTGAAAACGGCTAATCGAACGACACTGTTTCACTCGATATACACTCACTAACGACGTAGCGTCCCTCTTTTTGAGGAACGCTACGTTTTTTAGGGTCTATGCGATCTATTGGCGTTTCCATACAAAACGATGCTTGCGAGGTAGGCGCTACAAGCGAGTATCGAATGATTTTACAGTACACGAAAGATCCGACCTACGAAATAATTCTAAAAAAATCATACAAAGTCTCTCGTATACGTGGAGAACTAAAAAACAGACTCGCTCAATCAAGAGCAAGTCTGTTTTGACTATCGGTGATATTAACGTTTCGGTTCCACTAAATCTGAAATGACGATGACATTCGGATGAGCGAGCAAATGAGTGATCGGCCAGTTCGGATCGATGACTCCTTCTGCTAACTTTTCAATCGCTGCACGTTTTCGTTCACCGAATGCGAGCAAAATGAGCTGCTTCGCATTTAAAATCGAACGAATCCCCATCGTATAGGCAGTCGTCGGCATTTTTTCACGGTTTTCGAAATATTGCCCGTTCACTTCCAATGTAGATGGCGTTAAAGAAGCGACGTGCGTTAACGAATCTTGTGATGTGCCTGGCTCATTGAATGCGATATGGCCATTTTCACCGACGCCTAACAATTGAATGTCGAGTGGATGTTCATTTAATAAACGTTCGTAACGCTCGCACTCTTCATCTTCATCGTCTGCCAACCCGTTCGGGATGTATGTTTTTAAAAATGTTTTATGTTGGAATAAATGTTCATTCATGAAATACGCGTAACTGTTCGGGCTCGATGGATCGAGTCCGACATATTCGTCTAAATTAAAAGCGATCGTGTTCGAAAAATCCAAAGGTGATTGGACCCATGCCTCGTAGACCGGTTCCATCGTTCCACCTGTCGCTAATCCGATGACACGGAGTTCGTCGTTCTCTAATTTTTCTTTTACGAGTTCATAAACGTAAGTCGCCCCTTCTTCAGGAGCATTTACTTGAATCCATCGTATCTTTCCCATTATTATCTACCGACTTTCAGTTTTAAATTTTACCGTCTCTTCATTTTAATTTTTATCGAGTGAACGGTCAACTGCTATGTTGCTATTCCCTTCTCTCACAATACCAAACAGACCGAACCTTTGTCATTTTTATACATAGGATGTATAATTAAAGTGCGATTCTAATATACTATAGAAGGAAGAAGTGAACGTGTTGTTTAAAGACGAACGATTTGCGCATTATAACGCTGCTTGTTTCAGAAAAGATCTCATCGCCGGGATTACCGTAGGAATCGTTGCAATTCCTCTCGGCATGGCATTCGCGATTGCATCAGGAGTGAAACCCGAATACGGCTTGTACACGACTATTATTGCCGGATTCCTCGTCGCACTCTTCGGTGGCTCTCGCTACCAAGTAGCAGGACCGACTGGCGCATTCATTCCGATTTTACTCGCCATCGTTTTACAATATGGCTATGACGACTTACTCATCGCAGGATTACTTGCGGGAATATTCCTCGTCATTATGAGTTATCTCGGCGTTAGTCAACTGATTCAATTCGTCCCTCGTTCTGTGACGATCGGTTTCACCGCCGGTATTGCCGTCATCATCTTCACCGGACAAATCGGTAATTTCTTCGGCCTAGAAGATGTCGAGAAGTACGAATTTTTCCATCAAAACATGATGGAACTTGCACGACAATTCCATACGTACAACTGGTACAGTATCGGAATTGCTTTACTCGGACTCGCGGTCATTCTCATTTTACCTAAAATTGCACCGCGACTTCCACTTTTACTCGTAGCACTCATTATTCCGACGATTGTGTCGATCGTTTTGTTCCCTGGAAAGCTCGAAACGATCGGAACCGCATTCGGTGGCATTCCGAACAACTTACCACCGTTCCGTTTACCTGACATCACACTCGATAAAATTTTAGTGTTATGGAAGCCTGCTCTCATTATCGCAGCACTCGGCGCTATTGAATCGCTCTTATCTGCCGTCGTCGCTGACGAAATGACGCAAGGGAAAAAGCACGATTCAAAACGCGAGTTATTCGGTCAAGGGATCGCGAACATCGTCACACCATTGTTCGGAGGAATTCCAGCGACCGGTGCGATTGCACGAACCGCAACGAACATTCGCTCAGGTGCTGTATCACCGGTATCGAGCGTCATTCAAAGTGTGTTCGTTCTTCTCTTTCTTTTACTGTTCGCACCGTATGCTTCCTACATTCCACTCGCTGCGATGGCACCGATTTTAATGCACGTCGCGTGGAACATGAGCGCACGAAAAACATTCGCTCACATCGCGAGCGTCCGCTCAGGCGATGCGCTCGTTTTATGGGTAACGTTTTTATTAACGATCTTCATTAACTTAACGACAGCCGTTCAAATCGGAATTTTGCTCGCTGCCTTTTTCTTCTTGAAAAAAATGACGGGCGAACTCGAAACGGTGAAAGCGACCCTTTCAGAAGTCGAAAAAGTAGAATTTCAAGCTTCGACGAACGTCGTGCATAAATATGTCGTCAGCGGACCGATTTTCTTCGGTACAGCCGTTCGATTCGAAGATACGTTTCCACAATGGATGGAAGATGACGTCGATACGATCATCGTCGATATGGCTCAAGTATCCGTCATCGACGCGACAGGTGAGGCTGCTTTATCTTCACTCATTGAAGAAGCGAAAAAGAACGACATTCGCCTCGTCTTCAAAAAAGTGAAAATCGAACAACGTGCTCTTTTCAAAAAGAGCGGGTTGTACGATGCGATCGGTCGCGACAATTTCTTCATGTCGACGAATTAAACATTGGATACAAAAAAACGTTCAGCCGAGTCATTCGGTTGAACGTTTTTCCATTTATTCTTTTTTCGTCCGACCGACCATCGTATAAATCCATTCGAGTCGTTCGACGAGCGTGTCGTACGAATGTTCTTCTACGATGCGTTGTTTCGCTTCCGTATACCGTTCTTCCGATCGATCGAGCGCTTCGACGATCCCTTCTGCTAAGGAAGCTGGGTTATGCGGCTCGACGAGGATCCCTGCCCCGTCTTTCAATAAGTACGGAAGTCCACCGACGTTCGTGCCGACGACAGGTACGCCGACGGCCATCGCTTCTAACGCGACGAGTCCGAATCCTTCATGGTGTGACGGCAAGACGAACACATCGGAAGCCGACATCCACTTCGCAAGCGACGACTGGTTTTGAGGGTTGATCAAATGAACGTTGTCGAGTACGTTCAACCGATCTTTCACCGACTCCACGTACTGTTCATCTTTTTGAGAACCGATCATATAAAGCGACAACTGCTCTTTCGTATACGTAATTTGTTTGTACGCCTCGATCAATTCATCGAGCCCTTTCGCCCGAATGATGTTCCCTACGTACAAAATCATCGTCTCATCTTTCGAAATGCCTAACGTTTCACGTGCCAGTTCTTGCGGCATGACGTGGAAAACGGTCGGATCGACGCCCATACTAAGGACGTGCACTTTATCATTCGACACACCGAACTGTTGCAAGACGTCTTGTTTTAACTTTTCACCGACCGTAATGACCGCATCTGCCCCTTTTAAAATACGTTGCGTCCACCGACGAATGCGCGGTCCTTTGTTCGCCATTTGGTCGATATCGCCCCCGTGAACGGTAATGACGTACGGGATGTTGAACAACTTCTTTCCATAATAGGACAACATGCCGGTCGGAAAGGCGTAATGGGAATGAGTCAGTTGAACCGATTTGCGACCTTTTAACATTTGGAAAAATCCTCGAACGAATAAACCTGCATACTTTTTCAATTTCGCAAACGCCCCTTTGGCAGGGTTATCGATTGCGACGACCGTGACATCGTGACCAGCATCTTTCAACAATTGCACTTGGTTTTTCACAAAAATACCGTACGTCGGATGATATTCCGACGGGTACATATTGCTAAATACGATTAATTTCGTCATATTATTCTCTACTTTCGCTCAAAATTCTCGTTTTTTTGCTCTTTTTTACTAAATGTGAGTATACCATATAATAAAACGTATCGCCTTTATTACAAAAAGAAACGTTGAGTTATCAACGTTTCTACGGCCTATTGTATCCAATGTTACATAAAACATTGTGGAAAAAGTGCCTCTGTAATATGACTGTAATATAACTGTAACTCAACGTAATAGTATTCCGTGCTAAGATTAATTCAGTTGTTACAAGAAGCACATAACGAATTGTGCGAAAGGGGAAATTAAAAAAGAATGAAACGTTTTGTTTATTCAGTCTTAGCGAGTTTCTTATTAATTATGTCTGCTCCAGCGATGGCGAATGCCAGCAGCGCTGATGACCTTATCAACATTGGTAAAAAGTATATGGGTACGAAATATGTTTGGGGCGGAACGACGCCACGTGGATTCGACTGTTCAGGTTATACACAATATGTTTTCCGTGAAGCAGGAGTTTCAATTCCACGTACGACATGGACACAGTACACAACAGGTAAAGCAGTTTCTAAATCACAATTAAAAACAGGTGACCTCGTATTCTTCAATACAGCAGGTGGACCTTCACACGTAGGAATCTACATACAAGGTGGAAAATTCATTCACGCTTCTACAAGCCAAGGGGTTACAATTACACCACTTAACGACCCATACTACTGGGGTAAACGTTACTTAGGCGCACGTCGTGTGAAAGACTTTGCACCGAAACAACCAGTCATTGAATACGCTAGCCGTGCACAAGTTGCAGAAATTTTAGCGAATGACTTAAACTTAAACGTTACGACAACATCTGGTGAACAAGCTCCATCATTCCCAGACGTACCAACAAGCCACCCACAACATAAAGCGATCACAGCAGTTGCAGCTGCTGGAATCTTCTCAGGTGCTTCAGACGGTACATTCAACCCGAACCAAAACTTAACACGTGGACAGCTTGCGAAAGTATTAGTTGAAGCGTACGGTTTACAAGGTAAATCAGATTTATACTTCAACGACGTACCGACAACAAACTGGGCACACCGTTATGTGAACACATTAGCTGCGAACAACGTAACACTCGGTTACGGAAACGGTAAGTTCGGCGTAAATGACAACATTAAATTAAAAGACTTCAAAACATTTGTTGAGCGTGCGAAAGCATCAGCAACAAACGTACAATAATAAACGATTGAAACCTTCTAACTTCGGTTAGGAGGTTTTTTCTTTCTATTCTTCTATAACCGTTGTTTGATCGATTAAACCTCTTTTTACCCATCTCCTTCACCTTCTCAACGAGCACTCCCGTTACAACGGCTCATTCTCCTCTCTTCCTCTCGTTTGAGCTTCTATTCAAGAAGATACCGTTCCTTGTCAGCGATTCTCTCATCGACGTGTAAGCGCTCAAACGCCATGCTCTGTTTTTCTAAAAAGCTATTCGTACCAGGGCATATGTTCCACTCAATCGCTTTCCTCATCCGTAGGACATCACCGTAGTCAAGCCGTCGTACGGACCTATCGTCCGTACGATTTTCAAGCTTTGGATCTGCTGCTCCTGCTCACGTCTCCCGTTGTATACTTCTTTCAAGCATCGAGGGAGCTCGGAAACGTGCGTCTGTTTGCGCGGACAATGCTACGAGGAGTTGCGGACGCCTACGGGAAAGCAAGTCTCACATCTTGTCTGCAAATTCGAAGGAATGAGACGAAATCCATATCATCCAACAAAAAAAGAGAGCGTGGCACGCGCTCTCTTTTCGGAAGATGTATTGCTTCTTATGCTTGATTTTTTTCTTCGTACGCTTGGATATAGTCTTCGTATTGGAACGTAATTGAAATTTCGTCCCAACCGTTCAACAACATTTTTTTATTGTATGGATCGATGTCGAATGAATAGACGACACCGTCTTCCCCTGTAATTTGTTCGTTTTCTAAGTCGACTTTTACGGAATACGTTCCGTCCGCAAGCCCTTTTTCAAGAAGTTCTTCGACTTGTTCGACCGGTAACTCGATCGGCAAAATTCCATTTTTGAAACAGTTGTTATGGAAAATGTCCGCAAAGCTCGGTGCGATGACGACGTCGAATCCGTAATCTTGAATCGACCACGGTGCGTGTTCACGTGATGAACCGCAACCGAAGTTGTCGTGAGCGACGAGAATACGTGAGTCGTCAAAACGAGGATCGTTCATGACGAAGTCGTCTCGTTTATTGCCGTTTTCATCGAAACGCCAATGGTAGAACAAATATTGACCGAATCCTGTTCGTTCAATTCGTTTTAAAAACTCTTTCGAAATGATCTGATCCGTATCTACGTTTTTACGATCGAGCGGTGTAATGACACTTTCTACGATATTAATTGGTTTCATTATGCCTGCACCTCTTTCATCATATCTCGCACGTCGACGAAATGTCCCGCTACTGCAGCTGCTGCTGCCATCGCTGGGCTCACTAAGTGCGTACGTGATCCTGCTCCTTGACGGCCTTCGAAGTTACGGTTCGACGTGGATGCACAACGTTCTCCTGCTGGAACGACGTCATCGTTCATCGCAAGACACATACTACATCCTGACTCGCGCCATTCGAAACCAGCGTCCGTGAAAATTTTGTCGAGCCCTTCTTCTTCAGCTTGTTGTTTCACTTGTTGTGAACCAGGGACGATCAATGCGCGAACGCCGTCTGCTACTTTACGTCCTTCGACTACTTTCGCCGCTGTTCGTAAGTCTGAAATACGTGCGTTCGTACATGAACCGATGAACACGTGTTGAATGTCGATGCTCGTAAGCGGTTGACCTTCCTCTAAGTCCATGTAAGCGAGTGCTTTTTTCAACGCTTCTTGATCGGACGTTGACGTGTAGTCCGATGCTTTCGGAACGTTTGATGAAATGCCTGCACCCATCGACGGATTCGTTCCCCATGTGACGATCGGTTCGATTTCATCCGCATGGATCGTCAGTGTCGTATCGTACGTTGCGCCTTCATCTGTCGCAAGTGCTAACCATTGTTTCGCTGCTTCTTCGAACGCCTCTCCTTGTGGAACCCGTTCGCGGCCACGTAAATAGTTAATCGTCGTCTCGTCTGGGCTAATGAGTCCTGCTTTCGCTCCCGCTTCGATCGACATGTTACAAACCGTCATACGCTCTTCCATCGTTAAGTTACGAATCGCATCGCCTGTAAATTCGATAATATGTCCGGTACCGACGTCAATTCCGAACTTCGCGATGATCGCTAAAATAATATCTTTCGCTTCGACCCCGTAACCGAGTTCGCCTTCGACACGAATTTCCATCGTTTTCGGGCGTGCTTGCCATAACGTTTGTGTCGACATAACGTGTTCGACTTCACTCGTTCCGATACCGAATGCGATCGCACCGAATGCGCCGTGTGTTGACGTATGGCTATCTCCACAGACGATCGTTTTACCCGGCTGTGTTAAACCGAGCTCAGGTCCGATAATGTGAACGATCCCTTGGTTTTTATGACCCATGTCCGCAAGCTCGACGCCGAACTCTTCACAGTTCGCTTGAAGCGTCTCAATTTGTTTACGAGCGATCGGATCTTGGATTGTCGGTAAGTTTTTCGTCGGAACGTTATGATCCATCGTGGCATAGTGAAGGTCCGGTCGACGAAGTTTACGTCCAGCAAGGCGTACCCCTTCAAATGCTTGTGGCGATGTGACTTCGTGTAATAAATGCAAGTCGATGTAAAGAAGATCCGGCTTCCCTTCTTCTTCGTAAACGACGTGGTTGTCCCATACTTTTTCAATAATTGTTTTAGGCATAATCGTCTTGCTCCTTTCAATTCGTTTAATAGGCTACATATATGGAGAAATGCTCAAAAAGTGTTCTCTTTGAGCATTTCCCGTTTTATTATTTGCTTAATTGTTCAACGACTTTCGCTGTCCATTCTTTCGTTGAAAGTGCACCGTCTTTCGTAAGGTCAGCTGTGAAATGCCCCTCTTCGTAAACACGTGCGACCGCATCTTCGATCGCTTGCGCTTCTTCTAACAAATCGAATGAATACGTCAACATCATCGCTGCTGATAAAATCGTCGCTGCTGGGTTCGCAACGCCTTGGCCTGCTACGTCAGGTGCTGATCCGTGGACCGGCTCGTACAAACCGAAGCCGTCCGAACGAATGCTTGCTGACGGAAGTAAGCCGAGTGAACCGGTAATGACCGATGCTTCGTCACTTAAAATGTCTCCGAACATATTTTCTGTCACCACAACGTCAAATGCGCCCGGGTTCGTGATCAATTTCATCGCTGCAGAGTCCACAAGTTGATGATGAACCGTTACTTCTGGATAGTCCGCTTTTTTCTCTTCCACGATTTTTCTCCACAACTTGCTCGACTCGAGAACGTTCGCTTTGTCGACCGACGTTAAATGTTTGTCACGCTTCATTGCGATTTCAAACCCTTTGTCGATGATTCTTTCGATTTCAGGACGTGTATACGTCAACGTATCGATCGCCTTTTCATCGTCATGTGTGCTCGGCTCTCCGAAGTACAACCCACCCGTTAATTCACGGACAATCATGACGTCGACATCGCGCGCAATCTCTTCTTTTAAAGGAGATGACTGGATGAGAGTCGATACCGCTGCGACCGGTCGTAAGTTTGCGAATAAATCAAACGTTTTACGAATGGCGAGAAGCCCTCGCTCCGGACGTAAATGTGATGGATTATCGTCCCATTTCGGACCACCGACTGCTCCTAATAGTACAGCGTCACTCGCTTCACATAAATCGATCGTCTCTTGTGGGAGTGGTTCTTTCCCCGCATCGATCGCTGCTCCACCGATCAACCCATTTTCAAAATGAAACGTATGGTTGAAACGTTCGCCGACTGCTCGTAACACTTCGACGGCCGCCTCCGTTACTTCTGGTCCGATTCCGTCACCTGGTAATACTGCTACTCTCTTTTCCATTGTAGTTCCTCCTTCAATCATCGATTATTGTTGTTCCGCACGCTTCCGTAATTCTGCTTTCATTAACTGACGGTTGATCGCATTAATGTACGCTTTCGCTGACGCTTGAAGTACGTCTTGCGCCACGTCGCGTCCTGTAATGCGCTCGTCATTATAACTTAAGTTAATGACCGCTTCTCCGAGTGCGTCTCGGCCTTTACCGATCGATGTGACACGGTAGTCCATAATGTGAACTTGGCCTTGAACAAGCTTTTCAAGTGTGTTGAAAATCGCTTCGACTGAACCGTTACCTGTTGAAGTGACTGTCGTCTCTTCACCGTCTGGTGTTTCTGCAACGATCGTCGCGTTCGGTTCGTTGTTACGATATTCGACTTGCGTACTAATTAATTTGTAAACCGGTGCGTCCGTATCTTTAATTTGCTGACCTGTGAAGAGTACGAATAAGTCGTCTTCTGTCACTTCTTTTTTACGGTCGGCTAATGCTTTGAACGACTTGAACGCCGCGTTCAATTGCTCATCCGTTAACTGGAAGCCCATCGTTTCTGCACGGTCTTTAAACGCGTGACGACCTGAGTGCTTACCGAGTGCGAGTGGTTCCACTTTCGCGCCGATCAATTCCGGTGTAATAATTTCATACGTCTCAGGGTTTTTCAACATACCGTCTTGGTGAATACCTGACTCGTGAGCGAATGCGTTTCGACCGACGACTGCTTTGTTCGGCTGAATGACGACCCCTGTCAACTGGCTGACGAGGTGGCTCGTACGTTTCGTTTCACGTAAGTTGATCCCTGTGTCTGTTTTATAGTAATCGTTACGGATATGAAGAGCGACAGCAATTTCTTCTAACGAAGCGTTCCCTGCACGCTCTCCGATTCCGTTGATCGTTCCTTCGACTTGCTCTGCTCCATTTTCGATCGCTGCGATCGAGTTCGCGACTGCCATTCCTAAGTCGTTATGACAGTGTGCTGACAACTTCACTTTGTCCGCACCTGGCGCGTTCTCTTTCAAATGTTTGAAAAGTGCACCGTATTCAGCTGGCGTCGCGTAACCGACGGTATCTGGAATGTTCACAGTCGTCGCTCCTGCTTTAATGACTTCTCCGACGACGCGTGTTAAAAACTCACGGTCTGAACGGAACGCATCTTCTGCTGAGAATTGGACGAGCGGGAAAAATTTACGTGCGTATTTCACCGCTTCGACCGCAATCTCAATCACTTCTTCCGGTGACTTTTTCAATTTGTACTCCATATGGATCGGAGATGTCGCTAAGAAAACGTGTAAGTGAGGTTGTTCCGCCACTTTCAACGCTTCCCATGACGTATCGATATCGCTCTGCATCGAACGAGCAAGACCGGTAACGATCGAATTTTTCACCGTTTTCGCGATTTTATTCACTGCTTCAAAGTCGCCCGGTGATGAAGCAGGGAAGCCTGCTTCCATGATCGTCACACCGAACTTCTCGAGCTGCTTCGCAATCTCTAATTTCTCTTGGGTGTTCAAGTTAATACCTGCGGATTGTTCGCCGTCTCGTAATGTTGTGTCAAAAATGTCAATTTTTCTCACGGGTCTTCCCTACTTTCTTTATTTGTTAGTCGTTTCGATTATCTTGCGTTAATGAATGACATCATGCTACGTAATTCTTTACCGACTGTTTCGATTTTGTGTGATTTGTCCGCTTCTTTCATTTTATTGAATGTTGGACGGTTCGTTTCGTTCTCTTTGATCCATCCTTTAGCGAATGTTCCATCTTGAATTTCAGTAAGTAATTCTTTCATCGCTTCTTTCGTTGCATCTGTTACGATACGCTCTCCTGCTACGTAGTCGCCCCACTCTGCTGTATCTGAAACCGAGTAACGCATTCCTTCAAGTCCACCTTCGTACATTAAGTCAACGATTAATTTCAATTCGTGTAACGTTTCGAAGTAAGCGAGTTCTGGTTGGTAACCTGCTTCTACTAATGTTTCGAATCCTGCTTTTACGAGTGCTGACGTTCCACCGCAAAGTACAGCTTGCTCTCCGAAGAGGTCAGTTACTGTTTCTTCTTCAAATGATGTTTCTAAAACGCCACCGCGTGCTGAACCGATTCCTTTTGCGTAAGCGAGTGCAAGATCTTGTGCTTTTCCTGTTTTGTCTTGGTACACTGCGAAAAGTGCTGGTACTCCTGCGCCTGCTTCGTACGTACGGCGTACTAAGTGTCCAGGCCCTTTCGGTGCAACGAGGAAGACGTCTACGTTTTCTGGTGGTGTGATCTGTTCGAAGTGAACGTTGAATCCGTGCGCGAATACGAGTGCATCGCCATCTTCTAACTGATCTTTAATTTCTTCTTCGTACACTTTTTTCTGTAACTCATCTGGAAGTAAGATCATGATCAATTGTGCTTTGCCTGCTGCTTCTTTAACTGACATCACATTCATGCCGTCTTCTTTTGCTTGGTCGAATGATCCACCTTGACGAACTCCTACAACTACGTCAAATCCTGAATCTTTCAAGTTTTGTGCGTGTGCGTGTCCTTGTGAACCGTACCCGATTACTGCGATCGTTTTCCCTTTTAATACGTCTTCGTTGATGTCCTGGTTATAATACATTTTAGCCATGATAAATTTCCCCCTAATAGTTGGTTTGTATTTTTTATTGTAAGAGTGACAACTGCGGTGTTGCTTTTTTCTGCATGTCGCGAACGAATGCAGTCGCTCCCGTCCGTGTCAGCTCTTTAATACCGTATGGTTGAACGAGGTTAATAAATGCCTCGATTTTCGACGGTTCACCCGTCACTTGATACGTCACAACGTTTTTACTGCTGTCGACGATCGTCGCTCGGAATGGATCGACGATGCTATTGATTTCACTCCGCAAATGCGGTGGCGCAACGACCGTTACGAAAGCGAGTTCGCGCATGACGATTTCTTGCTCCGTAATGTCTTTTACTTTCAACACGTCAATTTGCTTTTGCAGCTGTTTGACGAGCTGTTCAATTTTTCGTTCATCTTCCACGTTGACGATGAACGTCATTTTTGCCATTCCTTGTTTCTCATTCGCACCGACCGTAATCGATTCGATGTTGAATTGACGCTTCATGAGAAGACCCGTCACTCGGTTTAAAACGCCACTTTGGTTTAATACAGTTACTGTAATGACTCGTTTCATTGACGTTTCACCCCAATCATTTCATTTAGTCCCGCGCCTGGTGCAACCATCGGATAGACGTTTTCCATCTGCTTGACACGAACGTCGATTAAAACAGGTTCGTCATTCGTCAACGTCTTTTCAAACACTTCGCGCATTTCTTCGTGTGTATCGACGCGGTACGCTGGAATGTTGTACGCTTCGCCTAACTTCACGAAGTCCGGTTGAACTTGGATGAGTGACTCTGAATAACGCTCGTCGTAAAACTCTTCTTGCCATTGACGAACCATTCCGAGGGCTCCGTTGTTCAAGATGATCACTTTCACCGGATAGCGGAATTCTTGTAGTAATGACAACTCTTGAGCTGTCATTTGGAAACCGGCGTCCCCTACAATTGAGACGACCGTTCTGTCTGGCTTCGCAATTTGTGCTCCGATTGCCGCTGGGAAACCGAAGCCCATCGTACCAAGTCCGCCAGACGTTACCCATGAATCTGGGTTGTTCAAGCCGTAATATTGAGCTGTCCACATTTGGTGTTGACCGACGTCTGTCGTCACGATCGCTTCACCTTCTGTAATGTCATGAACCGCTTCTAACGCTTCTTGCGGCAAGATGAACTCATCGTCCGTTTCATACCATAATGGATAATCCTTGCTCATCTGCTTTAATTTTTCGTTCCAGCGTGACGTATCTTGCATCGTCAATTGTTTTGACAGCAATGCTTCCAACGCCTTTTTCGCATCCGCAACGATCGGTACTTCCGTCGGAATGTTTTTACCGAGTTCCGCTGGATCGATGTCGATATGAACGACTTTCGCATTCGGTGCAAATTTCGCCAAGTCGCCTGTTAAGCGGTCATCGAATCGTGCACCGATGTTGACGAGTAAGTCACAGTCGTTGATCGCCATGTTCGCTGTGTAATATCCGTGCATACCTGCCATTCCGAGAAACTGTGGGTGATTTCCTGGAATCGTTCCGAGTCCGAGCAATGTCGTGACGACCGGAATGTCATACTTTTCTGCAAATTGTACAAATAAGTCAGCCCCACCTGCGTGAAGGATTCCTGCACCGCCGAGCAACAACGGTTTTTTCGCTTCGCTTAACAAGTGAACCGCTTTTTCAATCTGTTTAAAGTTCGGCTCCGTCGTCGGTTGGTAACCAGGTAAGTTCACTTCAACGTCGAGTGATTCCGGCGTTTCAAACACTTCGTTCGCAACGTTTTTCGGAACGTCGACGACGACTGGTCCCGGACGGCCGGTTGATGCGATATGGAACGCTTCTTTAATGATGCGTGGCATATCTTCTACCGATTGAACTTGATAGTTATGTTTCGTAATCGGCTGTGTAATTCCGATAATGTCCGCCTCTTGGAAAGCGTCCGTTCCGATCACCGTGCTCGATACTTGACCGGTGAAGACGACGAGTGGAATCGAGTCCATCATCGCATCGGTAATTCCTGTTACTAAGTTCGTCGCACCTGGTCCACTCGTTCCAATGACAACCCCTACTTTTCCTGAAACACGAGCGTACCCTTCTGCTGCGTGAATCGCTCCTTGCTCGTGACGTGTTAATACGTGACGAATTGGGTTTTTATAAAGCGCGTCGTAAATCGGTAAAACGGCCCCTCCTGGATATCCAAAAATTACTTCGACACCTTGTTGGTGAAGAGCATCGATCAATACAGCTGATCCGTCATATGGCAATTGTTGCTTTTCTTTTTGTTCGTTCATTTGAGCTTCAGCATTCATTTGTACTTCCTCCTCGCTTTCAGTTATGAATCGCTTGAATTGAATGAAAAAAAGCCCTCCTCTCCCTACGTAAAGAAAATCTCTACATAGGGATGAAGAAAGCTTCATGGTACCACCCTAGTTCGTGACGACAACGTCGCCACCTCATAAATGACCCATTAGTGAGGTCATTTTTTGTTAACGAGCGTGTGAACACGCCCGGGTAAACCTAAGTGAATAAATCACGTTCAGTTTACCACTCCGAGGGGATGTCATAAATAGTCGCAATGCTAAGTCACACCAACCCTTAGCTCTCTGAAATTGCTTCTACTATTTACTTTAACCTCATCATCGATTTCATGTAACTGTTTAAATTTTCATAACGCCGCCTGTACTTGCGCTCGTAACGAGCTTCGAGTAGCGAGCTAAATAACCTTTTTTAATTTTCGGTTCAAACGGTGGCAATTGACTACGACGTTGTTCGAGTGTCTCGTCATCGACGAGCAATTCGATCGTACGGTTCGGTAAGTCAATTTCAATGATGTCACCATTTTCAACGAGTGCGATCGGACCGCCCTCTGCTGCTTCTGGTGAAATGTGACCGATTGAAATTCCGCGTGATGCTCCTGAGAAACGGCCGTCGGTAATGAGCGCGACGTCTTTTCCGAGCCCACGTCCCATAATCGCTGACGTTGGCGCGAGCATTTCCGGCATTCCCGGTCCACCTTTTGGTCCTTCGTAACGAATGACGACGACGTGTCCTTTTTGAACCGTTCCATCATCGATTCGTTCCTGCGCTTCTTCTTGTGAGTTGAAGACGATCGCTTCCCCTTTGAACGTTTGGATCGAAGGGTCGACCGCTCCTACTTTAATGACGCTGCCGTCTGGTGCGAGATTTCCGAATAATACAGAAAGTCCGCCGACTGGGCTATACGGATTATCTTTCGTACGGATGACGTTTTCATTCGTAATGTGATAATCTTTCACGTCTTCACCGATCGTTTGACCTGTAATTGTCGGGCGATCTGGATGAATCGCGCCTGGAATTTTCGTTAATTCATTAATGATGGCACTAATGCCACCTGCCTTATTGATATCGTCCATTGAGTAATCAGACGCTGGCATAATTTTTGCTAAATAGGGCACGCGTTCTGCCACTTTATTAATGTCGTGAATGTCGTAATCGATCTCTGCTTCGTGCGCGATCGCTAACGTATGGAGGACTGTGTTCGTTGAACCGCCCATTGCCATATCGAGTGCGAACGCATCGTCGATTGCTTCTTTCGTTACGATGTCACGTGGTTTCACATCTTCTTCGATCATACGGATCAAATGTTTTGCCGCATCTTTAATGAGTTGATGACGTTGATTGCTCGTCGCAACGATCGTTCCGTTTTCTGGAACGGTCATTCCGAGCATCTCCATCAAACTGTTCATCGAGTTCGCTGTGAACATTCCTGAACATGACCCACATGTTGGACACGCATTATTTTCAATGTCTAACAATTCTTCTGCGGACATTTGTCCTGATTTATAAGCGCCGACTCCTTCAAAAACTGAAGTGAGTGATAACGGCTTCCCATCGGCTGACTCTCCCGCTTCCATCGGTCCACCTGAGACGAAAACAGACGGTACGTTCGTACGTACAGCTGCCATCAACATACCTGGTGTGATCTTATCACAGTTCGGAATGTAGAAAACTCCGTCAAACCAGTGTGCGTTAATTACCGTTTCCGCAGAGTCTGCAATGAGTTCCCGGCTTGGCAATGAATAGCGCATACCGATATGTCCCATCGCAATACCATCGTCAACACCAATCGTGTTAAATTCAAACGGTACTCCGCCCGCTTCGCGAATCGCTTCTTTTACTACTTCCGCGAAATAGTTCAAATGTTTATGCCCTGGAATAATATCAATGTAAGAGTTACAAACACCAATGAATGGCTTTGACATATCTTCTGTCGTTACCCCTGTTGCATAAAGTAAACTTCGGTGAGGTGCCCGATCGACACCAACTTTTATCATATCACTACGCATCGCATTCGCTCCTAGCTCAAAAACAATACCTCTTTTTAACGATTCGATGAATGTCATCAATTCGAAATTGTGTGACAAATCAAATTATTAAAATGGATTAGTTGCTATCATATATCGTTTCTTTCATTCCGTCAACCGTCTTTTTTAAATTTTTTCACAATTTAGAATGTTGTATCGGAATGTATCCGTTTACAATCCTCATCCGATACACTTCGTCTCTTTTTCGTCACAATTTTAAAATTACGTTTCGCGGATGATGTAGTTCAAATACCACTCTCTTTTCGACTCCGTTCTCATCTTACGCTCTCGGTTTCGCGTTTTCACTAACAGCTGTTCAAATCGGTCACGTTGCGCACGCACCGAAGCCATCGAACCGTACACCCATTCTTCCCTTCCGTTATTGAAACGGATCAACGACCACTTTTTTTCATCCTTATGTATTTTTTCATCGATGACGTCAATTTCGTTCGTAAAAACGTACGACGTTCGAAAGTCGTCATACCCGCCTGTCGGGAAAAATCCGTACTCGCCTGGTTTTAAAACGACCGGCGTTTTGTACGGGTAGCCGTACAGTTGATGAATGCCGTGACGAAAGCCGTCCAACGTCGAACCGTATTCTAAACAGAGTCGCTCGACAACTTGAACCGGTGGGATGACGTGTTCAATTTCATCTGCTTCAAAAATGACGTTCGAAAACAACGAGTGATAAAAACGGGGTGAAATGACTAAAATCTCCATCATTCATCGCTCTCCTTTTTTCATCGTTTTTCACGTTTTTTGAAATTTCCCCGAGGAAATCGATTCTTTTCTCGAGAAAATGACCCCTTTTCTTAGTTATATCGCATTTTTTGCCGTTCGTCGATCGTCACAAATTGCTTTATGATGACGTTACCTAGGAATTTTCGCAGTACGTACTCGCAACGAAAGGATTACGTAATGACATTTGAACAACGGTATAAACAATTGAAGCCGATGATTTTTGCGATCATTCGCCAACTCAACTTATACAAAGACGTGGAAGACTATGCGCAAATTGGCGCGATTGCTTTATGGGAAGCGTACGAGCAACATACAGAGGAAGACGGAGCGTTCGAACCGTTCGCTTACACAGTTATCCGCCGAGCGATGATTGACGAACTTCGAAAACGAGTACGGTTCGACGATCAAACCGTTCTCATTAAAAAAGAAGAAACGCTCGACGCGTTAGAAGAGACCCATTTTTCTTTCGAACAACTCGTCACTTCTTATGACACCGTTCAAGCGATCGTGCAACAATTAACGGACGAGGAAAAAACATTGCTCTATGAACAATACGTCAATGAACGGCCGAATGAATGGCTCGCTCGTCAGTTCGACGTATCGATCGAAGCGGTGAAAAAAAGAAAGTACCGATTGAAGAAAAAGATGCAACGACTCGCAAAACAGAAGACGACGTAAAAAAAGCTCTCGGGGAAATCCCGAGAGCTTTCGCATTATTGTGGAATGAGTCGATCGCGACTCGCTTGCCAACCGACGAATACTAAAAAGGCGGAGCAACCGAGCAATAAATAAAGCGGTGCATCCCACGCACCGAAGACGTCGTACAGTTTTCCGAATAAAACCGGTCCAGTCGCTGCGACTAAATAGCCGAACGACTGCGCCATTCCCGATAACTCGGACGCTTGACGAACGGTCGTCGTACGAAGTGTGAAAAACATCATCGATAAACTGAACGCACTACCCGATCCGATTCCGATCAAAATGACCCATAAAGGAATGAGCGCGCTATTGTTGCTCAATAACCCAACAATTCCGACCGCGAAAAAGAGTGCCGTAATGACGCTTAACAAACGTTGGTCTTTCATTTTGCCAGCGATGATCGGCACGATGAACGTAAACGGGACGATCGTAAATTGCATGAGAAACAACATCCACCCTGCTTTTTCAGCAGAATAGTGATGTTGTTGCAATAAAGAAGGGAGCCACGTCATTAACGTGTAAAAGAGTAACGATTGCGTTCCCATAAATAAAGTGACCGACCACGCAATTTTTGAACGCCACATCGAACTCGATTTCGTCTGTTTCGCATCGATGTTCAATTCGTCTTTCGCTTTTAACTGAGGCAACCAGATGAGAATCGCGATGAATGATAAAATCGCCCATGCGCCGAGCGCTCCTTGCCAACCGAATCCTTTCCAATTCGCAAGCGGTACGCTAATACCAGAAGCGAGGGCGCCGAATACGTTCATGAAGACCGCATACACGCCGGTCATCACCCCAATTTTTGCCGGGAAACGCATTTTAATAAATGCTGGAATTAACACGTTACCGATCGCAATCGCAAGACCGATCAGTAACGTACCGGCAAACAATAACGGAACTGACGGAATCGAACGGATGACGATCCCGGCCGTTAACGCGATCATTGCGTAAAAGATCGCATGCTCCATTCCGAAACGGTTCGCTAATTTCGGAGCGAACGGTGATAAAAAGGCGAATGCGAGTAACGGAATCGTCGTAATTGCACCCGCGAGCGCACTCGAGATCGCTAAGTCTCCTTGAATTTGGACGATGAGTGAGCCAACCGCAGTGAGTGGCGCTCGTAAGTTCGACCCTATTAATATGACACCGAGTACGAGCAACATCGTCATCTGCTTCGTACGGACGGTCGGTTCTTCAACAAATTTCATTTAGGCATCCTCCTGTTTCACGTACTGTTTTAATAAATCGTACGTCGCTTCATTCGACTCGCGCACTTCCGACGCTGCCCAATCTTCATCTCGCGCTTCGATCGCTTGAACGAGTCCGTCGTGTAAATGACGATGCCGATCGAAAGGTAAACGTTTTTGTAAAAACTCCGCGATCGATGACTCTACCGCTTCTCCGATGTGACGATACAGTTCGACGAGCATGTCGTTGTTCGATGCAGCGACGACCGCTTCGTGAAACGCGAAATCCGCTTTTAAAAACTGTTCATTCGATGCGGCGACGACTGCGTCTTCACATCGGGCGAACGCTTCATGAATCGTGGCGAGCTGCCCTTTCGTCCGTCGAGACGAAGCGAGACGTGCGGCTTGTGTTTCTAATGCGTACCTCACTTCAAGCGTATCGAGGACGTCGCGCTTGAACACTTCATTTTGAATGGCAACACCGAACGCACTCGTTGCACAGACGCGCGTCCCACTTCCTTGTTTCGATTCGAGCAATCCGGCATGAACGAGTGCACGAATCGCTTCGCGCATCGTATTTCGACTGACGTCAAATTGCTCCATCAATTCCATTTCCGGTGGTATTTTATCACCGACGTTCCAAACGCCGCGCTCGATCAGCTGCTCCATCTGTTCAGCAACTTGATCGACGAGCGACAGCCGTTTCGTTTTTTGAATCATTATGAAATCCCTTCTTTCAAAAGTTGTTGGACAATTGGTTGTTAGGATAACTTTAACGTATTTACAGTCATTTAACAACCCTTTTCGAAACGTTTGTTATACTAGAAAGGAATTCATTATGATGTGAAAAGGTGGAGTGCGATATGAAACGAATTGCAGTAGATATGGATGAAGTGTTAGCTGATTTCACAGGGAAATGTCTCGAAGTGATGAATGCGTACGTCGGTACGTCATTTACGAAAGATGATTTATACGGAAAAACAGTGAACGAACTGTACCCCGATCATTCCGACTTTCTCGTAGAAGTCGTACAAGCGCCCGACTTTTTCCGTCGACTCGACGTCATCGAAGAAAGCCAATCGTCCTTGAAACGACTGAGCGAACATTACGAAATCGTCATCGCGACAGCGGCGATGGACGTGCCGACGTCATTCCAAGCGAAGTACGACTGGTTGCTCGAACATTTCGATTTTCTCGATCCGCGCCTCTTCATTTTTTGCGGTGACAAAAAAGTCGTCCAAGCCGATTACTTAGTCGACGACAACATTTATCAACTAAATGCATTTACCGGACGAGGCATTATGTTCGACGCCCCACACAACTTACCGAACGATTATGACGTGCGCGCGAGCAACTGGTTAGAAGTCGAAGCTTATTTAATGAAGGAACTCGATTCATCGACGGCTTCAAAAAGTGATACTAACCGCACCGTGTAACCGTTCGTTCCCTTTTTATGACCATCTTTCGTAAAACTTAAAAAGAGACCTCTTTCAGTCGTTCTGAAAGAGGTCTCTTCTCTATTAAATAACGATCTTACTTTTCTTCGCTTTTTCCATAAATTGATCACTGGAACGGTTGAAAAATTTCTTCAACGCGACGCCGGCGATAATACAGAGGAAGAAGTAAATTGAAATGTACGCCATGTTTTTCCAGACGACACCCCATAAAATCCCACCGACCGCTTCACGCAACAACGTAATCGCGTGAGTGAACGGTAAAAACTTATGAATTTCTTGGAAGAAATCCGGTGCCATTTGAACAGGGAATGTACCGCCGGAACCACCGATTTGCATGACGAGTAAAACGATCGCCATCACTTTACCAGTGTTCCCGAAAATCGAAACGAGCGTATAGACGATCGTAATGAAGACCGTACTAATTAACATACCGAGTAAAACGAACCAGAGCCGATCGACGACGTAGGTGCCCATAATGTAAATGTCACCGAGCGTGACGATCGCTGCCTGGACGATCCCGATCGACACGAACGTAATGAGTCGACCGAAATACGCTTCGTAACTACGGTAATTTTCTTTATCGTCGACGTCGACTTTCAACGTCGAAACGAGTAACAATCCACCGACCCATAAAGCGAGCGTCGTATAGAACGGGTTCATCGCTGAACCGTACGTCGGAATCGGATACAACTGATGTTCATCGAGCGTAACCGGTTGTGCGAAAAATTCACTGACACGAGCCGGATCGTTTTGTAAAAAGTCGATGAGGTCATCTAAGTTTCCTTCTTTTTCAAGATCGCGAATTTTGTCCGCAATTTCGAGCGTCGCTTCTTTCGCATCTGGGAAATGTTCTTCGACGATGTCGAGTTTTTCACGACCCGTTCCGACCGCTTCATCAATTTTATCGAGCGTCTCTTTCATTTTCGGTACCGAATCACCGATTCGATTTGCCACTTTATCGAGACGGTCGACTCCTTTCAATGCACTGTCAAACGTGCTAGCGAACGAGTCTTTCAAATCGTTTCGAACATATTTCGCTGAATCGTACAACGAATCTTCAATTTCAAGTGCTCGTTCGTCGATATCGTTTAATGAGTCACCGATCGAACGGCGAGAATCGTTCAACCGAACGATCGAATCATCAATTGAATCTTTAAAGTCGTCTAAATCGCGTTGAACGCGTTGCGCACGTTCGACTTCTTTATCGAAAAATTCGATGTCGTCAATCCAATCCATCGTCTCTTGGATCGAATCTTGCAACCCTTCTACACCGTCTTTCGTTTTCGCGACACGATCGCGCATCATTTCGATGACACTAATTAACTTTTCAGGGTTGCCGAGCGAGTCTTCAATCGCTTGAACGACGTCTAAGTTTTTCAACGATAAATCGCGCAAACTGTTTAAATCATTTTTAATTTTACGTTTATCATCTTCGAGCGACTTTTTCATTTCTTTCATCGCTTGCTGCAACTGATATTCTCCAAGGTTCGTTTGGTCCGAACCTTTATTGTATTTCATCATATCCCCGCGCACCGTTTCGTTGAAAGTCGCTACGTCGCGGCGCACTTTTTCCAACTGCTGAATGACATCGTCCGGTTTCGGTAAAATCGATGGCAATTCAATACCTGGTCGGTTCGGCTTCTCCGGTTTTTCTGGCTTTTCCGTCGTTCCTTCACCCGAACCGTTTCCACCTGACTCACCCGGTTTGTCTTCGCCTGTCTCACCTGGCTTACTTTCTCCCGGTTTGTCGTTGCCTGATTCACCTGGTGATTCACCGCCAGGAGCTTCCGGTTGGTCACTACCTTCTCCGGATTCACCGTCTTCTTTATTCGTACTTTCATCTTTCTCGTCTTTCGAAGACTCGTTTTCATCCTCCTCTGAACCATTTTCAGTCGTCGGTGGAGTCGATTCTTTGTCGTCTTCTACTTTCGAGTCAGCATCGTTCGACGGTTCCTCTTTCGTCGAATCATCCGTCGCTGCTTTCACAGCCGACGTTTTGACGTCTTGTTTTTCTTCTTTAATTCGCATGACGACGACGAGTCCTCGAATGTCACGCAATTGTGAAATGATCTTCGTCATGTCATCCGAACGTTTTTCTAAGTTGTCGATTGGGAATTTCTTTTTCCCAATCGTTCGCTCGTACCGTTTCATTTCTAAAATGCGTCGGTCGAGTTCCACTTGGACACGGTTCGCTTCGATCGTTCGGTTACGTAGCTCACTCGACAATTGCATCCGCTCAGCAAATGTCGGTAAGTCCGTCTTCCAACGTTCGAGTGTCGGAATGTATTCACGTTCGATCGCTACCGCGAGCGGATCGATAATGCCTTCTCCTGGTAATACAACTTCTTCTTCATCTCGTTGATTCGTCGGCTCAAGCGAAGACCATTCTTCTAAATCTTCATACGTCGTCTCGAGCTCTTCTAAAATTTCAATGCGTAAATCGACAATATCGAACAATCGTTCTTCAATCGAATCCGCAATCGAATCGATCGCTTTATCGAACGCTTCCATACTGTCACGGAGCGCTTGAACGGAAGCTAAATCGAGCAGCTTCCCATTCCGTAAATCGTCCGCGTAATCGTCCAACTGAATTTCCAAATCGTACAAATCGTCGTAATGTTCATCGAGACGATCCATCAATTGATTCAGTCGTTCTTTTTCTTTCAAACTTTCATCCGTATCTTCTAAAAATTGAATGAAATCGTCCAAACGATCTTTTCCGTCGTCGATTCGATCTTTCTGCTTCTCTAACGAATCGATGACACGGTCTAAACTTTCTTCTTTATCGCGCACTTTTTGTGTCGTTTCTGGCAACTTCCCGAAACTGTCACCTACTTTTTCGAAACGGTCACCGATTTTATCGAGCGTTTCATTCACACTCTTTTCACTATCTTGAATCCGTTCGCGAAGACGTTCATTCGATTCTTTCGCATCTTCTTGAATTTCACCAATCCGGTCGACCGTCTCTCCTGCGCGGCCGACTGCACTTTTCGCACGATCTAAATCGCGATCAGCTGTAATCATGAGCGATTCGATTTCAGGTAACTCTTTTTCCAAATCGAAAACGGCATCTCGTACTTTCTCAATCGAGTCATAATTGTCTTCTAAACTAATTCCGAGATCGTTAAAAGCGGTCAACACCGTCCGGTTCACTTCTTCAACGAAATGACTTTGAATGTTTTCAACGACAGCACTCGCTCCAGACCCTGCAACTTTCGGCGAAATCGCGTTCACTTTTTCGTTAATGTAGTAGTCGAGGCTCGGCTTTTCAATATCGTCTGTAATGACACTCGATAAATTGTCGGAAAAGTCTTCTGGTATAATAATTGCTGCGTAATAATCACCATGCTTCACACCCTCAATCGCTTCGTCTTCTGTGACGAAACGCCAACCGAGTTGATCATTTTTCGACAAGTTCGATATGATTTCATTTCCTATATTAATATCTTTTCCATCGACTTCCGCTCCAACGTCCGTACTAACGACCGCAACGGAAACTCCGCGCGTATTTGAGTACGGATCCCACGAAGCAGCGATATTCAACCAAGCGTATAAAGAGGGTAACGCCGCAAGCGCTGCAATGACGATAATCGCAGCCGGGTTTTTAAAAATGTTCGTTACGTCCGTCTTTACAATCTTAAAAATATTTTTCATTCGTTCGACTCCTTATCTCCCGTTTCCGTTGAAATCGTCTTAAAAAAAGAGCGTGAAAATAAATTTCCACTCTCTTTTTAGTCTCTTACATCCATTATTTTATCTTATCGTACTCCTAGAAGAAAAGCTATTAAGAGCGTGTTCCTTCACTTCCACCAATTTAAATTTTCTTTGTCGTGAAAGTTTTTCAACATAACAGTTAAAATCGGCGCAGCGATCATACCGAGGAATCCGAACAATTTCAACCCGACGTACATGACGAACAGGGCTAATACCGAATTCAACCCTAATTTTTGACCGACAATTTTCGGTTCGATGACGTTTCGCACGAGCGTGACGATTCCATAAATGACGAGCAATTGAATCGCCAATGTAAAATCACCGTTCAACAATTCGATGAGTACCCACGGCACCATAATGCCTCCTGTTCCAAATACAGGAATCATGTCAAAAATCGCAATGCCTGCTGCGACTCCGATCGGATTCGGTAACCCGATCACATAAAATCCGATCGACAGCTCTGTAAACGTAATGAGTGCGATGACGACGTACGCTTTCACATAATCTTTAATGCTCGTTTGGAAACTTACTTTCGCCGTCTCCATCATCGATAACGTTCGGTCGGACAATTGACGTTTGAAAAATTGAGTAATTCGTTCAAAATCCCAAGCGATGAACATCGACGCTAAAATGGCAAATGAAACGGTAATGAAAAAATTCGGTAAAGCGAGTGAAAACGACGTAATCATCGACGCCATTTCACCAGATAACGATAAAATTCCGTTCGTAATCGATTTAATCACATCATTGATCACGGAACGATATTGTCCTAACAGTTCAGGCGAAAACGTCTCGAACCATTTTTCGCTCCAACTTAACGCATTTTTCAATGCAGGCAAAACCGAATCGTAATAAAAGTCAGGAATTTTCTTCACAATCGTTCCAATCCACCCGGTCACTTTAAAGATGAGCCACGTGGCGAAACTACCTAATGAAACGTATAGTAAGAAAATAACAGTAATTCCCCATATTTTTCTATTTTTTAATTTCGTCTTATTCGCTAACCATTGGACGAGTGGCATACACATCCATGCGATGACAAAAGCGATTAAAAAAGGCATTATGACGGGAACGACATAATGAAAGACCATCCATATTAATAATAGTATTGTTGCAACATATGCTGTTTTTATTAAAAATAGTCGTTCTTTTTCATACGAAGAACGTTCTTCTTTTTCCATGCGAATCACTTCTTTCTTCTCGCCATCTATTGTTTATTATCGTGTAATTTTCACTTTTTACACCATTATAACCATTCTACTATTTTTACCTTGAATCAATTAGACCTTTTAGGCTATAATTAGATTGTCTGCAGTTATCCCTTACTCTCTAACAACTGCAGATTATCTCTTTATCCTTTTGAATCTCTCACTCGTCGTTTTCTCTATGGAGAAGACAACCCTACTCTAGTACGAGTGAGAGACCCTCAAACAAAAACAAGGCTGCTGCTCGAGGAATCCTCGAACGGCAGCCTTTTTCTACTTATCGGGTCCGGTCGATCTCTTCTTCTAATGCACGACGCTCAATCGCCACACGATTTTCTGACCATTTGAGCAATGCCGCCATCCGTTCTAACACCGGCTCACGCCACTTGATGACCCACGACTTGTCGAAAAACATCGCGCCGGTTCGACGGACGAAAAAGTCGACAGCCGTTATGACCGACTCGTGGTCGATGCTGTATCGTAAAATCGTTTCAAGTGCTTGCGGCAATGGACTCGACGGATCGTAATCGTACGCCATACGTAACAACGTCGGCGCATTCGTTCCGTATACCGAAACGATCGCTTCTCCTTCATCGTACGTCAATCCCGCTGCAACGAAATCTTTCGCTTTCGTCTTCACGTACTCATCGTACGCAGCAACCGATGCAAAATCGCCACCTGATAAACGGAGATGCTCCGTTTGACACCGTTTGAAACGACGTCCTTCTTTTTTCAATTGCTTCGCTAAGACGTCTACAATTTCTTCTGCCATTAATCGATAGCCCGTTAACTTTCCACCAGCGATCGTTAATAGTCCGGTCGAAGACTCCCAAATTTCGTCTTTTCGAGAAATTTCAGAAGGGTCTTTCCCTTCTTCACGAATGAGCGGTCGAACACCGGCCCACGACGATTCAATCTCCGCTTCTGTCACGTGAACATCAGGAAACATTCCGTGAATCGCTTCGAGTAAATACGCTCGATCTTCGTCTGTCGCCTCTGGATGGACGAGGTCTCCTTCGTATTCTGTATCGGTCGTTCCGACGTACGTTTTACCACCGCGCGGAATAGCGAATACCATCCGTCCATCCGGTGTATCGAAATAAACGGCTTGGCGAAGCGGGAATGTACGGCTATCTACGACGATATGGACACCTTTTGAATGAAACAATTGTTTCCCTTGAATCGGCGCATCTTCATCGACGAGCGTCTCCACCCACGGTCCGGTCGCATTGACGACTTTTCGACCGTTCACGGTGTACGCTTCACCTGTCCATTCATCGACCGCTTCCACTCCGTTCACACGGCCGTCTTCATCATACGTAAACCCTGTCGCTTTCACGTAGTTCACGAGTCGCGCGCCTTCTTGGACCGCTCGTTTCGCTACTTCGATCGTCAAACGTGCATCATCCGTACGGTATTCGACGTAACGACCGCCTCCGACGAGACCGTCTCGTGCGAGAAGCGGTTCTTTCTCCAACGTCTCTTCTTTTGAAAGCATCGTACGGCGCTCCGAACGTTTCACCCGTGCTAACGCATCGTAGACGCTCAATCCGAGCCCTGTCGAATATTTTCCAAACGTGCCACCTTTATAAATCGGTAGTAACATTCGTTCCGGGCGAGTGACGTGAAGGGCGTTACGAAATACGATTTCGCGTTCATGCCCGACGTCAGCGACCATTTTCACTTCGAGCTGTTTCAAGTAACGAAGTCCACCGTGAACGAGCTTCGTCGAACGACTCGACGTGCCACCTGCAAAGTCTTGCATGTCGAGCAAAAATACGTCCATCCCTCGCGTTACTGCATCGAGTGCGATACCGACACCGGTAATACCTCCACCTATGACAACGACGTCGTACGTCGCTTCATTCGTCTCTCGTAACCATTCGTTCCGTTTCCCTTGTGAAAATGTGTACATAGACACTCTCTCCTTTAATCATTCCTGCTCCGATGGTCGAAGCGTCATTTGAACGAGTTCCTCGGACGGATCACTCTGCACATCAAGTACGTACGAACCGACATTGTAACGATACGTTTTTCCATCGGTCGTTTCCTCGACTCGATCGGGCGAGCCGAAACTGTACGTCAGTTCAGAAAACGTATTTTGAATCGCCGTCGCTCGTAATGAAATGGACACGACTTCTTTCGCTTCTTCATCGTAAACGAACATCGATCCGTCTGAAAAAGCGTACGTCGTTTGACGTCCTTTTTTCGCTTCCGTCGTCGGCTCTCCTTTTTCTTCTACGATTCGATCAATCGAAGTACCGAGTTTCATCGTCTTATGAACGATATACCCTTTTTCAAACGACGTTACACTTTTCGAAGTGAAGGCATATTGTGGAAAAGCGACGTAATAGGAAGGAACCGTTTGCCATAAATGGAGCGCACGTTCCACACGTGCTGCTTGGAGAGGGTCGGTCGGCGAATGGGCGATTAACTCGCGCTCGCCGTAACTGTCTAACCGATCGTACACGTGATCCCACTTCCACGTGTAGAAGACGTACCGTTTCTCTTCTGGAAATAGTTGATACGCTTGTAAATACGTATCGTCGATCACTTTTACCGCTTGGTAAACGGTGTCGCCGTCGATCGACACATCTTTCAACGTACCGCCTTCATAAAGGGCGAGTAACTCGGTCGACCGTTCATTCGTTAACGTGAGCACTCGCGCTTTACCCACTTGCAGCAAGTCGAACGTTGCGTCACTCGTCAATTGGAAGTTGCGATCACTCAATAAAAAAGAAGGTTGGTAAACCGCTTCCTCTTCTCCTTTTTCCCGTAAATATAAACCGATTTGTCCACTATACGTATCGCCTTCATAATCGTTCATTCGTACGACGTACAACGTGCGTCCCCGCTCTAACGGTTCTTCGTGTAAAAGACGGGACTGAATGTACTCGATCGATTCCGTTTGACGATTCGTTTCATCCGTCAAATGGAGCGATTTTTTATTTTCAATGACCGATCGTTCTTTCTCCGGTAAATCGACGACGAGATACGCATACGTCGACAAACCGAGTTTCTTTTCTTCCCGAACGGTTAAAAAAGGTTCTCCTTCCTCATGATTAACGGGAACAGGAGAATAACGGATCGTCGCTTCGTCGGCTGCTTGCTTCAAACGAACGTCGACGCCTTCCATCGATTGTTCTTTCGCATAGTTAAAGTACGCTTTCGCTTCCTCTACATTTTGAACATCGACGGCTAACTGTTCATAAAACGATTCAACGTCTCCACTCGCCAATGCATCGAACACCGGTTGTACCGTCTTTTCGTACGTAAGCGATTGAAGCGTAATGAAATGCAAACCGATTAAAAACGCACATAAAAAAATCATCCCCCATATTTTCGTCCGCATCGCCCGACCTCCTTTCTCTTCTCTTTCCTACTATCATAACAAAAGAAACATTCCGCTGAATAGAACGTTCCAAACGGGGCGGCCTTCAGCAACGAAAGTCTCCCTCTACGACGAGGTCGTCCGTTCCGTGAAACGAGCCCCTTACCCAAAAGAAAAAAGTTCGTTCTTTTCGAATCAAAAGAACGAACTTTCCATCTCGTATGGATTAATATTGACGCTCGACTGCTTTTTCTTCATACGTCCCTTTTTCAATTTCGGCACGTTCTGTTTTTCCTAAATGAACGTCGACTAAATCGTACAAACCGAGCCACGTTTTAGGGAAAATGATAAACATTTCGCCACCATCTTCATGGTCCACTTCTTGTGGACGGTCCGTATCTAACACTTTTTGAGACGCTTCGTACATGCGCTCCCATAACGCATCAATGTCTTGATCAACCGCTCGTTCGAACGCGCGATCAGCCGCTTCTTTATCGAGCACTTCAATTCGTAAAATGTCGTAATACTTCGCTTGATCTTGTTCTTTCATCGCTTCGTACAACGGATTCAACGTCTTCTCATACGTCGTTAAATGTTTCATATAAAAATGTCCGCCGAGTCCTAACACGACTAAAAACCCGAGAATCCATAACGCTTCTCGTTTCGTATCTCGCTTCATCGCCATTCTCCTTTTTCTTTCGCTACCTTTTATAAATGTGCAAACGCATTCACATCGTTTTTCTCTCTCTTTCATCTTATCGGAAAAGAGCTCGCTTTTCACATGGATTGCTTCAATTTCATACCAACTTTTGAACGTTTCATGACGAAAAAAATCTCGGAGCAGGAAATCCCGCTCCGAGTGACATTATTCTCGATACGTACCGTTTAACTTGTTCGCAAAATCAGTCAACGTATGGCGAGGTCCGACCCCTTGACGTTGCATCGTCATCGGGTCATCGCTCAACTGAACCGTACCTGGCTTCGTCGTAAAGGCGTATTCAATACCGACTGCTTTCGCTGCGCGAATCGCTTTGTCATTATATTGACCGAACGGATACGCGAACGCAACGATGCGAGCCATATCTCCGTCGAACGCTTTCGCTAACTGTTTTTTACCAGCTGTTAAATCGGCAACTGACTCTTCATACGAATGCGTAATCATTTTACCGACGCCTGGTTGATTTTTATCGAACGTATGGAAGTAATGAGAATGGTGTTGATAGTTAATTAAATCTTTCGTTTCTCGAATTTCTTTCAATCCGACGTTTTGTAAACTATTCGTATCCCAAGGCTCCGCTTGTTGACGAATTTTACCTGTAATGACGAAAGCGGTCGCCGGCATATTGTAACGTTTCAATACCGGGTACGCATATTTCGTAAGGGACAACAATCCGTCATCAAACGTTAAAACGACGACTCGTTTCGGTAAATCCCGCTTCATCTCTTTCCATTCACGGAACGTATCAAACGAAATCGGCGTCCAATGGTTATGGATCAAATAGTTAATTTGGCGATCGAAATCTTTGTAGTCGATGACCATATTGTTGTTTTTATGTACCGTTGCGGCACGATTTTCAACGATATGATGATACATCAACACAGGTACGCCAGAATCCCACGTCGTATGATGTTTCAATACGAACGCTTGACGAGAACCGATTTGCACTTCGTAAAAGTCGCGTCCTTCTCCGAGCACGACGAGTCGTACTTCAGGCGACAACTTCGCCATGACAGAAGAAGCAGTATTCGCTTGGTGGTACAAAAGAGCACCTTGCTTCGTTAAAACGGTCTTCCGACTTTTCTTCACATCGTCTAAAGCGACACGTTTGTTCGGAGATGCGTCTTTTTTCGAAATGCGCACTTCCCCATTTCCGAACGGAATGTAGTAATAGTAGTCATCTACTTTTGTAAATGGATACGAAGCGTTCGGCTGCAACTTCATCACCGTAAACGGCTTTCCTTCAACGACGATTGATGCAGGTGTCTCACGTAAAATGAGAACAGAAGTCGCTTCTTCTACATCGATATTTCCTTCGTCTTCAGGGTCGACTTCTTCATCGATACCTGGCTCTTCTTCAGGCTCATCCGGTGTTTCAGGTGTTTCGGGTTCTTCCGGCTGTTCAGATGGCTCTTCTTCATCCCCATCCTCTCCCGGAGTCTCCTCTCCTCCTTCACCCGGCTCACCTTCTGTACCTTCACCTGGTTCTTCAGGCGTTTCTGGTTCTGTCGGTACTTCAGGTTGTTCGGGCTCTGTCGAAGGGCCTTGCTCTTTTTTCCACTCGTTCAAACGGTATAAAATCGTCGCAAAATCCCCACGTTTCATCGAATGCATCGTTCCGAACGTCGTCGGTGACGTACCGTTCACAATTTTCTGTTCCACTAAACCTGCAACGGCACGATCGTACCCTGCTGGAACATCTGTGAATTTCAATTTCGAGCCATCACCCGATAAATGGTATGCGTTCGGGCGCGAGACGAGTAACGCCAATTGGCCACGCGTCATATTCGCAGAGTAGCCGAAGTTCGTCTTCGACACCCCGTTCATAACTCCTTTTTCAAATAAACTATTGACTGCAATTTGAACATCTTTTCGATGCTTTGGAATGTCTCGAAAACCTGCATCTTTCGCTTGTTCATTCCAAAGGTTTAAGGCTCTTGCAATATAAACTGCCGCATCCCCACGAGAAATCGTTCGATGAATTCCGAACTCCGTCGCAGAATATCCGTTTACGCCTAAGTCCGTCATATATTGAACTGACTTTTCATATTGAGGGGCGACGTCCGTAAACGAACGAGCATTTGTTTCTATAGGACTCGTCCAGACGAGCATGAACGCAAGCAGTGCAATCCACCACGTACGTCCTAACATTCGTTGCATGTAATGCCTCCTTCTTTTCTAATGCTCCATCTATTATATCGTGCCGAGTGACAGAACGGTAGTTTTCTTTCATTTTTCAGCCGTTGTTCCTATTGCAAAGTGAACATTTCTTTTACAAACAGTGACTCCAAACGGACAAAAACCTTAACTGTGGGAGCAGTTAAGGTTTTTGCGTTACATCATGGATGAATGAATAAAAGGTATTTCGCTACATGTCAGATGTTAGTCCCAGTGTGGAACCATTTTCTCTTCTAACATTTCGCGGTATTGCGCTGTAGACGTTGGCAATACTCGGTTTTCATGGTGGTCGTAAATCGCACCGTACATACGGATCATGTCGAGCTCGTCGATTTTTCCGTCGTGGAACAATTGTTCGACCGTTTGTGGATCTTCTTTGATCCACTGCTTACGGTTTGCACGGATGTACTCGCGCGCTTCTTTCGTCGCTTCTTCGTCAATCTCATAAGCGTCGATTTCTGCGTCGATGACATGGATGACAACGCCGTAATCTTTTTTAGCGCGTTCTACTGATACGTAATCGTCGATTACGTCTTCAAGAACTGATTCAGGATCGCGCTTAAGTGGGTCTCCGAGTCCTCCACCACCTGATGATGGTCGTACGAATGAGTCGCCTTTCTCTACTGGGACGCTTGAGAAAATAGCTCCTAAGTACTTCTCATCTTCAGTACCTGGGTTCATCCAAGCACCGTGTGGTGACGATGGTAAACCACCGAAGAGACCCCATGAAACAGAACGTGCACGGTCACAGCTGTATGACATTACCGTACGGTCAAGCTCTGTCAATTGGCCACCTTTTTCAATTCCACAACCTCCGCGGAATTCTCCAGGACCGCCTGAGTCCGTAACGATTTCGTGCTTCGTCGTAATAACTGGTGACAAACGCTCTTGTCCTTCACATGACTGTACGCGAAGTCCAACACCGAATACGGGTGCAAGTGCGTTCGAACCGTCTTTCTTGTTACGGCCACCGTGACCGCCCGCCATCCAGTCATACCACATGAAGTACTGATCTTCGTCGCCACGTTTGTCGTAACCACCGATCAAGAGATACTCCAAGTTGAATGAACATGCAAGCGCACGCTCTGGCATAATACGTGACCAAATTTCGAAACAAGCGTTCATCACTTTCTCGTACGCCCCTGAACAGAATCCTGTTACCGCTACTGGACACGGCGCGTTAACGACTGAGTCATCTGGTAAGTCAACGTGTACGACTCGGTAAAATCCTGAGTTTAACGGAATGTCCGGGAAGAACGTTTTCGTTCCAGCGTAAACGGCTGACATCGATGCTCCGAACGCTGCGTTCAAGAAGCTGCCAATGTATGGATGGGATCCGTCTAAGTCATAAAATACTTCGTCGTCTTTAATCGTCATTTTTACTTTAATCGGAATTAACTTATCGCCAAGGTTTGGATCTTGGTCAATGAAGTCTGTCATTTCCCACGTACCATCAGGAATTTGTGAAATGTTCGCACGTGTTACACGCTCAACGTAGTCTTGTACTTCGTCGAATGCTGTCGAAACTGTTTCAATTCCGTACTTTTCAATTAATTTCAATAATTGACGCTCTCCAACTTTCGTCGCTTCAACTTGCGCACGTAAGTCTCCGAGACGCTCTTCTGATACACGCATGTTCGATACGAGTAAGTTTGCAACGTCTTTCAAGAAGACACCGCGGCTGTAAATACGAACTGGTGGAATACGCGTTCCTTCACCAAAGTGCTCTGTCGCTGTAATATCGAATGAACCTGGAACCGATCCACCCATATCTGACCAGTGACCGTTTACTTGCATGTACGCGATAATTTTTCCGCGGTAAAATACTGGTTTAACAACACGCGTATCGTTGAAGTGTGTTCCTCCACGGTACGGGTCGTTAACGAGGAAGATGTCACCAGGGTGAATGTCTCCTTCGAAGTCTTCAATAACTGCTTTCGCTGTTAAGTGAAGTGTACCAACGTGTACGGAAATATCTTGTGTACCTTGTGCCACCGTATTACCTTCCGCGTCACAAAGTGCCGCACTGAAGTCACGGTTATAAATAACGAATGAATAACATGTACGTAATACTTGCTCTGACATTTGGTCAACTAAGTTAACGAAACCATTTCGCAAAACTTCAAAAGTTACCGGATCTAATTTACTCTGAAACATTTCTTGTGTAGTCATAATTCTCACTTCTCCTTTTCGCTTCTTCGCATGATAGAATTCACGTGCCCTAATCGACTAATAGCCGGAGAGCTCTCGCAGTCGAGAGTCTCCGCCTAACAACTCTTATTTTTCGTATTCCATAATGAGGTTACGGTACTCATCGGCATGGAATGTGAAGAATGGTGGGACGACGATCGTTGAGTCTAACTGGTTAACGATAGCTGGTCCTTCGATTGGAACTTCTGTAGGAAGTTTGTCACGCTGATAAATCGGCGTACGTACATAACCACCTGACTCTTCGAAGTACACTTGACGCGTTTCGATTAACGCATCTTCTGCTTCTCCATCAACGATACGTTTTGGCAAGTTCGGTTTTTCTACTGTACCGATCGCCGCTACACGTAAACCGTAAATTTCTACAACTTGGTCACGGTTAGAGAATGAGAACTCACGCTCGTGTTCTGCGTGGAATTCTTCTAAAGCATCTTCGATTGAGACGACACCTTCACCTAATGTAATTGACATTGAGCGCCACTGACCTGCATAACGCATGTCGACGTAGTGAATGAAGTGCATATCTTCTTCATCGATTTTTTCTGCTTCTAATAATGCTTTCGCTTCAGCGTCCATTTCATTGAACTCTGCACGTAATTCTTCTAATGATACTTTACTTGCGTCGCGCAAGAACGTACGTGTAATGTCATGCTGTACGTCTACCATTAAACAACCCATCGCTGCTGCTACACCTGAGTTCGGTGGAATGATGACGGTTGGGATGTCCATCTCTTTTGCGAGGTATGCTCCGTGAAGTCCACCTGCACCACCGAATGATACGAGGGCGAAGTCACGTGGGTCATATCCACGACGTACTGAGATTAAACGTAACGCGTCACACATGTTTGCGTTCGCGACTTGTAAAATTGAGTTCGCTGCTGATGCAACGTCTAAGCCGAATGGCTCTGCAATTTTACGGATTGCTTCTAATGATGCTTCTTTATTTAATTCGAGTCCTCCGTCGAGTAACTTCGTATCGAGACGGCCTAAGACGAGGTTTGCGTCCGTGTTCGTCGGCTCTGTTCCACCGAGATCGTAACATGCTGGTCCTGGCTCTGCTCCGGCACTTTGTGGTCCGTTACGGAGTGATCCACCTTCGTCGATCCAAGAAATACTTCCTCCACCTGCACCGATTGTTAAAATCTCGATACTTGGGAATCCGATCGGGTAACCGTACTCGATTGCCCAGTCTGTCGTAATACGGAGTTCGTTTTCATACATTAATGAAATGTCGGTACTCGTTCCACCCATGTCAAACCCGATTGCGTTTTCGAATCCGCAAAGGTTCGCGATGTACTTACTTGCGATCGCACCCGCTGCGATTCCTGAACTCGCGATACGTGCTGAGTAACGTGGAACCGTTTCTGAAGTCATAACTCCTCCACCTGAGTGAAGTACGAGAATGTCTCCATCGTATCCATGTTTTTCCATTTCTTTTTCTAATTTCTGAATGTAGTTACTTACTGTTGGTCCAAGCACCGCGTTAATAATTGTTGTACTTACACGCTCATGCTCGAAAATTTCTGGAAGTGTTTCCGTCGATGTACTTAAGAACACATCGTCTCCCAGTTCTTCGCGTAAAATTTCTTTCGTACGTAATTCGTGATCACCGTTGTTGTATGCGTTAATGAAACAGATCGCTACTGACTTCACTTCACGCTTTTTCAAAATACGTGCTAATTCACGTACTTCATCTTCGTTTAACGGTTCAACGACATTTCCTGCGTAGTCGACACGCTCTGTTACTTCGAAGCGGTCACGACGTTTGATGTATGGCTCCGCTACGTCTGTGTAAGCATCCCATAAGTCTTGACGCGTTGAATCCCCAATTTCAATTGCGTCACGGAAGCCGCGTGTCGTTACGAGTGCTGTTTTCGGTAACTTACGCTCGATTAACGCGTTCGTTCCTACTGTCGTTCCGTGTGAGAACTGAATAATTTCTTCCCCTTTAACTCCCGAAGCTTCAACACCGTTTACGATCCCTTTTTCAGGATTCGATGGTGTAGATGGTACTTTCCGGATGAAAACTTCTTTCTCATTTTCATCAAAAACGAATACGTCTGTAAATGTTCCCCCAACGTCTACTGCAAAACGATATTTACCCATAATGCTTCTCTCCCTTTGTATTCATTATTTCTTCTAATAGTAGTTGTGCTGCCTTCTCCGCTTCTCCCATTCTTATATGTTACCGCTTTCATTCGAACGACGAAACAATGTCAAACGCTGCCTTCGAACCGAACATTTGATTGCTGGAGTAGACATTCAATTACTCAGAAAATTCTGTCTTTAATAGTTGTACGATTGCCTCTCATCGTTGTAAGAGACGAGATCGTTTCGTGCGATTGAAGCGTTCCCCATGATAGCGTTTTCATTTCTATTATAAAAGAAATGTTTAAACGCTCACTCCACGTTCTTCTACATGAACACATCTGGAATGTATCCGCTTTCTTTTCGCTTTTAAATAAGAAGCGCTTTTATTCATCGTACTTGAAGCGCATGTCATTCATTCAAAGCAACCGCTTTCAGAAAACGCTTTCTTTTTCGATTACTTGAATGTATCCACAATATTACACGGTGTTTTATTGTTTGTCAACAATTTCTACAAAGTTTTTTCGAAACGGTCTAAATATACCATAATAATGAACCTCGTTATACTTATTTTTATACATGAAATATCATTATTATTAATATTTATTCGTATTATTAGTTAATTTTAGCATATTTATTCTTTTTGTTTAATTGGATAAAAAGTCAGATAATTTAAATAAAAAGTAGAATCCGATTCAGTTTCGATTAGATTGTATCCTATTATTCATTGATAAATCAATCAATGTATCCATTTTAAAGTTTCTTCTCATTCTCTCCTTTTTACTAAAAGCCTTAAAAACGTTGTTAAATCAACGTTTTTAAACAAAATTCATTCAAAACATGAGAATGAATCATTGTCATATTGGATATTTTGAATACAGTTTCTTTTTTACATCGAAGAAAAAAAGAAAGAAAAAAGCCAATCTGTCTAAAACGCTGTCAGATTAGCCTTTTTCTTGATTACAAACGATGAGGAAGACGCTTCATCGTTAAACGAATTCCCACGAATACGATCAAACTACCGAGGGCGATGAAGAGCCAATACGTTCCTTCACCCGTCTGGGGAAGCTCTTGAAGTTCAGATGAAGATGAACGCGCTGCCCGTTTCATCTTAGAAACAGGTGGAACGACGACCGGCTCTTGCACGGTCGGACGTTCAACAATCGAAGAGTCACCTGGATTCGAAACGATCGATTCATCTGAATCGTCGCGACCTTCATCCGGACGATCAACGATCGTAGAAGGCGGATCGTTTACGACGACATCTTCTCCGTTTTCGACAACACTCGGGTCATCCCCTTCTTGTGTGTGATCGACTTCATTGCCGAACCCATCTTCAATCGGACGTAACTGAGCGATCGTTGAACAATTACCGAAGTAAGTGAGCACGATAGAACGAGCCCATAACGAACGGCCGTCTACCTTTATTTCATACGTGCCAGCAGGCAATGACTCTTTTGACAAACGATACGTACCGTCCCCTTCATTCGGTAGCGAAAAAGAATACGTGGCTGCAGAGCCATCTGTCGCTGTTCCTACAAACGTCATTTCAACAGATGTACGATCATACGGGATGCCATTCGATTCAACGACCGTCATCGAATGCGTATCACATGAAGCAGGCAGCGCCACTTCTTCTACCGACTGATCACTTGAAGAAGATACCGGTTCTTCTACTCGCTCCAACTCCCCTTCTCCAAGTTTAGAATGAGCGGTTTGTTCATTTCTTGACGGTTCTGACGCAATTGACGTCCATTCGTGCTCAACAATTTCATCGTTTCGTTCTTCGACGACAATCGCTTGCTCTTTCTCTTGTTCAGGATCAACGACCGTACCTGTCCAAGCATCCGCTGCGAAAGCAGGTGAACTACTCATCATGAAGCCAATACATAATGCAATCGTAGCTAACAAACGCTTCCATTGCTTCATTTCCATTCACTCTCTTTTCCTTCAAAATACTCCCTTAGAACATACATTTTAAAAAGTTCCTTCATTATAAGTACAAAGGGAGCCCCTACTTCTTTTTCGAACCGAACCCTACTTCCGTTCGAAAAACGACTCATTCCATGTTCCTTTAAAAAAAGCCCTTCTTATATAAGAAGGGCTTTTCGTAGCATTACGCTTGCTTGCGTGAACGGTACGTCATTCCTGCTCCGAAGAGTACGAGGAAGAGTCCGAGTCCGAGGAAGAGAAGATATTGCTCTTCACCCGTTTGTGGTAATGTTTCACCTTGAACAGCATTCTGTCCTGGTTTTGAAACAGATGGTTTTGTTTTTGAACCAGCATTGTCAACGACGGACGGTTTGTCTTGTTCGTTAACAGATGGTTGACTTGGTTTGCCTGGAGTTTTGTCATTTTCGACAACTTCTGGCTTATCTTTCTCATCAACTTCTGGAGTTTCTGGTGTTTCTCCTTCTGGTGTTTCTGTTTCTGGTGTTTCTGGCGTTTCTGTTTCTGGTGTTTCTGGTGTTTCTGTACCTGGTGTTTCTGGCTCTACAACTTCTGGCTTATCTTTTTCGTTTTCAGGATCTGTTGGGTTAGATGGCTCAGTTGGATCAGTTGGAGTACCTCCACCGCCGCCACCTGAAGGACGACGTTTCATAGGAAGTTCAATTGAACAATCCGCTTCTGAACCGATTACTGTCTCTTCTACTTTACGGTATCCTGTTTTTGTTACAGTTACTGTATACGTTTCGTCTTTAACGAGTGGTTTGTCAGTAACGAATTTACCATCTTTGTCTGCCTTACCTTCTGCAAAAACATTACCTTCTGAATCTTTAATAACAACTTTTGCATAGCGCTCTGTTTCAACTGTAAAGTCTTCACATACTTTTTCAGCTGGTTTTTCTTCTGGTGTTTCTGTTAATTCAACTGTAATTTCACAGTCTTTTTCTGAACCTTTTACTTCTACTGTTTCTTTGTCGTAACCGTCTTTTTCAACTGTTACTGTGTAGTCTTTTCCTGGCTCAAGTGGTTTTTCAGTAACGAATTTACCGCCTTCCACTGTGCCTTCTGAAATGACTTCGTTTGTTTCTTTATCTGTGATCGTCACTTTTGAACCGTCTTCTGTGTTCACTGTGAAGTCTTCACATACGTTAGTTGGTTGTTCTGGTTCTTCTGGTTCTGGTTTTTCAGGGTGTTCTGGTTCTGTTGGTGTTGGATCCGGATCTGGTGATTCACCGCCGCCACCGCCAGTTGGTTTTTCTGTTAATTCAACTGTAGTTCCACAGTTATCTTCTGAACCTGTTACATCTTTTGTTACTGTTTCGTAACCGTCTTTTTCAACTGTTACTGTGTAGTCTTTTCCTGGCTCGAGTGGTTTTGCAGTAACGAATTTACCGCCTTCCACTGTACCTTCTTCAACTACGTTTCCTTCTTTATCTGTGATCGTCACTTTTGAACCGTCTTCTGTGTTCACTGTGAAGTCCTCACACACTTCTGGTTCTGGTGTTGGTTCCGGTGTTGGTTCTGCTTTCACTAAAATAATTTCTGTTCCACAGTTATCTTCTGTCGTTGTACCTGTTACAGTTTTTGAAACGTAACCTTCCGCTTCTGCTGTTACTACATATTCATTTAATGGTTGTTCGTGAACATACTTTCCGTTCTCGTCAACTTCTACTTTAGATACAATTGAGTTTGCTCCACTATTAATTGTTACTTTAGCAGATGGCAATGGTTTCTTAACTGTTACACCATTTTCCTCAACTTCTTCATAAACAGTTACTGTAAAGTCAGTACACACATTTTCTGGTGCTTTTTCGTTTACTACTGTTGTTGTATGGGATTGATTTTGATCGAATTTCAAAGTGACTTCAATCGCTTCTGTGTTTAATAAGTAACCTGCCGGTGCTGCTGTCTCTACTAATGTGTAGTGACCACCAGCAATGTCAGCGATTGTCGCTTGTCCATTTTCATCTGTTGTAAATGTTTGGACGACATTGCCTTCATTATCTTTCAAGTTGAATGTCGCACCTTGTAAAGGTGTTCCTGCTTCGTCTGTCTTAACAACTGTAAATGAACCGCGATACTTCGCAAGTTCACCTTGTGACCAAGCGCCACCGAATTTTTCAACAAATGTTTCAGTACTTTGTGTCTGTCCACCATTTGGTGTCATAGTTGCTGTATTGCTCCAACCTTTAACACTTTCATCCGTAATTTTTGTACTATAATAAACAGTTGCACCGTATTTTTCGACCGGATAATCTAAACGATACGTACGCAATTGCATCGAAATCGAGTCTTCTGTAACTGAAAAGTTTTCTACGTGTTGACTTGGCATTGCAACAGTTTGTCCATTGATACCTACTGTAACTGAGCCTGGGACAATCTTATGACCATGACCTGGTGTATCTGTGAAAGTAATCACGTCATATTTCTTATCTCCGTTCAGTTCAACCGTCCAATTAATAATTGAAGGATCGTCCATTGAACGTGTTCCCCATTTACCGATATCACGACCAGTGTTTCCTCCTGGATTCGTTCCAGTTGAACCATCACCTGCGTCTACCTTTACTTCTCCTACTGCAACTCCATTAATGTAAATTGTTTCATTATGATTTCCTGAACCTTCTTGGAACTTTAATTGTGCTCCGAATTCAAAACCACCTGAAAGGTTGTCTTGACCATTGACTCGGTCGTCAAACGTACAAGTCATTACACCGTTTGCTGGTTCACAAACACCGTGATCCATTTGAAGTGTTTGATTCGCAACATTTAAGAAATGCGGATATGAAACTGTGAAGTAATCCCCAGATTGAACTTTCGTTCCTGGAGTAATGTTCCAATCCATTGCGATTCCAATTTGATCACCATTATGGTAAGAATCTTTATTTCCTTTAATTTGTGTGTTCGTAATATTTACAGAAATTTGATTTCCACCTGATTGAACTTCACGCGCTTCATCTTCTTCTAATGAAGGTTCTTCAACAACCTCCTCTTCTTGAGCGTCGATTGTTACTTGTGTTTCTGTATTTTCTTGTTGTACGACTTCACCTTGTGTTTGTTCTGTTGGGTGAACCGCCGTTTCATTGATGTTCGTGTCGACCGTTACTTGTTGGTCGTTTTGTTCAGTTGTCGGTTCTTCTTGTGAGACAACTGCTGTGTTTTCAACTGTTTCTCCTCCGTCTGCTTCGTAGCTAGGTGATGCTTCTAATCCTGTGAAGCCGTCCACCTGTCCATCTGTCGACGCCATAGCTTGTGCTACGGGCGCGACGAGATCGAGACAGAGAAGAAAAACGAGTAATGTTGAAAACAACTTACTATGTTTCTTCATCTCTTCATCCTCCTCAATTTTTATCTTTCATAATCTCAAAACCTAAAGACCCTACCCTTTACGTTTTTCAAACGATTATGAGTAGATACGGGCATTCTGAATCATTTTGATTCGTTGTTCTCGCCCTTCACAAAAGTATATCGGACGGTGTTTTCGATTCTTTAACTCTTTTTTAATCTTTTTTTAATGTTCGAGGTGAAAAACACGTAAAATAAGCTCATATTCTTATCTCATTCTAATAAATAAACTATATTTTAGACCTATAAGTCATTGGCAAAACAAGATTAAAGAACTACCTAATAATAAAAAAATATTAATTATTTGTTTTTTACTGTGCATTTTGAATGTGAAAGTTTAATAATCTTTACGTTCACATTTTAGACAACTTTTAAAAAAGAAAGTCTCGTTTTTATTAATCTTCTCTTTTTCTTTTAAAATAGCGGTTTTTTATGAGTGGTTTTTTCCAAAAAATGAGCCATTGCCATTAGTTTTTCGTTTTCTTCACCCTATCCTGCCTACATAAAAAAAAGACCTTCTCTTAAATTTCAAGAAAGAAGGTCTATGATCTACCTTTTATGATTTGTATTTAATATAGAATGTAATTTTGCGTGTAATAAGGAATACCTGTAATTCCTGCTTTCACACCGATTCCGACAGCTGGTACTCGTGTCGAAACGATATTTTCACGGTGCCCTGGTGAATTCCATAAGCCATAGTGTGAAAAAATTGGACCGATGTAACCTGTCGATATATTTTCTAATGCAAGGCGAGGCTTCACACCGATCGTAGCAAGACGGTTCGCAAACGTCTGCCCTTCCGGTGACGTATGGCTGAAGTAGCTGCGGTTACTCATATCCGTACTATGGCGTAACGCTAAATTCGCCATCTTTTGATCCCATTTTAAAATATGCAGTCCGTGTTCAACGCGTGTACTGTTTACGAGATCGAACATTAAATGTTCGTGCGCCATTTCTAGTGCTCGATTCGATTTCGGATAAAAATTACTCTTATAGTTGTGCAATTCTTTAGAATGAATCAAAACACCGACGACACGTTGGTACTGTTGGAAATCATAAAAGTACGTAATGTACATACTGTCCATATCGTAACTCGCTCGTTTTCCTTGAACGTACATGTCTGGAGCGCCTAAAGCTCGCTCCACTTCTTGACGAGTCGAACCGATTCGAACACCTTTTGTCGAGCGGTAACTCGGAGAGCTCGTAAAGAGAGAAACGATTTTTCCATCTTTCTCGCTCCAACCAAACATCGAACGGTAATTGGAATGATGGACGTTCCAATGAAGTAACTGCTCGTTCGCAACGCGACGATTCGGAGTACCGTACAACTGTTTCGCCCGCTCGGCAGAGTCTCCGATCGAGAGTCCAGCAATTTTATGTGTTGCTTCTCCTGTCGTACGAACAACACGTTGCGCTGATAAACGTCTGAAAAATGCGGTCACTTGGTGACGTGTTAACGCATCATTGCTTCCGAAGTCTTCGTATTTATCAGCATGTATTCCTTTTCCTTTTGTTAAACCGACATCATACATCCAGTCAATGACTGTTCGATCATTTGGGATTTGCTGCACTTGTGGGTGTGCGAGGGCAAAATAGGCGCGGGCGATGACAATACGAGGAATTGGTTGGTTCCTTACATTGGGTCGACTACTTCCCGGCAATTGAATATTCGTTCCATCTAAGTAACGATAAATTTGCTCCGTTTTCCAATAGCCTGGTAAACCGTACGCATAACGTGATAGCACACGAGCAAACTGGGCGTCCGTCATCGCTACTTGTGGGCGAAATGTTCCATCAGGAAATCCACTAATGAGTCCTTCACTCGTTCCCCATTGGATATCTTGGTAACCGCGGTACGTAGTTGGTACATCTTTAAAATTATTATTCGCATGAGCCCATTGTGGCACTAAAACGATTAGTAGTAGTATTCCTATTAATAGGAAGTTGTTCCTTCTCCTCGAAATATTCATCATCCTTACCCCCGATACATTTTTTATTTTTTATACTCTATATAGTATAAACTGTCTATTTTAAAATTAAAAGTTGATTGAGTACTACCTCTTTTTCCTATGCGCTATTTTTAATAGAATAAAGTCCTATCCATTGGAATTATATTCCTATAATTAATACCTTATTGTCTCAACTTTCTTTCGAATGAGAAAAAATGTATGAAATCATCGTTTGATTTCATACGTTTCCTCATTTTAATGCGCTCTTATTTTAATAAAATTAACAACATTCTATTTTAAGCGACATTTTATTGAATGATCAGTTGTTTATTTTCAATTAATTGCTCCAGGTTTATTTCTGAATTCCATGTTTTTGGCAATTGTAGTAAATCGGTCATCTGAAACCTAGAGCTTGCTCCGTCCCGATCGATTTTGATCATTCCATTTTTCACTTCAACATACTGACTAACGTTCGCTGCCGTAATCGGCTGACCTTTGAACAATTCTCGTAAATCGATACGATCTGCATCAAAATGAGTCGTCACCGTACCGTATGTGAAATCAATCCAATGATCAACCCCATTACCACCTGTCGCATCTTCATCATTTAATACGTTATAAACGAGCGTATCCGAGCCTTTCCCACCTTTTACTTTATCTGGAGCTGCACTGCTTACGAGGACATCGATGCCGTCCGTTCCTTTCGTGTTCGCACCGATCGTAAACGACAACTTCGCTTTTGACTCATTACCACTTAAATGGGTAATTTTATAATCGAATGTGTCCGTTTGTCCGAGGGAACGAATGTCCGATTTTGGCGTATACGTATACGTACCATCTACTGCGACGACTAAGTAGCCGTGCTCACCCGCAATGATCGTTTCTTGTTCTTGAATCCGTTGGTACATTTTCGACGTCGTCGTCGTCACGTACTCCTTTTTCTCTTCATCTTTTGCCGCACCGTACCCTTCAATAGCAATCGTTGGTGCCAGTTGTCCTTTTCCTGGCCCGAAGTAGTTTCCTTCTTTTAAGTTTCCTGTCACAGATGTGCTCTCTTTTACTTTATACACGCCCCAGTCATGTGAATGGACTTCTACATTTTCTAATCGGCCGACTGCTGCTTGTCCAATCGGCGATGCTTCGACATAATACGTTCCTTTTGGTACGTTTTTAAACGTCACTGTCGTCGGATTGTTATGCCCGCTCAATTGAACGCCTGTTTGCTTCTGTATTTCTTTATTATTTTGATCATAAAGTGTGACATCTGTCGTCGTCTCTCCTGCGATTGCTTTACGTAAATCAAATGTAATCGTTGACGTCATATCTTGCACACTAAATTTCTGCGATGTGATTTTGTTTTTCCCCCATGCGCCGACTCGCTCGTTCGGAGCGGTAGCGGTGACGATTTGAGCAACCCTTGGTGCAGAAACGTTCGTCGTCTTCGTTTGATCCACTGCTTCCACAATTTTCGGATTCTCGTTCCAATCAGTTGGCCAATCGACTGTCTTTTCAATGTCCGAAATTCGAATATCAATCGTTCCTTCTGTCACTTTACCGTTATGTGTATTTTTAATTTCATACGTAAACGTTTCAATTTTCCCGACATTGCGTCGCTCTGCAGCTGGTTGATACGAATACGCTCCATCTTGGGTAATGAACAATTGACCGTATCGCCCTTGAATGACGGTCGCTTGACCGCCCGCTTCTACCCGCTTCATTTCATTTCGCTGCTTCACCGCAGACACGATAGCTTCATCTTTTGCTCCAAGTCCTTGTCCTTGCAACGCATGTCCTTTGACTTTCGAGTCTGTTGCGACTTGTCGATAATCTCGTTTAATGAGTCCTTCGAGTCGATACGGAATGACTTGGACGACGGACAAACCACCTCCGACGTCTAAAATAATTTCATAGTTCCCTTCCTCTAACGTTCCGAGATCAATACGAGCAGTCGTTGCCATTCCGAGCGCTCCACCACTTGAACCGGTATACGTCGCTCCTTGGATAAAGTCACCTTTGTCGTTTTCTTTATACACATGGATTTTGAACGCATGTCCGCCGAGCAGTCCACGAATTGCGACGGTCGCTGTGGCGTCCAGCGTCGTTCCTCGTTCCACCGTAACCGAATGACGGTTTTGTGTACTCACTTTTCCGATTTGCTCCGACGATAACAAACCGAGGTCTAAAATTCCGATATTTAATCCGAGTACGCCACCTGCTGTTTTATGATACTGTTCAGCTTCTTCACCTGTAATCTGTGTGACGACAGGTGTTAGTTTTAACTGTGCCGTTTGACGCGTCTGCTCGTTCGATGTGAAGACAGGAGGTTTCGCTAAAATGAGGCTTTCCATCGCAATTTGCAACTCTTCTGTTGCGAGTTGAATGACTTCCGGTGCTGCTTGTAACTCTTCATCTGTCAGCCATTCGTACGACTTCGGATACTCGTCACCTTCTTTCATAATTAAATGAATTTGTTCGAGCATTTCTTCACTGCCCTTCGCCTTTTTTACAATGACGCGATACGAACCGACTTCTGTTAAATTAATTTTTGCGATTCCATCGTCACCTGTCATACCGCCTTCGCCGATCACTTTGCCATTTTGTTGGACTTCCACCCAAACCGGGTTTGTTTGTCCTGTCTCCAAATCAAAGACGTCGTCACCTGTTACAACTTGTTGTTCAACGGTACGGTCCGGACGTTTCGAAGAATCATTTAGCTCACTTTCATGTTTTTTGTACGTTTCGAGTACCTTTTCCGCATCATTGAGCGTTTTAGAAAGCTTTTCAAATGTCGCTTCTGTATATTTTCCATACCCGAGGTTTTGAGCGACTTTATTGTTATGCTCTTCTTGATGTTCCTTTCCTTCCTTTACCGCTTCTTTTAATTGAGTGAGTGTAATCGGCTCCACTTTAATTCCTTGTAAACGATCGTTTAGTTCTTTCTTCTTCGCGCCTTCTGGCAACTGACTGACTAAGCGCTCTGCTTCGTTGTAATCGTATTGACGTTTTGAAACCTCAGCGACTTCGACTCGTTCTTCTGCAACGATTTCCTTTTTTAATTGTTGCAATTGTTCAGGGAGTGCGCCTTTTTCTCCTTCTTTCATCTCTTGCACTAACTCAGCGACTCGCTCAACTGCTTCATCTAACGTCGTCTTCGGTGTCGCTTGTTTATCTTTAAAATGATCGTCTCGCACTTTTTTCGCATGTTCCAACGCTTCTTCTGCAGCGACATGTAACGATTGTTCACCAGATTTCAACCCTTTTTCAAATTCTAAAATGGCCACTTTTACAAATGGAATCGCAAAATGAACATCTTCTACTTTATTTTTGTTCCCTTCTGCTAACGCCTGTTCACCTCGTGCAAGCGCTACGTCTAAATTGTTTTTCAAACGTAATTCAATCCATTGTTCAGATGTCGGAATCGTAGCACCATTCGTTAAAGCCGGGTACGTAGCGATGAGCGTTTCACCCTTTTTCATTAATTCTCGTAACTCACGTTCGTTCAAACTCGCACGTACGTTATCGACGCGGCCTTTTAATGGTGGAATCACTTCTTGAACGGTCTGCTGTACCGTCGAATTTCCTTGATAGTCTCGTTCCACATTCAACACTTCGTTTTCTGCAACGTTGGCAAGTTGAATGACGTGGTCAATCGCTCGTTGAACCGCTTCGTCATCCTCTGCCTGTTCAAGTTTTTCATCGAGAGCACGTTCTGCTTCTTCAGCTTGCTCAATCGCTCGAACGGTCGATTGAATACGGTCTACTGCTTCTTGTGCAATGGCGACTCGTTTCGACAATTCCGGATTCGGCCAAATTTCGAGTAAGTTTCGAGCGATGTCTACATTATGTTGAACGAGCGTCTCTTCCGCTAAGCGAACTGCATCTTCTACGAGATTGGACTGAATGGCATCGAGACGATCTTGAAACGCTTGTTTCTTCGCTTCATCAACGACACCGTCGACAAACTGTTGCGCGTGTAGTAAATCATTCAATTCCTTCGTCAATTCGGCCTGCTTCACCGTTGGCTCCGTCGCTTCATCGTGCGCCTGTTGTACACGACCCTTTAAATTTTCTTTCTTGTCATTTTCATCGAGCTCGGCAATCAAGTCGTTCGCTTCTTTTTCCAACACTTGAAGTTGTTCTTCTTCACGTTGCCATTTTTTCAACTGCGCGACTTGCTCCGCTGTAATCGCTTCTCCTTCTTCACGACCTTCAATCGCTTGGAGGAGTGGTCCTTTTCCTTCACTGATTGCTTTGACTTGTTTCTCAACTCGTTCCACTGCTGCTTCTGCACGTTCATATGCTTCCGTATCTAAAAACTCAAGCAACTGCTTCAAGTCATGATGAACGGTAGGTAAATCAGGATATTCCTTCTCCTTTTGATCGTTTCGAAGCGATTTGAACTGCTCGAGATTGAACGTCGGTGCTTTCTCAACTTCTTCATAGAGTACGTACACTTCACCGAGCGCTTTTTGTAATTCTTTATCTTCTGTTTTTGGATCGTTAATGATCGTGAGTAAATCGTGCATCCACTCTTTCTCTTGCAACGCTTCTACTAACTTATCCGCCACACGTTGAATCTCAGCCGTTTCTGCTGTATCCAATACGTTTCCTTCTGCATCTTTTAAGCTTTGTGCTTCTTTTAGCAACCCTTTAAACGGCTCTTCGTTTTGATAAGGTTTGCTCTTTTCCTCAGCGTCACGTAAATCGATGATCGCTAAATCACGCAAGATGCGATCGGTCGCCTGTTTCATCTGTTCGCGTGTGGACTCCTTCGTCACATCTTTACGAAGAGAAACCTCTTCATAACGCTCATTGCTTTTTGCACGATCACGCGCACGCTCTAAATCATCCCATGCCATCGCGTCACGTAACGTTTCAGTTTGTTCCTTCACTTTTTCAATCGTCGCGTCATCCGGTAATTTCTCCGCATCGCCTACAACACGTTGCACCTCTTCGCGATCTGCATACGGCGCTTTTTTAGCCCGGTCAATTTCTTTTTGGAGATCCGCGAGCGCTTTTCCTTTATCTAACGTCTCAGTCGCTCGTTCAATCTCTTTCACCGATTGTTCTTTCGACGTCTCCTTCGTTTGATCCAATGCCTCTTGAACAGAAGGTGCTTCTTTGTAACGGTCACTTTCTGCTTTCGCTTTTGAACGTTCGTAATCGTTCCATGCCAATTCTTTTTCTAATGCATCGATTGCTTCTCGTTTCTCCTCTTTCGTTGCATCGTCTTTTTTAGCGACCTCTTCTCCTTTTTCAACAGCTTGTTTCACATCGTCCGATTCCTTATAAGGCGACGTTTTTCCTTGTTCAATCAATTGTTGTAACTTTTCATCTTGTGTCGCATCATTTAGAGCAGCTGCTTTGTCGCGTAAGTCATCCGCTGTCGCTTCTTCGTTTTCTTTTAACTTTTCTGCGTCTTTCACTAACTTTTGAACGTCTTCATTCGTTGAACCTTTTCCACGCTCAATCGCTTCTTCTAATTTTTGCAGCGCCTCTTCGCGATCTTTTGCTACTGCTTCTCGATACGCTTCATCAATCGCTTCTTTCTTCTCTCGCAATTGTTCGACCGTCGCATCGTCTTGACTAAGAAGTGCTTCTCCTTCCGATAACAACGTATCGAGCGGACTCGTTTCTTTCATCGACTCTGCTTCTTTAATTGATTGCTGCAACTTCTCTTTTTCGTCTTGTTGTTCTCGTTCTTTTTTCAACGCTTCGACGAGATCACTCGTCACACGTTCAATCTCTGGAACAGGTGTGTGGTCACGGTCCACCGCTTTTCCTGCGTCATACGCATCTTTTACAAACGGGTGCTCCTGCACGTTACGGTCTACCACTTCTTTCATCGCTTGATCCAACGCTTTTAACGCTTCTTGTCGTTCCGCTTCTTTCGCTTCATTCAACGCTCGTTGCAAATCGTCAATGAGCTGTTCGAGCGCATCGTCCGTAATCGTCTCACGATCGATCGATTGCGCGTTGTCATACGGTTCTTTCACAGGTGCTTCTTCTTTATAATCATTCGACTGGTCCAACAACTGATCCAATCGATCGAAATTTTTCTCACGCTTTGCTGCGTCATACGCTAGTTGTGCCTGACGTAAAGCATCCGCTTGTTCGATCAAACGGTTCGCCGACGTCGTATGATCATTAACTAACCGTTCACCTTCTGGACGTAACGTATCAAATGGTGCCAAATGACCGACGGATTCGGTATCGCTCAATGCCTCCTTCAATTGAAGACGTGCTTCATTCCGTGCTGCTGTACGAATGCGGTCAGCTAATGCGTTCACATCCGTCGGTGCGATCGACTCTTTCCACTCACCATTCGGTTGTTTCATTTGCGGAAGGGTTGCCGTCTCTTTTTGCACATTCGGTGCATCCCCAACTACTTTCGCTTCGTTCAACGCACGGCGTAAGTTGTCTTCCGCTTCTTTCATATCTCGTTCAAATTGTTCCTTCTCTCGTTGCAAACGATCCCACTCTTTTTGCGCAGCGTCGAGCGGGCGACGATCAATGTCACGATCGGCTCCTCCGACGGTCGCTCCATGTTCATCAATGGCTTCTTTCACGAGACGTTCCGCTTCGTCAATCGCTTCACGGTCGGCCCATCGGATCGGATCTGGTAAGTTTTTAATCGCGTCGTTCGCCCGTTGAATCGCGCGTTCTTTTTCGCTCAACGCATCGAGCAATGCTTGCTGCACCCGTTCAGCTGCGAGCAAATGGTCATAGTTTACGACTTCTTTCTCCCAATCGACGGAAGGATCGATCGTTGCGAGCGCATCAAATGCTTGTCGCGCTTTCACAACACGGTGCAAATCTTGGAGCGTTAAATCATTCGGATTCAAAATCGCGTGAATGATCCATTCGACCTCTTTAATCCCTTCCTCTTTTTGCACATTTCGCTCTGCTCGTTCGGTCACTCGCTCCAATAATTCAGTATATATTGCCAATTCCTCTTTCGGTGTCGATGCATCGACGGATTTCGTATGCTCGAGCGCTTGCTGGACGTCTGGATCGTGATTCATTTTCATCGCTTCTTGCCATGCGCGTTCATACGCGATGCGCGCGTCGTGCAATTTTTTGATTTCGTCGACTTGATGGCGCAACTGTTCATATGAAACACGTAATGTCGTCGGATCCTCCGATAATTGATAAATGGTACGCGACGCTTCAATAAACGGTTCGAGCATCGCTCGTTCCTGTTCGAACAACGAATACGAAACGTAAACGGCTTCAAAAATCATTTCTTGCAACTGTTGTCTCAACGGTTCAATCGGTTCTTTCGGTTCTTCTGGTTCGCTATCCTCGCTTTCCAGTGCCAACCTTATAGCGAGTCTACACTGTACGTGCGTCTTTCAACGCATACAGCGTGCCATCAGTTATTTCCCATTTTCAAAAAAGCAGATCGCTGAAACGATCTGCCTTACTGTTCGCGAAGGGCCAACTCCGCCTCCATTAACTTCCATTCATTCACGAACGTATACCCGAATGCTTTCGCCGCATCGACATATTGCCTTGCCTCTTTCACTTGCGCGCGATGAGCATCCGTCACATTGTCTTTCATCGGAAGGCGAATGAGTGCCGCTTCCGCTCGTTCATACAACTCATCCGCCAATGACGAGTCATGTTCCAATTGAGCGAGCCTCGCTTCCAACGCTTCCAAATGAATCAACTGCTCAAAAACGAGTGTCGCATTATGAGAACGCAATTGTTCCACACGTTCTCGTAAAGACTGAATCGTTTTCTTATCTTCCAAACCAATCGTCCAAACGCTGCCAACTGAAACGATCGCATGGTCCATTTGAAGAGCCACTTCATGTAACAATTTCCCTTCGCCCATCTCTTTTAACCGCTCACTCAAAAGCAAAGCAAAAGCCTCTTGCTCCTCCAATGAAGCGGATTCGAGCGCATCGTTCGCTTCAACGATCCAACGATGCAACGTCACGACATCCGCAAGGGAAACGACATCACATAAGACGAGCCACTCCATAAACGCAACGACTTCTTCCAACGCCTCTGAACGAGACATACTATTCTCTTCTCATAGCTGCCACTACTCGAAAGAGCCTACACCACACGTGCGGCTTTCACCGCATGCAGCGTGCCATCACACTTACTTCCTCATGCTTAGTATATGCTCTCTCAAAAAGAGGCACAAACCCGACACCTTCTTAAAAAAGTGGTACCAAAAAGAGGAAGGGAACCCCCTTCCTCTCCAATCATTAATATAAAATTTGACCGTTTTCGATTAACTGTTGCAACGTAACATCTGCTGTAATGTCACCTTTTAACGTAATCAAGTTCGTCATTTCAAATTCTTTTCCTGCACCGTCGCGGTCAATTTGAAGCGTTGCTGAACCGTCTTTCACGCTCACTAATTTCATGTATTGGTTCAAGTTCTTTTCGTTAATCGTTTGACCCGTGAAGAGTAAACGAAGATCTAAACGATCCGCTTCTTTATTCGTCTCAACTGTTCCGTACGTGAAGTCTACCCACGTATTATGGTTGTTTCCACCATCGTTTGCTACTTTGTTAAACACTGGGAAGACAACTGTGTCAGAACCGCCAAGCGTTTTAAACTGATCTGCTTTTGGCGTACTTGTCACGATATCTTTCTCTTCCGTAACTTCTGTTAACGGATCGATCGTAATCGTTAATTTTGCCGTCGCTTTATTACCTGTCGGGTGGAGCAATTCGTATTCGAACACTTCCGTATGTCCCGCTGCTGCAATGCGGTTAAACGGTTTGTACGTGTAGTTACCGTCTGTCGTTACTTCTAAAATACCGTGCTCCCCAGCAATTGCTGTGAAGTTGCTATCTTTTGAATCGCGAATTTGCGTACGAATCTCTTTAAATGAAGATTCTTTTGCAATCGGGCGGTACATTCCTTCCGTTAATTGACCTGCTGCCACGTGTTTTGCTGCTACGGCATAGTCGTCACCTTTTTTAACGAAGTTTCCTTGCGCATCAACTTTTGTTTCTAAGTAACGGTCTTTATCGTCCATTGCCACGTCGCGGCCTTTAACGAAGAGGCGTGTTTCACCGTGACGTTCTTCTTTCGCACCGAGGTAGTTATCTTCAAAGAAGTTTCCTGATACGTCTGGTGTCGCTTTTAATTCAACTGCATACTGACCCCAGTTTGAAGACTTCGTCGTAATGTTTTGGATGTGAACACGTGTATCGTTACCTAAGACAGACTTCACACGAACCGAGTATTCACCTTTCGGTAATCCTGTAAACACTTCTTGTAGCTGCCAATCGTTATTAATTTGTGACTTCGCTTCTTTTTCGACTTTACCTGTCGAATGGTTGAAGAACTCAATCACTACTTCTTCTGTCTCTTTACCTCTTTTACTTAATTCGAACGTTACTTCTGCATCTGCATCTTGCACTTCAAACTTGTTCGAGTGGAAGTAACCCTCTTCACCTTTACTTGTCCAACCGTTTGATGCTTTTGCTGCATTTTCAACTGTTGTGAATGTCTTATCGACGCGAACAGATGTCTTACCTTCTTTATCGTTTGCTTCTACGATTTTAACGTCTGTGCCGTTTTCTGCCCACTCTACAGTTTCGTTGTCTAAACGTACGCGAAGGATCCCTTCAGACGTCGTATCGTTCGTCGGATTCACCGCTTTAAATGTGAACTCTTCGTAATTTCCGATATTTTTACGTTGTCCGACTGGCTCATAACGGTAATCACCATTTGGTGCTACGTATAATTTACCGTACTTTCCTTGAAGTTCCGTTTCTGTCGTCTCTTGGTCGATCAGTTGACGTGTATTTTTCTCGCCACCTGTGATTGACTCAACAAATGCTGTATTTTCTTCACCTTTCGTCGCACCTTCTGCTCCGAAAATGTTTCCTTTCACTGTCGCATTATCTGCTGAGTTACGGTAGTCGTAAATCGTTGCATCAACGATTTGGTAAGGAATACCTTGAACGACTGAAATTCCTCCCCCAACTTCTAATACGAGTTCGTATTCGCCTTCTTCTAAGAAACCAACATCGAGGTACGTCGGAATTGGAATACCGAGCAAGCTTCCGACTCCACCTGTACGTGTTGCAATACGGTGGTATTCTCCTGTCTCTTCATTCTTTTTGAATGTGTGAACTTTTACTTGGTGTCCACCGAGTACACTGTGGAATGAAATACGAACATCACCAGTGAATACCGTACCTTCTTCCACTTTTACCGAATGACGGTGTGAGTCACTAATTTTGTTAATTTGTTCTGTCGATAAAAGACCGAGGTCTAAAATACCGATGTTTAATCCGAGGACTCCACCCGCTGCTTTATGGTACTTCTTCTCATAAGCATCTTTACCGAGTGTATCCATTTCTTTTTTAATGTCTGGTTGTAATGACATCGGTGCGTCTTTCGTTACTACTTGTGCTAATCGAACAGGAACCGTTAAGTTTTCAACAGCAATTTCAAGTGCTTCTGTCGCTTTTGTTACTTCGTCTTCTGTCGCTTTGTCATTAGCGAGTGTTGCTTTTCCTTTTTTGATCGCATCTTCTAATGCTTTCCATGCGTCATCAGAAAACTCACCTTTACCAGCTTTTTGTTCTGTTTCAGCTTTTGCTAATGCATCTTTTAATTGATCTTTTGTTTTCGTTACAGTTTTAACAGCATCTAAACGGTTTTGAAGCGCTTCTTTTTCAGTCTCATATTTCGGACCGATCGCATTGATTAATTGTTGTGCCGTTTCTTTATCTGAATTACGTTTTGACTCTTCAGCTTTTTCAACTGCTTTCGTCGCATCTTCTACCGCTTGGCTTTTCTTACCGAATTTTTTATTCGCTTCGTATGGTTTCAATGCTTCTTTTAATGCAAGTTCTGCACCTTTTAATTCGTTCGCATTTTTTGCGTTTTTCACGTCAGCGATCGCTTGTTCAAGTGCATCTGCTTCAGCTTGTGTGACGTACTGCTCGTCGTCATAAAGATTTGCACCGTCTTCATCAATCATCGTTGATGCGTGAAGGTGTTCAGCTTTTTCTAACTCGCTTCCGAAATCTTGCTGTGCCAATTTCGTTTCAAGCTTCTCGATTTCCTTATCGAGCGCAGCTTTTTCTTCTTGTGAAACGAGCTTATCATTTAATTTTTTTGCTTTTTCTACTGCTTCTTTTGCAGCTGCTACATTTTCTTTCGTTACATCTTTATTTGCTTTTTCAATCGCATCGATTGCATCTTTCACAGTATCTACTGCTTTTTGTGCTTCATCTAAAAGATTTTGAAGCTCTTGTTTGCCTTCTACTGAATCAGGAATTTGGTCCACTAATTGTTGCGCTTGATCGATCGTATCTTGTGAAAGGTTACCTTCTACTGCTTTTACTGCTTCTTTTGCGAAGTCAACAGCGATTTCACCTAACTCTTTTGCTAAACGATCTTGATCTTTTCCTGCTTCTAATGCAGCAACTTTATCTTTCGCATCTTTAAGTGCTTTCGCTGCATCTTGGAACGCTTTTTCTTTTGCAGCTGGTTTTGCTGATGTGTAATCTTTCACTTTTTGACGTGCATCACTGACTGCTGCTTCTGCATCTTTTACAGTAACTTCGTCTTCACCAGCTTTATTCACTGCTTCTTCTAACTTGTCTTTTGCATTGTTTACGTCATCTTTTGATACGTCATCTTTTACGTTGCCATCTTTATCAAAAAGATTTTCTGCATCTTTGATTGCCTGATCAAGTGCATCTTTATCTTCTGGTGAAAGGTTCGGATCGTTCGCTTTTTCTTTTGCATTCTCTAAAGCGTTCGTTAAATCTTCTACTTCTTTTTCAGATGGTTTCGCATCTTCTTTTTGCTTATCTTCAATTTCTTTCACTTTATCATTCAATCCGTTCGTCGCATCTTCTACATCTTTACCAGATGCGTTCGGATCTTTTTGAACGTCTTTCGCTTTATCGATTTCTTTTCGTAAAGCGTCTTTGTCTTCTTTTGAAAGGTTTGAATCGTTCAATGCCGTTTCTGCATCTTTGATTGCTTGATCAAGTGCCTCTTCTTGTTCTTTTGAAGGCTTTTCGCTATTTCTACCTTATCGTCAGTGCCACCTAACGAATATCGTAGACCTACACCGTACGTGCGTTTTTCAACGCATACGGCGTGCCATCAGTTGCAAGACTTTTGTCTTTCTTATATCCCGATACTTCCATTATACGAATGTTTTATCCCTTTTCCAATCAAAAGGGATATATCTAAAGTCTCTTTTTTTATTGTATCTTATAAGTCTTTCGTATATTAATATATTGAAAAATCATTTTCAAATGAAAAATAAAAAAAGAATGACGTAGGAATAAAATATTTTACTAACTGACCGATGAAAACGCTATCCGTTTTGTGAGTTTTCCTTTTTCCACCACTTTTTCAAACGGATCATTCACTTAACAATTAATAATTTCGATTCAAAGGTCTTTGTGAACAATTAGTCACAATTACTCAAAATAATTTGCTCAATCTACATAAAAAAGCGCCCTTACTACTACATTTTGTAATAAGGGCGCCATCTATTATGGAAGAAGAATTTGTCCATTCTCCATCATTTCATACACATCTCCTACACGTACATCTTCTGGATTTTGTACGTACAACGTAATCAACTCTGTGAAAGCATATTTACTTTCTGCACCGTCACGGTCAATTGAAACGACGATTTCTTTTCCACCATCTCGCGCTTCTACTCCGAGAAACGTATGCAAGTTATCTTCTGTCACTTTTTGTTGTTTCTCATTCACAGAAATCACTTCACCTTTTCCGTTCACTTCAACTTCTTTCAATGTGAATAACTGACGGAGGTCTAGTCGGTCCGCTTCACGATTGTTTTCTACCGTTCCATACGTGAAGTCCATCCACTCGTCTTTTCCATGGCCACCTGTCGCATCTTCTTTCAAAATCGTATAGACGAGTGTGTCCGAACCTCCTTTCCCATACAATCGATCATTGTAAGGTGAGCTCGTTATTACATTATCGTTTTCATCTGTATTTCGTAATGAATAAAGGTCGAACGTCATCGTCGCCTCGGATTCGTGTCCGCTCAAATGTTTCAACTTATACGGAATGACTTCCTTTTGTCCGTACGCGGCAAGCTCTTGAAACGGCTCGTAAATAACTGTACCGTCTGCTTGAATCGTCAAATACCCGTAATCCGCTGCTACCGTCAACTCGCCTGTCGAAGGAACGCGGTGGTACCCTTTCGTGCTTGACGTAATCTCTCTTCCGTTTTTCGTAATGTCCACTGTATAACCGTACACTTCAATATCTGTCTTCTCTTTATCTTTACTAAAGAAGTTTGTAAACGGTCGGTCGTTCAAATTCGCATGGACGTTATCCAATTGAACCCCTTCGTACGTACCCCACTCTTTATGTGTCACGCGATACTCTTTCGCATCGGCACTTTCAACGTACAACGTCCCATTGAATCCACTCTGTTTCGGAATGTATAAATAATAGGTCCCTTTTGGAACATTTGTAAATGTCTGCTTGTTCCACACTTCTTCTTCGATGAGCACACGATCTAACATTTGAACAGTATTTCCTTTTTCATCTTTCAAATGAATCGGAGCATGAACAGCGTTCGTTCCTTTACCACCTAACACGTGGAACTCTAATTCACTCGCAGTGTCTTCGATCGTAATCGGCTTCGAACGGAAATCGTTATCTTGGAACTTTTTCTGTTGTTCTTTTTTATAGAAAACCGTCGATTGTTTCGTCGTTACCGGCGTACCGCCCACTTTAAATGTAGCGGAAGATGCTTCGACAATTCGAGCTGGCTTTGTAAATGATAGATTGCTCCAATCAACCGACTGCTCGTTTAAACGAATTTGTAATGAGCCATTCGCTGTTGAACCATTCTGGCGATTTTTCATAACGAATGAAAACTGTTCAACTTGCCCGATATGTTTCGGATTCGATGCAGGTGTATACGTATACGTTCCATTCTGTTCGATCGTCAATTGGCCGTATTTTCCTTGGATCGTCTTTTTCTCGCCGATCGCTTGACCATTGACATTCGTTACTACGGCTTGGCCACCTGTTCCTAACGTTTGTTTCTTTAAGACATTTCCTCGCACGATTGAATCTTTCGTTGACACATTCGTGTAATCGCTCAATTGAAGCTCTGTTAAGTGATAAGGAATGACTTGAACGACAGTTAACCCTGCACCTGTCTCTAATACAAATTCATATTCTCCAGCGTCTAACGTATCAAACGGTACTTTTGCAGTTTTCCCCATAAATAAAAATGAACCGGAAGACTCTTCTAACGTCTGTACTTTTTTATATTGCCCATCTTCTTGCTTTTTCAAAATATGTACTTTGAAAGCATGTCCTCCTAAAACGGAGCGAACGGTCACTTCTACTTGTCCATCTAACAAATGCCCTTCTGGCACAGTAACTTGATGACGGTTCAAATCGCTAATTTTATTAATTTGTTCGGCTGAAATGAGACCGAGCTCTAAAATTCCAATATCGAGACCGAGAACACCTCCTGCTGTTTTCTTTTGATCATTCAAACGTTCCACCGTAGGATTTAAATTCATTTGAGCGACTTTTCTCGTCTCATCCGTATGTTTGAAATGGATTTGTGAATGATCTCTCACTGCATCTAGCTTCGACTGCAAATCATCTTTAAACTGACGATCCGCTGCCTCGTCTTCTGGTAATTGATCAATTGCTCGTTGCGCTTCTTCGATTGTTTCTTTCGAAGGATCGTTGATCGCCCGATCAACAGCATGCTGCGCTTCTTCTCTCAATTGTTCACGAGTTTTCTCTTCGCTATCCCTCTCTTATCCTAGTGCCACCTAGTTTTATAAGAGGTCTACACTGGACGTGCGACTTTCACCGCATACAGCGTGCGATCAATTGAACCTTTCCCTCATCAAACATTGTATATAGTGAGCATAAAAATATCAAATCGATATTTTTTATTGTTTTATTTAGATATTTAGTACTATTTTAACTCATTTTTGTTTTGTTTTCTGTAAAATGATCTATTTTCCCTTTCATTTTCCTCATTTTCTCGATCGTTTTTCTTCTTTTTATAAAAATTCACTTTACTAATCCTTATCATAAAATTCGAAAATGATATTTTTATATCATTCTTCCTCTTTCTCTTTTTTATTAAAACGAACTAACTGACCCACTCGACATATTAGGTAAAAAGAATTACTCACCATAAAAAACTGAAAGAACGAGAGACAAAAAATGCACTTCCGAGCGCATCGCTCGAAAGTGCATGTAATCCATCGTATTCGATTGTTCATCTACTAAACAAGTTGTTTAGTTTTCATCAGAGTAAACCGCCTAAGGCGCCACCTAACAAGCCGCCTTTACCGAGTAAACCACCTTTACCGAATAAACCTCCATTATTAGCAAGCCCGCTCGTTCCTTTTCCGGCTAAACCGCCGAGTAAACTATTCAGATCAAGGACATTCTCTAAACCTAATTGGCCAAGTAACTTGCCGTCTTTAAGCAAGCCATTTAATAAGCCGCCGACGAGGCCGCCTTCACCGAGAAGAGCTCCTCCTAATAAACCTTTGTCACCGAGCAAGCCGTTGTCACCAAGCAAGCCTTTTAATAAACCACCGAGTAAACTGTTCTCATTCGTTCCGAGTAAGTTCGCTAAGTTTAGTAAACCGTCTGTGTCATCACCAAGTAAGCCGCCTAACAATCCTTTGTCAGAAAGAACGCCGCCGAGCAAACCTTCTAACAGACCGCCTTCACCGAGTTGGAGAAGACCTAAGTTACCTTCCAATAAATCTTGTAACCCTGCTGCGCCTAAGAGGCCATCACCGAGAATGCCTCCTTCACCTAATAACACACGACCTAATGTTTCTTGCAATTCATTACCTGTTAAAAGGTTTAATAACCCGAGGTCGTCTTTCGTTAAGTTCGTCTGTTCACCGCTTAAAATATTGAGTAACAAGTTCTCGACATTCAGTGCATCTCCGAGTACGTTCGTTCCACCGAGTAAACTACCGAGTAAACCGTCTTTCCCGAGAACGAGACCTTCTAACCCGAGATCATCCAATACCGGTTGAAGTGTTCCGCTCAACCCGTCTGTTAATAAACCACCTGTCAGTTCATCCAATCCGAGAACAGCTGCTGTGTCGAGCCCTGTTCCTTGGAGGATTTTTCCTACAAGTCCGTCGACTAATACGTTACCGAGTACGTTATCGAGTGACGTAATTAACCCGCGATCAATTTCAACATCCATCGGTTGACCTTCTACTTCCACGCCACCTTTTGCTAAAATGTACTTCGGTGTCACCGTTAACGTTTGATTGCCCCCGAGTAAACCACCGACTAAGTTGTCAAGGAGTAATGAATCTTGGTTCGTAAAGGCGACCTCGATTTCTTTTTTCATTAAGTCCGCTGCAGTCAACGTATATTGTACGCTTGCGACGTTCTCGTCACCTGACGTAATATCAACGACGACACGATCGCCCGTTTTCAATTTCCCGAGACTTCCTTGGTCGATTTTCACTTTTACTTTTTCTTTTCCTGATAAAAGACCTGACAACAAATCGTTCGTCGTATTTTGAAGACCTTCTACCGCTGGTCCAACGACTGGAATATCAGAAGTTAACTGTTTTAACAAATCGTTAAAGACACCATCGACGAGTCCGTTCAAGTTCGTTAATAACCCATGATTCACTTCGATCGTATTCGCTGCACCGTAGCGTGTTATTTCATTTTCTTTACCGACGTTACGAACGAATACAGGTGTCACTGTGAGAGATTTCCCACCGAGTGCGAGATCTTTTAACAAGCTCGTCACGAGGTCATCCATCTCCATCGTCATCAAGACGTGACCTGCTTTCAAATCATTAGCAGTCACTTGATGTGTAATGACTTTTTCTGCCCCCGCTTCGTCACCTGCTTCACGGACGACGAGACGAACTTCATCGCCTTCTTTTAAACGTTTCCCTTTAATGTCGACTTGCACTTCTTTTTTACCTGACAACGCTTTTGCTAATTCAACATCTGCTAATCCGCCTAAAATCGGAACATCACCGATGAATGGGAGATCTTTTAATAAATGATCCAAGACGCCGTCTAACGTTTCACCAAGTCCTTCAACGACTCCTTGACTCACTGTAATTTCCGTAGCTTCGCCATGTTTTACTCCAACTTGTTGACCGTCTTCTTTAAAGATAAATGTCGGTTTGACACGGAGTTTCCCTTCACCGAGGACGACACCATTCAAAACAGAAGCGATCAATCCTTTTCCATTTTGTAACGTATGCTCCACGTATCCATTTTTCACATCTTCCGCTGTTACTGGAATCGTGATCGTCTCTGGATTTTTACCCGATTGTGAAAGGACGAGTTGTACTTCATCGCCTGCACGTACGGTGCGTAACGATCCGTCTTCCATCACGTGTAAACCACGAATGTCCATATGGATCGGTTGTTCCCCATTTAACAGTTCGTATTTCACACTATTTGTCGTAACGTCGAGCAAATCAGACACTGGGTTTAATACAGGAAGTGGAATGTTTAACAATTCGGTATCCGTCACTTGTTTCCCATCGCGCTCCCCTGTCACTGTTAAATCAATCGCACCGTTCGTTCCGAGCAAGTTTTTCACAAGTTCAGTTCCGACTTGTAAATTGACCGTTCCGTCGTCGTTAAAGTCTCCTTCTTGAAGCGTTACGTTTAAGAAGCTACCTAGCTTTAAAACGTCCCCGATTTGTAAACCGCTACCTGGCAATACTTTCAAATTCAACAACTGATCATTTTGTGTCAATTGCTCTAAGTTCAAATTAGGGGATAATAACCCATCATTGAGTAAACCGAGATCGATCGCTACTTCGTATTTCGTTTGATCTTTGAAAATAGCCGGTTTAGAGACCATCGTCCATTTCACTTTATCCCAAGCGAGTGTCACTTCGACTTCTGACACACCGACGATCGTCTTGAACTGAATCGTTTCTCCACCTTTTGCTCCTTGTGCACTCGTTACTTTTAATTGCTTCCCATCTTCTGAAAGGCTCACTTTCGCATCCGCGACCGTTCCTCCAACGGTTACATTTTCAGGTAACTGAATCGCTTCTTCAAATGTGAAGTTAATTTCTTTATGGTTGAAGTTTTCAGGCTTTTTACTATCTTTTTTGTCGATCGTATAGCCGACTTCATTCAGTACGAGCGCATCGATTGCGACTTGAAGATTGTTCGTCGCAAGCTGAATTTGTTCATCCGTAGCGTTTTCGTCTACTAAAACCTTTTGTCCCGCTTCCATTACTTTCGTTAAGTCAGCGAGCGATTGTTTCTTGTAGTACGTTTCGTTCTCTTTCGCTACTTCTGCTTCTTTCAACTTCGCTTGGAGCCCTTCTTTTCCAGTCGGAGCTTCCCCTTTATCAAGCGCAGCAATCGCATCGTTCAAATCGTTCAATGCTTTGTCTAACGACTCTTTCGTCGCATCTTTTGCATTTTTCGCGTCATTCGCTGCATCAATTGCATCTTTTAACCGCTCTTTTTGATCATCCGTTAAGCCGTTAATCGCATCTTCGATCGCTTGTTTCGCATCATCCAAATCTTGTGCTTTCTTTGCTTCGTCTTTCGCTTTCTGAAGCGCATCTAATGCGTCTTTTAGTTCTTTTTCTGTCGCATCTTGTTTCGCTTTCACTTCATTCGCTTGATCGATCGCATCTTGAAGTTTTTGTTTCCATTCATCTTCTAAATCTTTCAATGCTTGTTCAGCATCTTTAATCGCTTGCTCTAACGCTTCTTTAGAAGGGCCCTCTCCACCTGGCGTGCCACCGTCAAGTTTCGCAATCGCATCTTCTAAATCTTTCAACGCTTTCTCTAACTGGTCTTTCGTCGCGTTCGCATCGTCTTTCGCTTGATTCGCTGCATCGATTGCCGCTTGGAGTTTCTCTTGTTGGTCTTTCGTCAATGCATCAATCGCATCTTGGATCGCTTGCTTCGCGTCTTCCAATTCTTTCGCCTTTTGAATCGCATCTTCTAATGCTTGTTGTTTCTTCTCAAGCGCTTCAAGTGCGTCTTTTAGTTTTTCACGATCTCCTGCTGCTTCTTCTTTCGCTTTGTTCGCTGCATCGATCGCCTCTTGAAGCTGTTGTTTATACGCATCTTCTAATTGAGCGAGCTTATTTTCTGCGTCTTTAATCGCCTGCTCTAACTCTTTCTCTGCTTGCGTCTTTACTTCTTCGCCCGCATTTTTCAACGCGTCTTCCAATGCTTCCAGCTTCTCTTGCAAGTCTTTCAAAGCAGCGTCTTTATCTTTCGCCACAGCGTCAGCTTCCGCTTTCGCTTGCTCAAGCGCATCTTTAATCGCTTGTTCTAACTGCTTATTCGCTGCTTCTTGTGCTTGCTTCACTGCTTCTTCAATCGCTTTTTGAACGTCTGCTTTTTTCAACGCTTCTTGTAAATCAGCGATTGCACGTTCTAAATCTTCAATTTTCTGATTTTTCGCATCGAGTGCACCTTGACCTGCAGCGATCGCTTCATTCAACGCTGTTTTATACGCGTCACCTAGTTGTGCCAACCGTTTGTCCGCTGCATCGAGTGCCGCTTGTAAATCATCTTTCAATTTTTGAAGCGCTTCGACTTCTTGTTGTACGTTATTCAACGCATCGAGTGCGTCTTTCAAACTTTGATCTGTCGCTTGCTGATCATCTTTCGCTCGTTTCGCCTGATCGATCGCTTCTTGTAATTTTTTCTTTAACTCTTCTTCTAACGCGTCCAATTTACTTTCCGCGTCTTTAATCGCCTGCTCTAACGCTTCTTTTGAGCCCGTTTCGCTATTCTCACCTTTGAAAAGTGCCACCTTTTCATTATCGTGAGCCTACACCAGACGAGCGACTTTCATCGCATCTGGCGTGCCATCAGTTGTATTACATTATTCCCAATAATAATGATACAATCACGAATAGTATATTCCAAATAGCTTATTTTTACAAGACGATTGATTTTATAAGCATTAGAAACTAAAATATCAAATTTTAAATGAAAAAAAGTTATAAATATGATTTTTTATAAAATTAATTACTTTTATTTAGATAGTTAATATATTAAAATAAGTATTTCTTTGCATAGGAATAAAAAGTTTTAAGATCACCAAAATGAAAATTTTGCGAACACGAAAAATAAAAGGTGATAAAATGAGAGAAAGGAGGAATTTTTATGAACCGTCATCTACTCATCCTCATATTCATCACACTGTTCTCACCTTCATTCGTCGCAGCCTCTTCCGAAACGGATGATTTGATCATATGGGCAGACGACGTGCGACTCATCCAACAAGTCGATTTGTTTCAAGGACAAGCTTCATTGGAACCGTTGAATGAAACGACAGCACGTATCGTATGGACGAGCAGAGAAGCGAAACATTCACAGCGCGATCAACTACGTCGTTCTCCATTCATCTTAGCGATTGAACCGGACGTTGAACGATCGATCGATACGCTGAACGACACGTATTACGACAAACAATGGGCGATTCAAGAAATGAACTTCGAATCCGTTTGGTCGATGCCTTACGATCAACGACCGACGACGGTTGCGGTCATCGATTCAGGTGCCGACCTCGCACACGAAGATTTGCAACGAGCGTTTGTAAACGATGGACAAAATATCGTCGAACCGGATCAACCGGTATACGATGCGAACGGACACGGGACGAATATCGCAGGTCTCATCGCTGCGGAAGCGAACAATGCACGCGGCATTGCGGGAGTCGCTCACTCTTATCCCGTGCGTGTGTTGCCCCTTCAAATTATGAATCGTTTTCCGACGACGAAAGTTTCTTCCATCGTTCAAGCGATTGACGTCGCCATCGCTGAGCGAGTCGATGTGATCAACTTAAGTTTAGGCGGTACGAAACCGTCGATCGCTGAAGAAAAAGCGATTATGAAAGCACGCGAAGCAGGAATCATCGTCGTCGCATCGGCCGGGAACGATGCACTGAAAGGAAACCCTCTCAACTACCCTGCTGCCTATGAAGGGGTCATTGCAGTTGGCGCGACAACTCCTGAACGGGAACGCGCCCCTTTTTCTAACTACCATCCGTACGTCACAGTGAGCGCACCGGGAACCGGACTTTGGACGACACACCCGAACGATACGTATCGAATCGTCCAAGGAACTTCTTTCTCGACACCGCTCGTCAGCGCGACGATTGCGATGATGAAATCGGTACGTCCGTCTTTGACAGAACATGAAATCGTCCAATTGCTCGAACGGTCGAGCATTGATCTAGGTTCACCTGGCCGAGACGACTCGTTCGGCTATGGCTTACTCGATGCGCGTCTCGCCGTCCATCATGCGGCAAACGATTCGTTTGACCGACGACTATTTATCGCATCTCCGACCGTCGATTTACAACGACCTCATGAAACGAACGAGCAATGGACGGACGAAACAGGCGCCACCCACTTTTTCATGAGAAGCGGACAATCGAAACGGATTGCTACACGACCAGGGACAACGTGGTTCGCCTCTTCTTCATCCGTCGTAACGGTACCGATGATCAATGAAACGTTACTCATTGCCAAAACGGCTAGTAAAACCGTTCTCACGGCTCAAACCGCGTCGACGAAAAAACGATACGTCGTTCACGTGACGAACTCACCGAGCGACGCAACGACATTCGCTCATACGTCATTGGAAGGTCCCGTACGTTGGACGAGCTCATCACCGGACGTTGCATCCATCGATGCGAATGGTCTCATTACCGCGTACCGACCGGGTACGACGACGATCGCCGTTTCTAACGGTGTTGAACGTGTCGAACAACGACTAACCGTCCACGGTGAAACGGATGAATCGCTCGCCGCGATCGAATGGACGATGTTACAACCGAAACGGCCAGATGAACCGGTAACGATTACGTGGAACGAACCGATTCCAGACGAACACCAAGTCGCATCTTTCCTGCACGTCGCATCCGATGAAACGTTATGGAACGAAGTGGACGTAAGCATTCGAAAAATATCACCGTACCGACTGGAAATTCATCCGGCGACGACTTGGAACGATCAACGGCTGTACGCTCGCATTCAACCGTTTCACTCGACGAACGACCAACTTCTCGAACGAGAAGAGTCGTTTCAATTCTCAATAATGAAATAACAAAAAACGACCGAATCGCGCCAACGATTCGGTCGTTCTATACGTTCATAAAGTTGCGAAACGCAACTGAGAAGTTTTTGCCTAATGCTTCTCGTTCTCCTCGCTTTATCCCGCTAAGGACTATGACGAGTATACACTGTGCGAGCAACTTTCATTGCACACAGCGTGAAATCAATGTAAACCTATTTTCCCCTACGACTACGATTATACATGAAATGAATATGAAATGCTTCATGCGAAGGTCCAGTTTTATACACTTTATTTTTAAGTACTTCTGCCATGAATATTCCCATTCATCCCTTATTTTTTATGGTCAAAAAATTACTTTTTTATAACTTTCGACTAAAAAATTATTTAAATTTTATACATCTTACGAACCCTGAATAAAAACATATGAAAAGTACTTTACGCCTATCAAAATAACGGTGTATCGCTTATTATATAGAGAGACGGTATAAACGATTTTTATCCATCTCAACCATTACATAAGGAGGTTTTTCGACATGAGGAAATTTGTTTTCTCTCTCGCACTCATTTTTTCCATTTTATTTCTTCCCACGACCGGGACTGCTCATGCTTCCCCTACTACGGTTGTACTGACCGATGAACAACTGCTCGAAATGGCAGAAAAGCATAACTGGTACGGCCGCCAACTCCAATCATCTGATGAACCGTTATCAATCAACGAACTTTCAGAACAACTTTTCAAACAAATGAAACAAAAAAAAGGAACGTTTGACATTCCGATGTCTCGCACGCTCGACCGAGACGGTGAGACACAGAAAGACATTCAATTGAAAATTAACGAAGCGGTTTATCAAGCGATGAAACTCGCTAGTCAAAAAGATGAAGAGCTTTCATACGACGTAAAAAAATATAGTTTCAAATACGTGTACTGGTCGAACCGTATCGAGTTTCAATTTACGTTTGAATACGGACAAACACTTGAGCAAGATCAGTTTGTAGAGAAACGGATTAAAGAAATTGCCGCTTCTATTATTAAACCGTCGATGAATGACCACGAAAAAGTGAAAGCCGTTCACGACTATATTATTTTAAATACGGCGTACGACGAAAGCTTAAACCAAGCGGTCAACAATCCGTACCACTTATTAACGAAAGGAACGTCACTTTGCGGTGGCTATTCTCGTACAGCTGCCTTACTCTTTAAAGAAATCGGCATTCCAGCACGCGTCATTAGCGGGACGTCGCGTAACGTCGGACACGCTTGGAACCTCGTACAAGTCGATGGACATTGGTTCCACCTCGACGTCACGTGGGACGATCCGATTCCAGATGAGCCCGGACGTATTTATTACGACTACTTCCTTCTACCAGACAAACCGTTACGAAAAACACACTTTTGGACAGACGGAGGGCTCAATAAAAAAGATGCACCTTATCCGAAAGCAACGACTGTTTACGAACAACTGTTAGAAGAAAAAGGGATGCGTTCATTCGGCCGTGACATCGGCATCCATTCCGTTGTCGCAGACACGGAAGAAGAAATTATGGAACGTTTTAACGAAGCGATTCAAAAATACGACCCACAGCTTTCTGTTCTCGTCGATCAAAGTATGACGAAAGACGAAGCTTGGAAAATCGTGAACCGAATTAACCGAAAACATTATCGAAATATGAAAATCTCTTTCCTCTTCCCGAATGATGACTCGACGCGTACCGACTCACGGTATCCCGACAAAAAACGGTTCACGTTATTTATGGACCATCATTACGTACCGACCGTCACATCATTGAAACCGATCACGTTGTGGCCGACTGAAGTTCATACGAACGATGCGTTCGAACTCAATGCGTTAGCAACGTGGGAAAATGGAAAATCATACGACGTCACAAACGATGTCGACTTAAATATTGTAGCCGATCGTAACAACTTCACTCGGACGGGGTCAACGTTATACTTCCAAGGAAGTGGACCGATTGACATTGTGATGAGCTATAAAGGTCAACAGTACAAACATTCCCTTCTCATTCGAGGCAATGAAGAAATCGACGATATAGAAGATGAGACCGAACAACCAGGAACACCGCCTCTTCCTGAACCGACTCCTACCCTTCAAGAAAAATTAAAAGAGTACACTGCTTTTTCAGAAGAGACACCGGTGGCGGAACCGACAAAAGTGTGGACGATTGCATTCAATGCGAACGTCCAACAGACGGAACGCTCAAGCGTAGCGCTCTTCAACCATAAAGGTGAAGCGATAGAGGCGACCATTTCACTCCCGACGAAACGACCGAATGACCAGTTGACGATTGCGCCGAAGCAACCATACCGAGTCGGCGATCGCATATACGTCCTATTGAACAATTGGGCAGATGAAGATGGTAACGAACTCGACGTTCCGATCTATTTCGATTTCTTCGTCCAATAATACGAAAAAGAAGTCCTCTCGCTACATCTGCGAGAAGACTTCTTTTTTTCATTCATTCGAAACGTAATTCCACTTGATGAAACGGGCACTTATCGTTCGTTCGATGCTTTACGTGCAGAACGTCGGAATAAAAGCCATCCCGCTCCTAACAACGCGAGTCCACCCCATAAAGAGACGATCCACGACGTTTCTCCTGTTTGTGGAAGTTGTTCCTTTCCATTCGTAGAAGGTTTCGTTTTCCCTTGTTCGACGCCACCTTGTGACGTCGCTCCTCCATTCGAGCCGTGATTAGACGTCGGAGGGTTGTTCGCTCCACCTACTTGTGGTGGTGTAGACGGTTGAGAAGGCGTTCCGTCGATGCTCTCTCCATCACCTGGTGCATCCGGTTTCGGTTCACCGTCGACGCCTGGTGTCTCTCCCCCACCCGAAGGTTCATCCGGATCGACAGGGTTCGTCCCTTCACCATCACCTGGTTCAGCGGGCTCTACTGGTAATTCAGGTTCTTCTGTTCCACCGCCACCGCCGGATGGACGCTTTTGTTGTTGTAACGTCAACGTCGACACGTCTCCTGCTACAACGTCTAACTCATAAACGGTACGATCCAAACGATAATTAGAAGGCGCTTGAACGACTTTCAAAGTGTACGTACCTTCTGCTAATTCGCCCCACTTAGCGACGCCTGTCTCGTCCGTCGTTACACGCTTCACGACGTTTCCTTCGTCATCGAGCAACTCAATCACTGCACCGCTCAATCGCTTACTCTCGTCTTTCGCATCCGCCATCGTCACTTCGATGGAACCAACGTTCGGAGCAACTGGATCGTTTCCTTCTCCACCTGGTGTTCCACTTTCAGCATTGGCTGCAACGACTTGATGAACGAGACGTGCGCTTCGTTCCTCTACATCGGCTTCAAACGGTTTGTACAAATAGTGAGAGTTCAAAAAGACAGCGCCTCGTTCAGGAACTTCTTCGTATTGAACGATCAGATGGAACGTCTTCTCTTTGTCACCATCTGCAATCGTCGGATGGAAGATGACTTGGTGGTTCACCGGATCGTACGTAGCGGACGTCTCGATCCCATCTGACGACAACTCGTACGCATTGACAAACTTCGCTTCTTTCGGAAGCTTCTCAACGAGTTCGGCTTGATCGATCGACAACATGCCGTACTCACGTGGGTTCGTATCCGATGCGACGATTTCGTACGTCACTTCTTCACCGACACGTGGCGCTTGAGAAGGGGCTACTTTACGCTTCGACAGTTGCCAATCCGCTACCGCAAACGCCGTTAACGTATCCGGCTCGATGCCGACGACTTTCGAATCGCCGTAATGAAGCGTCATTTGAATGACACTGTCCGTCCCAGATGCCGTTTGATAGTTCGGGAAATACAAGTTGTTAATTTTCATCATTCCGTTCGCTTCATGAAGTTCAGGTTTGAAATCAAAAATGAAACGATGATTCGCCGCATCGTAACGATACGTTGAAAAGTCTCCTGTTAACTGAACGTGCTTATCAAATTTCATCTTGTCCGTTAACTGGACGAACAACTGAGCGTTCGTAAACGGCGTTTTTGGCGAATACAAACTGTACTCGACATCGTACGTAAATCGCTCACCCGCTAAGACAGGGAACGTCGATGGCAATCCTGGGCGCTCGGCTAAACTCCCTTTAATCGTCACACCTTCAGACAATTGAGGGCGTGTCCCTTCAAAGCCGTGCTCCAATTGAAAGGCGTTCGTAAATCGCTGCGTACTTCCTTTCGGTGTGTACGAAGCGTACGCTTTCACTTTCACCAAATGTTCGGTGTTCGTATATTTCAATTGAACGTTCACGCGACGTGGCGTCGACGGATCGAAGTTCGCATGACTCGTCGGAATACCACCTGGGTTCACCCAAATGACACGATGGTTGGCCGCATCGTACCGGCCGCCGAACGTCGCACCTTCATATTGCACACCAGCAGGTAAATCTAAATAAAACGTCGCCTCTTCTAAATCAACCGCGTCAAACCCTTCTTGTGGCGCATGACGGAAAGCGAACTCGTATTCGACTTCACCGGTCTGATACGCTTTAACGACACGACCGTCCATTCCCCAAACCGCAGCATCTGCTGCTGCTTGATCGGCAACGGCGTTCTCCACGACAACTTCTTCTTCAAGAAGTGAATCATCCGCCGGATCTGATGCTTCAAGGATGTCACGCTCAACATCGGCTTCGTCCGATACCGTCTCCTCTTCAGGAAGGACGACCGGTGACTCGACCGGTTCAGAATCGACCCCTTCCTCACGTTCTGGAAGAACAGGCGCCGACTCCACAGCAGGCGGAACATCGTCTACATGTAGTTCTTCTTCCAAACGATCCGCTTCAGGCTCCGCCGCTTCAGCATGCGTAGGAACCACTTCCTCCTCGACCTCCGACGCAACCGTTGCAACCGGTGGAACGACGAGCTGAAAAGCGAGCGCTAACGAACAAACCGCGCCCCACTTCGATGACTGCTTTTTCAAACCACTTCCACTCCTTTTCTCCTCGACTCATTTAAATACAAATTCTTCCCTAGGGTCCCCTAGAAAACAAAAATCTACCTAGACTATCATACCATCTTCTGCCCAATCGTCCTAGTAGCCGAACCGAAACCTTTTTGACGATTCAAAGAAAGGAAGCGAAAACCGCTTCCTTTCTTAAAATTAAAGTTACTTTGACGATACCTTTAAAATCATAGCATCTAATTCGCTCATTAATTCTATAAAGGTGAATCGATTCATTCCTGGCCAAATAAATGTATCATCACTACCATTCGCTTCTTTAAGATATCCTTTTGCTTCTTCTATTAATTTTTGAAGAGCATTATAAAGTTCTTCGTCTTCAACATTGGATAATGATGCGTTACTATCTTCAACTTTCTTTGTTAATTTAACTTTGTCTTCTTCTGTCATCTTATCTATGGATTCGATTGCTTTTCTCAAATTCGCATTGTGATTTATGAGCTCTTTTAAAGGTACTTCTTCTATACTGATTGCCTTATTTCGCAATGCTTCAGAATTTTCCAAATGTTTTATTATAGAATTTTTATCTTCTTCTGTTTGAAATTCAAACTGTGGCAATTCAATATTGCTACCTTCCGGTTTCCATTCTTTTCCTGAAACCATATAGTCCATATACGCAATATATTTTTTTAATCGTTCTTTCTCTTCATTCCAATGCTCCTGCTCAATACCTTTATATTTTGTTAATAACGTTTCAATTTCTTGGGTCTTCTCTTGAACCTCCGTTTTCGGTGCTCGTCGGTCTGGATGCTTTTGAGTCTCTAACAATTGTTGCGTAGCGTTTAACACTTTATCAAGTTCTTTTGCATCAAATGTGTCATCTTCAAAGAGCTCTCGAATCGCTTTTAAAGAATTGTTCTTATTACGCAATTGATTATAATCAAAGTCTGAAGCCAGTTCGATGAGTTGGGCAAAGATCGCATTAAACTTCTCGATTTCTGCTCTTGCTTGACTTTCTAGTAGCTCATCTGAACTATAAACTGTACCTGCTTGCTTCGCCCACGTGCTCAACTCATTTTTTTGACTTTGCGTATAAAGACCTTCTTTCGATAGACGCTCTGCTTTTTGAACCGTATCAAACAATTCTCGTTTTGTACCTTCACTTACTAACAACTCAGCAGCGTCAATTGCATCTTTTAATTTCTGATTCGCCTCTTTTACAACATCAGCTGAAATCGTCGGGTCCTGAAGAACATTCTTTCCATAAGTAATTGCACTCTCTAACTTCCCTCGACTCCCTTTCGAAATATTTTCTTTGAGCTTCAATTCTGCTTGCTTAATTAGAACTTCTAATACCCCTTTTTCTTTATCTGCTTCTTGTTTCTCTCCAATTTGTTGTTCTAACTCTGCTAAGGCATCTTTCAAATCCTGAATCGCACGGTCAACCGTTGCTTGGTTAGCCTTTTCATTTTCATAAGCTTTCTGACCTGCTTGAATTGCATTCTTTAGTCGATTTGTATTCAACTCTTTATTGTTATCTAACTGACTTTGTGCTCTCTCTAGCACCTTCTTCAATTCTTGCTTACTCGTTGCCAGTTTCGTTTTTTCTTTCCACTTTTCAAGCTGATTCATCATATCTTCTACATCAATATCATTAGCTAATAAATCGTCTGCTAGTTCTTTCCCTTTTTCTAAAAGGTCTTCTAACTCTTTTTTATCCTCTGGCGATAAGTTTTCTTTATCCCGTTCTAACTCTTTAATTTTATCTTTCAGCTTCTCTTTCTCTTCGTCTGTCGCTTGTTTGATCGTGTCGTTTAACGCCGTTTGTAACTTGTAAATGCGTTCATTCGCTGTTTTTTCAGAGATGTCTAACTGTTTTGCATCGTAGCCTTCTAACAACGTTTTCATCATTTGGTATTCGTCGTTTAATTTTTTCGCTTCTACCGGGTTTAAACGTTTCAGTTGGATCGCTGCTCGTTTCGCTAAATCACGCATCTCTTGAATTTGTTCAGGAGTCGCTTTTTTCTCTAACGACTGTAACATTTTATCCAAGTAGTCGATTTGCTTTTTCACCTGTGATTTCGTTGCGCGTGGATCGAGTAAAACAGTGTTCGCATCTCGGTTCGCTCGGTCAATTCGCTCGACTTCACTTGCAACGACATGAATCCGTTGTCCTGAAAGTTCACGCATTTTTGCTTTCAATAAATATTTATCTTCAGCTGTAGCCAGTTTTGAAGGGTCTTCGATTGGATTCATCGGAGCTGTTTGTTCGAGCGCTTCTTCTAATACTTTAATTGCTTCATCATACTCCGCTCGTTTAGGAGCTTCATGATCGATTAGCTGCTGTCCTTTTTCAATCGCATAATCCAACGTCTTTAAGTCTTCGAATGAAATACCTGGACGTTCGCGTTGCGTATTCGCTTCTTTTAACAATTCATTAAGGCGATCGATTTGTTCTTGTGTCGCTGGCAAGTGGTTCGCTGCTTTTGCGTTATCGACGGCTGCGTAAATCGATTCTGTCGTACGTTGCATTTCTACTTTCATTGCGCCTTCTTTTTCTAGCATCGCTTCGCCCTTCGCAATTTCAGCGTTTAAAATTTCACCATCTTTTTTCGATAAACCTTCTCGTTTCAACATTTCTTCGGCCGCTTCAATCGCCTTCTTCAGCAACTCACGATCGCGATCAGTCGCTGGTAAATCAGGGTTCGCTTCTTCGACTGAAGAAATCGCAACTTCTAACTTGTTATAAGCGAGTATATAATCTTCATCTGTTGATAAATGGTCTGCTTTCACATAGTTCGCCTCAGATAACGCTTCGTAAAGCTTCGCTTTCGATACGAACGATAAGTCTTTGTTCGCTCTTAACGTTTCAGCTTCTTCAATGAGTGCTTCTAACTTTTTCACAAGCTCTAAATCTGGAAGGTTTTGAATTACTTGAATGACATCATCAATTCGCTTAATCGCTTCCGTGTAATTGTATTTCACGTCTTTTTTACTCGAATCACTAAGAACTCCGTATCCGTTCTTCATCGCATCATCAAGCATCTTTTCAATAATTGGTGCACGGCTTGCTTTCGCTCTGTAAGTTCTAGCTTCTTCTAACTTCTCCTCTAATGCGTTAACGTCATACTTATCCGCTGGTGCAAGTGCATACGCTAACTCACGGATGAGTTTATCTTTCGCTTCCGAGATTTCTTTTTTCGTTTCAGGTGAGACTTCGCCTTCTTTGACAGCGTCACGTACTTTCTTCGCTTCTTTTAACGCTTCTTTAATGCCGTCTGATTCGGGATACTTTTCAGCGACGAGAATCGCTTCTTCTAAACTTTTAAGTTCTTTCCGAATATCTTCTGCTAAATGGATTTTTTCTTCTTCTCGGATCGCACTAATCAGTTCGTCTTTCACTTGATCGATACGTTCGTGCGTCGTCTTCGGATTCTTTAATTCTTTCTCTGCTTTTTCTTTCGCTCTTTCAATGTCTTTATTGTTCGGGTATTTGTTCGCCCAATAAATTGCTTCTTGTAATGCTTCTTTCGCTAATTCGAATAAACTTTGTCGTGCGTCGTCTGCCGCTTCATGTAACGCTTTCGTATAGAAGTGTGCTTCCCATCGTTGAATTCCTTGCCATGAATGTTCACGATGAAGTTTTTCTAATAAGACGTTGATTCGAATTTGTTCGCGCTGTGAAGCGTGTTCGTCGCTCTTTGCACTTTCCGCATCGCGGATCGCTGCTTCTAATTTTTTCAAATCGAGTGGCGTTGCCGGATCGTTGTAACCTTGTTCTTCCGGATTCCACGGTTGTTCAGGTTTGCTATTTCTACTTTCCTATTTGCGCCAACAAATAGTTATCATAGACCTACACCGTACGTGCGTCTTTGAACGCATACGGCGTGCCATCAGTTGCCATACTTCCCTACCCTCATTATACGGACTTTTGACCAACATTCAAAGCAGAAGAAATTAGTAAAAACGTCACTCTTTAGGCGATAAACGCACATTTCTACAAAAAAACGACTTTTTCTCGTCAAAGAAAAAGTCGCCTTCCTTATTTTTCTAGTTCTATCGTCTCTTCATACATATGAACGACAACTTCCCCATCTAATTCGACAGGCATCACTTTCAACTCGCGGTCTCCCTTTTGGACCGTTAAGAAATCCGGCTTTCCGTCGAGTGTCGTCTCCCACCCGTCATCGTGCAATTCTTTTTCATACGACTCTAAAAATGTCGCATACTCTCCATCTTTCACTTTGAACGTTTTCGTCGGTGCATTCGGGTCTATTTCTTCACCCGTCTGTTCCGCCTCCAACTCCATCCCTTCTTGAACAGGTGGCGTCACATCTTCGGAATCGTTCCCGCAAGCGCCGAGCACGAACAACGTACTCATACCGATTGCGGCGAGCCAATGTTTTTTCATCTTTATCCCTCCTCGCTCCATTTTAACAAACCTCCTTAAAAATCTATACTAAAAAAAGGCCACTTTGCCAAAAGTGACCTCCTTCTACATTAGTATGTGATCGTTGCTGCTGATTGAACCGAGCCGAACGAAGTAAACGTTTCGGCATTTTCAGAGGCGACCGTTCCTTTCGCAGCTGGCAAATGAGCGAACGTGTCGATCGCTTTAAAAACGAATTGCAACTTCGACTTTTGAACGTAGCCATCCATCTCTGGTATACCGGTTAACACGATATGAATATCGATGTCGACGGGTTCTTCCAACGAAGCGACTTCAAACTCAACACGTCCTTCATGCGTTTCCGAGTCGCGTTCGAGCCACGTTACCTCTTTCATTTCGACTCCGTTCCATACACGGAACCCTTGCCAAAACTGCTCGTTTTTCATATCCATTTGGACGTACGTTTTGCCATCGCGTTCGACAACCGTTACCGGATCACCGAAATGTCGCTTCGCTCCAGACGGTGTCCCGTCCTCTTTCAATACGTCGAATGTCATGAGGCGTAACGCGTCCTCTGTTTCATCTTCAACGACAGGTGTCTCTCCAAACTTCAACGGAATGTCGTACGTATGGACGTTCGGACCGGCTTGTACGTTCGCTTGAACGTCAACCCATCCGTTCGCATCAGCGAGCGGAAACTCGTACGTTTTTTCATTTGCTTCCTCATCGATGACCGGTTCAATCGACTGCCCATCGACTGAAAAATCGAGCCATAACGCACCTTGCTTCACCGTGACACGAGCGAACTGCTCGTCTCCTCGGACGACGCGTTCCGCTCCTTTAAACAAACGCGCTGCACGAGACGGCGCATTCGCTTCTCGGTCCCATGCGTGAACGTCAATCGGTTCGACAATCGGTTCTAAAACATCTTCATTTCGTTCACTGAAGACGAAACGAATATCGTACGTATTATCGTATTGGAATCCTGGAATACCCGTTACGATAATGTGAACGTTCGCATCGATTGGTTCATCGAGCGACGCTACTGGAAATTCGAAAAGACGCGTCTTTTCATCCAAGTCTTCTGAAACGATACGTGCCTCAACCCACTTGCCGTGATCGTTCACTTTGAAATGTTGCCACCATTCCGGGTTCGTCACCGTCACTTGCGCATAATACGCACCGTCACGCTTAACGACACGTGCCGGCTTCTTAAAATACGTATCCGCGACGGACGCTTCATCCGCCCCTTCCTTCCAAATGACATACTCGTACGTACCGACTTCCATTTCCGAATCGCTATTCTCGTTTCCTCTCTGCCGAAGAGTAGACGAGCCTACACCGGACAGGCGTCTTTCAACGCATCCGGCGTGCCATCAGTTGTTCCCCACGGTTCATTATCATAGGTAACTCACTGACCGACCATGACCGCCTTCTCGAGAAATACTCGCTTTTCGGGAAAAAAGCATGAAAAAACGAAGAGTTCAGAAGAACCCTTCGCTTTCACTTACTTCATATACTTTTTCCAAGCGCCGATGCTCACTTTGTCGCGATCTCCTTTGATCGGACGAACGTAGACATCCAATTCATCGAGCGTCTCGATCAATGCGAAAATCGTATCGAGTAAATAACGGTCCGACACTGTGCTGTCGACAGAAATGTATAAGATGCGACGCGCTTTAAACTCTTTCGCGACATATCCTGAAAGCTCCTCTACGAGCGCCTCACGTTGCGCGACGTAGTTCGATTCATTCTCGAAATGAGTAAGGAACGTCACACGTTTCTCAAGCGTCTTGAGCGAGTCTGAATAGTTGTAAATGCCCGCTACACTCGCATCTTGTTCAAATACGAAATGCGCATCGTTGTCCGTCATCACTTCCAACTTCGTACCCGTCTCTTGAATGTGAATCACCTTACCACGACCAATCGTCACATCTGGATTCGACATCGGATAGTACTCGTGATTCGCATCCCAAACGAGCACATCGTGAAGCTCAACCGACGCACTCAACTCGTCCAAATACGACTCGACATCTCTCAAAAATACCGCATCGTACCCTTTCATACGGAACATGACCTCTCGACTTAACTTCGTCATTTCTTATGGCCCCCTCTGCAAAATAAGCCTTCACCTCGCTGGGCGAAGTCCTACCTCTATTGTCACTACTTTACCTACTAATTTCAAGTCTTCTTCTCACTTATTCTCACTTTTCTACCGTTTCCAATTTCATTTGCTTGTTGTTATTTCTTTACACTAAAGAAGAGCGAAAAAAGGAAGACTTGATTATGAAAAGGATGCTAACAGCAACTGCACTCACTTCCGTTCTTCTTCTCCGCGCATGCAGTGGCAAAGATAAAGAAACTACGAAAGACCTGGAAAAAGAAAAATAACAAAAGAACGTTTCCCACTCGAGAGAACGTTCTTTTATATTTGATCAAGAAGTGACATTCGTCTCAAAATAAACGCCTCGATCCGGATACAACTGATGCAAAACAACGAATGCTTCTACTAATTTCAACTGGATATCAAGAACAGGAAAGAGCTTTTAGGGAGCGAGCAGGCTTGTTAGAAGTCGACTTTCTGTTCATTGGCAATCAGGGCATGGGAATCGTACAATAGGTAGTAGGATAGGAAAAGGGGCTGTGTATGATGAAAGAATTAACATTAGACTCGAAAGAATTTAAGCGAGTCCTTAATAATCTTCACTTGGAGAATTTGAGTCTCACGCTAGATATGCAAGAGAAGCTTCTTGATCTTTTGAATGCAAAAACTTCTATCACTTCTACCTTAATAAAGGATTTACTAAGATATGGGAAATTACAAGAAAAAAGATAATCATGATTATCTTTTACAAAATAATCTTTTAGGAATTAGATCTTGCGAAGAGCTTGAGCAAGCGGAAACCTTAGCTTTCTCACTTCGTGCAATTTCAAATCGGAATTAAATATGTTACATCCTTTTCGTGAGGAAAATGGACGAACGATTAGAATTTTTATCCATGCCTATGCGGCTGCTCGAGGCTTCGAATGGGCATATGAAACAATAGATCGTGAGAGGTACATGCGAGCGATGATACAATCCGTCATCGATTTAAGCGAATTGAGCCAATTGTTCTTCGATACACTTCAATAAGAACAGTCGACAGCGCTTGCCGTCAACTGTTCTTATTCGATTTCATGTTATAAAGTACGTGACGTTGCAAAAAAGTCAGCCTTCCGAAATTTCTCCACGCATGGATGCCTAATCAAATTATGAAAAATTTAGAGACATTCATTCTTTAACTCTGCCCCCTCCTTTTATTGACAATACTTATGCCATTTCATTACCTAGTGAAAACACAAAGTGCCTTTTATACCGTAAACAAGCAGCTCCTAACTCGACTGCCTCTTCCACTCCTACGATTTCAACGACACCCTCTTTAAATATAACGGTTTCCTCATACTTCCTTTAGAAACCTATTAGCATCCGACCATCGTGAGCGCTGATCTTACTCGGTGCCGCCCACTGCGGCGCTTGCATCTCATACACCGTCTCACCGCTTGCCAACATGCGAGTCGATACGTGTCGCAATGAAAGGCCTAAAGACAATTGATAGTAACGGGTTAAATCACTCGGTGTGAAGTTTTTTTGTGTCTTCGGTCCGAATCCTTTTTCAAAAGACCATCGATCCAATTTCCAAATCTCTTTCCCTTTCGATCGATCGTACTCTTTTTTCATTTCATACAGCCCATAAACGGTCGGTAATCCATAATCACTCCCGATATGGAGCGTCTTCACAGTTGCCTGACGCCCCCCTTGCGAAGTCGACACGTCCATCAAATACGCCAAATCCGTATCAATCGCATGCGAGTAAAACCCATGATGCGGGTCCCATTGATTCCCCGTATACATCGATGTTAAAAAATCATCCGTAAACGAAGCCGTCACACGATAAGATGCCGTAATCGTTGCCAAACGACGAACGGGCTCTTTTTTCTGATACGCCTGTGATACTTGATTCATCATTTGTGGAATCGTCTTCAACGCTTGCTCCATCTCTCCTAAATCCTTGCTGCTATGCTCGCCTTATAAGAACCGCCTCTGTTCCTTTCGTTACGAGCCTACACTGGACGAGCAACTTTCATTGCATCCAGCGTGCCATCAGTCATCTTCCCATTTTTATAACTTTTTATTTTGTAGGATCATACGTCAACTCTAAGAAAATAAACGATACTATTGCCTTTAATAATTACAAAATATCCCATTATAGTATAACTGCAAACTGTATTAACAATCAATAACTAACGCTCTTGATACTCCCTCTTCAACTGTTTTAACACCTCAATAGAGCATATGAATAATATTCACACAATGAATGGATATTTTACTATATAGTACAACGAAATTACGATGAACAAAAAAGGAAGCAGCCCATATGGCTACTTCCTTTTTTAAAATCTAACCCTTAACGTTCTCGTCACTTTTTGACCGATGAGATACGCATATTTGGGTGGTGCATCAATAATTTCTGCTGTGATCGTCTCCATAAACAACCCTTCACTCTTGTTAGGATAAAACAAAGCTTGTGCTTGTCCATTTTGAAGTGTTACTGTTTCAGGGATAACGAGTCCTCGCTCCGACGTCACTTTTACTTTAATATGATTAGCTAATGAATCAATTTCTCCAAACTCTTTATCAATTCGAAAAGAAAGCGGAACAAACGTTTCTCCGTACTCTAGATCGTCAACGTCCATTGAAAAAGCATAACGTTGTACATATTGTTCCATCTCTTTTTTACCAGTTTGGACTCTTTGAATATTCCAATTCAAATCTTCTTCATTTGCTATATAGCGATCACTCAATATAGACTGCGCGCGTTCTTTCACTTCTTTGATAAACTCCTGCTCCTCTTCTGTGAACGGCCACTTCAACCATTCATCATATTGCTTCACTGCTTCATCAATCACTTGTTTTAATGGCTGAATAGAAGGGGCAGCTTTATATCTGTTTATTTCACGAAAAGTTTCTTCAATCACATATTTTTTAGGATGAGGATAATTCACTTCCACACTTTCGCCTCTTAATTTAGCTTTTGCTTCTTTCAACGAATTAATATGTCCGCCTGAACGATCGCCCACTCGTAACAGTTCATCTATTTCCTCAATGAAATCATCACTAATTTTTTGATACAAATGTTCAAGTGCTTCAATATATTGCTCCACATTCTTCACCGGGTCATACGAAGGTTTCTGATCAATGCCATTTCTTAAATCAAACTTTAAATCGTTCAACTTTTTTACCTCATCTTCATAAAAACTGAAACGATCAATCGCATCCAATTGACGTTTTATCGCCTCAAAACGTCTATCGACAGACCTTTTAGCAAAAGAATACACTTGATCGATAATTGAAGCATCAATCACATGCAAAGAAAGATAAAGCTCTAACCTCTCTTCATGAGTAGAAGACTGTTCCATTTTCTCAAACGTTTGAATGACTTGAGAAATGAAACGTTCATTAGCATAAGCTTTATAAAATAGAGAGTTAATGTTTTCTGCTGTAACAATAGGATAATACTCCAATGAATCATTGAGCTTTTTTTCATGAAAAGCAAGAATCAACTGGACACTTGCTACGTAAAGATCAAGATGCTCTTGTGTTAATGGCTTACTTGGATGAGTCGTAATCTCTCGATACCACTCTTTAGAATATTCACGGATATCCCAGTCAAGTTTATATTCATGATCATTAATGTAACGCATCACTTCATTTGCCTTTGAAAAATCCAATCCGCTATCCTCGCCTTTTGCCGATAGAGCGAGTCTACACTGTACAGGCAACTTTCATTGCATACAGCGTGCCATCAGGTGAATTTATTTCCACTTTCATCATTATACAATTTTTAAAAGTAAATGAAATATTTACTTCTTCCTATAATGGTGAGTAATACGCACTCTGAACATCGCGTACTAAATCATCCAACTATCAACATTGCATATTTTCTTTCCTCTCTTCTGCACTATTATTTTGTAAGACAAACGCTATGACTGAAAATCGAACCAACCATTTCAAAAAAGAAGAGACATTTTGTCCCTTCTTTCCCATACACCAATTAATAGCTAACGTTTTTGATGCTCTCTCATCAGCTGTTCTACGATTGCACGTTCAATAAATTCATCTGCTGTCTCCCCTCGTTGCTCACAAAAGTTCAATAAATCATGACGCACACGAGCCGTCAACTGCACCGGAAAAGCACCTTGTAACATTTTCCGCATCATACCGAGATGCTCTTCCAACCCTTGAAACAAATCGTGCTCGTTCAAACGTTGATGCGTCGCGGGCTGATCGAACTCGAACGAAGAAACGTCCAAACCTTCTACAAATTCATACCGATGCTCTACAACATTCCAACGAAATGACTGTTGGGCCATCCATTCCCCTAAAGCCGACACGTGCTCAAATCCATGCTCCTCCAAAATGAGAGATAGCGAAATCCCGTCTTCAAACTGACGAGCAATCCGATGAGCCGTTTCCGATAAACTCATCGCTCCACCTTCTCGTAATCCACTTGTTGAATCGCTTCAATCAAATCTTTTTGATCCACGTGCAAATACGTCGACGTCGTACGCAAATTCGCATGCCCAAGCAACTTTTGAATGACAGCGACGTGAACCCCTTTCGTAATGAGATAACTCGCAAACGAATGACGCAACATATGACTCGTCACTTCTTTTTCGATACCTGCCCGTTCTTTCGCACGCTTCAAATGACTATTGATCGACTGGCTGCTCACTTGTCCCGTTCGACGAAAAGCGAACACATACGACGTCGAAACGATCGGACGAACGGACGCTAAATAGTACGACAAATCTTCCGTAATCTCATCGTTCAATGGAATCCGACGACTCTTTCCACCCTTCCCTTGATAAACGAGCAAAGTCTGATTCTCTAAATCAAGATGCTCTAACGTAAGATGCGCACATTCGCTCACCCGCATCCCGGTGAAAGCCATCGTTCGCAAAAAATAATAAACGACCGGATGCTCCACATGACGCAACAACCGATCGACCTCGTCTCCGGTTAAATACGTCCGCTCATCTTCCATCACTTTCAGCCGAGTCACTTTTTCAATCGGATTGTGCGACATCCAATCTTTCAAAATCAAACATTCAAAAAATGCAGAAAGCCCGTTCAACTTCCGATTCACCGAACGCGGCTGACACGCACGCTCTGAAAGCAAATACGACACATACCCCTCAAAATGCCGACTCTCCAACGCACACACATTAATCGGCGCATTCCACTTCCGCGAACGCCACTCATAAAACTGCCGCACATCAATCCCATACCCCCGCACCGTCTCCGAACTCAACTGCCGCAACTCCAACCACTCCTCAAACATCCCCATCGCCTCCCGATAACAAAGCACCTTCACCTTCCATCACCTCACAAACATCGTAACAAAAAGCGTTTCAACAAATCACTCCTAATAAAACACCGAATCTTCAAAGTATTCTTATCCTTTTCTATAAAGGCAG
>WOYE01000018.1 GCA_009740415.1 Planococcaceae bacterium Storch 2/2-2 | reverse complement strand
CATTACGAACCCAGATAAACCGGAAGATCCACCGCTTACACCGGAAGTGCCGACAACGGTCGAACCGAAAGGTGCGATCGAAGCAACGAAAGAAATTAACAAAGACAAAGTAAAACCAGGTGAGACGGTCACGTATACAATCAACGTGAAGAACACGGTGAAAGACTCCGTCTTAACAGACGTTGTCGTGACAGATAACTTACCAAAAGGTTTAACACTTGTCGGAGGAACAGTGAAGTTAGATGGTAAACCAGTATCTACATTAGTAGACGGTCAAACGTTCACACTCACAATTCCAACATTAAAAGGACTCGAAACAGCGAAAGTGACATTCGAAGCGAACGTGTCATTAGACGCAAAAGCAGGCGAACTCGTCAACATCGCAGAAGTAACGAATCCAGAAGATCCAGATAA
>WOYE01000017.1 GCA_009740415.1 Planococcaceae bacterium Storch 2/2-2 | reverse complement strand
GTTGATAACTTTTTCTGCCACGATGTCGCCGAGTGGTTCAACTGTTGTTGGAACCTCTGGTTTCACTGGCTTATCTGGATCTTCTGGATTCGTTACTTCTGCGATGTTGACGAGTTCGCCTGCTTTTGCGTCAAGTGACACATTCGCTTCGAAAGTAATTTTCGCTGTATCGAGTCCTTTTAATGTTGGAATTGTGAGTGTGAACGTTTGACCGTCTACTAATGTAGATACTGGTTTACCGTCTAACTTCACTGTTCCTCCGACAAGTGTTAAACCTTTTGGTAAGTTATCTGTCACGACAACGTCTGTTAAGACGGAGTCTTTCACCGTGTTCTTCACGTTGATTGTATATGTGACCGTCTCACCTGGTTTTACTTTGTCTTTGTTAATTTCTTTCGTTGCTTCGATCGCACCTTTCGGTTCGACCGTTGTCGGTACTTCCGGTGTAAGCGGTGGATCTTCCGGTTTATCTG
>WOYE01000016.1 GCA_009740415.1 Planococcaceae bacterium Storch 2/2-2 | reverse complement strand
TAGCCGTATCGGAAGGTGCGGCTGGATCACCTCCTTTCTAAGGAAGCCGAAAGGCACACGGAATCGTAGACATGGTTCTACGAACCATCAACATTTTGCGTTCAGTTTTGAATGTTCATTTATACATTCAAATGGGCCTATAGCTCAGTTGGTTTAGAGCGCACGCCTGATAAGCGTGAGGTCGGTGGTTCGAGTCCACTTAGGCCCACCATTGAGAGTCTTTCTTATAAAGTTGAGGGGCCTTAGCTCAGCTGGGAGAGCGCCTGCCTTGCACGCAGGAGGTCATCGGTTCGATCCCGATAGGCTCCACCAAATTTGTTCATTGAAAACTGAATAAAACGACATTGATTGTAACAAGTAAGATAATACGTATTGTACGGTCGTATCGCTACGACACGACGATACCGAAATGTACGAGTGGATTCATACCTCACTACGACATTTCAACT
>WOYE01000015.1 GCA_009740415.1 Planococcaceae bacterium Storch 2/2-2 | reverse complement strand
AGGCAGTTAACAAAGATAAAACAGCTGTAACAGTTACTTTAAAAGATGAGTTAACAGAAGAAGAAGTAGCAGAACTTGAAGGTGCTACAATCACGTTAACAGATGCTGAAGGTAACACAATCGAAGCAACAATTGATGAAGAAGGTTATAAAAAAGAAGACAAAACAATTAAATTCAACTTACCAGAAGGCAAAGAACTCGTTGATGCTGAAAAGTATACAGTAACAAGCGAGTTATTTGAGGACGCTGAATTCACTGCGAAAGTAGCAGATGAGAAAATTGTAGCGATTGACACTGAAACAACAGGTATTAACGCTAAGAGTAAGGATATCTATTTAACTGCTGAAAACCAGTACGGTGAAGATGCTACAAAATTATTACCTAAAGCTAAAGAAGCAGATTCTGCAGATAATAAAGAGCAAAAAGAAACTGTTAAAATCACAGGTACATTAAATGGTAACCTTCCTTTAACAGATGCAGATTTTGACTATAAAGATGGTGTTATTACAGTTAAAAATGATACAATCTTCGCTAAAGAAGGTAACAAAGTATCAATCACTGTTGAAATTACTGAAGAAGTAACAGGTGAAGACGGTAAAAAATCAACAGTAACAATTGCCAAAAACACATTTAACTACACGATTGGTAAAGAAGAAGACTCTCAATTAACTACAATTAAAGATATTACAGCAGTAGTGAAAGATGACGCTTCATCTCCAAAAGTAGTAGAGGAAGTAAAGCCAAACTACACAGTAGAACTCACAGCGGATCTTCGCGATCAATTCGGTAATGCATTTGATTTAGAAGAAGATTCAACAGATATTCGCTGGGTAGTTACTGAAGGAAAAGAGTTCTTAGAAAACCCACAAGTGTCACAAGATACTGGAGCAACAGTAACATACAAAGCTAAGTCACCAGGTAAAGTAGTAATCACAGCGTACCACTTAGCAAGCGGTGCTCAACAATCATACGAGTTTGAAATTCAAAAAACGACAATCAATGAGCTTACATTTAACAAAGAAGCTGAATTCACATCACCTATTCATAATCAAGAAGAAGTAGCTGCAGGTAAACTTGCAGTAAATGAAGGCGCAACACTTACTGCTGACCTTGTCGATTTCAAAGTAGAAGAAAAAGATGAAAATGGTAAATGGGTAGCTGTTGCTAAAGATGTGGTAAACCCAGTTGCTAAAGATGTAAAAGTTGAAGGGTCAGAAAATCTTCAAACAACAGTTACTGTAAAACCTGAAAAATCAGGAGAATACAAAGTAACACCTTTCGTTAAAGGCACTGATGGTAAAGAGATTAATGCACAAGCATTTACATTTACTTCAGCTCCGAACCAAGCAATTACAAAAATTGAAGTTGCAGAAGTAAAACCTGAAGTGTTGAAAGTAGTAGCAGAAGGACAAAATCAACATGCTATTGAAATTCCTGTGAAATTCTACAATAAACACGGTGAAGAAATCATTGCAAATCAAGAAGGTAAAGATAAAGATAAAACTACGATTGCAGTGAAATCAATCGCACCTGACATTGTTGCAGATGGAAATGTCAAAATTGAAAATAAGCTAGACGAAAAAGGCAATGTCACATCTCAAGTTCTTTCAATTACGCCTGAAAAAGCAGGCGATGCGGTTATTTCATTACAAGCACCAGGTCAGAAACCAATCATCCTCGACTACAAGTTTGTTGGAGCTGAACTTACAACAGTAACAGTTGAAAAGAAAGAAATCGACGCGATGATTGCTGGAGATTCAGAACCTGTAGCATACAATGCAGTGAAATTCCTTGATCAAGATGATGAAGAGTTAACAAAACCAGCTGGTACTGAAATTGAAATTTTAGATGCAAATGGTAAAGCTTTAGATGGGCTTGCAGCTGATGCATTTGAAGCTACATTCGTAGAGATTTACACAGATAAAGATGGAAAAATCCAAGTAGTAACAACAGAGTCTCCTGCTCCTGAAAACGTAGTAGTAACGGATGCTGTTAAAGTACTGCCAGCAGAAGGTACACCAGCAGGAAAATACACAATCAAAGTGATTGCGCAAGCAGCAGATGCAGATAAGGAAGTTAAAGAAGTTGCTACAACATTCACTGTAGAAGTAAAAGAAGCGCGTGCGATTAAATCAGTTACTGTAGAACCTACAACGACACAGACAACTCAAGGTGGTAAGATTGAAGTTCTCGTTAAGCCAGTCGATCAATATGGCGGAGTAGTTGCAGGGAAAGAAGGAAAGATTACAGTACAACCTGCAGAAGTTGATGGTGAAAAGCAAGAACCTAAGTTTAAAGTTTCAACACCAGCAACAGCTGTTTACCACAATGAAAAAGGTGAAGTAGTTGCAGCGACCGATGAGGGAGCTAAACTTGTCGGATACACAGTTGAGTTAACAGGTAAAGAACTTGGTGAACAAGAGTTAGTATTCACTGTAGGCGAAGGCGATACTGCTAAAACAGCTAAAGAAACATTCGCTGTAGGTACAGCATTAGACTTAATCGAAGCTGTAGAAGTCCTCGTTGAAAAAGAACAATACATCACAGCTGATGGCGAACAAGAAGTAGACCTTAAAGCAAAAGTAACAGATAAAGAAGGTAAAGAAGTTAAAGTTCCAGCAGAGAAGCTAGATTGGAAAATCACATCTGTTAAAGATGCAAAAGGTAACGTTCTAACTCTTGCTGAAGATGGAACTCTTAAAGATGCTGAAGGTAAAGACGTTGAAGGAACAGTAACTCTTGAAGGCAACAAACTTACAGTATCTGAAGACTTAACAGTAGATGTAGAAGTTGAAGTGACAACTGAAAACAACAAAAAAGCAAAAGCTGAGTACACATTCAAAGGTGATGCACGTAAATTCGTGAAAGACCTTGCTTTACATTCAGTTAATGGAACAGTGGCAGAAAAGATTACACCAGGTAATGCTGAAGTGAAATTAGAAGCTGCAGAAGATGGAACGGTTCCAACAGAAGTTAAGTTAACATTCTCAGGTATCGATCAATACGGCGATACGTTCTTACTTACAGATGACATCACAGTTAAAGTACCTGGAGCAACAGACGTTGTTGATGTTAAACAGAAAAAAGGTTCAGTAGATGATGAAAAAGTAACTGCAACAACACTCACACTTAAAGCACTTAAAGCTGGAGAAACAGTTCTCTTCGTTGAACAAGGCGATGAGACAATCGAAGTAAAAGTAACTGTTTCTAAAGAAGTAGGCGACAAAGTAGCTGCAATCACTGCATTGAACACTGCAATTGGTAAACTTCCAAAAGAAGAAGTTACAGAAGACAATTTAACAGATGCTAAAGAAGCTGTAACAGATGCTAAAGAAGCAATCGCTAATGCGAAAGCTGCAGGAGCAACAGACGCAGAGTTGAAAGAAGCACAAGAGAAAGTTGATGCGGCTCAAGAAAAAATCGAAGAATTAGAAAAGGAACAAGAAGCATTAAAAGCTGCAGAAGAAAAAGCAAATAAAGCATTACAAGATGCTAAAGATGCAGCTGAAAAAGCTGTAGCAGGTAAAACAGAAAAAGACTATACAAACGAAACATGGAAAGCTTTACAGACAGCAAAAGAAATGACTGAAACAACAACTGAAGAAAAAAATGCTAAAGCAAAAGCAATCAACGAAGCTGTTGAAGGTTTAGTTTTACAAGCAGACGCTGATAAAGCACAAGCTAAACAAGAACTAAGCGAAGCTATAACAAATGCAACTAAAGAAGACGCTGAGTATGCAAACTACACTGCAAAATCAGTAACAGCTTATAAAGCAGCTATTGCAGCAGCACAAGCAGTTTTAAATGCTGAAGGATCTGATAAAGCAGCTTATGAAAATGCTAAACAAGCATTAGCAACAGCAATTGAAGGCGATGCGAAGTTAGTAGAAAAGCAAGAAGCTGCTGAAGTAAGATTTAATGAAGGTACAGTTGCTGATGATTCAAAATCTATCACATTCACTGTAAATGGAGAAGCTAAATTAACAGAAGCAACTGCTTCTGGAGATACTCCAACTGTAGCTGTAAACACTGATAAAACGGGTGTGACTGTTACTGCAGATGATTTAGAAGCACTTAAAAATGGTGAAGTAACAGTAACAGTAACAGTAGCTGCAACAGACGATACTAAAGAAACTCCATTCACTTACACATTGACATCCGACGAAGGAAAATGGACTTTAGTTAAAAAAGGAGCATAAGAAGTCTTTTAAGTAAAAGATTTTAATGCTGACGAATAAATCGCATAACGTGATGAAATTGTCGAACTAGGTGTCCACAGTAGAGCTGATCCGTAATGGATTGGCTCTACTTTTTTTCTTTTTTATTATCTGAATGTTCTGTTTATTTAAAAGGGTATACGGGTTCCTTTGTTTTTTCTTTCTTTTTTCGGTTTGTGTTGGATCTTCGAGCAGTGGTTTAAAAATTCATGATTGTTGTTTTTGAAAACGTGGTGGAAGATTTTCTTTTCGCGTCTTGTCATTTGTCGGAATGCTTCGCTTTGTTGAAAAGCATTCACTTTTTTCTTTCGTGTTCGTGCGTGGTGCCCTCTGTGGAAGTGGCGTGATGACTTCATTTTCAAGCATATATTATACATATGAAGCCAATTGAAGAAGAAGCTAGACCCGTATTCTCATGTGAGGATACGGGTTCTTTGCGCCTTTTAATCAATGAAAGGAGGGTTTCATGATGAATGAAAGAAGAGAAGCAAGTAAAGGGAACGTGCAATTGTCATGGACATTGGGTGAGACCGTAGAAGAGGTTGTTTGTGAATCGAATGAGGTGAAGCATCAGCCAAGGAAGCGTGTCAATGTCGCACTAGGTTCAGTTGGTGAAGGAGTCATCCTTCTTATATGAGAACCGTGTCATTCGTAATCCAAAAGATGCGGCTGTGTTATTCCGAGAGTTTTTAGGGGATGTGGACCGAGATTATTTTATCGTACTTTGTTTAAATGTGAGAAATGAAACGACTCATCTGAGCATTGCTCGTGTCGGTAATTTAAATAGTAGTATGAGCCTCCAAATCGGTTGTTAAAGCTCAACTCTATCGACTAAAGGTTGCCATCACCTGTCTAGGAATCCTGAACTGAATGCTCCAGTAACAAAGCGTTTAAGTACCGAGTTTGATTTAATTGGTATTCCGTCGTACATCTATTTGTTTTAGGAGTAGGTTTCCGGTTCATTAAAAGAAAAGTGCTCTCATGTTCACTGAGAGAGTAATACATTGAACCATTTTATTATTACTCTTCTGGATCATCTATAATTTTAAAGAGATAGAAAGTAACAATTCATTTTATTTATGGTAATATATAACTATTATACTTGAAAGGAGGAAAAGGAATGGCTCGTCAAACAAGAAGTGATTGTCGCGTAGGAACTTTTGAAAAGAAACATAATCTTCCACCCGGTACTATTCGTAATCAAGACGGTCGAGACACTAGAAGTGATAAAAAAATAGGTACGATCCGCAAAGAAGCCAATAAAAGAGAGTAAAAGGAGATTATCGATGGCTAATACATTGGATGCCTATTGCACAAATTGTAAAGAGCAAACATTCTTCTTATTCGATGGTGAAGATTGGCGATGTGACAATTGTGCTGCATATAATACCCATGAATCTAAAGATATCCCTGATCCATATGGTTGGTTTGATTGAAAGAGCAGCTGACTTCTCATAGAAGTTAGCTGCCCTTTTATACCTTTTGAGTTCTTTTTCAATATTTCAACTCTAAACATCGGATAACATTAAAACTATGTGTGTAGGATGTTTGATATCCGTTCTACTTCAGATTTGACATCTTGCATGAAGCTTTGTAGCTGCTTCTTATTATAAATATCAAATCTAACAAGAATTAAAGACGTTTGTATCTGTTAATCTAAAAGTGAGCCACCTTGTAAGAAAAGTTACATTGTCTCTTTTTATTATACTGAACTTACAATATATTTGTTACGTCATCAAGTTTGTGTAAGAACCATTTTCATTCTGCCATAAATATAAAAGAAAAAAGAAAGAAAGGAACGCACGTATCTATTCAAATAAACAGAGTGTTTTGATAATAGAAGATGTAGAGTCATCCCATTACGAATTGGCTCTACCGTAGACACCCAGTTCAACGATTTCAGCGAGTTATTTGATTTATTCGCGACTCCCAAAAATTTTCTTTAAAAACTATAACTTTCTGGATCTGTACCTAATTTTTTTAGTGCTTTGTCCGATTTAGTCGAGGTACTATTTACAGTCGAAGAGGATAAGAACCCCTCAATATAAGTTGTAGAGTAATCCAAGCCTGTATCATCGTTTATAATCTTATAATTACTAATCCACTTTTTGAAATCCTCAGTAGTAAAAATCTGTTGTATTTGTCCATGATGCACTGCGCACCTAAGCTTTTCAAGTAACGTTGCCATTTATCACACCACGCTTTCTATTTACTTATAATTCTACTTAAAATAAAAGGAAATAGCAAGAAGGGAAGATACGACTTCAAAATAAGTCATCATTTACGAACAGTAAAGAAAAAGCGAACGCCTTTCAACAAAGCGAAGGATTCCGACAAATGACGAGACTCGAAAAGAAAATATTCCACCACGTTTTTGAGTAGGACAGCCATGAATTTTGAAACCACGGCTCCAAGATCCAACCCAAACCGAAAAAAAGAAAACGATACGGGACCGAATGGATCCGACAAAAGGAATAAGAACCGATCGTTCCTTGATAAAAAAAGAAAAAGAAAGAAAAAACAAAGGAACCCGTATACCCTTTTAAATAAACAGAACATTCAGATATAAAAAAACAAAAAGTAGAGCCAATCCATTACGGATCAGCTCTACTGTGGACACCTAGTTCGACGATTTCATCACGTGGTGTGATTTATTCACCATTACTTTTCTTCAATATCATCAATTGCTTTTTTAGCTTCCTCTAATGCTTGAGCAACTGCCGCTTTATCTTCTGCAGCATCAATTGCAGTTTCACCTTCTGTGATTGCTTCAGTTAAAGCATTTGCATTTTCCTTATATTTCTCAGCATCTTTATATTCTTTAAGTGCTTTTTTAGCATCTTTCTTAGCTTGTGCTAATTCAGTTGCTTCAGCTGCTGCAATATCTTCATCAGAATCGATATCATCAATTGCTTTTTTAGCTTCCTCTAATGCTTGAGCAACTGCCGCTTTATCTTCTGCAGCATCAATTGCAGTTTCACCTTCTGTGATTGCTTCAGTTAAAGCAGTTGCATTTTCCTTATATTTCTCAGCATCTTTATATTCTTTAAGTGCTTTTTTAGCATCTTTCTTAGCTTGTGCTAATTCAGCTGCTTCTACTGCTGCAATATCTTCATCAGAATCGATATCATCAATTGCTTTTTTAGCTTCCTCTAATGCTTGAGCAACTGCCGCTTTATCTTCTGCAGCATCAATTGCAGTTTCACCTTCTGTGATTGCTTCAGTTAAAGCAGTTGCATTTTCCTTATATTTCTCAGCATCTTTATATTCTTTAAGTGCTTTTTTAGCATCTTTCTTAGCTTGTGCTAATTCAGCTGCTTCTACTGCTTCTTCTTTTACAATGATGCGTACATTAACTTCTTCAGCATCTACTTTTGCACGGAGGTTTGCTTCGCCTTTACCTGTTGCTGTAATGACTACTTCTGATTCACCTTCAGCTGGTTTAGCAACTGTGAATACTTCTGAGTTCATAGATTCTAAAATGCTGAACTGCTTACCTTCGATTGTTAAGTCATTTCCGTATTGATCGACTGCTGTGAATGTAAGAGCTACTTTACCATCTACTGCTTTTTCATCGATCGTTACTTCTGTAACTTCTATAGCTTTTTCATTTTCTTTCATTGTGGCAACGAGTGTGTCTTTTTGAACTTTTGAATCTCCCGCTGATACAACGATATCAACTGTTGATTGTTTACCTTTTAAGTCCGCAGTGATCGTTACTTTTTGGTCTTCTTTAAGCTTCTCAGCTTTATCTGTAGCTTTAACTGTGAGTTTTCCATCTTTATCTTTAACTACTGTTGCTACATCTTCATTTGATGATGACCAGTTGATTTCTTTAGCATCGATATTTACTTTGTTGCCATCTTTATCAAATGCTTCAAGACCTAAATCCATTGTTTTGTTATTTTGTAACTTCACAGTTGCTTTATTACCTTCAACATGCTTACCAGTGATTGCTACTTTGTCTACTAATTCAGATGCTTGGCCTACTTTGATTGCTACTGACTCTGATTTTTTATCATCGTCCTTACCAAATGCTACAACTAATTCGTAGTCGCCTGATTTATCCATTGTACGTACAATTTCGTAAGCACCAGGTACCTTTTTACCATCTTCATCTGTAACTTGAGCATTCTGATCTAAAGTTGCAGATCCAGCTTCTGTTTCATCCTTCTTGTCAATTAACTGTACAGCTAATGTTTCTTCATCTTTAAGTGTATATGGTTCGCCATATTGGTCGACTAAGTTGACAGTGACTTTTGCTTCAGCACCTGTTGCAACTGTTGATGATTTTGGAGCAAGTGTGATGTCTTTCACTGTGCGTGGTGCACCTACTTCAACATCAAACTTACCTGTGATTGCTTTCTCATTTTCTAAAGCTTCTTCGTTAGCTGCAACGACAACTGTGTAATTACCTGCTTCTTTAGCGTTTTCAGCAGATACTTTCACGTATTGCTTCACTTGATCTTTTAAGTCTTTATTGTTTTGAGCTTTATTTGCTTCTACAAAGTTACCTTCTTTATCGAAAGCACCTTTTAGGACTTCTGCTGTTACGTCTGCAACATCTTCGCGATCAGCATCTACGACTTTAGTTGCTGGTTTATCTACTTTAATTTCTAAACCGTCTTGGTCTAAGAATTGAACTTCGTTGTACTGTGCTTTGTCTTCTTCATCGCCAGCTACAACACCTTTAACCGTTTTCTGTGCTAATTGAACTTTAGCTAATTCAGCCTCTACGAAGTCTAATGTGTACGTTTGAAGAACTGATGTGTCATCTGTTGATTGAACTGTGACAACCGCTGTTCCAGGTGTGTTACCTGCTTGTAAGACGAGATATGTTTTATCTTTATCTGCGTCTGTTGTACCTTGAACAATCGGTGCTCCTGCAGCTTCTACAACAGTTTTTTCCGTAGAAACTACTTTAACTTTGTCGTGTACTTGAGCTGCTGTTAAACGTTCACCGTGTTTGTTTTTGATAACAATTTCTTCTTTAATTTCTTGGTTTAACTTTAATTTTGTTGGATCGAATTTGATTTCTTCAATCGTTGCAATCTCAGGGTTGACTGTCGTTGTTACTTCAAAAGCGTTTTCTGCTTTTACAGCTGCTTTATCTGTATATGAGTTTCCAACGTATGGAATTACTTTATACGTTCCAGCTTTGTCAGTTTTTGATTTTACGATGATTTCTTCTGTTTCTTTACCATCTGCATCTTTTGCATATTCAGCAGTTACTTGAATATCATCTTTTGACAATTTATCGTCTGTTACAATAACTTCAAATTTCAATTGTTCAGGTGTTAATTTAGCACCTTCATTTGCTGTGATTGTTCCTAACTGTAACTGTTCTTTATTGAAGATACCATTTGTTGGTTTCTTCTCATCTTCAATGTTTTTAATATCAGTTGTAGCTGTCAACTCACGGATCGGTGCATCACTAATTGTGATTATTACTTCATCAAATTTCGATGCGTCAGTCGTTGAGAACACTTGAACTTTGTATTCACCAGGTTTTTTCGATGAAGCGATAGAGAATTCTGCACCTGTTTCAGATTGTACTTCACCATTAACAACCCAACGTAAAGGTTCATTCATTTTGCTGTTGTATTGGTTACGTACGTCAGCATGAAGTGTGATTTTTTTGTTTACTTCTTTATCGTCTGACTCTTTAACTTTTTCATCATATGCTAAAGATGTTCCACCTTCAGTTGTTAATGTCACGCTGTCTACAATCGGATCTTCGTCGCGAAGGTCATCGTAAACGAATGGTGCTTCAAATTTAACAACGTCTTTGTTATTTTTATCTTCCTCAACAAGTTCTACTACGAACTTAATTGTTTCACCTTTTTTAAGCGCTGTGTGTTTAACTGTTACAGTTTCTTTTTCAGAATCAATCTTAATTTCTTCATCTGTTAAAGGCATTGCACCGATGAATGCTGAACCTTTTTTGATTTGATATTTAGCGTCATCAGCGATAGCATTCATTGCGATTTCTTTACCGTATTGGTCGAATGCTTGCACTGGAATTTCAACTTTTTTAGCTTTGTTTTCATTTTCTTCAGTAGCTTTTTCAACTAAAAGAACTGTTGATGCTGGTGCTAAGTTTTTCACGTATGCTTCTTTTACTTGTGCCGTGAATGTATCTTTTTCAAACGTTGCCCAGTCAGCTGTTACTTTATATTCAACAGCATCTTCTAATGCTTTTTCAGCTGTGAAGATTACTTTTCCATCTTCTGTGATTTCTTTGAATGTTGCTTCAATGACATTTTTATCTTTGTCAGTCATTGTGATTGTTTGTTCTTTAAGGTCTTCAGCAGTAACTTCTGAATCTTCTGGAAGTGTTACTGTTACTTCTTTTGGATCTTTAGTGTTATCTGCCT
>WOYE01000014.1 GCA_009740415.1 Planococcaceae bacterium Storch 2/2-2 | reverse complement strand
CGGCGACAATGCAGCAACGGGAAAAATGAGAATCGTCAAGGGGAAAAGGGTGGAGATTTTTTGAGCGTAGCGATCCGAAGGACAAAAAATACTACCCGAACCTTGATGAATCTCAAACGGTTTTCGAGCCCCCTTGCTGAGGAAGCAGGAGGCTGTTTTGGTGTTTGCCCCTTTTCAAAAAGGGGCAAGGTCTTAATCTTTTTCATTCGCTTTAGCGAATGATCGGCGGTAGCCGAAGCAGCCTCGCAGAGCACGTCCAAGCATAGCTTGGTATAACGTGCTATACCAAAATAGAATTCAATTATTGGGTGTGTTAAAATTAAAGAAATGAAATTAAGAAAAAGGGAGTGGGGAAATGGCACACGTTGCGAAATATACAAGGGGAGCGATCAATGGACTGACGAATCACTGGGAGCGAAAAACAGAAAATCATTCAAACAAAGAAATCGATCGAGAGTTAACATATTTGAATTATGATTTATGTAAAAAAGATGGCGATACTTTATCACGGCTTAGGGAGCGTTTAGACGAGGTTTACTGCTTGAATAGAAAAGATGTGAATGTTTGTGCTGATTGGATCGTAACGTTGCCAAAAACGCTTTTAAAGACGTCTGACGATAAGCAGAAGGATTTTTTTAAATCAACTTATAATTTTCTTGAAAAAAGATATGGAGAAAAGAACGTGATTTCTGCAAATGTTCACAACGATGAAACTACTCCGCATATGCATTTTGCATTTGTCCCAGTTGTTTGGGATGAAAAAAAGCAGCGTGAAAAAGTGTCAGCAAAAGAAGTGCTTACACGAAAAGATTTACAAAGCTTTCATCAGGACTTAGACAATCACTTGAAGCGTGAAATACCGCATATTTACCAAGAGGGTATTATTAACGGTAAGACGATCGGTGTCGATACTGTACATGATTTAAAAAAACATTCAGAAGAAATTCAAGAGATAAAAAAAGAAATGGTTAAAGATTTGAAAGCGTTCAAAGAACCCCAAAAAATCTTAGAAGATGTTCTAAATAACACAGAAGTAAAAAAAGCTGGTCTATTTTCGAAAGAAGAATTGGTTCAAATGTCGCCAAAAAATTTGAGAAGAATGGAGACATTGGCATTAAGCGGAATGAAATTAGCTGAAAGATTTTCTGTTTATCAGAAAAATACGGATAGCAAAATTTCGACACTTGATCAACAAGTAAATAATTTTGCTGATTTGTATCAAAAAGAGAAGAATAAAAATAAATATTTAAGAAATGTAAATGATGAATTAGAGAAGAAAAATAGTGAGTTGGAAATAACTAATCAAGATTTAAAAAACAATATTAAAGAGTATGCTGCAAAGTATGTTGATGTTAAATATAAGCAAATGGAAAAAGAGAAAAACGAAGCTATTTATGACGCTAATTATTATAAAGATCGAGCGTATGAAATGGCAGAGAGTACAACTGAATTGGAACAAGATTTAAAGCTACTGAAAAATAAAAGCGAAAATCTTGAAGTAGAGTTATTTGAAACTAAAGATAAGTTAAAAAGTGTAGAAAATGAACGCGATCTTTGGAAAAATAAATTTGAGTATTTATGGGAAAGTACTAAGGAATATTTGAGAGAATATATTCCGAACGAAATGTCTGAAATGATTGGAACGATTAAACAGTGGTTTAAAAGCGATACAGGCGATCATATTGAGCCTGAATCTAAAAAGTCACGTCAACGTGAGAGAGATGACGGAATGAGTTTGTAGGGCATTTTGGAGCGTTTTAGGACGAAGCACCTTTTTAGGTGCTTATTTTCTTTTTCATTTTGGTTTAGATCTTGGGTTAGATTTTTGGTTTTTTCTTGTTTTTTTGAGTGGGATGAGAGAAAAATGGGGGGCTACTACGACCCCCCATTAGGTGCCGAGTGCCACTTTTGAGAAAAAAGTTGAATAAAGCTAGGTGGGACAAGGGTTTGAGTCACTTAAATTGTCAGCGACATTTCAGAGACATTTCAGAGACTTTTTGAAAAATATATATAAATTGTTGCAATTGTGAGTTCATAGTGGTACACTTTCGGTACATTGAAAGGTGGTTTTAATATGGCTAGGAAAAGAAGAGTCCAAGTTAGTTTTACAGAGCAGCAAATTGAAAAATTAGAAATTTTAGCTAAAGAAAAAGGTTTTTCAAAATCTGCAATTTTGGCATTGGCTTTAGAAGAATATTCAAGAAAGGAATTAGATAAAAAAAATAACGGAAATTCGACTTTTGCGTAAGACGAGAATTTCCGTTATTGCTATTCTAATAAGGTGATTGTAGCATGACAAATAAAGAGAAATCAAGATACTTCACATTCTTGTTATATCCTGAAAGTATTCCGAATGATTGGGAAATGAAACTTGAATTATTAGGTTTGCCTATTGCAATTAGTCCACTTCATGATCGTGATGAAACAGAACGAAAATTTGAAGATTTATCTGAAGAAGAACAGAAAATAATTAGATCTGGTGGTAAAGTCTATAAAAAAGCGCATTATCATGTAATTTATATTGCAAAGAACCCTGTTACTGTTGATAGTGTCCGTAAAAGAATTCAAAGAACTTTAGGTAAACAAAGCGTTGCTATGGTTCAAATTGTGACCCGGAGTGTAGAGAATGTATATTTGTATTTAACGCATGAATCTAAAGACGCTATTGCGAAAAAGAAGCATGTTTATGATAAAAAAGATATTAAATTATTGAATAATTTCGATATCGATCGATATGTAACAATTGATGATAATGAGAAAAAAGAATTGAGGCAAACACTTCTTGAGATTATTGCTGAATATAAAATTGTTAATGTGATCGAATTAAATGCATTTATTATAAAAAACGGAAAACAATTTGGTATTAATGGAATGAGATATGTTAACGAAGTCATTTCAAATTCTTCAGGAATTTTTCGTTTGTATTTTGATGCTAATTATCAAAATGGCTATCGGCCAGTTTACTCAAGGGCAAGGGAAATTGATTCAGAAACTGGAGAGATAAAAGATCTAAATACAAAAGATATGAGAGGGTGTGACATAAATGGGGTTAATGACGTCTGATCAATTTGTTAAAACAACAAGTATTAGTTATTGCGCGGAATGTCATAAAGATTTCGCAGACAATGAAACATGCAATTATACGTGGTATGAAAATGATTGTTTTTGTCATGATTGCAAAGAGATCATGAACAATCGAGTGAATGACAAATATCTTGATTGGCAGTTACGAATTTATAAAAAATAATTGAGATACAAAAGATACGAGAGATCAATCTCGTGTCTTTTTTTATTGAGTGGTTTTTCCCGTTAAAATTTTAAGGCGATAGCGATAAATTTTTGAGTCTTGCTGAGTGTAGCTATCGGCGACAATGCAGCAACGGGAAAAATGAGAATCGTCAAGGGGAAAAGGGTGGAGATTTTTTGAGCGTAGCGATCCGAAGGACAAAAAATACTACCCGAACCTTGATGAATCTCAAACGGTTTTCGAGCCCC
>WOYE01000001.1 GCA_009740415.1 Planococcaceae bacterium Storch 2/2-2 | reverse complement strand
ATCATTTAAGATGTCCAAATTGTGTTTCGTCAACTAACGGGGTTAGTCGATCGAAACGGTTTTATTCATCAACATTTTGCTGTTCAGTTTTCAATGTTCATTCGGTTGCTCTTTCGAGACAACTTCTATATCATAACACGGTGTTTGGAATGTGTCAACAACTTATTTGAAAAAGTTTTTTAACATTCAATTCGTATGCCGTGTCTGTTGCTCTCTCAAGCGACATGAAATATCATACCACCTATTGCTCAAAAGTGTCAACACTTTTCTTTACTTTCTTTTAAAATACTTTATTTTTTCATGTTCCTTCATTATATAGACGTTTTCACTTTCCGATAACTCACAATCATTTTTTTCCTAATACGGCAAACGATTGTTTCAAAATCATCGCTACCGTGTAAAAGCGACGTTTCATAATCTTGTTGAACCAATTAAAAACGTCGACGAGTCGTATCGCTCGTCGACGTTTCAACACTATATGCGTTCGATTCTTACTCCCACTCGATCGTTCCAGGTGGTTTCGCAGTAATGTCGTAGACGACACGGTTGACGTGTTCTACTTCATCTGTAATGCGCGTACTAATTTTTTCAAGTACGTCCCACGGAATGCGAGCCCAATCCGATGTCATACCATCTACCGAATGAACCGCACGAATTCCGATCGCGTGATCGTACGTACGTTTCTCATCACGTTTACCGACGCTGCGAATGTTCGGTAATACTGTGAAGTACTGCCAAATGTCGCGATCTAATCCAGCTTTTTTAATTTCATCGCGTAAAATGTAATCCGCTTCGCGTACGATGTGTACTTTTTCTGGTGTTACTTCACCGAGTACACGAATGCCTAAGCCTGGTCCAGGGAATGGTTGACGGAAAACGATCTCCTCTGGCAAACCAAGTTCTAAACCGAGTTGACGTACTTCGTCTTTGAAGAGTGCTGTTAACGGTTCAATGAGTTGGAAGTCCATCTCTTCAGGAAGTCCACCGACGTTATGGTGTGATTTGATCGTTTCTGATGTCGCTGTTCCACTTTCAATGACGTCTGCGTAAATCGTACCTTGTGCTAAATAGTCGATTCCTTTTAATTTTGCTGATTCATCATCGAAGACGTAAATAAATTCGTTACCGATCGTTTTACGTTTCTGTTCAGGATCAGAAATTCCTTTTAATTTTGAGAAGAAACGTTCTTGTGCATCTACTTTAATGAAGTTCATTTCAAAGTCTTCGCTAAACGTTTTGACGACACTTTCCGCTTCTCCTTTACGTAATAAACCGTGGTCGACGAAAATACAAGTGAGTTGATCACCGATTGCACGGTGAACGAGCGCCGCTACGACGGATGAATCGACACCGCCGCTTAACGCACAAAGGACTTGTTTATCGCCTACAACCTCTTGAATACGTTCGACTTCCAAATCGACGAAATATTTCATCGTCCATTCTGCTTTCGCATCACAAATTTCGTGAACGAACGTACGAAGCATCTCTAGCCCTTCTTCAGAGGCTGCTACTTCTGGATGGAACTGAACGCCGTAAATCGGGCGCTCTGTATGAGCGATTGCAGCGTCTTCTGTCGCAATTGATTTGAAGTTCTCTGGTAATTCATTCACTTCATAACGCTCACCGAATTGAACGACTTGTTCTTTTGAACGGCCTCGGAATAATGGGGCATCTGTCGATACTTCAATCGTTGCTTGCTCTTCTGTAAGATCAGCAACTTTCGTCATCGTTCCACCGAATTGACGGACGATTTCTTTCATACCGTAACTAACGCCGAGTACTGGGATGTCTAACTCAAAAATGGCCGGATCTACTTTTAAATCGTATTTTTGTACGATTGATTCTTCTCCGCCTGATAAAATGACACCGACTGCGTTCATTTCTTTAATCTGTTCTGCTGTTGTCGTATGGATATGCAGTTCACTATAAATGCCGAGCTCACGTAGCTTTCGTGTAATGAGCTGGTTGTGCATACTACCTAAATCAAGGACGACAATTTTCTCTTGTTTCGTTAACAATGGAGCTGTTGCCATGTCATCTACCTCTTCTCTTTAAGTCAATCACTGTCGTAGTGTTTGATTGCTGGTCTAATTTTACTTCTTAAAAAATGATAAATCAACCCGAAACATCTTCTAACAATTCATTTACTTGACGTTCAAACGATTCCCAATCATTCGTATCCCGGTCATCATACAACAACTGTTCATAAGTGGCGATCAGCTCACTCATTTTTTGATCCCCTCTTTTTTCATCGACCGTACGAGCGAATTGACGCAACGTTTCGTGAGGCGCTCGTTGCACACGATACGTTTCATGCACTTTTTCTAACAATTGCGCAAATCGATTGCGCGCACGTTCATCTGGAGCCTCACTCGCTCTTCTTCTCCAAACGACGTACAACATGAGAAGACCGATGAATACTGCGAATGAAAGAACACCGATCCAAACCGGCGATGTTCGTTGCCCACGTTCTTCTTCCCATCCATCGCTCGCAGATGGAGGTGGGATTTCTTCGATCGAAGACTCGTTCGGATCATTCGTTTCACCGACTTCATCCGATGATTCATAGGTCGACGATTGATCGAATCCGAGCGTCGGCTCAAACGGTAACCAACCGAACCCTTCGATATACATCTCTACCCAAGAATGCGCTTCATTTTCAGTGACATGATACGTTTTTTTCAATCCTTCTTCTTTTATTACTTTACCGGGGGCGTACCCTTTTACCCACCGCGCTGGTATGTCATTGGCGCGTAATAGGACGACCATTGCGGTAGAAAAGTTATCACAATATCCACGTTTTGTTTCAAATAAAAAGTAATCAACGTAATCCTCTCCTTCTTTCGGAGATTGCACGTTCGTATGATCGTAAGTGAACGACGCTTCATGGAAATAACGTTCAATTGCTTTCGCCGCATCGTAATCGCTCGTCGTCTGTTCGGTAATCGATTGAGCAAGTTCTTTCACACGATTCGGCAAATTATCCGGTAGCTGAACATACGGTTGCAACGAGTCGCTCGTCACGTCCGCTTTCGGTGCACGACGGAGACGGTCTGCTCGTATCCGCTCATCTTCAACGATGAGACGGTATGAAAACGGCGGTTGCACCGCTCCCTCTCCTACTGTGAATTGTTCATCACCGTTTCCTCGAAGTGTCTCATCCGCCGGAAGTTCGACTTGCGTCATTCCATACGTGACAGGCAAGAACGGAAGTTCCATTTGTAAATCGACAAAAACACGTTCGCCTTCTCCTTCTTGCCATTCAATAGAAGACGGCTTGCGTATCGTTTCCTTCCAACCTTCCGACGTATAATAATCTTTCGTTTCCATTTTAAAATAACGCGGTTTCGTAGAAACGTATTGTAAAACGGGTTCATCGTTCGGTCGGAACGGTCCGCCTAACTGTTCGTCATTTTCACGATAACCACTTTCTAACGATTCGGTTACTTCCTCTTCTTCTAACCAACTTGGCAAAATGGCTGCACCGAGTAATAAGACGAGTAATAGCGGCAATTGAACGACGACTGCTCGTTTCACATCGTTCGATCGAACAGTACGTTCCACAATCCATCGATACAATCTCATACAAACGATTAAAAGGACGCTGTACGTGCCAATTCGTCCGACTGAAAACGTGAAGTAATCAGCATCGATCCATTCCAATGCGAAGAAAAAGGAAAACGTAGCAAATACGAATAAAAAAATGCGGTGCAAATGATCAATCCAATAATGGATGAAATAAGTCAGTCCCCATAAAAGAAGCAATACGAACGGTTCTCTTATTTCTTCAACAATCGGGGCAACTTGGCCTGTACTCCACACTTCTTTGAATAACGTTCCGATCGTCGTTCCAAATGTCGTTAACGAAACACCTTCTGCCGCGATGACGTAAAAGGCAATCGCAAAACTAATGAAACGTAAAATAGTCGCATAATGTGTCGGTACACGTAAATAAGCGAGGGACAAACTGAATCCTAAAAAGAGAGCGTACGGGAGAACCGTCTCAGCGCCAGTCATTTGAATGAGCGCTTTTGTCCATTCCATCAATAAACCGTAACTCAATATGTAAAGGACGAGACGGAGCCATTTTTCATATTTCATCATTCCGCTTCTCCTCCTCGTTCAATAACTGGTACGTACAACACTCGACTCGTTGAAGGGTGACGATGTGACGTTAAAACGATATGGCGGCCTTTTGATAAAAACAAAGGTGCGTCGACTCGATCATCCGTAATGAACCACGCATGCGCGTTCGGTTTCGGTCGTTTTGAAGACGGTTGACAGACAGCTAAAAACTGACAATACGTCGCATACGATGCGCGACTTTCAACGAGATGAACACGTTCATTCGCAACGTAAGCGAACGACTGTGAACGCTCGTACAATTTCGTTCCGAGCGTCATCGCAAATTCTAACCGTTCTTCAAAATACGCACTTTCTCGCGTATCGACTTGAATCATGAGGCGAGTCGACTCATCTCGTTCGAACAATTTCGTCATTAATTCATTCTTTTTAGCAGACGACTTCCAATCAATTTGAGCGAGCGTATCACCTGGGACATAAGGGCGAATCGTTGCTAAATCGATACCCGATGCGTCGACGTGCACACTTTCTGACGAAGATGGCAAACCGTGCTCGCCATATGAATGCGTAGAAACGTCATATGGACGAATGAGTGGATACATGTAAAATAGACGACACTCCCCGAGATGAACGGTTCGGTTTGCAAATTGTAACGTATCTTGAATCCGACATTCGACGGATTGCCATTCGTACGTGCCACGTTCCAATGGCGGTGTTTGAATCGTTACCGTCCACCGTTTTGAGCGACCGAGCCACCGCCATTCCCGATGCGTCAGTCGTTCATCGCTTCCTTTTCGTACGATTTGGTACGTACATTGAATAAATGGTAAAAAGAGTCGTCGATCTCGTTCAATCGTCGCTGTCAAATGGACGGTACGATCTCGTTCTACGTGCTGGATGACGTGTACATTCGCTTTTCCGACTGGAATGAGTTGAATGTACAGCGCATAGAGCGTATAAGGTGTTAAAAAGAAACCGACATACGTCAGCAGTGGCGTCACGTCATAAACGATCAGTGCGACCGCTCCTGCGAGTACGAAAAGTAAACTAAAGGCTCGTCCGAACGACCGATTCATCGAAAGTCTCCTACGGGTACTTCCACTCGTCTCAACACTTCTTCTACGACACGTTCTGTCGATGACACTTCTTGCTCGTAATCGTAAGTTAGCTGAATACGATGTGAAACGACGTCTGAAAAGAGCGACTGTACGTCATCCGGCAAAACGTAGGACCGGTTTTGTAAATAAGCGTACGCTTTCGCCGAATTTTGTAACGCGACTGTCCCTCGAGGACTGACACCGACCTCAACCGCTTCATGCTCACGTGTCGCACGGACGAGTGAAACGATGTAACGCTGAACGTGTTCAGAAACGTACGTACCTCTCGCTTCTTCTCGCATCGTTCGAATATGTTGTAACGTCGTTACTCGTTCTAAACATTGCGTGACATGACGTTGCAAAAGACGTACTTCTTCTTCCTCCGTCGGATAGCCCATCGTCAAACGGAATAAAAAACGATCCAGTTGTGCTTCTGGCAGAGGGTACGTACCGAAATGAGTGGATGGGTTTTGAGTCGCCATGACGAAAAATGGATCGGGTAACGTATGACGCACACCGTCTACGGTTACTGCACGTTCTTCCATACTTTCTAACAAAGCGGACTGCGTTTTTGGTGACGCACGATTCAACTCATCTGCAACGACAATCGATCCGTGAATCGGACCTTTTTTAAATTCAAACTGTCGTGTCTGCTCGTTAAAAATCGAAACGCCAATAATGTCAGTCGGTAATAAATCAGGTGTAAATTGAATACGGTGGAATGTTGCGCCAATCGATTCTGCAACCGAGCGAACGAGCACCGTCTTTCCTACCCCTGGTACGTCTTCTAATAAAACGTGCCCTTCACTAAGAAGAGCGATCATCATTCGTTCGACAATGTCATCCTTTCCGATGATCACTTGTCGAACATTTTGTTGAATCGTTTGTAAAATGGGATGCATCGTTTCCACTCCTATTTGAAAAAGGTCGCTCGTCCCGAGACGAACGACCTTTTCTATTTCCAAAACTGATCGAATACAGTAATCGGTAAATGCCGCTTATGTGCGGAGTTTTCATACAGTTGTTCGATACGAGCGGCCGCTTCAGCTGAAACGTCTTGACCTTCTAAATAACGATCGATCGCTTCGTACGAAACACCGAGCGCTTCTTCATCCGGCTGAGCAGGCCGATCATCTTCTAAATCAGCTGTCGGCACCTTTTCATACAGATGAGCAGGACACCCGAGTGATTGAAGCAATGCCGCTCCTTGACGTTTATTCAAGCGATAAATCGGCATTAAATCGGCTCCACCGTCACCGAACTTCGTATAAAAACCAGTAACCGCTTCGGCAGCATGATCACTACCGAGGACGACACAACTTCGAGCGGCCGCAACAGAATAATGCACTTTCATCCGCTCTCGCGCCTTTTCATTTCCTTTCGCAAAATCGGTTAGTTCAATACCAGCTTCTCGAAGCGACTGGACGCTCACATCGACAGCCGGCTGAATGTCTACTGTGATCACTTCTGTCGGCTTGATCCACCGAAGCGCATCTTGACAGTCATCTTCATCGAATTGCTTTCCGTACGGTAGACGCAAAGCGATAAATGAATAATGTTTCTTTCCAACTTCTTCATTCAATTCATCGACCGCTAGTTGAGCGAGCTTTCCGACGAGCGTCGAATCTTGACCGCCCGATATACCGAGGACGAATCCTTTCACGAACGGATGTTTCAACGCATACTGCTTCATAAAATCGATCGAACGACGAATTTCATAGCGCGGTTCAATCGTCGGCTTCACGTGAAGTGCTTCGATAATGGTCCGTTGCATCTGCTCACTTCCCTTCAATAAATTGTTTCACTTTCTCTTGTACTTCTTTCATATTTCGCATTTTATTGTCCCAACACATTTGACTTAAGTCGACCGGATACTCTTCTGGATTTAAAGAACGTTTATATTCTTCCCAAAGTAAATTTAAGTTATCGATGCCGTATTGACGAATTTCTTCAAGTGTCGGTAATTCATAAATGACTTCCCCTGACTTGATGACGTGGCGGTGCAAATTAACCGCTTCAAAATGAGTGACCGTCTTCGATAAGTACGTATGAACCGGATGGAACATGTAAAGTTCTTGTTCTTCTGATGGGTTTTCTTGTTGCATCGCAATGTAATCCCCTTCAGCTTTACCCGTCTTACGATTAATGATGCGGTAAACATTTTTCAAGCCTGGTGTCGTCACTTTTTCAGCATTGGATGAAATTTTAATCGTATCTTCCATTTCACCGTGCTCATTTTCAATCGCAACCATTTTGTAAACGGCTCCGAGTGCGGGTTGATCGTACGCTGTGATGAGCTTCGTTCCGATTCCCCATGAATCGACACGTGCTCCTTGTGCTTTCAAGTTCAAAATCGTATATTCGTCCAAATCGTTTGAAACGACAATTTTAGCATTAGGGAAACCAGCTTCATCTAACATACGACGCGCTTCTTTTGATAAAAAGGCAATGTCACCACTGTCGAGTCGAATGCCTTGGAAGTTGATCGAATCCCCTAACTCTTTCGCTACTTGAATCGCTGTCGGTACTCCGATTTTTAACGTGTTGTACGTATCGACGAGAAAGACGCAATCTTTATGGCGACGAGCATATGAATGAAATGCTTCGTACTCGCTTTTGTACGCTTGAACCATAGCGTGCGCATGAGTACCGGCGACCGGGATGTTGAATAACTTTCCAGCTCGCACGTTACTCGTCGCTTCTAATCCACCGACGATCGAAGCACGCGCTCCCCAAAGAGCAGCATCCATTTCTTGTGCACGGCGACTTCCGAATTCCATGACGACTTCATCTTTCACGACTTGTTTAATACGGCTCGCTTTCGTCGCAATTAACGTTTGGTAGTTGACGATGTTCAAAATAGCCGTTTCAACGAGTTGTGCTTCCGCTAACGTCGTTTCGACACGAATGAGCGGTTCATTCGCAAAAACAAGCTCACCTTCGATGACAGAATAAACGTCACCTGTAAATCGTAACGTTGATAAATACGTTAAAAACTCTTCATCAAATTGCAATTCCTCTTTTAAATAAGCGAGATCGCTCGATGTAAACTTAAAGTTTTTTAAATAATCGAGTACCCGCTCCAGTCCCGCAAATACGGCATAGCCATTTCCAAACGGCATCTTTCGAAAATAAACTTCAAAGACTGCACGCCGTTCGTGAATCCCATCCGCCCAATACGATTCGACCATATTGATTTGATACAAATCCGTATGAATCGTTAAACTATCATCTGCATATGTTGATTTCATTAGTAAACTCCTTCTTCCGTGCATCATTTTCGTCTATTATACATCATTTGATGACGTCCTTCTAAAATATGCATTGAAAGAAGAGTTGCTTTCGTTACGAGGACGGAGTAACCGAAAAAAAGTTCCAAACGACACGAAAGCCTGCCGACGATTCGACAGGCTTTCATCCATCACATCTCTATTAATAGTGAATGTTTTTCACATAAAAACACGTTTCACATACACGGTGTGTCACTTCATCACGAAACGTATGCGTACACTGCTGTTGAAGTTGTTGCAATTGCTGTTCCAACTGATTCAAAGCGATCGTATGTCGTTCAATTTGTTGGACGAGTTGTTCAGCTGTCATGAAATAACCTCCCCACGTTTTTCGAAACGGCGATTAGCTATAAATGGATCCACCTTTTTGACGGAAGGCGCTCGCCATTTCTTCCATTCCTTCTTCTTTCATTTGAAGTTTTTCTTCCAACGTATCCTCATCAGAATATTTACGAATGTCGTGCGAGATTCTCATACTACAAAACTTCGGTCCGCACATCGAACAGAAATGAGCGACTTTCGCTCCTTCAGCTGGCAACGTTTCATCGTGATATTCCATCGCGCGCTCAGGGTCGAGTGATAAGTTAAACTGATCGCGCCAACGGAATTCAAATCGCGCTTTCGATAAAGCGTCGTCTCGTTTTTGTGCGCTCGGATGCCCTTTCGCTAAATCAGCAGCATGTGCCGCTAACTTATACGTAATGACACCTTCACGAACGTCATTTTTATCGGGTAAGCCTAAATGCTCTTTCGGTGTCACGTAACAAAGCATCGCTGTTCCCATCCAACCGATCATCGCCGCACCGATTGCCGATGTAATATGGTCGTAAGCAGGTGCGATATCGGTCGTTAACGGTCCGAGTGTGTAAAACGGCGCCTCATCGCAAATTTCTAACTGCTTATCCATATTTTCTTTAATTTTGTTCATCGGAACGTGCCCTGGTCCTTCTACCATTACTTGGACGTCATGCTCCCAAGCGATTTTCGTCAATTCACCGAGCGTTTCTAATTCTGCGAACTGCGCTTCGTCGTTCGCGTCAGCGATCGAACCTGGACGTAAACCGTCACCTAATGAAAAGGCGATGTCGTATTGCTTCATAATTTCACAAATTTCATCAAATTTCGTATATAAGAAGTTCTCTTCATGATGGAGTAAGCACCATTGCGCCATAATCGATCCACCTCGAGAAACGATTCCTGTCACACGGTCGACCGTCATCGGAATGTAATGTAAGCGAACACCGGCGTGAATCGTAAAGTAACTCACTCCTTGCTCGGCTTGTTCGATGAGCGTGTCTCGATACACGTCCCAATTCAAATCTTCTACTTTTCCGTTCACTTTTTCGAGCGCTTGGTAAAGAGGAACCGTACCGACTGGAACCGGCGAGTTACGAATGATCCATTCACGCGTCGTATGAATGTTTTTACCTGTTGATAAATCCATAATCGTATCCGCGCCCCAACGTGTCGCCCACGTCATTTTTTCTACTTCTTCCGCAATGGAAGATGTAACAGCGGAGTTTCCAATGTTCGCATTCACTTTCACGTGGAAGTTGCGACCGATGATCATCGGTTCTGCTTCTTGATGGTTAATGTTCGACGGTAAAATCGCACGCCCTAACGCAATTTCATCACGAACGAATTCAGGTTCAACGCCTTCACGAATCGCGACATATTCCATTTCTGGTGTAACGATTCCTTGTCGTGCATAGTGCAATTGCGTCACAATTTTTCCTCGTTTTGCACGGAGTGGCTTCCGCTTCAACAACGGAAATTCATCATCATGGCGCTCTTTTCCTGGAAGAAATCCGTTATCTTCCGGACGTACTTCGCGCCCTTCGTACTCTTCTACATCGTCACGTTCCATAATCCAATTGCGACGAACGAGTGGTAATCCTTTTTCAATGTCGATTTCGTGATTCGGATCCGTATAGACGCCGCTCGTATCGTATACGCGAAACGGTTCATTCGGCTCTTCCCCTCGCTCCGTAATCGTCGGTGTTAATTCGATTTCACGCATTGGCACGCGAATGTCTGGACGACTCCCCTCTACGTACACTTTCGTACTCGCTGGAAAATAGTCGTGAATGTGAATCCCCTTTTGTTTGTTGTTCGTTGTCATGTCTGATCTCCCTTTCTACTAAGTGAAATATCGACCATGACTCTCCGCCCTTGGGTGTGACAATAAAAAAAGCCGAGTCCATGAAAAGATGGACCCGGCAATAATACGCATGTAAAAAAAGACATACGTCGACTGTCAGTGTAAAATACTTCCCCACGCTGGTATGAGCCAGATCAGGTCCAAAGAGTTAGGAATGATGCGCATTCCCTCTCAGTCCGGCGATTGCCCGGACACCCCTAGTGTTACTATGAAATTGCTTACATGCTTATTATTACAAGAGAATGAAACGGTTGTCAAGCGGTCGTCTCATTCGTAATGTTTACAATACGGAACGAAAGGTCCCCTAATTCAATCGTTGCCCCTTCTTGCCGATCGATCAATTGTTGACCGAGCGGGCTTTCCGTTGAGATGAGCCCTTCGTCAATATTCGCTTCGATCGGTGAAACGAGTCGGTACGTTTCTTCGTCGCCATCAGGCAACTCACAAATCGTGACGAGCGACCCGAGGCCAACCGTATCGTTCGGAACAGATTCAACGATGTGAGCATGTTTTAAAATGTGCTTCAATCGTTCGATTTCTTCTCTCACTTCATTCGATTCATCGACAAATTTTACATACATCGGATCTTCTGAGAAATCACAAAACTTCCGTGCCTCATTCACTCGTTTCGACGCTTCGATTAACGTTTCGGATTGTAAACGAGCGAGCTTTTGTTCCAATTGCTGTTTTCCTTCTTTCGTCAACTTAATCACTCGTAGCCCCTCCTTTGTTCGAACGTTTTTCTTCAATGTAAATGACGAATGATCGCGTTTGCCAGTGAATCAAACCGATCAACGTCCCGAGTAGTGTCACGATCACCCACGACCACCCTTGCCATTCAGCGAGCAGCGCGAGCAATGCGACCGTAATCGTCGGTGCCAATGCATACATTTTAAACTTTTTCTTTTCGGGGCAGTTCTTTTTAGCAGCTCGCCAATCGGTAAACAAACTGACAGGCCACTGAATGATGAGAAAAATCGGCCAAGCTAACATTAAAACTAACGTCCAAATGCGAGAAAAAGGTGCTTCGACTCCAGCGATCCGAATCCCGACCGCAACGAGCAATGAATAGACGAGAAAGGCGAGCACTACAGTAACGAGCGTTGAACCGATCGATTGGCGATAAGCAATAGGTTGTTTCATCAAATCGACTCCCTACTCGTGACGATATCGAACGTCGTGCCGACGAGCCACTCTTCACTCGATAACTCATCCATTTTTCGGCGTAAATACCGCCCGCTCTCTTCTAAATTAAATTGCAACTCTGGAAACTCGCCAACGACGACATGCCCGTTCACTAAATCTTCGACGTAAAAAAAGCCGTAATGACAAACGTCATCCAACGCTGGAAATGATAACTTAATCGACAAAACGACACCTCGATCATCTGCAGGTCGGACGATATTTTCAAACAATAACCATTCGTCTGTTTTCGTAAAGTGAACACGCAACCGCTTCAAAGCGAACGTTTCGAAAGAATCCGCATCCGACAAATCATACCGTTTCCAATCGTTCCATTGCTCCGTGATCGCTTTCGCAAGATGATAAACATCCATCGAATCGACCGACTCTTTCACTTCTCCTCGTTCTCTTAACTCCGTGTATAAATAAACAACGCGCGCAATATGTTCGGTTTCTCTCAATTGTTCAAACCATCCTCTTCATAAATTTCCTTGATTGATCATTTCATTATACCAATTTTTCTCACGAGTCTATACTGTAACACTTGAAACCTTAAAGTTATCGATTTCTACTATCCTTTTCAAGGAAAACTCATCTTTTTGAACTTTTTTCACTCGTTTTATTTTATTCGTTAAAACGGTAGATTATTCACGTTTCATGTTATATAATGCATAAACATACATTTTTACGAATTTGATCGTAAAGGAGCGAAACATTATGAAAAAATTTAATATGACGTCATGGATCCTCTTCCTCGTTCCTTCATTGCTCGGTATTTTACTCTTTATGACACCGATGAAGTTTGACGGGGAATGGAAAGTGCCGATTGCTGTATTCGCGAATGCACTCGCTGGTCAGATCGCACCGATTATGCCAATTGTCGCTTTAATCATTTTAATCGTCGCAGCAGTCGGTTCTGTCATTTACGCTTTCCGTCCAACGAACGAAAAAGTAACGATTTTCACGATTCTTTTCAAAGTGACTCCTTTCTGGGTCATCACTCGTGTCATCGCCGCATTGTTTGCGATTTCCGTCGTCTTCCAAATCGGACCAGAAATCATTTGGGAAGAAAACACAGGTGGCCTCTTACTGAGTGAAGAAGGGCTCGTCACATTTTTATTCACGGTCTTCTTATTTGCGGGACTTCTTTTGCCTTTACTTCTAAACTTCGGTCTTCTCGAATTTTTCGGAACGTTAATGGTTAAAGTGATGCGTCCCCTCTTCAAATTACCAGGACGGTCATCGATCGATGCGCTCGCTTCATGGGTCGGCGATGGAACGATCGGCGTTCTTCTAACGAGCAAACAGTACGAAGAAGGACATTATACGAAAAAAGAAGCAGCGATTATCGGAACGACGTTCTCTGTCGTTTCCATTACATTCGCCATCGTCATTATCGGTAAAGTGGGACTCGATGCTTACTTCATTCCATATTATTTAACCGTCGCTTTCGTCGGATTCATTTTAGCGCTCATTATGCCTCGAATTTATCCGCTCGCGCAAAAAGGTGACGAATACATCGACGGAACGCCGTATAAAGGAGACGAAGAGCTCGTACCAGAAGGGCATACGTCATTTTCACTCGGCCTCGAAAAAGCGTTAGAAAAAGCAGAGACGAATAAATCGTTGAGCAAAACAGTTTTCTCAGGTATCCAAAACGTGCTCGACATGTGGATCGGCGTCATCCCAGTCGTTATGGCATTCGGTACACTCGCTCTCATCTTCGCTGAACATACGAGCGTATTCAATATCATTGGAAAGCCGTTTGAGCCGTATTTGCAATTGCTCAACATTCCAGAAGCAGCAGAAGCGGCGCCACTTATGGTCATCGGATTTACCGATATGTTTTTACCCGTCATTTTAGCTTCAGGAACGATTACTTCTCAATTGACATTGTTCGTCGTCGCAACGATGTCGGTCGTTCAATTAATTTTCCTTGCTGAAGTTGGTGGATTATTACTCGGTTCAAAAATTCCGGTGAGTTTCTTAGATTTAGTCGTTATTTTCCTCCTCCGTACGATCATCGCATTACCGATCGTCGCAGGTGTCGCACATTTACTCTTTTAACACAACTTACTAAAAAAACGGTAGTCGATCGCATAAAGCGAAAGACTACCGTTTTTTATTAAAATGAGAATGGAACGGTTCTGTTTAATCGAACCAACCCGTCGGCTCTACTTCTAAGTTAATGTTAATTTGCTTCACTTCTTGGAAATCGTCTAACCCGTACGTTCCGAGACTACGCCCGATTCCACTTTGCTTATATCCGCCCCACGGCGCTTCGTTGTACGTCGGATGGTACGTGTTCACCCACGTAATACCCGATCGAACTTTCTTAATGACACGCAACGCTTTCGCTGGGTCTTGTGAAAAGACAGCGCCCGCTAATCCGTAATCGGTCGAGTTCGCTAACTCGATCGCCTCTTTTTCACCGTTGAACGGTTGAATTGTGACGACCGGTCCAAAAATCTCTTCTTGAACGATTCGCATATCGTTATCGACATCGACGAATACAGTCGGCTCAATGAAAAATCCTCGATCGAGTCCGTTTTCTGTGAGGCGTTGTCCACCCGTCACGAGTGTCGCTCCTTCTTTCTTACCGATTTCAATGTATTCCAATACGCGATTCATCTGCTTCTCGCTCGTCATCGCACCGAATTGAGAGTTCGGATCATTTCCTGGGCCGACACGAATCTCCGATGCTCGTTTTGAAAACGCTTCGACGAAACGATCATAAATCGGCTCTTCAACGAGAATTCGACTGCCCGCTGAACAAACTTGACCCGCTCCGAAGAAAATACCGAACAGTGCCATATCGACAGCTACATCGAACTTCGCGTCTGCGAAAATAATATTCGGTGATTTTCCGCCGAGTTCAAGCGATACTTTTTTCAAGTTCCCTGTCGCTGCTTTCATAATACCTTTTCCAACGTCCGTACTCCCTGTGAACGATACGACGTCTACGTCATCGCTTTCAGCGAGCGTCTGTCCGACGACAGAACCTCTTCCGTGTACGAGGTTTGCTACTCCTTTCGGTACACCTACTTCGTCGATCAACTCAAACAAACGTGTCGTCGTCACCGGTGTAAGCTCTGCTGGCTTTAAGACGACCGTATTTCCTGCAGCTAATGCCGGTGCTAACTTCCAAACCGCCATTAACATCGGCAAGTTCCACGGAACGATCAAACCTGCTACTCCGACTGGTTCGCGAACGACCATCGCTTGCATCGGTTCAGGCACTTCATACGTTTCGCCTTGCACCGTTCGAATGAGGCCGCTATAGTAACGGAAACATTCCGCTGCGTCACCGATATCGAATTCCGCTTCTGCTTTAATCTTTCCATTGTTCGCTACTTCTAAATCGACAAGTTCTTCGAAATGCTCATCAATTTGATCAGCGATCCGATCTAAGTACGCCGCTCGCTCATGTACTGTTAAATCTGACCATACACCACTTTCGTACGTTTCACGCGCTACCCGAATCGCTTCTTCTGTCTCTTCTTTCGTCGTCCGTGGAGCGTACGCAATGACTTCTTGCGTCGCTGGATTTAACACTTCATTCCTGTCATCCGTTTGGCTAGAATCCGTCCATTCACCGTTAATGTAGTTCTTTAACTGTTTTGTCATCTTCTATCGCTCCTTTTTATGATCGTATGTACAGAAGTGGATTCGAACGCTCTCGTAACGAACGCTGCTTCACTTCTTCACAAGTAATGTATCATGATTTGAAAACGCTTTCAAATAAAATGACTTTTCTTCATTTTAAAAAAATACTTTATGGAAAGTAGAAAACGAGCCGACCGCCTTTTCCTCCAACTCAGAACGAACGGCACGAAGCTCCCTACATCGACTTTATAATTTCATTTTAAAAATCGTTCGAACGGTCCGCCATACAACATAAAAAAGCAGTGAGGAAATTCCTCACTGCTTAGACGCTACCGAATCGCGTCATTACATCATACCGCCCATGCCGCCCATGTCCGGCATACCGCCCATTGGCGCTTCTGGTGCTGGTTGATCTGCGATGACAACTTCTGTCGTTAAGAACATCGCTGCGACAGATGCTGCGTTTTGAAGAGCTGAACGAGTTACTTTCGTTGGGTCGATGACTCCTGCTTCCATCATGTTCACCCATTCACCTGTTGCTGCGTTAAATCCTGTACCTACTTCTTCTCGTTTCAAACGGTCGACAACGATTGAACCTTCAAGTCCTGCGTTCGTTGCAATTTGACGAACCGGCTCTTCTAATGCGCGCAATACGATTTTCACACCTGTTGCGACGTCATCTTCTGTTGAGTCTAACAACGCTTCTACTTTTGAGTACACGTTGATCAATGCCGTACCTCCACCTGATACGATGCCTTCCTCAACTGCTGCACGTGTTGAGTTCAACGCGTCTTCGATACGAAGTTTACGCTCTTTCAATTCTGTTTCTGTCGCTGCTCCTACTTTGATAACAGCTACGCCGCCCGCAAGTTTCGCTAAGCGCTCTTGTAATTTTTCTTGATCGAACTCAGATGTCGACTCTTCGATTTGGCTACGGATTTGTGCAACGCGTGCTTCAATTGCGTCTGTTGCACCGTTTCCTTCTACGATTGTCGTATGATCTTTCGTTACGATTACTTTTTCAGCTGTACCTAATTGTGTCAAGTTCGCTTCTTTTAAGTCCATGCCGATATCTTCTGTGATCACTTGACCACCTGTTAAAATCGCGATATCTTCGAGCATCGCTTTACGACGGTCTCCGAATCCTGGTGCTTTTACTGCGACTGCGTTGAATGTACCGCGAAGCTTGTTCACAACGAGCGTTGCGAGTGCTTCACCTTCCACGTCTTCTGCAATAATTAAGATCGGACGACCTTGTTGAACGACTTGTTCAAGAACTGGTAAAATTTCTTGAATGTTCGTCACTTTTTTATCTGTAATTAAAATGTAAGGGTTGTCGAGAACCGCTTCCATCTTATCTGTATCTGTCGCCATGTACGCTGATGCGTAACCACGGTCGAATTCCATACCTTCTACGACGTCGAGCTCTGTTTCGAACCCTTTTGATTCCTCGATCGTAATGACTCCGTCGTTTCCGACACGGTCCATCGCTTCAGCGATCAATTCGCCGACTGCTTCATCTCCTGAAGAAATAGAAGCAACTTGAGCGATTTCTTGTTTCGTTTCTGTTTCGTTTGAAATTTCTTTCAAACCGTCGATCGCTACTTTGACAGCCTCTTCGATTCCTTTACGGATTCCGACAGGGTTCGCTCCCGCTGTCACGTTTTTCAATCCTTCACGAATCATCGCTTGTGCGAGAACAGTAGCTGTCGTCGTACCGTCTCCAGCGATTTCGTTCGTTTTCGATGCGACTTCTGCAACGAGTTTCGCACCCATGTTTTCAAATTTATCTTCTAATTCGATATCTTTTGCAATCGTTACACCGTCATTTGTAATGAGTGGTGAACCGAATGCTTTTTCTAAAACGACGTTACGTCCTTTAGGTCCTAACGTTACTTTCACTGCGTTCGCTAATGTATCTACCCCGCGGAGCATTGCTGCGCGTGCATCTTCATTAAATTTAATATCTTTTGCCATTGAAAAATTACCTCCTGAGTATGTTTCGTTTTATTTTGGATCGATAGCTACAGATAGTTGATTATTCAACGACGGCAAGAACGTCTGTCTCGCGTAAAATTAAGTATTCATTTCCTTTGTATTTTACGTCTGTCCCTGCAAATTTTGAGAAGATGATGCGATCTCCTTCTTCGATTCCGAATTTCGCATCTTTGCTCACTGCTACCACTTTACCTTCTTGTGGCTTTTCTTGTGCAGAGTCAGGTAGTACGATACCACTTGCTGTCGTCTCCTCCGCCTCTACAATCTCAATAACAATACGGTCACCTAATGGTTTTAACAAATGAACCAACCTCCTCAATAATTTTAAAAGCTTTTGTTAGCACTCAAACTCAAAGAGTGCTAATACAGTTTCTATCATAAATAATTTTTTTGAAAAATGCAAGGAAAAACACTTCTTTTTCTTTGCGACTGTTTCAAAACATTAGTACACTACAAGTAAGAAAGAAAGGATGTTACCGTTGACAGAAACGACATTTCACAATTACAAAGAAGAACGACCGTGGCGACAATGGGTCGCTTCGCTCCTCATCATTCTCACCTTTGTTGCGGGGCATTTATCGCAACTCATTATTCAACCTCTTCTCTTCGGACAGTTTGTAAAAACAAATCCGATGGAAGAAGCGATTTCATTAACGATTGGATGGGGCACACTCGGCATGAACATCGTCATTACGATCGTCATGTTCCTCATCATTCGAAAGCGTAAAGGGTTTTGGAACGTCTTCGAAGGGAAAAAAGCGATCGCACCGAAAGCGATTCTTTGGGGTTTTCTCGGTTTTCTCCTTGCGATGATCGGACAAGTCCTCGCTGTATTCATCGAAACGACGTATTTAGGAATTGAACCAGGCTCAGAAAATACAGAACAACTGGCGATGATTTCAAAAGCGTCACCTGTTATGATCATCTCGATCGTCGTATTCGCTCCTCTTTTAGAAGAGATCGTCTTTCGACGCGCGATTTTCGGAGCACTTTTTCAGAAGACGAACTTTTTCATCGCTGCCCTCATTAGTGGAGCGGCGTTTGCAGCCGTCCATATGGAATTCGAGCATTTCCTCGTCTACTTAATGCCTGCTTTCGCATTCGCGTTCATTTACTACATGTCAAAAAGCATCATCGCACCGATCGCTGCTCACTTTTTCATGAACAGCTTCGTCATGTGGGGGCAATTAAATGCCGATAAACTCGAACAATATACGGATCAACTGCCGGCGTTTATCCAAACGATTTTTCATCTCTAACGGTTCCATAAAAAAATCCGCTCCAGCACGAAGCTGAGGCGGATTTTTTATTGAGACGATTCATCTTCATTCAATCGTTCCATTACTTCATCGATTTGACGTTGTTGCTCTGCTTTAATTTCTTCTAGTTTACGTTCTTCTTCCGCTTTCAAATATTTTCGATAGCCGAATCGTGAAATGATGACACTCACTTCATACAATACGAAGAGTGGCACCGTCGTAAACAAATGTGAAAATAAATCAGGTGGTGTAATGAAAGCCGCAAGGACGAATAGTCCAAAATACGAATACTTTCGGAACTTAACGAGCCATTCCGGATTTAATACACCGAGTCTCGATAAAAATAAAAGGACGACCGGAAGTTGGAAAACGAGTCCGAACGGAATAATGATTTGGATTAAGAAGTTAAAGTATTGATTGATTCCGATCGTTTGCGTGACATCTAAATCGCCCGCCATCATTTTCATAAATGACATGACGTACGGCATGAGGACGAAATAAGAAAACGCCATTCCGCCTAAAAATAGAAGAAACGCAAATGGAATGTAACTTAACGTAATCCGACGTTCTTGTTCCAACAAACCTGGTGAAATGAACGCCCAAAATTGATATAAAATGACTGGAAATATGAGAATTAACGCGAGGACGACGACAACTTTCAAGTAGATGAAAATTGGGTCGAGCACATTAAATGCGTTAAATGTTAAATCATTCGCTGGACCGTTATTTTGTAAATAGCGAATGAGTGGCTTTGCTAAAAAGAAACTGCCGATTGCCCCGATAAAGAAAAAGACGATGACAATGATTAATCGTCGTCGTACTTCTTCAATATGCTCAATGACGGTTAACTGTTTTTCATCCATGCACTAACATCCTCATCGACTCACTCGTCAGCTTTTTTCGTTTCGCTTTTTTTGGTATCATCGTCGCTTGAAAGACCTTTTGTCGCGTCTTTAAATTCGCGTAATGATGATCCGAACGCTTTACCGATTTCCGGTAATTTTTTCGGTCCAAAAATGAGCAATGCGATGACGGCGATAATTAGTAAACTACCTACACTCGGCATTACTCACACCTCCCTCGATTGATAACTCTATTTTACAACATCTTTCCTATTGGAACTATCTTCATTCTACTCCAATTGTGACTCTTTTTCATCATTTCGTATGAAATAAATGAGCGTCTGGAGCTCGACCGAAAAATCGATCGTATGCACGCGTATCGAGTCCGGTACTTGAAGTCGAACAGGTGTGAAATTCAAAATTCCTTTTATGCCGATGGCGACTAAACGATCGGTCACCTCTTGCGCAACTTTTGAAGGGACGGTCAAAATGACAACATCGACATCTAATTGTTGAAGCTTCTCTTCCATTTGATCAGGATGATAAATGTTGACTTCATTTAACTGTTTTCCTTCAGGCGGCGCTTTCGGATCGAAGGCGACGATTACCTTTGTATTATGACTCTTTTGGAAGTTATACTTTAATATTGCGCTCCCTAAACTACCGACACCGATCAAAGCGACTTCTGTCTGTTCATCTTGATTTAACACACGTCGGAAAAATGACACGAGGTCTTCTACATCGTACCCGTACCCTTTACGTCCGAGTGCCCCAAAATGAGAAAAATCGCGACGAATGGTCGCAGCGTCGATTTGCATCGCTTCGCTCAGTTCACTCGAAGAAATCCGCTTCTTCCCGGATTGCTCAAACTTTTGCAAAATGCGATAATAGATCGGTAACCGGCGGGACGTCGCTTCTGGTACTTTTTGTATGATTTCACTCATCATTACCCTCCTGAACGTACGCCTAACCGAATTTATCATACCGTACAACGTAGACCTTGTAAAGACGAACAATTGCGTCTGAACAAGTCTTCCATTACACTTACGAACATAGAGGTGAACTGTCCAATGATCGTTTTACAAGTGAATAAAATAACGAAAACTTTTTCCGGTGTACCGATTCTTGAAAACGCACAATTAGAAGTGCAACATCGTGACCGTGTAGCACTCGTCGGGCGAAACGGTGCTGGAAAATCAACTTTACTAAAAATTATCGCTGGCGAACTGTCTCACGACAGCGGCGAAATTATCATTCCGAAAGATATTACAATCGGCTATTTGGATCAACACGCCCATCTCGACTCCGAATTGAGCATTTGGGACGAAATGATGACTGTTTTTGAACCACTTCATGCCATTGAACGAGATTTACGTTCACTCGAACAACAAATGAGTGAATTAACCGACCATTCCGATGCCAACTATGCGGAATTGCTTTCTACATACGATTCACTTCAACTCCAATACAACACGTCCGGTGGCTATCAGTACGAGTCGAAAACGCGGTCCGTGTTGCACGGTATGCAGTTTTATGAAGAAGACTATACGAAACTCGTTCATACGTTATCCGGTGGACAAAAAACTCGTTTAGCTTTAGCAAAAATGTTACTACAAAATCCGAAATTGCTCATTTTGGATGAGCCGACGAACCATTTAGACATCGAAACGTTAAGTTGGCTCGAATCGTATTTAAACGCGTACGAAGGGGCGATTTTAATCGTCTCTCACGACCGGTACTTTTTAGATCAACTCGTTAACGTAACGTATGAAATTTCTCGCCAACGCGTTACGAAATATCCAGGCAATTACAGCTTTTACTTACGAGAGAAAGCGAAAAACTACGAAAAAGATAAGAAACGATTCGAACGAGAACAGACGGAAAAAGCAAAGCTCGAACAATTTATTGAAAAAAACATCGCTCGAGCTTCCACTTCTAAAATGGCAAAAAGCCGAAGAAAACTACTCGAACGAACGGAATGGATGGATGCGCCAGATGGCGAAGAACGATCCGCGAAGTTTACATTTTCTATCGATCGTCCGAGCGGCAATGACGTCATTTCCGTCGACGATTTAGCGATCGGCTATGACGAAACGGCAGTCGCTTCTCATTTAAAGCTACGCGCTTACCGGGGCGACCGGATCGCAATTGTCGGACCAAACGGCATCGGGAAGTCGACTTTTTTAAAAACGCTCATGAAAAAAGAAACACCGCTTGCAGGAACGATTCGATACGGAACGAACGTGTCACTCGGATATTACGATCAAGAACAAGCGACGCTTCACGGAAATGGAACGGTGCTCCAAGAAATTTGGGACGACTGGCCGATGATGTCCGAAAAAGAAGTCCGCACGGTACTCGGCCGCTTTCTCTTCTCAGGAGAAGATGTCGAAAAACCTGTTGATTCGTTATCCGGTGGCGAAAAAGCACGACTTTCGCTCGCCAAATTAATGCTTGAGCAATCGAATACGTTGTTACTTGACGAACCGACGAACCATCTCGACTTAGATAGTAAAGAAGTGTTGGAAAATGCGCTCGATGATTTTCCAGGTACGTTGCTCTTCGTCTCGCACGACCGCTACTTCATTAATCGGATCGCCACAAAAGTAGTCGAACTCGCTCCCGATGGCATTACTGAATATTTAGGGAACTATTCGTACTACGTAGAGAAAAAAGAAGAGTTACTCGAACTGAAACGACTCGAAGAAGAAGACGAACGACCAGTCACTATCCAAAAAGAACAACCGCCACGCCACGTCGAGCGCGAATTGAAGCGAGAACGACGCAAATGGGAACGTGAAATCGAGCGAGCTGAAAAAGAAATTGCCCAATTGGAAGAACGAATCGAACAGCTCCAAAACGAACTGCTCGACCCTGAACTCGCGAACGATTATGAGGCGCTCGCTGCGATTCAAGCTGAACTTCATGAAGCGGAAGAAGCGCTCGATGAAATGAGTACCATTTGGTTAGTAGCTCAAGAAGAACTGGAAGCTTTCCAACTGTAAACAGTGCGATGAGCGAAGCACCTACCGAGAAACCTTTTACGTAACAGTAAAAGCGTCTCTCGGTTTTTTCACTTTTCGCACGTCCCCTCTTTACATAAATCCACATCGTTTTTTACAAAAAAGCGGTAGATGGTCGAATGACATCCTTTTACACTAAAGACGTATTGGACAAATGAGGAGGAGAATGACGAATGAAACGAAGAATCGTCTTTTTTGAAGCACTCGGTGGAAATGATAAAGGACCGGACGGGATGAGAAAAGATACGATGCCGATGGTAGACGCCCTTCGAATGAAAGGGTACGAAGCGGACGTCATCTTTTTTGAAGAACGACGAAAAGATGCGATTTTTAAAGATGTTTCTCAAACAGCAGCTGCCTACGTGTCGCGCATCAATCCAGGAAACTTACAAGATGAAACGATCTATTTCGATCTGTTGCGTGAACTTTGTGAAGCTGGTGTCATCGGAATGCCACACCCTGACGCCATGATCAATTATGGTTCAAAAGATGCGCTCATTCGACTAAAAGGAACGTCTCTCGTTCCAGACGATACGTACGCATACGACACGATGAGTGAACTCATGTACCAATTTCCACGCACGTTAGCACGCGGTGAGCGAGTATTGAAACAAAATCGTGGGTCGACCGGTGAAGGCATTTGGCGCGTCGAACTCGCTCAACCTCAGCTGACCGCACGCGACAGCATTCCTCTTTCAACACCTGTCATTTGTACAGAAGCGAAAAACAATGAATCGAAACAGTGGGAGCTCGGCAACTTTTTACTCTTTTGCGAACAGTATGTAGAAGAACGAGACGGACGACTGATCGACATGCCTTTTTTACCGCGTATTCGGGAAGGTGAAATTCGGATTCTCATGCTTCAAGACGAGCCGGTCAATGTCGTTCATAAACAACCGATCGAAGGCAAACACGCGTTTAGCGCAACGCTCTTCTCAGGCGCGCACTACCGATACGACCCACCGATTTTATGGAATGGTCTCATTACACAATTTTTAAACGATTTGCCGATGATTCAAGAAAAACTCGGCCATTACGATTTACCTCTTTTATGGACGGCTGATTTTATTCTTCGGACCGATGAAAGCGGAAATGATACGTATGTTCTCGGTGAAATGAACGGCTCATGTGTCGGATTTACTTCTCATTTGTCGCTCGCAGACGACATCGCCGATGCGATCATTCAAACCGTTGTAAAAAAGCAACGACAAGTACCTCTCATCGATGAAACAACGCCATAAAAATAAAGACATACCTATTCGGAGGAACGGACACTTGTGGGAGAGCTCATCTCACACCTTTCTTGCAAATCTAGAGGAATCGTATGAAAACCGAACATCTATTATAGAACCAAAAAAAGAAGGTATACTTTGCGAAAGTACACCTTCTTTTTTTCTACCTTTTTATCGGATGAGCGTTAAGCATCGTTCCATGAACGCATCGGTAAACTAGGATTCCCGTTCATCGCTAACGTACTACGAATGCCCGCACGATACATTTCGTATGCTGCTGCCCCGATCATCGCGGCATTGTCTGTGCAATACGCAATCGGTGGAACCGTAAAGGGAATGCCCTTTTCGTTAAATGCCGTTTCGAGCGAAGTACGTAAGCCCCGGTTTGCCGATACACCACCTGCAGCGATAACTTGTTTGACATGATACGCTTCAGCTGCTCGTACCGTACGTTCGGTTAAGACGTCAATGACGCTTTGCTGGAAACCTGCTGCCACGTCTTCAGGAACGAGTGCTTCTCCCTTTTGCTTCCGATTGTGAGCATAGTTAATGACTGCAGACTTCAAACCGCTAAAGCTGAAGTCGTAACTCTCTTTTTCTAACCAAGCACGTGGGAAGTCGACAGGTTCAGCAGTGGGCTCATGTGCCAATCGATCGATCGCAGGGCCCCCTGGATACGGTAGGCCGAGGACACGAGCGACTTTATCGTACGCCTCTCCTGCTGCATCATCACGCGTTCCACCTATTTTTTCAAAAGAACCGTGTTCTTTCATATAAATGAGTTCCGTATGTCCACCGGAAACGATTAAAGCGAGCAATGGAAATTGCATCGGTTGCACGAGTTGGTTCGCATAAATGTGGCCGACAATATGGTGCACTCCGATGATAGGAAGCTCGTTAGCAAAAGCGAACGCTTTCGCTGCATGGATTCCAATCAGAAGTGCCCCAACGAGTCCAGGCCCCTCCGTAACAGCAACTGCGTCTAAGTCAGCCGGTGTTAATCCTGCCTGCTCTAACGCTTCATCAATGACGACTGTAATTTGTTCCACATGTAACCGAGACGCGACTTCAGGAACGACTCCACCGAAGCGACGTTGGTTTTCAATTTGACTCGCAACGACGTTCGATAAAATGTCATGTCCGTCGACTACAACGGAGGCTGCCGTTTCATCGCAACTCGTCTCAATTGCTAAAATATACGTTCGTTTCATCTTTTACAACTCCACCCACATGACGATCGCATCTTCTCCATCGTCAGTATAATAGTTTTTTCGAATGCCGCCTTTTGTAAATCCGTACTTTTCGTACATCGATTGTGCAATCGTATTGCTACGTCGTACTTCTAACGATACGAGGCAAACTCCCTCTTCTACACAATCGGCCAACAATCGCTCCATTAATTCATTGCCTAATCCTTTTCCACGATAACCGGGATGAATCGCCACATTCGTAATGTGACATTCGTCTAAGACGATCCATGATCCACAATATCCAACGACCGTGTCGTCCATTAATAAAACGATGTAATGACTGTACGCATTCCCTTCCAACTCATGAAGAAAAATCTCTTCCGTCCACGGAGTAGGAAAAGACAACTGTTCGATTTCAACGAGCGCGGCAATGTCCGCTCGTTCCATTTTACGATGCGTTATCGTTTCGCACATGACGCATTCTCTTCTTTCTTTAAGTTCGCTTCCGCTTCTGTCATTCGCGCATATTCCGGTACGAACGTATGAACATCTTCTGAGATGGAACGTTCTTTCGCACATTCAATTAATAAAGAAGCACGCGGTGTATTGAACGGTCCACGCGCCCATTGGAAACGATCTCCTAAACGTTCACGCAGTCTCTCTTCATATCGTGCACGGTCGGGTCCTACAAATAAAATAGGAACGTTCAACGCATCGAGTGCATCTAACCATTCATCGAATGAACGATGTTGCTCTTCAATCACTTCGTTCAGTACACCGTTTTCTACGAAGTAAGCGGCACTGTACACTGCATCGCGTCGCGCATCAAATCCGACCGCGACGACACCTTCATGATGCCAACAGTTCGCCGCCATGACGCGCATGCTCGAAATGCCTACGAGTGGAACGTGTAACGTCCACGCTAACGTTTTCGCAATCGTCACACCGATCCGAACGCCCGTGTACGAACCCGGGCCTTCTGTTACCGCGATCGCATCCAAGTCGCTCGGCTTCACTTCTGCGGCAGCCATGACACGTTCGACCGCTGACATCGCACGAACGGAATGATTCACCTTCGTTGTCATGACTTCTTCTGCTAATACTTCGTCGCCGTTCATCACAGCAATCGATAAAGGAACGTTCGACGTTTCAATACCTAACCAAATCATCGTTTCAACTCCTGACACATTCGATCGTAATACGTACCGATCGGTTTCATCGTAATGTGACGAGCGGTTTCGCCTCGATAAGAGATATGGATGGACAAACGTTCTTCTGGAAGCGCATGTTCGATAAACTGTGCCCATTCGACAACGACGACCGCTTCGTCATTAAAAATTTCATCCCATCCGAGATCTTCATCGCTTCCTTCCAAACGGTAAGCATCCAAATGATACAGCGGATAGTTTCCTTCATACTGCTTCATAATCGTAAAAGTCGGGCTGTTGACGACATCTTCAATACCTAATGCTTTCGCAAAAAACTGAACAAATGTCGTTTTACCAGCGCCGAGATCACCTTCTAATGTAATGACATCTCCTGGTCCTACATAGGAAGCGAGACGTTCTGCTAACTCTTTCGTATCGGCAATATGTTGCACATCCCATTGATACATAGTACCGCTCCTCTCCTTCTAACACTCGTTTCATTTTATCATACTTTTTGTTACGTGGAACTACTACAACTTCAACGGATGTAGTGAAACCAAAAAAACGTATTCTTCCAATCGTCCTTTTAAAAAAGAACCATTCGAAGAATACGTCCATCCAAATAAAAAAACCATTGACTGTGTTGTCAATAGAAGAATGGCGGTCCCGACGGGAATCGAACCCGCGATCTCCTGCGTGACAGGCAGGCATGTTAACCGCTACACTACGGGACCTCATTATAAAAAGCCTAGCAACGTCCTACTCTCACAGGGGGAAACCCCCAATTACCATCGGCGCTAAAGAGCTTAACTTCCGTGTTCGGTATGGGAACGGGTGTGACCTCTTTGCCATCGTCACTAGACTTGTTGAGCGCG
>WOYE01000013.1 GCA_009740415.1 Planococcaceae bacterium Storch 2/2-2 | reverse complement strand
ATCATTTAAGATGTCCAAATTGTGTTTCGTCAACTAACGGGGTTAGTCGATCGAAACGGTTTTATTCATCAACATTTTGCTGTTCAGTTTTCAATGTTCATTCGGTTGCTCTTTCGAGACAACTTCTATATCTTAACATAGAACGTTTCATCTTGTCAACAACTTTTTAAAAAGTTTTTTACGATGTTTCTTTCAACATTCTTTGTTTCGGTCGCTCTCTCAAGCAACGTTTATAACTATATCATCGCTTTTTCATTTTGACAAGCATTTTTTGAAAGTTTTTTAATAAATAATAAAAGGAAGAGAGGATTTTAAGTAATATCGCTCTCTTCCTTCTATATATAGACTCAAAATCAATTCATTTTATTTCGTTCGCATTTGTGGGAATAATAACACGTCACGAATCGATTGAGCATTCGTTAGTAACATTACTAGACGATCAATACCGATTCCTAATCCACCTGTAGGTGGAAGACCATACTCTAAAGCCTCGATGAAATCTTCATCCATTTCATGCGCTTCATCATTACCCATCTCTTTTTCAGCAACTTGTGCTTCGAAACGTTGACGTTGATCGATCGGGTCATTCAACTCTGTAAATGCGTTCGCATGTTCACGACGTACGATGAATAACTCGAAACGGTCTGTGAAGCGTGGATCTTCTGGATTTTTCTTCGCAAGTGGTGAAATTTCAACCGGGTGACCGTAAATGAATGTCGGTTGTACGAGCTCTTCTTCTACTTTTTGTTCAAAGAATTCGTTCAATACGTGACCGACTTCCATCATCGGCTCCACTTGAACACCGTGCTCTTTCGCTAATGCGTGTGCTTCTTCTTTTGTCATTTCTGGCCAGAAGTCTACACCTGTATATTCTTTAATCGCATCAACCATATGAAGTCGTTTCCAACGAGGAGCTAAATGAATCGTATGTTCTCCATACTGAATATCTGTCGTTCCGAGCACTTCTTCGGCAATGTGAGCGACCATGTTTTCTGTTAATTCCATAATATCTTTGTAATCCGCATACGCTTGGTAAAGTTCAATCATCGTAAACTCAGGGTTATGACGCGTTGAAATTCCTTCGTTACGGAAAACACGACCAATTTCGTACACTTTTTCTAATCCGCCTACGACGAGACGTTTCAAATGTAACTCAATTGCAATTCGTAAGTACAATTCCATATCGAGCGCATTGTGGTGAGTGATGAACGGTTTTGCGTTCGCTCCACCTGCGATTGAATGAAGCATCGGTGTTTCTACTTCTAAAAATCCTTGGTCGTTTAAGTAACGGCGCATCGATTGAATAATGCGGCTACGTAAAATAAACGTTTCTTTACTTCCTTCTGTTGAAATTAAATCTAAATAACGTTGACGGTACCGTTGTTCAATATCTTGTAAACCGTGGAACTTTTCAGGAAGTGGGCGCAATGCTTTCGTTAAAAACGTAAACTCTTTCGCATAAACGGTAACTTCACCTGTGTTTGTTTTGAATACGTGACCTTTAATACCGATAATATCCCCAAGGTCAACCGTTTTATAAAGCGCATATGCATCTTCACCAATATCATCGCGGCGCACATAAATTTGAATTTGACCGTTCACATCTTGCAAATGGGCAAATCCAGCTTTTCCTTTTCCACGTTTCGTCATTACACGGCCTGCGATAACGACTGTCGTTTCGTCTTCTTTTTCTTGTAATTCTTCTTTCGTATATTGATCGTAAGCTGCTACGATATCACTCGATAAGTGCGTTCTTTCGAAACGTGAGCCAAATGGATCCATTCCTTGTTCACGGATTGCATCCATTTTCTCTCTTCTCACGAGTAGCTGATCGTTCATTTCATCTAGATGAGACATGTTGTTCACTCCTTAGTTAGTTATCCGTTAAGCCGGATTGTCTATGCTCATTGTACACAATTCTATCCATTCTCGCATTCGAATGTATAAATTAAATTACGTTGCGCTCTCTCTGTTCAATCTGCTTTGAAAATTGTTGAAGTAACTCGGTTAATTGATCAGCTGTTTCAGCATAATTGATCTCTTTTCGAATCGTACCGCTCCCTCTGATTCCTTTCATATACCAAGCCGTATGCTTTCTCATTTCTTTCACAGCGACCCGCTCACCTTTCAACGCCATTAAGCGGTTGAAATGAAGCAAACAGACATCAATTTTTTCCTGTGCGCTCGGTTCAGGGATGAGCTCACCTGTTTCTAAATAACGTACCGTACGATAAATCATCCACGGATCCCCTAGTGCGGCACGTCCGATCATCACAGCATCGACACCTGTTTCTTCTAACATTCGTTTCGCATCTTGAGGCGTACTCACATCGCCGTTTCCGATGAATGGAATCGTCATCCGTTCACTCACTCGTCGAATCACATCCCAATTCGCCGTTCCTTCATACATCTGTTGTCGCGTTCGTCCGTGCATGGCGACCGCACTCGCTCCTGCCGCTTCAGCCGCTAACGCATTTTCTACGGCGTATACGTGCTCATCATCCCAACCGATTCTCATCTTGACACTCACTGGCTTGCGAACCGATTGAACGACCGCCTCGACCATTTCATAAATTTTGTCAGGGTCGAGCAACCATTTCGCACCCGCTTCACACTTTATAATTTTGTTCACAGGGCATCCCATATTAATATCGATAATGTCAGCCGTCGTCTTTTCATCTACGTACTTCGCCGCTTCAACGAGCGTCTCTTTTTCCCCACCGAAAATTTGAAGCGATAAAGGATTTTCACGTTCATCAATGTATAACATATCGAGCGTTCGTTTATTTTTTTGTACGATCCCTTTGTCGCTGATCATTTCCGCATAAATCAATCCAGCTCCGAACTCTTTAACAGTTAGCCGAAATGCTGAGTTGCTAATGCCAGCCATCGGCGCTACGACGACTCGATTATCGATGGAAACATCACCGATTGAAAAACCTTGATTCATCATTCTGTTTCCTCCTTCTCGTCATACAACCAAACGTCACCTGTCGCTTCTTTTAAAATGTCTCGGAACAGTTGCTTCGTTTCAGGATGTGCAAGTTGCGGTGCGATTTCAACGAGAGGAGCTAATACGAACGTTCGACCATTCATCTCTTGATGAGGGACGATTAAACGCTCCATCTGAATCGTGGCATCGTTGTATAGTAAAATGTCCACATCTAACGTTCTCGGTCCCCAATGGACCGTTCGAACACGGTCGAATGCTTTTTCAATCGCTTGGCATTCATTCAATAAGTCGATCGGCGGTAAGCTCGTATCAATTTGAACGACGATATTTAAAAAATTCGCTTGATCGACGAAACCGACTGGCTCGGTTTCATAAATCGATGATTGTTGCAAAACGTCAATTTCAGGGTGCGCTTGTAAGGCATCGATCGCCTGTCGTAAATACCGTTCACGCTCTCCTATGTTCGAACCGAGTGACAAATAAGCGATGTTCATGCATAATCCCCCCGAACAATTTCAACACTAACGGAATTGTAATGTCCATGAATCGGTGGATTCGGTTTAATGAGGGCTACTCGAATTCCTTTGACACGTTCAAACGTCGCTAACACTTCAGTAGCGATCGTTTCAGCAACTGCTTCAATGAGCTTCATCGGCTCACCCGTTACGATTCGCTCACATAGTTCATACACTTCCGCATAATTGACCGTCTTCGTTAAATCATCTGTTTCGCCAGCCTCTCGTAATGAGACAGCTAATGAAACATCAACGATAAAACGTTGCCCGATTTTCGTTTCCTCTGGCAATGCACCGTGGTATGCATAAAACTCCATTTGTTGAATATGAATGCGATCCATCTCGTTCCCCCTCATTTCGTTAACACGTCCATCATCTTCGTCGTTCGAACCGTTTCTAACACGTCATGCACACGAACGAGATGAGCACCGTTCATTACGCCATAACTGACCGTTGCAAGCGAACCTTCCAAACGTTCTTCTACCGGTACGTCGAGTACGTAACCGATTAGCGACTTCCGACTCGTTCCGAGTAAAATCGGATATCCCCATGTTGCGAGTTCTGGCATTAACTGCATGGCACGAATGTTTTGTTCTTGTGTTTTTGCAAATCCTACACCAGGATCTAACCAAATGTTCTCATCTGCGACACCTGCTTCTTTAGCGATCGCAATGCTCTCTTTTAAATCTTCAAAATACACTTCATCAAACCGATCACCGTACGTTGGGTCTACACGATTGTGCATTAAAATAATCGGGACATCGTACGCCTTCGCTACTTCTGCAATACGTGGCTCGCGTTTCGCACCCCAAACGTCATTAATAATCGAAGCTCCTGCCTCAATCGCCTGCTTCGCTACTTCTGCTTTGTACGTATCCACTGAAATGACACAATCGAGCTGTTCTTTCAATGCTCGAACGATTGGAATGACTCGCTCGATTTCTTCTGCTTCACTTACAGGTGCATGTCCGGGACGCGTCGATTCGCCACCGACGTCGATAATTTTTGCCCCTTGTTGAATCATTTCTTTCGCATGAGCGACCGCTGCTTCAATTTCATTGTAACGGCCTCCATCTGAAAATGAGTCAGGTGTTACATTCAAAATCCCCATAACGACCGTTTCTTCCGCAAATGAAAAAGTCGTACGGCCAAATGTGTACGTTTCTTTCGCTTTCGTTAACATTGTTCACTCACTCTCTCTTTCACATACTCGGTATATTGTTCATGAAGATCCGAATAAACTGGACCTTCCTTCCCTAAAAATGAAACGTGGTCAATCTCATGAAGCGGTACGAGCTCTTGAACCGCATTCGTCACCCACACTTCATCAGCGTTTAGTAAATCGGACGGTTCGTAACATCCCACTTCTACTTCATAATGTTGGCGTGCCAATTGCAATAAACGGTGACGTAACGTTCCTTCTAACAAGCCCGTTTCGCGCGAAGGTGTATAAACGACGCAATCCTTCACCCAAAAAATATTCGACGTCACTCCTTCTGTTACAAATCCATCTGCGTTTAAAAGAATGCCTTCTTCCGTAGCAAGAGAAGTCACTTCTTGACGTGCCTTCACATTGTTTAAAAAGTTAAATGATTTATGTCGCATGGATGATTCCGGTGTATTTCTTCGATGCTCCAAAATAAATCCTCGCTTCGATGTTCCTCGTTCCGTTCGTTGAAGCGGCTTTCGTAAGAGCAAATGGTGCGGATGGTCATATCGATCAGCTGCCATACCGATCCCTTCCTCACCTGCGTACACGTTCCATCGAAAATACCCATCTCGGCCGCCTTCTTCTTCATTCAATCGGCGGCACCATCGTTCCACTTCATCAAACGAATAATCGAGCGAGATACGAACGTCTTTCAACGCCCGGTTCATTCGCTCTTCATGCAACTCTTTATCGATAATGTAGCCTTCGTACGTACGAAACGTTTCGAAAAAGCCTACACCGTATAAAAATCCATGATCCATCGGTGAAATGCTCACTTCAGAAATAGGCATGAACTGTCCATCAAAATAACAGTACAATTCGTATCATCCTTTCTTAATCGTTTCGCCCCGTATGACGTAACGCCTCAATGAGTGCTTTCGCTTTCGTTAACGATTCGTAATATTCGTCGATCGGAACCGAATCACTCGTTAATCCTGCTCCTGCTTGCACTCGGTATTCTCCTTGTTCCGCAATGGCCGTACGGATGGCAATGTTCAATTCTAAATCACCGTTCCAACCGATCCAACCGATCGCGCCTGTGTACAAGCTACGACGCGTCGGTTCAAGCTGTTCGATCATTTCCAATGTCGGTCGTTTCGGATCTCCTGTAATCGATCCACCTGGAAATGTCCCTTTTATCAATGTTCGAAGATCCGTATCATCTAACAATGTTCCTTCCACGTGCGAGACGAGGTGCATGACGTGCGAATATTTTTCAACGACACGTGAGGCGGTCACGCGTACCGATTTTTCCTCACATACATTTTTAAAATCTTTACATTCTAATTGCACGAGCATTTCGTGCTCTTCAATATCTTTCGTCGTCGTCGTCAAACTGCGTTCTAACTCTTTTTCTTCCCGCGGATTCGCTCCACGCTTTCTCGTTCCTCCGATCGGTCGCGTTTCTAACCGATTGCCACGTTTGCGTAAAAACAGTTCAGGTGAACCACTTACAATATGAAATGTTTCATGTGAAACATATGCCATGTAAGGCGATGGATTAAGTTCACGCAACGTTAAATAAACATCGAGAGGATCTCGGTCCATCGGGATATCTTGTCGTACAGAAACGTTCACTTGCAAAACACGTTGTTCAGCGATCGCCCGTTGCACTTCCTCTACCATATGGACAAAGTACGATTCGCTCATGTTCGGTCGGATGAGCAAATGTCGATCACTCTCTACATAAGTCGATTGATACGTTTCAACTTCCTTCCACTGTTCCATCCACCAGTGGATGAGTTCTTCATTTTCAGTCTCTGTCAAAAGCGTGACGTCGTTCGTCTGTGCATCGTGTATCGCAAAAAGTTGGAATCGATAAAAAAGAACGTCCGGCACGATACTATCGATCGTTTCATTCGGTTCATCAAATGAAACATACGAACGAACGTGGTCATAACCGATCCATCCCATCCAACCGCCTGAAAAAGGCAATCCGTCGAAAGGTTCTACAGTACCGTACTGTTTTTGAACGTTTTGAATGACACGGAGCGGGTCCTCGTCTACGTACGTTCGCTCTCTTTTACGAACGACCCACGTTCCATCTCCTTCTTTCTCGCTTTCGATCCATTCGATTGGCTTCATACCGATCATCGAATAACGTCCCGCCTGTCCACTTTCTAGTACCATATGGTGCTCTTCATTTCGTGCAAGTCGTTGATACGTTGCTATAAATGAATCGAGTGAACGTTGTGTCACTCGATTTTTTCTCATTCGATTCTTCATCGTTTCCCTCCATACTTTTTTCGAGTCTACTCTTTCTTTGTTCATTTTACCGCTAATTTGAAAGAAGTTGTATCATTCCACAACAATTCCTCCTAACAAAAAAAGAGTAACCTTTTAAAAAGGCTACTCTTTCTTTCATTTTTTAATCTTCGAATCGATAAAGAGGAGTGCTTAAGTAACGCTCACCATTTGATGGCAATAACGTAACGACATTTTTTCCTTTTCCTAAACGTTTCGCTAATTGTAGCGCTGCGTAGATCGCCGCTCCTGATGAGACACCGCCAAGTACCCCCTCTTCCTTCGCAGCACGTCGTGCGTATTCATAAGCGTCGTCACCTTTTACCTGAACGATTTCGTCAATGACGTCTGCATCGAATACTTTCGGAACAAATCCTGCACCGATTCCTTGAATTTTATGCGGACCGGCTTGCTCCCCTGACAATACCGCGGATTCTTTCGGTTCTAATGCCGCGATTAACACGTCAGGAAAACGCTCTTTCAAGACACTACCTACACCTGAAACCGTTCCACCCGTTCCAACGCCTGCGACGAATGCATCCACTTGCATACCCGCTTCTTCAAAAGCGTCCGCGATTTCAGGACCTGTCGTTAAGCGATGAATTTCAGGGTTTGCTGGATTGTCGAACTGTTGTGGTAAAAACCAACCGTTTTCTTTTTCAAGTTGTTTCGCCTTTTCAATCGCGCCTTTCATTCCGTCCGCTCCTGGTGTTAAAACGAGGTCAGCTCCATACGCTTGCAACAAATTACGACGCTCTGAACTCATCGTATCTGGCATAACGAGAACCGCATTGTATCCTTTCGCTGCTGCGATCATCGCCAGTCCAATTCCTGTATTACCGCTCGTCGGCTCAATGATCGTACTTCCTTCTTGAAGCTTCCCTTCTTTTTCAGCCTTTTCGATCATCGCTAAAGCGATACGATCTTTCACACTTGATCCTGGGTTGAAGTATTCTAATTTCACGTACACGTCCGCATCGTTTTCATCTGTTAAACGGTTCAATTTCACCAACGGTGTATTTCCTACTAAATCCGCAATCGTTTGTCCTATTTTTACATGTGTCATATTCGAGCACTCCTTCTCCATACGTTTTGTAACGTTCTTTATACGTAGTATACGCTACTCTTTCATAAAGTCAACCAAATAGGTTGGTTTTAAAAATAAAAAAGTAATGTCTCGGGAAAGAGACATTACTTATCGTAAATCCACTTCGCTTTAAATTCTTTCCAAAATGCTTCTGGTCGAACATTTTGAGGTAGTTGCTCGATAGCAAGCATTCGTTCAATTTGCTGTTTTACTTCATCATATGAAAACGAGCGTCCTTCCAATGACTCTCGGACTTCCACGATGGCGTAACGCCCGTCTTTTAATTCAATCGGATCACTTAACGTATTTTCTTTTAACTCTTTCACTTCTTTTAAAATGGCAGGGTCGACGCCTTCTGTATCTGAGTTAATAAACCCGAAGTCTCCGCCTAAGTTCGCAGACGCTACATCTAACGAACGTTCTTTCGCTAACATTCCGAAGTCAGATCCGTCTTTAATTTCTTTTTTCGTTTCTTCCGCTTCTTCTTTCGTTTTCACAACGATCGCAAACGTTCGGTACGATGGAGCAATTTTGTAAAGCTTTTTATTTTTTTCATAATACGCTTTCACTTCTTTTTCATCGATGACGATATCGTGCGTGAGCACTTTTTCAAAAACGAGGTCCGAAGCGATCGACTGTCGCAATGCGTCGCCATCGTCACCTGCTGTCAATTGGCGATCATTAGCTGTTAAAAGAGCGAGTTCACGGTCGACTTCTTCTTCGGTCACTTCGATGTCATACGCTTTAGCCGCTGCCTCCATCACTTTTTCGTTAACGAGGCGTTGTAACGTTTCTCGACCGATCGACTTTTCCATCTCGTTCATCCACATATCTCGCGTCACGACTTCTTTCCCTACTTTTGCTACTTCTTCTTGCTCACTCACAGCTACTTCCTTCGGTGAAGAAGGCCATAGTAGCATCGTCAGCAAAAAAATATTTACAAATACAGAGCCGACTAATAGAAAGAAGAGCGGTTTCGCTCTTAACTTTCTTCGGCGCGGTGGACGAGTAGACGACCCCGTCGACGACGGCCTTTGAGACGTCTGTCGTCCTCTCGAATTAGGACGTTGCTTCATCTAGCAACTGCTCCAATTGCTCTTTTGTATAATGATACTTTTCTAAGCAGAAATGACATTGCGCTTCCGCTTGGCCGTCCTCTTCAATCATATCGACGATTTCTTGTTTTCCTAAGCCGATGATCCCTCGAGCGAATCGTTCACGTGAACAGTCACATGAGAAGTGAATGTCCATACGGTCGACAATTTCTACGTTCTCTTCTCCTAAAATAGAAGCTAACATTTCCTCTGGACTATGACCTTCTGCAATCATTTTCGAAACAGGTGTCATCGACCCGAGCGCCTGTTCAAGCGCTGTAATCGTCTCATCTGTCGCTCCTGGCATTACTTGTAAAATGAATCCACCGGCTGCTTGGACACTGTTGTCTGGGTTGACGAGAACACCGAGGCCGACCGCTGACGGTACTTGCTCCGATACAGCGAAGTAATGAGTGAAATCTTCAGCGATTTCTCCTGATACGAGTGGAATCTGCCCTGTGAAATAATCACGTAATCCAATGTCTTTTACGACAGAAAGCGATCCCTCTGTTCCGACAACTCCACGAACATCGAGCTTTCCTTGTTCATTTAATGGTTTATGGACGTGCGCATCTCGTGCATATGCTCGAACTTCGCCTTTCGCATTCGCATCGGCAACGATCGCACCAATCGGCCCATTTCCTTCAATTTTTACTGTTAATTTCTCTTCACCTTTTAGCATTGCACCCATCATCACTGTTGCCGTCATCGTCCGTCCAACTGCTGCTGTTGCAGTTGGCCACATCGCATGACGCTCTTGAACTTCCTTCACTGTTTCTGTTGAACGGATCGCATAGGCACGAATCGTCCCATCATACGCTAATGCTTTCACTAAATAATCTTTCATCATTTTCCCTCTTTTCATTCGTTACGTTTATAAATTAAACGGAGACCTTTCAATGTTAAAAAGTTATCGACAACGTCGATCACATTCGTCTCACTCGCAATGAGTTGTGCCATCCCACCGGTCGCTACGACAGTTGGCTCCAGACCACTTTCTTCTTTCATTCGAGCGACGATTCCTTCGACTAACCCAACATACCCGTACACAATTCCTGACTGCATCGCTGCTACCGTATTTCTTCCGACTACTTGTTCCGGTCGGATGAGCTCGACGCGAGGAAGTTTAGAAGCACGGTCAAATAAAGCTTCCATGGAGATTCCTACGCCCGGTGCAATCGCTCCGCCTAAATACTCCGACTTTTCATTGACGTAACAAAACGTCGTCGCTGTGCCAAAGTCAACGATGATCAACGGACTTCCGTAATCATGGATAGCGGCAACTGCGTTTACGATACGGTCCGCTCCTACTTCTTTCGGGTTATCGTATTTAATGTTCAAGCCAGTCTTCATACCTGGACCTACAATTAACGGCTTCTGGTTGAAGTATTTTTGACACATTTGTTCGAGCGGGAACATTACCGGTGGCACGACTGACGATATGATAATGCCCGTAATGTCTTGAAAGGTTAATCCAGCATGAGAAAACAACGACTTCACTGCCATTGCATACTCATCTTCCGTTCGATGGCGATACGTTTCCATTCGCCAATGATAGAGCAATTGATCGCCTTTATATACACCGAGTACAATGTTCGTATTTCCTGTATCTAATACTAAAATCATCGTTGCATTCCTCGCTATCATCTAGTTAGTTTTCCAACATATCATACCATATTTTAATTGAAGTCTCTCTTCTCTTCGACTTTCGATCGACTGAGTTTTTATACTTCGTACGACGTCAAGAGGAAGATAAGAAAAGCACATGAAAGCAAAGTAAATTTCTCTGCTTCCATGCGCTTTTATCAAAGTGATTCAAGTACTTCTACTGCCCGCTTAAAGACGCGTTACGATTTGTCGCTCGATTCATCTTTTTGAGACGGTCGATCGATTGGGTCGACTGACTGATCGACTTCATCGTTCGGACGTTCAATTTCATCGCGTTCTTTCGCTTCGCGAATGCTCTTCGGCTCTGGTAAAGAACCATCTGTTGGAACGTCTTCAACGATCGTCTCCTCTACAGGACGTTCATCCGCATCGATCGCTGTTTCTTCAATTGCATCACGTTGGTCGTACGCTCGTTCTGGTAACGTACCGTGTTCTTCTAAATGTAAAATTTGTTCACGGTCTAACGTTTCCTCTTCGAGTAACGTTTCAGCAATTAACTGAAGTAACTCTTTTCGTTCGGTTAAAATCGTGCGCGTACGTTCATACTGTTCTTTCAAAATACGTTGAACTTCCGCGTCGATCGTTGCAGCGACTTCTTGAGAGTACGAGTTTCCGCCGCCAATGTCACGGCCGAGGAATACTTGGCTCTGCTCTTGGCTGAACTGAACCGGTCCGATTAAATCACTCATTCCGTATTCTGTTACCATCGCTCGAGCGATACCTGTCGCTTGTTGGAAGTCGTTATGGGCGCCTGTTGAAACGTCGCCAAACATAATGTCTTCCGCAACACGTCCACCGAGCAATCCAGCAATTTGATCGAGTAATTCATTTTTCGTCTGAAGACCACGATCTTCTTTCGGAAGCATCACTGCATATCCACCTGCTCGTCCACGTGGGATGATCGTCACTTTATGAACGACGCGTGCATCGTCCAACGTCAATCCAATGACAACGTGACCTGCTTCGTGGTGAGCAACTGTTGTACGTTCTTTTTCAGAAATGACACGTGTCGTTTTAGCTGGTCCAGCAATGACACGGTCCATTCCTTCATCGACGTCCGCCATATCGATTTTCAACTTACCACGACGTGCAGCAACAAGTGCCGCCTCGTTCAATAAGTTTTCAAGGTCTGCACCTGAAAATCCTGGTGTACGTTGTGCAATGGCTTGTAAATTGACAGACTCATCTAAAGGCTTGTTGCGTGCGTGAACTTTCAACACTGCTTCACGGCCTCGTACGTCTGGAACACCGACTGTAATACGACGGTCAAATCGCCCTGGACGTAACAAGGCAGGGTCGAGTACGTCTTCACGGTTTGTCGCAGCGATGATGATGATTCCTTCGTTTCCTTCGAAACCGTCCATCTCTACGAGCAATTGGTTCAACGTTTGTTCACGCTCATCGTGTCCGCCACCTACTCCAGCTCCACGTTGACGACCGACTGCGTCGATTTCGTCGATGAAAATAATACATGGCGAATTTTTCTTCGCCGTTTCGAAAAGGTCACGTACACGGCTTGCACCGACACCGACGAACATTTCTACGAAGTCAGAACCTGAAATCGAGAAGAATGGTACGCCTGCTTCACCGGCAACTGCACGTGCGAGCAACGTTTTACCCGTACCTGGTGGTCCTACGAGAAGAACGCCTTTCGGAATACGAGCTCCGATTTTTTCGAATTTACGAGCATCTTTCAAGAAATCAACAACTTCTACAAGTTCTTGTTTTTCTTCGTCTGCTCCTGCTACGTCGTTAAAGCTTACCTTCTTCGCTTCGTCCGTATGAAGCTTCGCTTTACTTTTACCGAAGTTCATCATGCGGCCGCCGCCACCGCCACCTTGTGCTTGGTTCAATAAGAAGAAGAAGAGGATGATGATGATAATGAAGGGTAATAAGCCCATGAAGAACGAAGCAAACATGCTCGTTTCAGGCGCTTTCTCATAAGAAAACTCATGACCTTCTTTTGCAAGATCACTGATCTTATTTAAGACGTTTTGATCATCCATCGGAATGTTCGTAATGAATGATTCGCCTTCTTCATATCCTTTCATCGTTCCTTTTACCTCATAAACTAGCTGCATCGGTTGCAATTCGGCTGAGTCTACTTTTCCTTCATCCAAAGCAGTAACGAATTCGTCGTAACGAATCGGCTCCATTTTCGGATTCGGATTATTAAACATGTTAAAAATTCCTGTCAATGCCAGGAATAGAAATCCAAACAAGAGAAAATATCGAAGTGTTCGATTCATCCTAATCCTCCTCATTTCATTCAACAAAAAACTATTGTAAATCTTACCATATCGCGACTACTTCCTACAATGAAAACACCTTTCTATCGACGATTATTCATCGGCCGTCTCAAATAGAGAAGGGAACCTCTCTATCATACAAAGAAGGAGCGATGCGCACAACGTTCGGACACACCGCTCACTCGTTTACGTTCCATTAGAACGAATATACTTTTTCCTTTAATACACCGATGTACGGTAAGTTACGATATTTTTCTGCGTAATCCAATCCGTATCCGACGACGAAAGCATCTGGCACTTCATATCCAACAAAATCCGCTTTTAAATCGACTTTTCGACCAGTCGGTTTATCGAGTAGCGTAACGATTTTGATCGAGTTCGCTTTACGATACTTGAACAAGTCTACTAAGTATTTCAATGTTTTTCCGCTATCGATAATATCTTCAATGATCAACACGTCTCGTCCTTCAACACTCGTATTTAAGTCTTTAATAATTTTCACTTCACCTGAAGAGACGGTCGCATTGCCGTAGCTCGATACGTCCATGAAATCAATTTCCATGTACGTATCTACTTCCCGCATGAGATCCGCCATAAACGGAATCGCACCTTTTAAAATACCGATTGCTAACGGGAACTTCTCTTTGTACTCTTCTGTAATGATCGCGCCTAGTTCTTTCACTTTTTCTTGAATTTCCTCTTCGTTTAATAAAACTTCTTTAATGTCTTGTTCCATCATGTGATATTCTCCTCTTTCCGAACGAGTACTACATTTTTTAAGCGTTGGAAGTCTTCCTCCCGGCTCAAATTCGGTAACCATTTCGACGTGCGAATGAACGGTACGGCTAACACTTGTTCCGTTTCTTGATCGACTAATAGTGGCCATTCGTCACGAAGATGTTGCGGAATTTTTTCATCGATGAGTAAACGTCGGATTTTTTTAGGGTTTTTCATTCCTTCTAATTGAATCACGTCACCTGGCCGTCTCGTCCGTACGTAAACCGGACGTTCATCCAGCGAAAAGCATTGAACACCTCGTTCACGATGAGTACACTCATTACTCTTCACTTCAAATGAAAAGCTCCCGAACGTGAACGATTCATCTGTTTCAAGAAATACTTCACGCTCTCTTAATGGAGAACGAGCTTGCACCTTTGAAAACGTCGCCTCATCGTACGTTCGGTAAACAGCATACCCTTTCGGTAGACGAATTTGCTGCTGGCCTTCACTTTTTAAAAGTACTTTTCGAATCGCACTGAGCAAAGTAGTAGCGTATGCTATTTGATGTGATTCGTATGTATAAAGGTAATTCAATAGTAGTGGAATGATTCGTCTTTGTAAAGCGACGTCCGCTCTACGAAAAGGTTCAATTTGCACCTTTAAAAATCCTCGTCTTTTTTCAACAATCATTCCGCGTGTTACTTCTTTTGCCAACTTCATTAAATAGTCATTATCTTCTTCCGTTTCTCGGCTCATTTGTAAGCTGTTTTTAATCACTTCCGGGCGTAAATTAACAAGAGGTGGAATGACTTGCTGACGAAGTGCATTACGTAAATATAAAGTAGAGGCATTGGAAGGATCTTCACGATACGTTTCACCGATCGATTGCAAATAGAAATGGAGAGCTTCTTTTTCCACGTGGAGAAGCGGTCGTAATAAACGCCCCGTTCCAAATGGGCGCACTTCTTTCATACCGGTCATCAACTGGCCGCGTGTCAGCTGAATGAGCATCGTCTCTAACTGATCATTGGCATGATGAGCGGTAACTAACGTATCGTATTGTTCGCATGCCATTACGCGTTCAAAATAATGATACCGTTCGATTCGACAAACTTCTTGTACATTCCCTCCGGTTTGAACGAGGGAAGGAATATTAATTCGCTCACTGTAAAAAGGTACGCCCCAACGCGAAGCGAGCTTTTTGACAAAGAGCAAGTCTTCATACGATTGTTGACCCCTCAATTGATGATCGACGTGAACAATACCGATTGTCCACTTCCACTTTAAAGCGCGCTCAATCATTAAATGAACGAGCGCAACTGAATCGATCCCGCCAGAGCACGCGATCAATAGTCGGTCTCCTAATCGAAAGTGTTCATTTCTATCCAGTTGTTCTTCCCATAGTTGGCGATTTCTCATCTTTTTTTCCTCTTTCTAAAAAAACGTTTGACTTTTTTAAATGTACCATGTATTATAGTAAATGTTGTTCGAGAAAGAACATATTATGGCGGCGTAGCTCAGCTGGCTAGAGCGTCCGGTTCATACCCGTAAGGTCGTGGGTTCGACTCCCTCCGCCGCTATTATAAGAACGAAGAAGAAAGCGATGGGGATTCCCATCGCTTTTTCTTTTACCCTTTTATTCATTCAAACATTTTTTCTCGTATTGAATATGGGCTACAAGTTACCCCCGACGTGATCCACGTCCGCCACGTTTCGATTCTGTTGCACGTTTTAACGTCGTTAAACGTTCTTCACTGTCTTTCATGAAGCGTGCCATTTTTTGTTCAAATGTCTCTTCACGAGTTACTTTCGGACGGCTCTTTGGACGTGGGCGACGAGTCGTCGAACGTTGGCGCTCCGATTCTGGTTTTGCTTTACGAATCGATAAACCAATCTTTCCATCTGAACCGACGTTCAGCACTTTTACTTCTACTTCTTCTCCAACTTTTAAAAACTCATTAATGTCTTTTACAAAAGTGTCTGCAACCTCACTAATGTGTACTAACCCTGTCGAACCATCCGGTAATTCAACGAACGCTCCGAAATTTGTGATCCCTGTCACTTTTCCTTGTAACTTGTTGCCTACTTCAATTGACATAAAAAAAATGCTCCTCCTTAAAATTTAAGCGATTCCAAAACAGAGTGTTATGAAATCTTTAAAAAACGTTATTAGACCTGCCTATGAAAACAGGAGTCTACCTTCATTATAGCTAACTAAAAAGGTGTGTCAATATTGCTACTCTTTTTCCGCTTCCTTTTCCTTCTCATTTTCTTCCTCTTCTTCAGGCAAAGTAAAGATAATTTCATCCTCTTTTCCGACAAAATATTTTTGACGGGCGAGCTTCTCAATATATTCATCATCGTCGAGCTGTTCAAGACGTTCTTTCAACAGTTCACGATTGACCTCTACTTCCTCTAAGCGTTCTTCCAATTCGATCCGTTCTTTCTCTAACGCACGCTCTTTTTTAGCCTGTTGTAGATAAAAGACAAAAATGACACCAAATAGGATGCTCGCGATGAGAGAATAAACGATTAATCGCAGGCGGACGGAACGTTTCATTTTTCTTTTAGGTTGCACGGACGATTCATTTCGCAATATAACTCACCTTTCCTTCTTTCATTAGTTAGCTTTTTACAATTCGTTCACTTCTACTTTGCGCTCTTCAAGAATCGTGTACATGTTCAGCGCATCTTCTTTTTTCGTGGAATCTTTTAAATCTTCAACACGGGCGCGGACGATCGTTTGACCGAATCGGATCGTCAATTCATCGCCTACTTTCACTTTCGTTGACGCTTTTGCCTCATCGCCGTTAATGAGGACACGTCCTTCATCCGCCACTTTTTTAGCAAGTGTACGCCGCTTAATAAGGCGAGATACTTTCAAAAACTTATCGAGTCTCATCGGTTCTCCTCCTCTTTCGCTTGATCCCAAAATTGATCCAACTCTTCTAATGTGTAAGATTCAAATGTGCCTTTTCCTTGTGCAACAGCTCGTTCTACGTATTGAAAACGACGGGCAAATTTTGCATTAGCATGTACCATCGCTTCTTCTGGGCTCACTTTTACATAACGAGCAATGTTCACTAATGTGAAAAGAAGATCTCCGAACTCATCGATGAGGCGAGATTCCTCACGATCAACGAGCTCATCTTGAAACTCTTTCCACTCTTCTTCAAACTTTTCAATCGCTCCTTCAATCGTGTCCCATTCAAAACCGACTTTCCCTGCCTTTTTTTGATAGTTGTACGATGTGAGCAAAGAAGACGATGCGCGAAATTGTCCTTCTAAAATAGTATCGGATGAATGCCCGACTTCTTGACGTTTAATTTCTTCCCACGTCGTTATAACATCATCGATCGATTCTACTTCCTTGTCCCCGAACACGTGCGGGTGGCGTCGGATCATTTTTTTCGCAATCGATTCATACACTTCTTCTACTGTAAAGTACCCATTCTCTTCCCCAATTTGAGCATGTAAAAACACTTGTAGTAAAACATCGCCCAATTCCTCTACGATTCCGAAATCATCTTCCTCTTCAATCGCCTGCACGAGCTCGTGAGCCTCTTCAATGACGAAGCGCTTCAATGATTCATGAGTTTGTTCCCGATCCCACGGGCACCCTTCTGGCGACCGTAACATTTGGACGATTTCACGGATCGCACGCGGCTCTTTCAATCTTTTCTCGCGTTCATGAACAGGTGGCAAATAAACCGTCGTCAAATTGTTAATAACGGCCACTCGGTCCAATTCATAAAGAGGGACCCATTGAATATGCTCTTCATTCGTTCCCGCTGCTGTGACGAGCGCCACTTCGTGTTCAGCATCGTAACGCTCCATCGCAGTTAATTTTACATCCGATGCAACGAATGCGTCATATACTTGTCCGATGAACGTATGTTGTGTTAATGATAGATCGTCCACTTCGAGTTGCAACGCATCGAGCAACTGAAATCCATCGATCGGCTCAATTCGTAACGATGCGAATAAAGGATCTAAAAAACTTTGTTCCGACCGAATGTGTAGCTTGACTTCGCCTTCCCGTTCTCGCTCGATCAACTTTTGAACGGTCGCTTCCGCAACGAGCGGATGTCCTGGAACTGCATAGACGACATCATCCTCTTTACAAAGTTCTATTAAACGTTGAACGATCGTATCGTACACTTCTTCAAAAACGTCCGAAGATTCATACGTCGAGTCAAAGCTTTTTACAGCGACCCCTTCATCGATTAACTCTGTTACAGCAGGGTGATCCATCGTACGCACATAAAGCGTATCGATCGATCGAATGAAGCGGTACGTTCCGACGGAGAGTAAATCAATTCCGCCCGCTCCTAAACCGACAATTGTAATTGTATTCATACTTTCACCTTTTCTTTCCTATCATCAGTTGCAATTTTGCTAACTGTTTTCCGAACGGCACCATGTACCATTCTTTTTCCCGGATCATTCGATAACGAAGTACGACAAATAAAAAGGATGCTCCGCCTACTCCTACTGAAGCGAATGTTTCAACCATCGCTTGGAGTCGTTCATGCAATGTCACGACAGGTAATAAGGAGAGCGTCAGTTGCACGGTAACAACCATGAACAACGTCGCACTGCTTAAAATCGAAACGTACTGCTTTCCTAAAACGCCTCTCACGACGTGACGACGAAATACGATCAAAATACAAATCGTGATGAGCGTCAATCCAATCACACTCGATAAAGAAGCTCCTACGATTCCGTACTGGATGGTAAGCGGTGTCGTTATGACTGATTTCAGAACGACGCCTATTACGAAAATCATAATCGGATAACCGACATACCCTTTCCCTTGTAAAATAGCTGTTAACGGAAAAATGACCGAGAGCAATACGATTTGCAAAATAAAAATACGAAGTGCAAGCACTCCTTCATTATGTTCAAACAACAAAACGTTTAAAGGCGGTAAAACGAGCCACAACCCAACGGTAGCTGCTACTCCGAATACGACAGCAATACGAATCGTCAACTGAGTCATCGATTCGGTTGAACGATAGCGTCGTTGTTTTTCGTAATGGGCAATCATCGGAACGATCGCTAACGACAATGAAGTCGCAACGAGTATGCCAAGTTGAACAAACGGTTGTCCCCGGTCATAAATCCCTTTCAACCGCATCGACTCTTGCACTGTTTCATGCACAGATAACGCTTGAAATACAGTGAATGAATCGACGAGTTGGAAAAGTAATAAAATGAGCGAGCTTGCACTCAAACTAATACTTAATGTCACGAGCTCTCGTCGAACTCCGGTAAATGCGCCATAAGAAATAGATGGTTGTTGTTTCGGAGATAAGCGGTACACTTTCCACAACGTATACGTTGCCACTAAACTTCCAGCTACGCTTCCTAAAACCGCATATTTTCCTGCATCGTAAATCGAAAGTCCACTCGTCGTAACGAGTGCAGCACTTGCGATGACAATCGCCACCCGAACGAACTGTTCAATGACATTGCTCTTCGCAATGACGTCCATTCTTCCGTCCGCTTGCAACTCACCTTTCATCAGCGCGATCGGAGCGATCAATAAGGCAAGCCAGGAAACATTTCGCAATAGAGGAACTAATTGAAGATCTCCCATCCATTGAGCGAGAAGAGGTGCGCCAAGTTGAAGAATTAGCCAAAAAGCAATAGAACCTGCGATTAATAACCTCAACGCAATTTGTCGAACGACTCGACGTTCTTCTTCGACACGTTCCGCTAACATTTTCGAAAGTGCGACAGCTACACCGTACGACGTCCAGATGACGATAATTCCGATAAACGGATACACTTGTTGATACACGTAAAATCCTTCGTCACCTACCATATTTTGATAAGGTACTCGATAGATGGCCGATAAAATTTTAACGATCAATGTGGCGAGCGTCAGTAACGACGCTCCCTTCATAAATTGCTTCATCGTTGTCCGTTCCGCTTCCATGAGTTCCCCTCACTTTTGTTTCACGTGAAACGTCTAGTAACTTATCGGGACGTTTAATCAGCCTCGATGTTCGCTTGTGAAGCAACTAATAATTGTACAATTTCTTCCAATACATCAAAGTCTGTTTGCTTCCCTATTTTTTCATCATCGATCGTCACTGCGAATGCAGCACCTTTCATAGAAAATCCGACCGCTCGACCGTACGTTGATAACGACCGAACGAACTTTTCACCGTCTAAACGGCTCGTTCCTTCTTCCGTCAATTGAACTTCTGTAATCGAACGACGTTTCTTAATCGATTGAATGTTCGCTTGTTTACTCCATACACGCAGACGAGCAATACGCAACAATAAATCGACTTCATACGGGAACTCGCCGAAACGATCGATCATTTCATCTATTAAATCATCGTACGCTTGGATCGAATCCAACGCTTTGATTCGCTTATACATTTGAATCTTTTGGAAACTATCTGGAATGTACGTATCTGGTAAATACGCATCAACTGGCAAACTAATTTCTACATCAATCACGCTTTCTTTCTCATCAGGTGTCGCTGTTTTTTCTTCAATCGCATCTTGTAGCATTTGTGAGTACATGTCGAATCCGACAGAATCAATAAATCCGTGTTGTTGGGCACCTAATAAGTTTCCAGCACCACGAATCGATAAGTCTCTCATTGCAATTTTAAATCCACTTCCAAGTTCTGTAAACTCTTTAATCGCTTGCAAACGATTTTCAGCAACTTCCGTTAACATTTTATCTTTTCCATATAAGAAGTATGCGTAAGCGACTCGGTTGGAACGTCCGACACGACCGCGTAATTGATAGAGCTGTGAAAGTCCCATTTTGTCAGCATCGTGGACGATCAGCGTATTCACATTCGGAATGTCGATCCCCGTTTCAATAATTGTCGTCGTCACGAGTACGTCGTATTCTCCTTCTAAAAAGCTAAGAATGACCGATTCTAAGGCAGTCTCGCTCATTTGCCCGTGAGCGTACGTTACGCGTGCACCTGGAACGAGCTGCTCAATTTCATCGACACGCTTCATCATATCTTCGACACGGTTGTACAAGTAAAATACTTGCCCACCGCGTGCCATTTCTCGCTCGATCGCCTCGCGTACAAGTCCTAAATTATGTTCCATCACGTACGTCTGAACCGGGAAACGGTTCGACGGCGGAGTTTCGATGACTGAAAGATCACGTACCCCAACCATCGACATATGCAACGTACGTGGAATAGGAGTAGCTGTTAATGTAAGTACATCGACATTCACTTTCATCTGTTTAATTTTTTCTTTATGTGTCACTCCGAAACGTTGCTCCTCGTCAACAATCAATAATCCGAGGTCTTGGAACTGAACGTCTTTCGATAAAAGACGGTGTGTTCCGACAACGATATCAATGACTCCCGCTTTTAAATCGCGTAACGTTTCATCTTGCTCTTTTTTCGTTCGGAACCGATTTAAAATACCGACCGTTACAGGAAATTGACGGAAACGTTCAATCATCGTCTCATAATGTTGCTGCGCTAAAATCGTCGTAGGGACGAGAAAAGCAACTTGCTTTCCTTCTCGAATTGCTTTAAACGCCGCCCGTAAAGCGACTTCTGTTTTTCCGTATCCAACGTCTCCGCAAAGCAAACGATCCATCGGACGCTCGCGTTCCATATCACGTTTAATCTCTTCGATCGAACGTAATTGATCATCCGTTTCTTCGTACGGGAATGCTGACTCGAACGATTGTTGCAAATCATCATCTTCCGAAAAGGCATATCCCTTTTCCGCTTCACGTTTAGCATACAATTTAATCAATTCATCCGCGATGTCTTGCACAGCAGACGATACTTTCCGCTTCGTCTTCGTCCACTCTGCGCCGCCTAGCTTGTGTAGTTTCGGCTCTTTGTCGCCACTCGCCACATATTTTTGGACGAAATCGATTTTATCAACGGGCACATATACCGAATCGCCGTCACGATAAGCAATTTCTAAATAGTCTTTATTCACTCCGCCGACTTCTAACGTATTTATGCCACGATAACGACCGATACCGTGCTCAATATGGACGACATAATCACCAGGATTAATTTCAGAATAACTTTTAATGCGTTCCGCATTCGTTAAATGAGTAGAACGCGATCTCGTACGTCGTGGCTTTCCTTTAAATAGCTCTCGATCGGTGACGAGTGCAAATTGTTGTAAAGGTAATTCAAACCCTTCGTCGTAAAATCCAATAACGACTTCAAGACGCCCGGATTCTCCTGCGCGCTTACCGAGGTAATGCGACAAGTCATAATCGATTAATATTTGTTCGACTTGCGCTTTTCTTTCTTCATCGCTCACGGTCACAATGACGTCGAATTGCTCTCGTTCCCACCGTTCCATTTCTGCTTGTAAAATATGCATTTGGCCATGAAACTGTTGCATCGGTTTACATGAGTAGGAAATGACTTTTTGACCTGCTCGCTGACGTTGGAAAAGAGAAAGGTTCACTTGTTTTTTCGGGAATTGATCCACCGCATCTGACCAGTTCGCAGTAACCGGTGAAACGAGTGGCATCGCCCCTGACTCAACTAAACTGTACATCCACTCCGTTTCTTCTAACTCTAACGTTTCAGCAACTTCCTCAATTCGAACCGGCTCATCTAAAATGAACAGTGCATCGTCTTCAAAATAATGAGCGATCGTTTCATACGGCTCCTCCGCATACGAAATGTATTTCAATTGCGCTTCAATCGGAATGCCTTGACGCATTTGTTCAATTTCACTTTCAATACGAACCATTAACTTTTCTTTAAACGCCTCATCTCGAACGGATTCTAACCGTTCAGCGAGTGCTCGTTCGGCACCTCTCGCCATTTCAAAAAGAGTAGCCTTCGAATACAACCATTCTTTGGCAGGTGTAATCATCGCTTCTTCCATCGGATCGAACGAACGTTGGGTTTCCGCTGAAAACTCTCGAATGGAGTCCACTTCAATATCGAAAAATTCGATACGTAACGGGTGCAATTGTTGCAGCGGATAAATATCTAAAATACCACCGCGCATAGCGAACTCTCCTGGTGCCGTCACCATATCTACTCGTTCATACCCGAGTGAAAGTACGCTTTCTAAAAGCGGCTCCCACTCATACGTTTCACCGACTCGTAACGTCACGAGTGAGCGTAGCCACTTATCTTTCGGTTCGATCCACTTTTTCAAACCGGCTACAGGAATAATGTAAATTCCTGATTCTCCTCGCGCTAAACGCGTCAATGTATCGATTCGTTCTGCTCTCAACTCAAAGCTAGATACGGACATTTCCGCAGCGATCAATTCTTCTGCCGGGTAAAAATGAACCGCATCCTCATGTCGCTTTTTTAGCTCATCGTATACTTTTTGTCCGTGTAATACGTTCGGTACAACGAGTCCGATCATCCGTTCGCCTGCATCATAAAAAGATTCGATGAACATCGTTTTAGCACTACCTGACAACCCCGTCACTTGAAGAGGAGAACGCTCTTTTACTTCTTGCGTCACTACATGGTGTTCTATTTTCTTTTCGAATAAATGTTGAATCGCTTCCGTTTCCATTTCATCATCCCTTTAAATCAATAAACGGAAAAAGCTTTGGCTAATCACCAAAGCAACTCCCTCTTTTATGATTGTTGATTGTACGTATTCATTACTTCTAAAAATGGCCGCCCTACCGACTCTTCACATGCGTCAGCTGCTTGCTGAATCACTTGAACGACATCATCTTCTTCATCTTTCCGAAATGAAGCGAGTACGTAGTCGACAATTGTCATTCCATTCGTTGGACGATCAATTCCAATGCGTATTCTAGAAAATCGCTCGGTGCCAAGGTGCTGAATGAGAGACTTCATCCCATTATGTCCTCCTGCACTTCCACGTTGTCGAAGGCGTAAACGCCCGAGTGGCAAGTCTAAATCATCGTACAAAACGATTACATCTTTCGGTTCGATCGAATAATAATCCATTAATGGACGAACGCACTCTCCTGATAAATTCATGTACGTCATCGGTTTAACGAGTAGTACTTTGCCTTCTGGTCGATGAACGACTGCAAATTCTCCATTCATCTTCGATTGCATCGATGTCACGTTCCACCGATCCATTAATTCATCGATGACACGAAAACCGATATTATGTCGTGTCGACTCATATTTTCGACCCGGGTTTCCTAATCCGACGATCATTTTCATATTACGTAACCCCTATCTTTTTTATACTATGCAAAAAAGCCCTCTGCTTCTTCAAGAGAAGGGAGAGAACTTATTTTCCTTATATGGAAAGAAAGCGCACGGTATAATCCGTGCGCTTCTCGCTCAGCATGAATATTATTCTTCGTCCGCTTCGTCTGCTGCACCGATTACTTCAGGCTCTACGCTTGCATCTGCGTCTGCTACTTCATCAAGTGCTTCGAGTTCTTCTTCAGAACGTGGTGCTGAGATAACGATTAATGACTCGTCATCTTCGTTTAAGATTTCAAATGGTGCTTCTTCACGAATGTCAGCTACTGAGATTGAATCTCCAATTTCAAGCGCTGTAATGTCGATGTCGTATGATTCTGGAATTGCTGTTGGTTTTACTTTGATTGTAAGTTCACGTGTTGGCTGTTCTACGATTCCGCCTTCTTTTTCACCAGCTGAAGTTCCTACTGGGTGAACGATTACGTCAACTTCTAATTCTTCTGTCATGTCGATTGAAAGGAAATCAGCATGCGTTAAGTTCGTACGTAATACTTCTGTTTGGTAGTCTTGTAAAACTGCGTTGTATGATTTTCCATCTACTTCAAGTTCAACAACTCCGTTACGTCCTACTTCTTCTACTGCTTTCAATACGTCGCGCTCTTTTACTGCGATTGTCGTATTGTCCGCTTCGAATCCGTAAAGTACTGCTGGTACGAATCCTGCTGCGCGTAATTCTGTTAATGCTGATTTTTTATTGCTCTCTCTAAGTTGTGCTTCAATTTTTACTGTAGTCATTTGTTTAACACCCTTCTATTGTGAATTTAGAATTTTTTCATTACGTTTCATTATAACACGAGATGCGAAGAAAATCTTAGTCAAATAGTCGGCTAACTGATTTATCTTCGAAAACGCGGATAATTGCATTACCGAGAAGCTCTGCAATCGATAATTGCTTAATTTTTGGTGATTGTTTTTCTGCTGGCAATTCAATTGAGTTCGTAATAACGAGCTCTTCGATTTGAGAGTTATTAATACGCTCGATCGCTGGTCCTGAAAGAACAGGGTGTGTACAACAAGCGTAGACAGCTTTTGCTCCACTTGCGATTAATGCGTCAGCAGCGATTGTAATTGTTCCTGCTGTATCGATAATGTCATCGATTAAAATCGCTGTTTTACCTTCTACTTCGCCGACAATGTTCATCACTTCTGCAACGTTTGGCTTCGGACGACGCTTGTCAATGATCGCGATCGGTGCTTTCATACGGTCTGCCATTTTACGTGCACGCGTTACACCGCCGTGGTCAGGAGAAACGATGACGAGATCTTCGCCTTCCATTCCTTTACTTTGGAAATACTCCGTTAAAATAGGCTCAGCTACAAGGTGATCAATTGGAATATCGAAAAATCCTTGAATTTGTGAAGCGTGTAAATCGATTGCGATCACACGGTCCGCGCCTGCCTTTTCAATTAAGTTCGCTACGAGTTTCGCAGTGATCGGCTCACGTGAACGCGCTTTGCGGTCTTGACGCGCGTAACCGTAGTACGGCATAACGACATTAATTTTACGTGCAGACGCGCGCATTAATGCGTCGATCATAATAAGAAGCTCCATTAAATTATCGTTTACTGGGTTCGAAGTCGATTGAACGATAAATACGTCACAACCACGAACGCTCTCTTCGATATTAATTTGTACTTCTCCATCGCTGAACGTTTTAACTGAACATTTTCCTAGTTCACAGCCAATGTGATCAGCAACTTCTTTTGCTAAAGACTCATTTGAATTTAACGTAAATACTTTTAATTTTTTATTCGGATAGTGGTTAGCCATCATGGTCCCCCTAGTTTTTCTTTAAATTTAAGTTCTTCACATAGTCCTCTTTATTTTCCTGTCGAACGCGTCCAATTGCAAGTGAACGTTTTGGGACATTTTCTGTAACCGTCGTACCAGCAGCAATAAATGACTCATCTTCAATCGTTACAGGTGCGACGAGGTTCGAGTTACAACCGACAAATACATCGTCGCCAACAATCGTTTCATGCTTATTTTTTCCATCGTAGTTTACAGTAATCGATCCGCAACCAATGTTGACACGCTCACCTAATGTCGCATCACCTAAATAACTTAAATGTGATAATTTCGTTCCGTTACCGATCGTTGACTTTTTCACTTCGACGAAGTTACCGATTTTCACATCGTTTGCAATGTTCGATTCTGGACGAATGTGAGCGAATGGACCTACCGCTGTTTCATTACCGATGGAGCTATTTAAGACGACTGACGAATGAACCGTCGTCTCATTTCCGATCGAACTGTCTACAATATGACTGTTCGGACCGATCACACAATCCGCGCCGATCGTTGTCGCTCCTTCGATCATCACTCCAGGTAAAAGAACTGTATCTTGACCGATGACAGCTTCTGCACTAATTACAGTCTGTTCAGGTGATACGATCGTAACACCATTTCTCATATGCTTCTCAGCAATACGAGCTCTCATAAGCCGCTCTGCTTCTGCTAGAGCAACACGGTCATTCACACCGAGTGTTTCTGTAAAGTCTTCCGTTACGTAAGCAGCAATCGTTTCACCTTGCTCCTTTAAAATACGGATGACATCCGGCAAATAATATTCACCTTGCGCATTGTCATTGTCGACTCTTTTTAAAGCTTCAAACAATGCTTGGTTATCGAAACAATACGTTCCCGTATTAATTTCATTAATTCGTTGCTCTTCTTCCGTCGCATCTTTCTGTTCGACGTTTCGCTCGACCGTACCATCCGCTCCGCGGACAATACGTCCATACCCTGTAGGATCATTCGCAATCGCTGTTAAAATCGTTGCTTTTGCTCCTTCTTCACGGTGGTGGTCAAGTAATGCTTGCATCGTTTCTGGACGGATAAGTGGTGTATCACCACAAACGACGAGTGTCGTTCCTTCTAGGTCGCCCAGTAACGTTCCAGCTTGTTCTACCGCATGCGCTGTTCCGAGTTGTTCCGCCTGCAAGACGTATTCACTCTTCTCTCCTAATGTCGCTTCCACTGCCTCTGCTCCGTGCCCGACGATCGTTACGATACGATCGGCACCGATTTCTGAAATGTGATCAATCACATGTTCAACCATCGGCTTTCCACAGACCGGGTGCAATACTTTGTACAATTTAGACTTCATTCTCGTGCCTTGTCCAGCTGCGAGAATAACTGCGTATGTATTCGGCATTTTTAAGCCTCCATCCCTAATTTCATTATTGACTATATCGGAAATACCACTACTTTTCAACCGCTTATCTTGACAATTTTCAATACATCTTTTATTATTATACACCTTTATGGACAAACTGTTTTGAAGGACCACTTTTTTTAGGATACCCCTCTTACAGACAGGTGAAGCTTTTCAAGTTCGATTACAATTTTTACGTTCTATTTCAAATGATAAGGTGATTTAAGAGTCACTTAATGAAGAGCTATTGTTTTACGTGTACAACTCCATACAATCGTTACGCGGAAGTAATTAAAAGGGTAGTGACTTGCTACCGTATGAAACATACAACGTATGATGGTAAAACTGATTTTAAATTTTTCACGAATCGTTCCAGTAAAAAACCCGCTGCCGAATCCGGTGCGGGTTTTCTCTTATTATCGCTTAGCGATGACTTCAATTTCAATTTTTACGTCTTTCGGTAGACGTGATACTTCAACCGTCGTACGCGCTGGTTTATGATTCCCGAAATGCTCGGCATAAACTTCGTTCATTTTATCGAAATCATCCATATTGCTCAAATAAACGGTAACTTTCACTGTATTGTGTAACCATGTGCCAGCCTCTTGAAGAATAGCACGTAAGTTATGAATGACTTGGTGCGTTTGCTCTTCAATTGTTACGGCTTGCAATTTCCCTTCAGCTGTCATCGGAATTTGGCCTGACACGTAAACGAGTCCGCTATATTCCACCGCCTGTGAGTATGGTCCGATTGCTTCTGGTGCTCCTTCTGTTTTTACGTAATGCATGATACATTCCCCCTATTTAATAGTTAAAAATATTCCCTTGTTGTAATTCAATCGTTTGACGTTGTTCATCGACTCCGCTCAATCGAACGAGTGATACATAATCATCGATCAATGTTTGCGACGGATGATCCGCCTCTACGAGTACAGCAATGCCGGCGAGTTCACATTCGAACTCTTTCAATAAGTTTTTCATACCGACCATCGTTCCTCCCGCTTTCATGAAATCATCTGTCAATAAAACCCGCTGCCCGCTCTTCATACTTCTTTTAGAAAGCGCCATCGTTTGAATGCGTCCTGTAGAGCCTGAAACGTAGTTAATGCTCACAGTCGACCCCTCGGTCACTTTACTATCTTGACGTACGATCACGACAGGTACGTTTAAATGACGTGCGATCGCATGAGCGATCGGAATCCCCTTCGTTGCCACAGTCATAATGACATCGATCGATTGCTCCGCAAAATGCGAAGCGAAAATTTTTCCAATTTGATTCATCAATTGAGGCTTGCCTAATAAATCTGTTAAAAACAGATATCCCCCAGGTAGAAGACGGTCTGTTTGACCGAGTTCGCTTATTAGCTGCTCGATGACTTCATGCGTTTTTTCCTCTGATACTTTCGGGATAAAACGCACACCGCCCGATGCACCGGACAATGTAACGAGACTGCCCATTCCTACCGCCTCGAACGTCTCTTTGACGATTGATAAATCTTCACTAATTGATGACTTCGCCGCATTGTAACGTTCGGCGAAATAAGTGAGTGGTACGAGCGTATGTGGATGCTCAATCAAATATCTTGTCATATCAACGAGTCGCTCACTTCTTTTCCATTTCAAAAGACCATCTCCTAAAACCCGAATGATTACTCGTACATTATCACAATAGTCCGCTTTTTCGCAACATTTTATCGAGTGTTTCTACTCCGTGTACGATCTACAAACGTCCCAATGATTGTAGACTTCTTTTCACTCAAAAGATTCTTGACCGATCCGAACAGCGTACACTTCAGGGCAAAAGCCTCGCAAGCCATTTAAAATACGTTGGACTCGTGCTTCTTGCTTCACAAATCCGAACACTGTCGGCCCGCTTCCACTCATCAATGCTGCATCTACTCCAAAACGTTCCATTTTGTTTTTTAACGTACGAACTTCTGAATAAAGGGACATCGTAACAGACTCTAGTGCATTCCCTACACTTTGACACATGCCCTCATAATCTCCCAATTCGAGTGCCTGTATCATTTGCTCTGTTTCCGGATGTTGCACATCATCAAGATTGACATTCGAATAAATCGTCGCCGTCGATACAGATAACGGTGGTTTCGCTAAAATGACCCAACAGTTCGGAGGATCGTTCACTTTTCTTAACTGTTCCCCACGTCCTGTGGCAACTGCAGTTCCACCATGTACACAAAACGGGACGTCCGACCCGAGTGTCGCTCCTAATGCCGCTAACTCTTCTGGTGTTGCGCCAATATCCCATAGCTTATTTAAACCTCGAAGGACTGCTGCTGCATCTGTACTTCCACCTGCTAAACCGGCTGCGACTGGAATCGTCTTTTCAAGCCGAATGAATACGCCCGTTGAAATGTGATACGTCTCTTTCATGAGCCGAGCAGCCCGATAAGCTAAGTTGCGCTCATCCGTCGGTATGTATGGCTCTGAAACGTCTAACTCAATCCGATCATCTCGTAAAGAACGTAGACCGATTCGATCCGACAAATCAATTGTCGTCATGACCATTTCAACTTCATGAAACCCATCCGGACGTTTTCCTAATACGTCGAGCGTTAAGTTAATTTTAGCTGGTGCCTTTTCATACAGCATACAAACTCCTCCGTTCATCCATCCTATCTCTTATATTACCATAAATTTTTGAAAAACGTAGACAAACAAAAAAACACCTTTGCAATATACCCAACTGATTCATATTGCAAGGGCGCCTTTCTATGGAATCTATCTTTGACTTACTTTACAGTAAATGCTTCTGATTGATCATCATCCAAAATCGTAATCTCAACTGCTTCTGTTAAGATATCAGTGTAACTGTAAGATACGCGTTCAAAAGCATTTTCATCTTGATCGAGTTCAACGACGAATACTGCACGGTACGTATCGCTTAACGTGCCTGAGCGTTCAATCGTCTTTTTTCGTCCACCGTTCGCTTTTAAGTGCAAACGTTTCCCTAAATGACCATCTAGTGACTTCTTAATGTCTGCTAATGTTTTTGGCATAGTTGCTTACACCTCACTTAACATAACTATATCACTTTATGAACATTTTGTCAAATTTAATAAAACATCTTACCAGTAAACCTCATTATTTGTCAACTACTTTTACTCATTTTCTCCAAAAGTTGAATGTAATTCATTTGATAGACGAGCAAACTCCTGGATTGATAACGTTTCACCACGGCGGCGTGGATCAATTTCTGCACGTTCACACGCTAAACGAATCTCTTCTTTTTTTGCTTTCCCATCTGGCATAGACGTTTGCAAATTGTTGAACAACGTCTTTCTTCGTTGCACAAATGAACCCCGAACGACTTTCCCGAAAAAGGCCTCGTCGATCACATTGCCAACTTTCTCTTTTTTCGGCGTCAATTTTAAAACGGCGGATTCGACGTTCGGTTGTGGAATAAATACCGTTTTTGGCACGATCATCGCAATTTCGGCATCCATATAATATTGAATCGCAACAGATAATGAACCGTACGCTTTCGTTCCCGGTTTCGCTATCATGCGCTCCGCTACTTCTTTCTGCATCATAATAACGATTCGGTCAACGTGGATAGACGACTCTAAAAAGTGCATGATGATCGGTGTCGTCACATAATAAGGTAAGTTCGCTACGATGACGAGCTCTTCACACGCCTGAAACTGTTCAGCAACAACTTGATCCAAATCCGCTTTCAAAACGTCCTCATTAATGACCGTAATGTTGTCGTACGGTGATAACGTATCTTCTAAAACAGGAAGTAATCGTTGATCAATTTCAAAAGCGACTACTTTTCCTGCACGTTTCGCTAGCTGCTCCGTGAGAGCTCCAATTCCTGGACCGACTTCAATAACTCCCGTTTTCTCTGTCAACTCACCTTCGCCTACGATGTTGTCCAATGTATTCAAATCGACTAAAAAGTTTTGACCTAAACTCTTTTTAAATTTAAATTGATACGTTTCAATAATTTCTTTCGTGCGCGACAACGTCGCTATATCTTTTCTCATTTCTCGTTCTCCTCTACTTCATTCATCGCTAATCGAACTTCTTCTTCTGTAATCCGAAACATCGCTAATCGCTTTTTCAAACCTTTTCCGTTCACATAGCCAATTTTTAAACGCTCTGCTAATTGTTCTCTTCTCTCTCTCGCATCAGGGTGTCCGATCAATCCAAGTTCTACGAGCGCCGCTTGAGAAACTTCTTCTGCAGGTTCTGATACCGTATATACCGCTTCAAGTGCTTCACGAATCGCTTCAGGCGAAGCGTGTTCAATACCGATGCTTTTATATTTCGTACGATGTGAAATCGTCTCTTCCTTCGTTAAAAACGCATGTTTCACACTCGGTACCCGTTCTTCAATAAGTGCACGAATTCGACGTCCCGGATAATCAGGATCGGTGAAAACGATAACGCCACGTGTAGAAGCTGCTTTCTCAATGAGGTCTAGCGTCTCTTTATTTAATGCGGAACCGTTCGTTTCAATCGTCTGTGCTGTTGGAACTGCCCGTCGTATCGCCAACGTATCACATTTTCCTTCAACGACGATCACTTCTTTTACTTCCATCCTGCACCTTCCTTTTTTATTCTATCGTTCAGTGTACAATTCACATCGCTCGTTGTACAGTGTCGAATGTTCAAACAAAAACGACGCATCGCTATCGATGCGTCGTTCATTATTACAATACTTTAATTTTTACTTGTTTACGTCCAAAGCTATACGCTTGTTGTTTCGTTGGCATTAATAAGTCGATGCGGTTTCCTTTAATCGCTCCACCTGTATCTCCAGCGATTGCATAACCGTATCCGTCAACCCATACTTTTGAACCGAGTGGGATGACACGTGGGTCAACCGCAATCAATTTCATATTCGGGTTTGCACGAACGTTAATACCTGTCGCCGTAATTCCTGAACATCCTGCACAATAAGGTGTGTAAGCTGTCGCTTCGACATAAAACTCACGTCCACCTGTAGGTGCATTGTTATCGCGTGAAGGTGTAACCGTTTCTTTCGGTTGCTCTTTCACTTTCGTTCCTACTGCAACGATTTTGTTCGTAGGTGATTCGACAACATTTTCTGCTACGACTTCACGTGACACTTCTTCACCGTTTTTCACAGTAATTTGGAATGTTTTTTCAACTTTCCCTTTTTTACCTTCTTGCAACACTTTCGTTTCGCCTTTGAACATGTTCGCATCTGGCTTCTCTTGTACGATGAAATCAGTAGGTACTTCTACTTTTTCCTCGTGAAGTTCAATACGTGTAATGTTAACGACTGTTTCTGGTGTGACTTCGCTGCTCATTGCAAGGCCTTCTACACGATCGTGTTCGCCGAGTTCTACTTCTTGCTTACGTAATAACTCTCCCACTTTCATCGGTGTTGCCCATACAGCTTCTTCTTCCCCACCGTCTACCCACTTCACTTCAAATGCTTTCGTAATATCAATTTGTTCTGCTTCTTGAATTGGTGTATCGACAGATGGTTCAACGATATCATAGTCCGCAAGTGTAATTCCTTGCTCCTCTAAAAGTGCACCGACTGTTTTATTCACCGACTCCACTTTTTGCTCTTTTCCGTCAATCATGATTGCAATTTCTTTCGCTTGCTCCCATTTGATTTCCGTACCGTTCTCAAGAGCTGTATCGAGGGCTGGAGTAATTGCATCATTTTCCCCGATTGCAATTTCCTGCTCGGCTAATACGTCACTTACCGTTTTAGCATGTGTTCGAATGTCTATTTGTTCACCGTCTGCATCGAGTGCGACTGATTTTTTCGTTCCTTCAAAAAGTACGAGTGCCATCATGGCGATAAAGAGTACTCCGATCACTGATCCGATCATCCACTTCTTCTTCGTCATTTGACGATGGTCACTATTCATGGTTTCGCTTGACATGAATTAAATTCCTCCTTCATTTATCGGCTGAGTATATCGACAATGAGAATTATTGTCAACTTTCATTTTCATTTTTTCAAATGAAATGACTCGCCGTCCACATTATGCATCGATTTTGAAAAGCTTCAAAGCGTTCTCTGTCGTGCGTTTCGCTACTTCGTCGTATGGTATATTTTTCAATTCAGCAATTTGTTCTGCGACGAGCGTAACGTAATGTGGTTCATTACGCTTCCCTCTGAACGGGTGAGGGGTCAAATAAGGTGCATCTGTTTCGACGAGCAAATAATCCAAGTCAATTTCAGTTGCGACCTTCTTCGGCATTTTAGCGTTTTTAAATGTAACAGGTCCGCCCAAGGAAATCAAAAAATTCATATCGATACATTGCTTTGCCGTTTCAACACTTCCGCTGAAACAGTGCATAATACCGCCTGTTACGTGCGCTTCTTCTTCTTCCAAAATTTTCACAACATCAGCCGTTGCGTCACGATTATGAATAATAATCGGAAGCTCTACTCGCTTCGCGAGTTGAATTTGCTCTCTGAAAAGACGTTGTTGAACTTCTTTCGGCGACTTATCCCAATGGTAGTCTAAACCTGTTTCACCGATTCCGACTACTTTCGGATGTGCTGCGAGTGATTCAATCCATTGTAAATCTTCTTTCGTACAATCGATCGCATCGACAGGATGCCAACCGATCACTGCATAAAGAAAAGGATATTGTTCAACAAGCTCCATCGCTCGTTCAATCGTCTTCGTATCAAACCCGACAACAATCATTTTCTTAACATTTTTATCTAATGCCCGTTGAATAACTTCTTCGACGTCTTCTTCGTATTGATCTGCGTTTAAGTGTACATGAGTATCTATTAGCATTTATCTTCCCTCACAGTAGTATACATTCTAGTCTCGTGAATTATTTCTTTCATCACAAGTTTATTACAAACATATTACAAGATCTGAAAAAACAGCTTTTTTCGTACGATTTCTCACATCTTTTCATCCAAAAACTTAACATCTTCTTTTTTAAAAAAGCTCGAATGATTGATATGACAAGCTTTCAATTAAAAATCTAAAAAACATGTTTTACATTCAATCCTCCGTCCTTTGTAACATGTTTGTTACATTGCAAAAGAAAAATGAGTGAAAAAGAGAAATGAATCTCTTTTTTCACTCATTTTTTCATTTTATTTTAAGCGTGCTCCATTCGGAAGTGAAGAATCTACAGTAATCACTTTCAATCCTTCTTCTGTATCGACCGATAAAATCATACCTTCTGACCATTCCCCACGTAATTTAACCGGCTTTAAATTTGTGACAACTGTTACTTTTTTGCCAATTAACTCTTCAGGCTCATAATACTTCGCAATACCAGAAAGTACTTGACGCTCGCTATCTCCTAAACTTAATTGGAATTTCAACAATTTGTCCGCTTTCGGTACTCGTTCGCAAGCGAGTACTTCTGCAACTTGGATCGAAACATTGTTAAAGTCCTCAATCGTAATCGATGAGTCCTCTTCTTCTTCTTCCGGCTCGTCTACCATTTCATTCGGTGCAGTAATCGCCATCTGCTCTTTAATGTAAGTGACTTCTTCTTCTACGTCTAAGCGTGGGAAGATTGGAACACCTTTTTCAATGACCGTCGTTCCATTTGGAATCGCATCGTACGAACCGAGTGTCTCCCATGCGAGTGCGTCCTCTTTCAACCCGAGCTGCTCTACAATTTTGAGTGGAGCACGTGTTAAGATCGGTTGAATGAGTACAGCGATATGACGAAGCGATGAAGCGAGGTGGAACATTACTGAAGCGAGTTCCCCTTTCTTCTCTTCTTCTCGCGCAAGAACCCACGGTGCTGTCTCGTCAATGTACTTATTCGTACGTGAAACGAGAGACCAAACGATTTGTAATACGTTATGGAATTCCATATGATCCATTTTTTCTTCGTATCGTTCAATCGTTTCTTTAATTTTTTGACGAAGTGGCTCATCGTATGCTGTTTCTGTTAAATCCTCTGTCGGAATGACACCGTCAAAATATTTATTGATCATTGAAATCGTACGGTTTAACAAGTTACCGAGATCGTTTGATAAGTCAGCGTTCGTACGTTCAACGAATGTTTCAGGCGAGAATACACCATCTTGTCCGAACGGCAATTCACGTAATAAGAAGTAACGTGTCGCATCTAAGCCGTAACGATCGACGAGCATATCAGGATAGACGACGTTACCTTTCGATTTCGACATTTTACCGTCTTTCATCATAATGAATCCATGTGCGAACACTTTTTTCGGTAATGGTAAATCGAGTGCCATTAAAAAGATCGGCCAATAAATCGTATGGAATCGAACGATATCTTTTCCTACGACATGAACGTCCGCCGGCCAATACTTATTGAATAGCTCCTCATCGTCTGTACCGTAACCGAGTGCTGTAATATAGTTCGTTAACGCGTCAACCCAAACGTAAATGACATGTTTCGGATCGCCTGGTACTTTCACGCCCCAATCGAATGACATACGTGATACAGAAAGGTCTTCAAGTCCTGGTTTAATGAAGTTGTTAATCATTTCATTTTTGCGCGACTCTGGTTCGATGAACTCTGGATGTTCATTGAAATATTTTAATAAACGATCTGCATATTTACTCATCTTAAAGAAGTATGATTCTTCTTTTACTTTTTCGACGCCACGATTACAGTCTGGGCAGTTTCCGTCGACGAGATCAGACTCTTTGAAATACGATTCACAAGGAATACATTTCCAACCTTCATATTCATCTTTATAAATGTCACCGTTATCGATAAACGTTTTGAAAATTTTCTCTACCATCTGTTCGTGACGATCTTCCGTCGTACGAATGAAATCATCGTACGTAATGTCCATCTTCTTCCAAAGATCTTTCGCAACAGTCGCTAACAAGTCGACGTGCTCTTGTGGAGTACGCCCTTCTTCTTCTGCTTTTTCTTGGATTTTTTGTCCGTGTTCGTCCATTCCTGTTAAAAAGCGGACGTCATACCCTCTTAAACGTTTATAGCGAGCTGTCGCATCTGCTGCGATCGTTGTGTACGCTGTTCCGATGTGAAACTTCCCACTTGGGAAATAAATCGGTGTCGTAATATAAAATGTTTCTTTTTGTTGTACCACTACTCATTCCTCCATTTCTTCTATTCCATTAGCAGTATACCATTTTCAGTACACTTTCGACGAATCGAGCAACACAAATGCATGCAAATAGAGAACTTGAGCATTTTTCTCTATTTTTCATGAATCTATTCACATTTACATTAAATTCTTTTACTTTCATCGTCTTTACGGTTATTATAATGAAGTATCTTCTCATATGCTCTTGGAAAGCCCGTGACTCATAGATTTTTCGTTTGAGTACGTGCTTTTTCACGTTCATATGCATAAGACACGACAAGATACTAGCTCAGTGCTAGAATTTAACATGTAGGGGGAATTCTTGTCATGAAATCAACAGGTATCGTAAGAAAGGTCGATGAACTCGGTCGGGTCGTCATTCCGATTGAACTTCGACGCACACTAGGAATCGGTCAAAAAGACGCGTTAGAAATTTACGTCGATAATGACAAAATCATCTTGAAAAAATATATGCCGAATATGACGTGTTCGGTAACAGGCGATGTTTCAGATGATAATATGACATTTATCGGTGGCGATTTAGTGTTAAGCCGTGAAGGTGCAAAACAATTGATTCAAGAAATCGAGAAAAAACTCGATTGATTCATAAGATGAAAAAAGATCCTATGCTGACTACATAGGATCTTTTTTTATTGTTAGCGTTCATCTGCATGATAAGCGTTGTATACGTCACGCTTTTTTAAATTCCGATCATCCGCCACTTTTTGTACAGCTTCTTTCGTACGAATTTGAGTTTCTTCTATATAATAGTCAACGTGTTCTACGAGAGATAACGTTTCCCACCACGTCGATTCTTCTTCTCGTTCGACTTCGCCTGTAAATGGAGAGACGATGACACAAAACTCGCCCCGAATGACAGACTCTTCTGCCCACGTGACAGCTGCTCGTACCGTTCCTCTCAAAAACTCTTCAAATTTTTTCGTTACTTCACGTGCTAAAACGATCGAACGTTCGCTACCGAACGTTTCTTCAATTGCTCGTAACATTTCTTTTAAACGATGAGGCGACTCATAGAAAATTAACGTTTCACGGTGGGTCGCATAATTTTCTAAGACCGCCAATCGCTCTTTTTTCTTTCTCGGTAAAAATCCGTAAAAAGTGAACGGTTGCGGTGAAATACCTGATGCGACGAGTGCAGTCACCGCTGCATTCGCTCCTGGTAACGGGACGACAGCGTACCCTTCCTCAATCGCACGCTCGACTACGTGTACCCCTGGATCTGAAATGCACGGCATACCGGCGTCACTCACGATTGCGACACTTTCTCCTTTTTCTAACCGTTGGATAATCCCTTCTCGACTCGCCATTTCATTATGCTCGTGTGTGCTCATAAGAGGCGTATGAATATCGAAGTGATGGCAGAGCTTTTTCGTATTTCTCGTATCTTCGGCTGCAATTACATCGACTTCTTGTAAAATACGAATCGCTCGAAACGTCATGTCTTCTAAGTTGCCAATCGGCGTGGGAACGATATACAATTTTCCGTCTTGCTGTTCATAACTTTTTTGTGATTTCACGATTGTTTCCTTCTTTCATATACCGTTCTTTTTGTAAACGGGTCAATTGTTTAAAAGCATATTCTTTCTGCATCGCTTCACGTTTCGTTTCAAAACGTTCTTCATAAATACATGTAACTGGTAAACGAGCCCTCGTATACTTTGCTCCTTTTCCTCGATTGTGGGTCGCGATCCGCTTTTCTAAATCATTCGTATAGCCTGCATAAAATGAGCCGTCTGAGCATTGTAATACATAAAATGTATGTTTATTCATCGCCGTACAACAACTTTCTTACGTCTGGTGTATAATTTCCTTCCGAATCGAACGTATAAATCGGACGTTCAACGATGACTCCTGGCTTCCCATCTTTTTTAGCATCGACTAACACGGCATTCGCCTCGGCTCCTTCCTTCGGATAAACAAATTGTAGACGCTTCGGCTCTAAACGATGCGTCCGCAATAAAGTTAATAAGTCCGTTAACCGTTCAGGGCGATGCACGAATGCTGCACGTCCTCCTTGTTTTAAAAGAGCGCTTGCCGATTCAATTGCCTGCTCCAACGTCAGCTCAATTTCATGACGAGCGATCGCCAAATGTTCATTCGGATTTCGAATACTGCGCTCATGTTTCTGAAAATAAGGAGGGTTGCACGTAACTGCGTCATAACGGTCATATCCTAGTCGTTCAGCCGCACCGATTACATTCCCTTCTTGTATGTCAATTTGCTCGGTCAATTGATTGTATGCGACACTTCGTTTTGCCATATCCGCAAGCTTTGGTTGCAATTCAACACCGATAATATCCGCTTTCGTACGAGCGCTTAAAAAAAGAGGGATTGCCCCATTTCCTGTGCAAAGGTCAACGATTCTTCCAGTTTCACGCTTAGGAATCGTTGCAAATCGTGCCAATACGACAGCATCTAAAGAAAATGAAAAAACAGATGGGCTTTGAATAATGCGAAGTTGCTCAGCTAATAAATAATCCAAACGTTCATCGTCTTTCAGCCACTTGTCCATATGATCAGCTCCCTTGAAAAAGTTCAGAAAAATACTCGCTCATCGACTGACGAGCGAGCGTAATTACTCATTTTGTTTATTTAAAAAAGATAAGCAAAAGAGACAATCCTCACCTTGACGACTGCTTCCGTAATGAACGTTACAAACGTGGAAACCTTCTTCATAAATACGAGTTAAATTGTCGACGCCTTCGCCGATATCTGCATCTTCTTCAAATGAAGGTTCGACTAGTTGTTCCTCATTGTGTTGAGCCGCTTCCATCTTTTCCGTCAACTCGACAAGCCGTGTTCTTAAATGTTCATTTTCCAATCGAAGGGAATGGTTATCCTCTGTCATTTTAGCGACAAATACGATCAATTCACTAAATTGTTCTTGCATATCATCTAATTGTTGTTCAAAATCCATGACGCGATCTAGAAAATTCTTCTCTTTCAACGATGCCACCTCATTATTTCATCAATTGGCGATATTTCGTTACGATTGTAGTTCTTCCCACGTATACTGTAACGTTCGATCTTTTTGAAAGAGACGCACTTCTAATACACGTTCTAACAAATTGAGACCGACTACTTTTCCTTCACCTTCTGGTGTATTTACTTTTTGTCCGATATCTGGCATTTCTCGTTTCGCTTCTTCATAAGCATCACTTTCATAACGTAGACAACACATGAGACGACCACATAAGCCAGAAATTTTAGATGGATTTAATGACAAATTTTGATCCTTTGCCATTTTAATAGAAACGGGATCAAAATCCCCTAAAAATGTAGAGCAACAAAGTAAACGCCCACAAGGTCCGATACCACCAAGCATTTTCGCTTCATCGCGAACGCCAATTTGCCGTAGCTCGATTCTCGTACGAAAAACAGAAGCTAAATCTTTAACGAGTCCTCTAAAATCGACACGTCCCTCAGCTGTAAAATAAAAGATCAACTTGTTGCGATCGAACGTATATTCAACGTCGATGAGCTTCATATCGAGTTGATGTTGAACAATTTTTTCTTCACCGATTACGATCGCTTCTTTCGCATCTTTCTCATTTTTTTCAACTTGTATTAAATCTTCTGGGGTCGCTTTTCTTATAATTTTCTTCAATGGAAGTACGACGTCTTTTTCATTTACCGTCCGTACAGCAGTTACAACGGTTCCAAATTCAATACCTCGTGCCGTCTCTACGATGACAGCATCATCACATTGTCCTTCTACTCCTGCAGGATCGAAATAATATACTTTGCCCGCTTTCTTGAAGCGCACACCTACTACTTTATACAAACTCTTCATCCTTCCTGCATGTTAAACACTAATTGTTCCATGAGCAATGTCCGGTTCATATTACTTTCTACTTTTCTTCTCGCTTCTAAAATTGCATCGAGTCGAACTGACAATTGCTCATAAGTTAAACGAAATGCGTATTTTTCCAATGACTTTTTTTCATCAGGATACGTTAAGATCGTGTCGTTACCGACCTTCACTGTTACCATATCACGATAAATGTATAAAATTAAACTTAAGACGGTCGCAAGATCTTCTTTCGACTTCACTTCATTCGCCCATTCTTGTTGCAAAAATAGAACAGCTTCTTCAGCTGCTTGTTCAAACTTCGTCACAAACTGCCAAGCCAAATGTCGTTTCAATAAAAACGAAGCGTCTTGTGACAATTCCACAGCCTCTTCTTCATCGAATGTCAATTGTGAGACAGTGCTCGCTAGCGATTCTGTTAATTCATACGTCGTCATCAGTCGCTCCATGTAAGAACGACGATCCGGACGAGCGAGCATAACACGTTGACAACGAGATTGAATCGTCGCTAGCATCGAATGATAGGAATCGGTTAAGAGCAATGCTGTCACACTTCCTTCAGGCTCTTCTAAAAACTTAAGCAGTGCGTTAGCTGCCGAAGGGTGAAGTCGATGCGCTTCCTCTATCATATAAATTTTCCGACCCGCTTCATACCCTTTTCGAGTCATTTGATGCATCAATTGCTCAATTTGTTCTTTTTTAATGTACTGTCCATCGGGTACTACGTACGATACGTTCGGATGGTTGCCTTCTTCAATTCGACGACATGATGAGCAAACACCACATGGCTCACCTTCAACTACGTCTTCACACTTTAATAACTGTGCAAAAAATAGGGCGAGTTCTTTTTTTCCTGACCCTCTTGGGCCATCCAGTACGTATGCGTGACTCACTCGGTCATTTAAATACATTTTCTTTAACTGAGCAACTGCAATGGGTTGGTTCATTTCTTTCAAATTCATTTTTTACCCCTTACTATTACGTGTACAAATTGACGAGCAACCCTTTAATTTCACCAATCTTCGATAAAAGATCGACGGATGATTGCTCTTCGTCTAAAATATCGTCAGCTAATTCAACGAGGAGTTCATCTATTTCTTCAACGATGGTCAACCGGCGACCTTCACCGAACTGATTCCATGTATGTGATTGTTTCAATTGCAAACCTTCTGTTACAGCTTCCTTCATTAAACGGCGAACGAGCATTTTAAATTTTGCCATATCACGTAAGTTTCTCGAACGTGCTAAACGTTCTCCTGCTGCTGAAATGTGCCCAAGCAACCTCGTCACTTGTTCACCGTGTAATTTTTGTTCATGCTTTTGGACAATTTTGCCGAAATTCGCACGTTGTCCTGGCGATTTCAAAGGATCATTTCTCAACTTTTCAAGTTGAACGTGTTGATCACTATTTACTTTCACTTCTCGTCACCTCATTTTTAGAAATGGTGAAACTGTTCAATCGGTAAGACGAATACAGTAGCTCCACCCACTTCTACTTCTACAGGATACGGAATGTAAGAGTCTGCATTGCCCCCCATTGGTGAAATGGGCGCAACCATTTGATCACGTGAGCGACAATTGTCATTGATCAGTTCAAGTAGTTCAGGAACGAGACTCGCTTCAGTACCAATTAAAAAGGTCGTATTCCCAGAGCGTAAAAAACCACCTGTACTTGCTAACTTCGTTGCTCGGAAATCATTTTTCGTTAAGGCATTTGATAAACGGTTACTATCTTGGTCTTGTACAACTGCTACTACTAGTTTCATAACGCTCTCTCCTTTCAATTCTACCATTAGTATATCATGAATGATTCAGAGGACGAATTGCATCCTCTACAATCTTCCAAACCTCTTCAATGACTCGTTCGATCGATTGAGAGGCATCTACGGTTCGGATTCGCTCGGGAAAACGTTCCCTTACCTTAGTATACCCTTCATAGACCTTTTTGTGAAAGTTCAAACTTTCCTGATCGAACCGATTCACTTCGTCGCTACGATTTTTAAAGATTCGTTGTAAGCCGACTTCAGGTGGAACATCGAAATAAATCGTAACATCTGGCATGTACGTTCCGATAACGATGCGGTTGATCGACTCGACCGTATCGATTCCAAGTCCTCGAGCATACCCTTGATAAGCGAGTGAGCTGTCAATGAATCGATCACAAAGTACGACTTTCCCCTCGTTTAAAGCAGGAATGACGCGCTCTATTAAGTGTTGCCGACGTGCAGCAGTGTACAAGTAAGCTTCTGTCCACTCATCCATCATCGTAGAACGTTCATCTAATATAACAGAGCGTATCGCTTCTGCGATCGGAACACCACCTGGCTCACGAGTCGTAATATAACGACCCTCTTGTAAACGCTTCGTGATTTCTCGTAAAACGGTTGTTTTACCTGAACCTTCCGTCCCTTCAAATGTAATAAACATATGTACACTCTCCTTTTAAAATAAAATAAAAAACAAAAAGACGACTCTTCATATTGAAGAGTCGTCTTCTTAATGTGCCTGGCAACGTCCTACTCTCACAGGGGGAAACCCCCAATTACCATCGGCGCTAAAGAGCTTAACTTCCGTGTTCGGTATGGGAACGGGTGTGACCTCTTTGCCATCGTCACCAGACGATTGAGTGCATTCACTCAAAACTGAATAAAACAAACGGTTGATTGTGTACGTTCGATAATAATAGGTTAAGTCCTCGATCGATTAGTATCTGTCAGCTGCGTATGTCGCCATACTTACACCTCAGACCTATCTAC
>WOYE01000012.1 GCA_009740415.1 Planococcaceae bacterium Storch 2/2-2 | reverse complement strand
TTTCTTTCTCTTCCTCCGGGTACTTAGATGTTTCAGTTCTCCGGGTCTGCCACATGCACGCTATGTATTCACGAGTCATGTACTATCCAATTAAGAATAGTGGGTTTCCCCATTCGGAAATCTACGGATCAACGCTTACTTACAGCTCCCCGTAGCATATCGGTGTTAGTTCCGTCCTTCATCGGCTTCTAGTGCCAAGGCATCCGCCATGCGCCCTTCCTAACTTAACCTAAAATGGTAATCGATGTCGTTAGACGTCATCTCTTATCATTTTCTATATTCACTGTATATAGAGACAGTTGAAATGCCGTAGTGAGGTATGAATCCACTCGTACATTTCTGTATCGTCGTGTCGTAGCGATACGACCGTACAATACGTATTAT
>WOYE01000011.1 GCA_009740415.1 Planococcaceae bacterium Storch 2/2-2 | reverse complement strand
CCAGTGAAACCAGAGGTTCCAACAACAGTTGAACCACTCGGCGACATCGTGGCAGAAAAAGTTATCAACAAATCAAAAGTAAAACCAGGTGAGACAGTCACATACACAATCAACGTGAAAAATACCGTAGAAGGTTCTACGTTAAAAGACGTTGTCGTGAAAGATCACTTACCGAAAGGATTTACTCTTGATGCGACATCACTTCAAGTAAACGGTGAAGCAGCAACAGCGAAAGCGACGAAAGACGGTTTCGAAGTTGTGATTCCAGAGTTGAAAGGACTTGAAACAGCGACGATTACGTTTAACGCAGACGTATCGAAAGATATTGAAGCAGGCAAACACGTAAACGTAGCAGAAGTAACAAATCCGGAAGACCCTGATAAGCCAGTGAAACCAGAGGTTCCAACCACAGTAGATCCACTCGGCGAACTTGAAGCAGAAAAATTAATTAACAAAGATAAAGTGCAACCAGGCGAAACTGTAGAGTATACGATCAACGTAACGAATACAGTGAAAGGCTCGAAAGTAGAAAACGCCGCACTCGTTGCGGACCAGCTTCCAGCCGGTATGACACTTGTCAAAGATTCCGTGAAGTTAAATGGAAAAGCAATCGACGTCAAACTCATTGGTGACAATGCGTTTGAATACACGATTGAGGCACTAAAAGGGGAAGAAACAGCGAAGTTAACATTTGAAGCAGTCGTTTCGAAAGACATCGACGCAGGAACACTTGTGAACGTCGCAATCATTACGAACCCAGATAAACCGGAAGATCCACCGCTTACACCGGAAGTACCGACAACGGTCGAACCGAAAGGTGCGATCGAAGCAACGAAAGAAATTAACAAAGACAAAGTAAAACCAGGTGAGACGGTCAC
>WOYE01000010.1 GCA_009740415.1 Planococcaceae bacterium Storch 2/2-2 | reverse complement strand
GTAGATAGGTCTGAGGTGTAAGTATGGCGACATACGCAGCTGACAGATACTAATCGATCGAGGACTTAACCTATTATTATCGAACGTACACAATCAACCGTTTGTTTTATTCAGTTTTGAGTGAATGCACTCCATCGTCTGGTGACGATGGCAAAGAGGTCACACCCGTTCCCATACCGAACACGGAAGTTAAGCTCTTTAGCGCCGATGGTAATTGGGGGTTTCCCCCTGTGAGAGTAGGACGTTGCCAGGCAATGAAAAAGCGAGTATTCTATGAACGTATAGAATACTCGCTTTTTGTTTGATTAAAAGTGGATCGGTTAGGGAGTATGCAAGCAGAGAGCAACGAAAGGGGATTTAAATGATGTGGATGGTTCTCATTATTTTTACGATTAACATCGTGTACGTATCCTTTTTTACCGTTCGTATGATTTTGACGTTAAAAGGTTATCAGTACATTGCAGCGTTTGTCAGCATGATTGAAGTCGTTATTTATGTCGTTGGTCTCGGTCTTGTGTTGGATAATTTGAATGAGATTCAAAATTTAGTCGCTTACGCAGTCGGTTATGGAATCGGGGTTATCATCGGTTCCAAAATTGAAGAAAAGTTAGCGCTCGGTTACATTACAGTCAATGTCATAACTGCAACACCTGAGCGGGCGCTACCGAAAGCATTGCGCGCAAAAGGGTATGGGGTGACGGATTGGGAAGCGAACGGCTTAGAAGGTAGCCGATTGGCGATGCAAATTTTAGCTCCTCGTAAAAATGAATTGCAGTTGTACGATACGATTCGTGAAGTGGACCCGAAAGCTTTCATCGTAACGTATGAACCGAAGACGATTCACGGTGGCTTCTGGGTAAAACGTGTGAAAGGGGGACGATTGTTCAATGGCAAAACAACGGAAAGCGAATAAGCAGTGGATCGCTGTTGAAGAAGGTGAGACGGTAGCGGCTTGCTATGAACGTTTGCAAAAGAGCGGGTACGTTGTCGTTGGCCGACGAGAAGAGCCTCAGTTTATTGAAGTCGATGGGGAACGTGTTTGGCACCGTCAGCAAATTGAGTTCCAAGTCGTTCTCCCGTCCTCATAATGTGCGTTCCATCTACGTATTTACGTAGGTGGAACGTTTTTTTGTTTAAATGGACGAAAAATAGGGAGAAAATGAAACAACTTTTCATAAATGGCGTTACAAATACGAACGTTTTCATAACAGTTTGTTGAAATGTTCGCTTTTTTAATTGACGATTGAACGTGTAGTTGTTAGAATATGTAGAGTAAAAAGGATTCCATTCGTCGATCCAGCTACATGAATTGTGAAAAGAAACAGTACGTGACAATCACTTTTGAACGAAATGAAAGGTGTGTTCATCCAATGATTATTTTACATTTCATCTCATCTCACCATTCAGACCTCGAGTGTACTGCTTTTCATACCGACCCGGATGAAAAGTAGTTTATTCGAGGTTTTTTATGTGACGTACGATGTAGCGATCGATGAAGAAACTATATAAAAGGAGCGGATCATCGTGGAACCAAAAGTTGGCGTTATTATGGGAAGTACAAGCGATTGGGAAACTATGAAGCACGCGTGTGACATGTTGGACGAATTAGATATTCCTTACGAAAAACAAGTCGTCTCAGCACATCGTACGCCAGATCGAATGTTTCAATATGCAGAAGAAGCAGAGAGCAAAGGATTGCAAGTGATCATTGCAGGAGCAGGAGGGGCCGCACATTTACCAGGAATGGTCGCTTCGAAAACGTTAGTTCCTGTCATCGGCGTTCCCGTCCAATCTCGTGCATTGAACGGAATGGATTCTCTCTTATCAATCGTACAAATGCCAGGAGGTGTTCCTGTCGCGACGATGGCGATCGGAAAAGCAGGAGCAACGAACGCAGGACTTTACGCAGCTCAACTATTAGGAACTACAGATGAAGCGTTACGTGAGCGATTACGGGCACGTCGCGAAACGATGAAACAACAGTCCGTTGAAAGTAGCGGTGACATTCAATGAAGACGATTTTACCAGGTGGCACGATTGGAATTATCGGTGGAGGACAACTCGGTCGCATGATGGCTCTTGCTGCACGCGAAGCAGGATTTCGTATCGCCGTGTTAGACCCGACGAAAAACTCACCTTGTGGTCAAGTAGCCGACATCGAAATTACCGCGCCGTACAACGATGAAGCAGCGCTGGAGCAGTTAGCTGAAGTGAGCGATGTCATCACATTTGAGTTCGAAAACATCGATTACGAAGGTTTGAAACGATTAGCAGAAAAAGCGAACGTTCCACAAGGAGCAGAGCTCGTTCGGATTACTCAAAACCGAATGGCTGAAAAAGCAGAAATTCGAGCATCGGGTGCTCCGGTCGCTCCGTATATCGAAGCGCCGACGTATAAAGATTTCGTCGATCGCGTCGAGACGATTGGATTTCCTTGTATCGTAAAAACCGCTTTTGGCGGATACGATGGAAAAGGACAAGTGAAAGTAGATTCGATCGATCAAGTAGAAGAGGCACGACCGCTCTTTGAACATTCACAATGTATTGCAGAAGCATTCGTTCCTTTTGAAAAAGAAATTTCTGTGATCATACAACGAAATGCAGCGGGAGAAACGTTTACGTTGCCCGTCGCTGAAAATATTCACGTCAACCATATTTTGCACGAGTCGATCGTTCCAGCACGCATTGAACAGTCGGTCCACGAAGAGGCGCGAAAAGCAGCGCATCAAATTGCTGATCATTTACAACTTGTCGGAACGCTCGCTGTCGAAATGTTCGTATTGGATGACGGGGCGATCGTCATTAACGAGTTAGCGCCACGTCCGCACAACTCGGGTCACTACTCGATTGAAGCATGCAACGTTTCACAGTTCGGACAACACGTTCGTGCTGTGTGTGGATGGCCGTTACGTGAGCCGAAGTTATGGGCACCGTCGATTATGGTAAACGTGCTCGGTCAACATGTAGCGCCACTTGAGCAAGTCATTGGCGACTATCCGGATTGGTCGATTCATCTCTATGGAAAAGCAGAAGCGAAACACGACCGAAAAATGGGACATGTCACGATCATGACGGATTCAATTGATGAAACACTTGAACAAATTAAACAGTCCAACATTTGGAACTAACTAGGAGGAATTATTAATGAAACGAGTACAAGTATATGTCACTTTACGTGAGAGTGTAGTAGATCCACAAGGAACAGCAGCGAAAGAAGCGTTACACAATAAAGGTTTCAACAACGTATCGAACGTTCGAATCGGAAAATTAATCGAATTAGAAATTGACGAAGCGAAAGGTGATCTCGACGCTCAAGTGAAAGAAATGTGTGAGCAATTACTCGTAAACCGTGTCATTGAAGATTACCGTTTTGTCGTTGAGGAGGCATAATCGATGAAATTAGCGGTCGTAACTTTCCCAGGTACTAGTTGTGAAGTTGAAATGCATCGCGCCGTTACGAAAATTGCAGGTGGCGAAGCAGAAATCGTTTGGCATAAAGGTGCGGATTTATCATCGTATGATGGAGTGATCATTCCACACGGTGCATCGTATGGCGATTATTTACGTCCAGGTGCGTTAGCGACGACAACAGCAGTCGCTGATCAAATCGTAGAGATGGCGAACGAAGGAAAACTCGTCGTCGGTGTTGGAAACGGTTTTCAAATTTTAGTAGAGCTCGGTCTTTTACCAGGCGCATTTTTACAAAATCCTTCGTTACGATTTGAATCAGGTCGCGCGAACGTTCGTGTCGCTCAAGATCAAACGATCTTTTCAAAAGGATATGCAGCAGGTGATGTCATTACGTTACCGTATGCGACACAGTTTGGAACGTATTACAACGAAGAAGAAGTGCCAGCAGATCAAATCGTCTGGACGTATGAAGACAATGTTTGGAATAGTACACAGTCGATTGCTGGTATGACGAATGCTAAAGGAAATGTATTCGGTACGATGCTTTTACCTGAACGTGCGGTAGAAGAAGTGTTAGCAGGAACAGACGGATTGCCACTTTTTGAATCGATCTTAGGGAGTGAACAATAATGGCAGAACCAACAGCAGAACAAGTACGTGATGAAAAGTTATATTTACAAATGGGTATGACAGATGAAGAATTCGAACTTGCTACGAAGATGCTCGGCCGTCTTCCGAACTATACAGAAACAGGTATTTTCTCAGCGATGTGGTCAGAACATTGTTCGTACAAAAGTTCAACACCTGTTTTGAAACGCTTCCCAACCGAAGGAAAACGTGTGTTACAAGGTCCTGGTGAAGGAGCGGGAATCGTCGATATCGGCGATAACCAAGCCGCGGTTTTCAAAATGGAATCTCACAACTCGCCTTCAGCGATCGAGCCATTTATCGGAGCAGCAACCGGAGCGGGCGGTATTTTACGTGACGTCTTCTCAATGGGAGCTCGTCCAGTAGCACTCGTCAACTCACTTCGCTTCGGTGATTTAACAGATGCGCGTGACCGTTTCTTATTCCGCGAAGCGGTTGCAGGAATTGCGAACTACGGAAACGTCATCGGTATTCCGACGATCGCAGGAGAAGCTCAATTTGATCAAAGTTACTCACATCGTCCACTCGTTAACGCGATGGCAGTCGGTCTTTTAAACCATGAAGATATTCAAAAAGGGGTCGCATCAGGTGTCGGCAACTCGGTCATTTATGCAGGAGCGAAAACAGGACGCGACGGCATTCACGGCGCAACGATGTCAAGTTCTGAAGTGACGATTGACGAAGAAGAAGAACTACCAGTTATGCAAGCAGGGGATCCGTATTTAGAGAAGTTGCTCATGGAAGCATGTCTCGAACTCGTTCACCTCGATTCACTCGTCGGTATTCAAGATATGGGTGCGGCAGGGTTAACTTCTTCAGCGGCTGAAATGGCATCGAAAGCAGGTTACGGTGTGGAGTTGAATTTAGACCTCGTCCCACAACGTGAAGAAGGGATGACACCGTATGAGATGATGCTTTCTGAATCACAAGAGCGTATGCTCATCGTTGTGAAAGCAGGTCACGAGCAGGAAGTCGTCGATCTTTTCGATAAGTATGGCATCGAAGCGTGCAAAGTAGGAGAAGTAACGGATGATAAAATGTTACGTCTTACACATAAAGGTGAAGTCGTTGCAGAAATCAACGCGGATGACTTAGCAGAAGATAACCCGGTTTATCATAAAGCGTCAGCTGAACCGGCATACTTTAAAACATTCCAAGCGATGGAAAACGAAGCGCCTGTCGTCGAAGATGTGAAAGAGACAGCGTTACAATTGTTACAACGTCCAACGATCGCTTCAAAAGAATGGGTTTACCGTCAATTTGACTCAGAAGCACGCGGAAACACAGTCGTTGCACCTGGAGCATCAGCAGGAATCATCCGTGTTGACGGAACGAACAAAGGCCTTGCGATGACGTCAGACTGTAACTCACGCTACATTTACTTAGATCCTGCGACAGGTGGAAAAATCGCAGTTGCGGAAGCGGCGCGTAACCTCGTCTGTTCAGGAGCGGAACCGATCGCGATTACGGACTGCTTGAACTTCGGTAGCCCAGATAATCCAGAAGTGTTCTGGCAGTTAGAGCAATCAGCAGACGGTATTTCGGATGCATGTCGCACGCTTGAAACACCAGTAATCGGCGGAAACGTATCACTTTCGAACGAAGTGAACGGACAACCGGTGAAACCGACACCGACGATCGGAATGGTCGGTCTCGTCGAAGATTTATCACAAGTGACTTCATCGACAGCGCGTGCAGCAGGCGATGTTATTTACGTCATCGGTGAAACAACATGTGAATTCGGTGGTAGTGAATTGCAACAAATGCTAGAAGGTGACATTCGCGGAAAATCACCAGCACTCGACTTAGAAGTCGAAGCGAAACGTCAACGGGAATTGCTTCAAGCGATTCGTCAAGGGGTCGTTCAATCAGCGACTGACCCATCAGAAGGTGGACTGGCGGTTGCACTCTTTGAGACGGTATTCGGTGAAGAGCGATTCGGTCTTGATGTGACATTAGACGGTGAAGCGGTCGTCGCTTTATTCAGTGAAACGCAGTCACGTTTCGTCGTGACAGTGAAAGAAGAAGATGCTGAAGCATTTGAACAAATCGTTTCAGATGCACGTCGTGTCGGTCAAACGACAGAAGGTACAGTATCGATTAAAGGAACGGACGGTTCAGAATGGATCGCAGGAGACGTTCAAGAGTTTTATGATGCGTGGAAAGGAGCACTCGAATGCTTGCTGAATTAAGAGGATTGAATGAAGAGTGTGGTGTTTTTGGAATTTGGGGGAACGAACAATCGGCTCAAATTTCATACTACGGTCTTCATGCACTTCAACATCGCGGGCAAGAAGGTGCAGGGATCGTTACGACAGATGGCGAAGGATTAAAAGTTGTGAAAGATGAAGGGCTCGTCAACGAAGTCTTTTCAGACGAAAACTTAGCATCGCTAACAGGGCATGCGGCGATCGGACAAGTTCGTTACACGACGGAAAGTGGTCGAGGGATTGAAAATGTTCAGCCCCTCGTCTTCCGATCAACGACTGGTAGTCTCGCAATCGGTATGAACGGGAACCTCGTGAATGCGGAAGATTTGAAAGAGTCACTCGAGCAACAAGGGAGTATTTTTCAAACGAGTTCAGACACCGAAGTGCTCGCTCACTTAATTAAACGAAGCCGTGGTGCTTTGAATCGTTATGATCAAGTGAAGCAAGCGTTGAAGATGTTAAAAGGAGCATTCGCTTTCGTCATCTTAACGGAAGATAGTTTAATGGTCGCGCAAGATCCGAACGGATTGCGTCCACTCGCTCTCGGAAAGTTAGGCGACTCATGGGTCGTAGCGAGCGAAACGTGTGCCTTTGACATCATCGGTGCGGAAACGGTTCGTGAAGTAGAACCGGGAGAGTTGCTCATTATTGATGAAGACGGTTTACGCGAAGAACGTTTTGCAGAGCCGGCAAACCGCGCGATTTGTTCGATGGAATACATTTACTTCTCACGTCCTGACTCGAACATCGATGACATTAACGTGCACAATGCACGAAAACGTTGCGGTGTGCAGTTAGCGAAAGAAGTAGGAAACTTAGAAGCAGACGTCGTTACAGGTGTTCCTGACTCTAGTATTTCCGCAGCGATCGGATTCGCAGAAGCGACGGGTATTCCTTACGAGTTGGGGCTCATTAAAAACCGCTACGTTGGCCGTACATTCATTCAACCGTCACAAGCGTTACGTGAAAAAGGAGTAAAAATGAAGCTTTCTCCTGTTCATCACGTCGTTAACGGCAAACGTGTCGTCATGGTCGATGATTCGATCGTACGCGGTACGACGTCTAAACGGATTGTGAAGTTGTTAAAAGAAGCCGGTGCGACGGAAGTACACGTCGTCATTGCAAGTCCGCCACTTTCAAATCCGTGTTATTACGGAGTAGACATTAGTACGGACTCGGAGTTGATTGCAGCAGGTCGAACGACGGAAGAAATTCGAGACTTAATTGAAGCGGATTCTTTAACGTATTTGTCACCTGAAGGCTTAATGGAAGCAGTTGGCCGACCAGAAGAAATGAAAAACTGTGGGCAATGTCTCGCTTGTTTCACAGGAGACTACCCGACTGAAATTTATGCAGATACAGTATTACCCCATAAAAAAGATCTAGTACGATAACATAGGAGGCTTCTCATGTCGAAAGCATATGAAAAAGCAGGAGTTAACATTGAAGCAGGATACGAATCAGTAAAACGAATGAAATCACACGTAGAACGGACGAACCGTCTCGGTGTGGCTGGCACATTTGGTGGATTTGGCGGAATGTTTGACCTTTCTGCATTGGACTATAAAGAACCTGTTCTCATTTCAGGAACAGACGGCGTCGGAACGAAATTAAAACTCGCATTTATGGCAGATCGCCATGACACGATCGGAATTGATTGTGTCGCGATGTGTGTGAACGATATCGTTGCGCAAGGAGCAGAGCCTCTTTATTTCCTCGACTACGTAGCGCTCGGAAAGGCAGTTCCAGCAAAAGTAGAAGCGATCGTTAAAGGAATTGCGGACGGTTGTGTTCAATCAGGAGCGGCTTTAATCGGTGGAGAAACAGCTGAAATGCCTGGACTTTACGATGAAGAAGAGTACGACCTCGCTGGATTTGCAGTCGGTGCGTGTGAGAAAAAAGATATCGTAACAGGTGAAAAAGTAGAAGCGGGAGACGTATTAGTCGGTATCGCTTCAAGCGGTGTCCATTCCAACGGATACTCACTCGTCCGTCAAATCGTTTTCTCTGATCTCGGATTAACGGTCGACGATACGATCGAAGGATATGAATCACTCGGAACGGTTGGAGAAGCGTTGCTCACTCCGACAAAAATTTATGCGAAACTCGTACTCGATGTGTTAGGAGAAGTCGATGTTCATGCGATGGGACATATTACGGGCGGCGGATTTTACGAAAACTTACCACGTATGTTGAAAGATGGACTCGCAGCAGAAGTCGATCTCGGCAGCTGGGAAGTACTTCCGCTCTTCAACATGTTAAAAGAAAAAGGGAATTTAACAGACCGTGACCTTTATAGCGTATTCAACATGGGGGTTGGATTCGTCATCGCTGTAAAAGAAGAGGAAGCGGAACGTGTCGTTCAGTTAGCAGAACAACATGGGGAGAAGGCGTATGTGATCGGACGTGTCGTAGAAGGAGAAGGGGTTCTCTTTAACGGCGAGCATGACGGGAGTTTAGCCTAATGAAAAAGTTAGCAGTTTTCGCTTCCGGAAGCGGTAGTAATTTTGAAGCGATTGCGACAGCTTGTCAAAACGGGGAAATCGACGCGAGCATTGAATGGCTCATCGTCGACCAACCGGAAGCATACGCAATCGAGCGAGCGAAAAAGTTTAACATTCCAACGCTCGTCTTACAGCCGAAACAATTTGAATCGAGAGCCGCTTATGAAGCGGAAATCGTGAAACAATTGCATGAGAAAGATGTAGAATGGGTCGTTTTAGCAGGATATATGCGTCTCGTTGGCGATACGTTACTCGATGCGTTTCCGAACCGTATATTAAACATTCACCCTTCGCTTCTTCCATCGTTCCCAGGACTGGACGCGATCAGACAGGCGGTTCGTCACGGCGTGAAAGTGACGGGCGTGACGGTTCATTACGTCGACCAAGGAATGGATACAGGACCGATCATTATGCAACGTGCGGTCGATGTCGTCGACGGTGATGAAGAGGCGACAGCTGCTGCGATTCATGAAGTGGAACATGCGTTATATAAAGAAGCATTACAATACGTTTTACACCGTTCATAACGAACGGGTACATATTAATTGGAGGTTTCAACGTTGACAAAAAGAGCATTATTAAGCGTATCAGATAAAAGTGGTATTTTAGAATTCGCTCAACAACTCGAACAACTCGGTTATGAGATTTTATCAACAGGTGGCACGATGAAACATTTAGCAGACAACGGTGTTCGTGTGACAGCAGTCGATGAAGTGACGAAGTTCCCTGAAATTATGGAAGGACGCGTCAAAACATTGAACCCGATGATTCACGGCGGGTTGCTTGCTAAACGCGATGACGAAGGTCATATCGCACAAATGGAAGAGCACGGCATTCAAGGAATTGATGTCGTCTGTGTAAACTTGTACCCGTTCAAAGAAACGATTTCAAAACCGGATGTAACGACAGAAGATGCGATTGAAAATATCGACATCGGTGGTCCAGCGATGCTTCGCGCGTCAGCGAAAAACCACGCATACGTCACAGTGATCGTCGATGCGAACGATTACGACGAAGTGTTGGAGCAACTTCGTGCAACAGGAGAAACGACACTTGAAACACGTCGTCGTCTCGCAGCGAAAGTGTTCCGTCATACGGCAGCGTACGATGCATTGATCGCTCAATTTATGACTGATTTAACAGGTGAGCAATTCCCTGAACAATTAACACAAACGTATGAATTGAAGCAGACGCTTCGTTACGGCGAGAACCCACACCAAGAAGCAGCATTTTATGCACGTCCTCTCGGTTCGGATTTCTCGATCGCTTATGCGGACCAATTGCACGGAAAAGAACTTTCTTACAACAACATTCAAGATGCGAACGCAGCGATTCAAATCGTTAAAGAGTTCAACGATCCGGCAGCAGTTGCAGTGAAACATATGAACCCATGTGGTGTCGGAGTTGGAGAAACGATCGACGTCGCATTCAAAAAAGCGTATGAAGCAGACCCTGTTTCAATTTTCGGTGGAATTATCGCATTGAACCGTGAAGTCGATCTTGCGACAGCCGAACAACTGTCAGAAATTTTCTTAGAGATCGTCATTGCGCCGAGCTTCACAGAAGATGCGATTGCACAATTGACGAAAAAGAAAAACATTCGTCTCTTAACGATTTCATTCGAACAAGCGAAACAAGATGCGTTTAACAACGTTTCAGTTGAAGGTGGATTGTTATTGCAATCACCTGACACATTCGGATTTGAAGAGGCGACGATCGAAGTAGCAACAGATCGCGAACCGACAGAAGAAGAGTGGGAAGCGTTAAAACTCGGTTGGTCGGTTGTGAAACACGTGAAATCGAACGCGATCGTCGTAACGGATCATGAAATGACACTCGGCGTCGGCGCGGGACAAATGAACCGTGTCGGAGCGGCGAAAATCGCTTTAGAACAAGCAGGTGAACGAGCGAAAGGTGCAGCGCTTGCATCGGACGCATTCTTCCCAATGCCAGATACGATTGAAACGGCAGCCGCAGCAGGCATTACAGCAGTTATTCAGCCAGGCGGATCGAAACGCGATCAAGATTCAATCGACGCAGCAAACAAACACGGAATCGCTATGGTATTTACAGGCGTCCGTCATTTCAAACATTAATCGATACAAACGGGCAGGAGACAACTGTCCGTTTGTTTTTGGATAAGCTATACTAGATGGGAAAACTGATGAGGAGGAACGATAGTGAAAGTACTCGTAGTAGGTAGTGGAGGTCGCGAGCATGCGATTGCCCGTAAATTTAGTGAATCACCAACCGTTTCAGACGTATTCGTCGCACCAGGTAATGATGGAATGAAAGAACATGCGAACGTCGTAGCGATCGATGCGCTCGATTTCGCAGGACTCGTTCAATTCGCGAAAGAACAGTCGATCGATTTAACGTTTGTTGGCCCGGAAGAGCCCCTTTCAAAAGGAATCGTCGATGCATTTGAAGAGGCTGGACTTCTTTGCTTCGGACCGAATGCGAAAGCTGCGCAAATTGAAGGAAGTAAATCATTCGCGAAAGAACTGATGAAAAAATATGACATTCCAACAGCAGCGTATGAAACATTTACTGAAGTAGAACCAGCGAAAGCGTACATTCGAGAGCAAGGGGCTCCGATCGTCGTGAAGGCAGACGGTTTAGCGGCAGGTAAAGGTGTCATCGTCGCGATGACTGTTGAAGAAGCGATCGAAGCGGTCGAAGATATGATCGGCAATCAAAAGTTCGGCGATTCTTCTTCTAAAGTAGTCATTGAACAATTTTTAGACGGCGAAGAATTTTCATACATGTCATTCGTTCATAAAGGACAAATTTATCCGATGGTCATCGCTCAAGACCATAAGCGTGCATACGACGGTGACAAAGGACCGAACACAGGTGGTATGGGATCGTATTCACCGGTTCCACAAATTTCAGAAGAAGTCGTTCAACGGGCGTACGATGAAGTCGTCGTACCGACGGTTCGTGCGATGGATGAAGAAGGTGCACCATTCACAGGCATTTTATACGCAGGACTCATTTTGACAGAAGACGGTCCGAAAGTAATCGAATTTAACGCACGTTTCGGAGACCCTGAAACACAAGTTGTCTTGCCACGGATGGACTCAGACTTCGGTGAGTTTATGATGGCACTTATGAAAGAGCAACCGTACGAGCTCGCTTGGAGTGAAGATGCTGTTCTCGGTGTTGTCGTCGCTTCGGAAGGATACCCAGGACCTGTAGAAAACGGAAATCCGTTACCGAATTTGCAACCGTTAGAAGATGCAGGACTTGAAGTATTTCACGCAGGTACGAAATTAGAGGGCGAAACGTACGTCGGAAACGGCGGGCGAGTCATTTTAGTGACGGCGCATGCGAAAACATTAAAAGAAGCACAAACAGCCGTATACGATCAAATGGAAAAATTGACGTGGGGCCAATTTTTCTATCGCCGAGACATCGGATGGCGCACGTTCGATCAAGAATAATAGGAAAGTCCTTTCCAATTTTAAAGAAACCTTCTAGAATAGACTAGAAGGTTTTTTTAGGAGGCTAACAGATGAAATGGAGACAAGTGGCAGTATGGCTCGTTCTTTTAACAGTCGTACTCGCAGGATGCGGGAAAGATGACGATCCCTCATCAGATGATCCATCAAAAAAAGGAAATTCAGCAGGAAAGAAAACGACTTATTACGCGCCGTTAACGGGTTTAGAAACAGAAGAAGAAATGACAGAACCCCCTGTCGTTGCAACGATTAGTAATGATCCGAAAGCGAGGCCGCAATCGGGATTGAAAGAAGCGGATTATTCGTATGAATTTCTCGTAGAAGGTGGCGGTACACGATACGTCAGCATTTATCAGAGTGAAATGCCACCTGTCATCGGACCGATTCGTAGTGCACGCCATTACTTTTTACCGATCGCTCGTGACATCGGCGGTTTTTACATCGCTCACGGGTACAGTCCGTATGCGAAGAAAAAGTTAGATGAACATTATGTCGATCATATTAACGGAATGCAACATGACGGTACGTTATTTTTCCGTTCAGCAGAACGTCGCGCTCCACACAATTCATACATGACGAAATCATCCGTCGAAGATGCTATTTTAAGAGAACGCGTCTCGGATAAATGGTCGAGACCGGTCGCATTGCCGTTTTATCAAGAGGGTGAGCGTGAAAACATCACGGTAGATGCTCCACATTTCACGGTTCGTTTTGATGATGATCACGCACAATACGTCACATCGTACACGTTCGATGAGACAGAAGGCGTTTATACGCGGAGCGTAGGTGGCATCGAAGAAATCGATGCGACGAGCGGAGAGCGTACGGCGTACGCGAACGTCCTCGTCATTACCGCCCCGTATACGACGATCGATGCAGAAAGCCGAAAAGACGTCATTTTAACAGGCGGGCAAGAAGGGTACTTGTTCCAAAATGGGACGTATGAGCGGGTGACGTGGATTTACGACAAAGGAATCGTTCAACCGATGAAAGACGGACAAGAAGTGCCGTTTGAACGGGGAAAAACATTCGTACACGTCGTGCCACAAAAGTGGTCGATCGATCAATTCGTAACGATCCCATTACCAATTGAGTAAAAGAGAAGTTCAGCCGTCTTGAGGCTGAACTTTTTCATTGTGAAAAGATACGTTACACTAGAGAAAAGAGGAGGAATCGACATGTGGACGATGAATGAACGAAGACGAGGATTAGAAGTAATAAACGGTGAACGAGGTCCTTCCCTCTGTATCCAAAATGTTACGTACTTGAATAGCGCTTTTCGTACGTGGGAAACCGGATCGATTTGGATTGACGGGAGACGCATCCTTTATATCGGACCGGAGGAACCACCGATCGAAGCGGACGAAACGATCGACGGCACGGGAAAATTTGCAGTACCTGGCTATGTGGAACCGCACGTTCATCCGTCGCAGTTGTATACGATTGAGACGTATGCTCATTTCGGCAGTCAAACAGGAACGACTGTTTACATTGCCGACAACTTAATTCCGTATATGGAAATGGAAGAACGTGATGCGCATCGATGGCTCGATCACTTGCAACAACTGCCTGAACAAATTTATTCGTGGGTTCGATTCGATTCACAAACCCGATCAGCAGAAGAAGCGGACGTTTTCAATGAAGACCGGATCGCTTCATGGTTAAAAAGAGAAGACGTCTTGCTCGGGGGCGAACTGACGGCGTGGCCTGCTCTTATGAACGGTTCACCGCGATTAGAAGCGATGATGGGAGCGATGAAACAGAGACGTTTGAAAGTGGAAGGTCATTTGCCAGGTGCTTCGGAACGGACGTTAGTACGGATGCGACTGCTCGGTGTAGACGGGGATCATGAATCGATGACGATCGAAGATGTTCGCCACCGATTGCAACACGGGTATGCAGTGACGCTCCGCTATTCGTCGATTCGTCCTGATTTGCCTCATTTGTTGCGCGCCATCCGCGAAAAAGGATGGGACGTATGGGACCGCCTCATGATGACAACGGACGGATCAACTCCCCTCTTCCATAAAAAAGGGCTGATGAACGAACTGATTGAAATCGCTTTACAAGAAGGGATCGATCCGATCGATGCTTACCATATGGCTTCGTACAACGTCGCCCGTTATTACGATCGCCTCGATGAGTTCGGTCAACTGACAACAGGTTGTCTCGCTACGTTAAATATTTTGAACGATCCAAACGATCCGACCCCGGTAGATGTACTCGCGAAAGGACAGTGGCTCGTCCGAGAGGGCGAGGTGGTGGAGAGACGACGTGTTCTCGATTGGTCGAACGTACGTCCTTTTACGAGCGTTCCATGTACGGCAGCTGATTTTGAATGGACGTCACCGGACGGAATCGAACTCGTAAATGACGTTATTACGAAACGGTACGAATCGACCGTCGATCGTACGCTCGATGCGATTCCACCATCGTTTGATGAAAGTTACCTGCTCGTCATCGGGCGCGATGGCACGTGGCGTGTCAATACGATGTTGAAAGGGTTCGGAGCGATCGAAGGGCTCGCTTCTTCGTATTCAACGAGCGGTGATTTCGTGATCATCGGAACGTCGAAAGTGGCGATGCGCCGTGCATACGAAGCGATGTGTGAAGCGGGCGGTGGCATTTTTCTCGCCGATGAATCGAACGTTCAAGCGTACATCCCATTACCGATCGGCGGCCGTTTACCGGACCTTTCGTTCGAAGACATCCGACCGTTTGAACAGCGCGTTCGTACGTACGCTAAAGAAAAAGGATACCGACTCGGCGATTTCATCTACACGCTGCTCTTTTTACAGTCGACTCATCTTCCCTACGTTCGTATTACGCCTGAAGGATTGATCGACGTTTTAACGGGCGAATCTTTCGTTTTGTCAGAAAAAAGATAATTGTTTTCTTTCGCGTATTAAAGCGTGAAAGTGTTACAATAGAAAAGAATAAGTACGCAACGTATGAACAAATGAGTACGAGAGGTGAAAGAGATGCAAATTAATAAAATAAAAGGCGATCAGACGGATCAGTTATTCGAAGCGATTTTATCATTGGAATCGTTAGAAGAGTGTTATCAATTTTTCGACGACTTATGTACGTTAAGTGAAGTTCAGTCGCTTGCACAACGGTTAGACGTCGCACTCATGTTACAGAAGAAGAAAACGTACGACTCGATCCAACATGAAACGGGAGCGAGTACCGCTACCATTTCACGCGTTCGACGCTGTGTCGACTACGGGTCAGGTGGCTATGAAAAGGTGTTTGAGCGTCTGAATCGAGATGAATAATTCAAGCTGGTCGGAAAAACATTCCGGCCAGTTTTTTGTTATAATGAATCAATGAAAAAGAACGGATAGGTGAATGATATGGACAATTACAACTTTCAACATCTTTTTAAACTAGATCCAGCGAAATCGATCGATGATGAGGCGCTAACAAAAATTGCAGAGTCAGGAACCGACGGAATCATCGTCGGTGGAACAGACGGTGTGACGTTAGAAAACGTATTAGATCTTCTTGCGCGCATCCGTCGTTTTTCTGTGCCGGTCATTTTAGAAGTATCGACGATTGAATCGGTCACTCCAGGGTTTGATTTTTATTTCATTCCGACCGTATTGAATGCGACTGACTTGCAGTACGTGAACGGATTGCATCATGAAGCATTAAAAGAATACGGACATATGATGAACTGGGAAGAAATCGCAACAGAAGGGTACTGTATTATGAACCCCCATTGCAAAGCAGCTGAGCGAGCAAAAGTCGATGGTGTACCGACTGAAGAAGACGTCGTCGCTTACGCACAAATGGCAGAACATATGCTTCATCTACCGCTCTTCTACATGGAATATAGTGGGACGTACGGTTCAGTCGAACTTGTCGAGGAAGCCGCTCGTCATTTACATGACACGAAGCTCATTTATGGCGGTGGGATCCGTACGAAAGAGCAAGCGAAAGAAATGGCGGAAGTGGCAGACATCGTCGTCGTCGGCAATGTCATTTACGACGATTTGACGAACGCGTTACGGACCGTTCGTGCCGTACATGACGTAAAAAAAGAACGATCATTATAAGGAGGCTTGAAAAAGAATGGATGAACGAGTGACACATTTATTGGAAGGGATGAACCCGGAACAGAAAGAAGCGGTTCAAACGACAGAAGGTCCTCTCCTCATTATGGCGGGAGCAGGGTCAGGAAAGACGAGAGTGTTGACTCATCGCATCGCTTATCTCGTAGAAGCGAAAGGTGTTCACCCAGCGAATATTTTAGCGATTACATTTACGAATAAAGCAGCGCGTGAAATGAGAGAGCGTGTCGACGGATTGCTCGGTTTAGGAACGAGTGCACGCATGTGGGTTTCGACGTTTCATTCGATGTGCGTTCGAATTTTACGTCGTGACATCGACCGCATCGGGATTTCTAAAAACTTCTCGATTCTCGACACGTCGGATCAATTGACGGTAATGAAGCGGGTGTTGAAGGAGGCGAATCTCGATCCGAAACTGTATGAACCGCGTACGATCCTCGGAGCGATCAGTTCAGCAAAAAACGAATGTATGACAGTGACCGACTATAAAAAAGCGGTCGAGTATTCGAAAGATCCGCGAGAACAAAAAGTCGGCCAGTTGTATGAAGCGTATACGAAGCAACTCCGGAAAAATGAATCGCTCGATTTTGACGATTTAATTATGATGACGCTCGAGCTGTTTAAACGTGAGCCACAAGTGTTAGAACATTACCAAGAACGTTTCCAATACATTCACGTCGATGAATACCAAGATACGAACAACGCGCAATACGAGCTCGTACAAATGCTCGGAGCAGCCCACCATAACGTATGTGTCGTCGGTGACTCCGACCAGTCGATTTATCGCTGGCGCGGTGCGAATATCGAGAACATTTTATCGTTCGAAAAAGACTACCCGGAAGCGAAAATGATCATGCTCGAACAAAACTATCGCTCGACAGCGACGATTCTCGCAGCGGCGAACGACGTCATTCAAAATAATAAAGGACGGATCGATAAACGATTGCGAACGGACAATAGTGACGGGGATCCGATTTACGTGTACAAAGCGCGCACGGAACGGGAAGAAGCTCAATTCATCGTAGAAAAAATGATCGAATTGAAAAAAGAACACGGATATCGCCCGAGTGATTTTGCTGTATTGTACCGAACGAATGCGCAATCGCGTTCGCTAGAAGAATATTTAGTGAAAGCGAATATTGAATATACGGTCGTCGGTGGTACGAAGTTTTATGAGCGAAAAGAAATTAAAGATTTGCTCGCTTATTTACGTCTCATCGCAAACAACGATGACGACATTGCACTCGCTCGTGTCATCAACGAACCGAAACGAGGAATCGGTGCAACGTCTTATGAAAAGATGGTCGCATTCGCACGGATGAATGATCGTTCGGTTTTCGATGCATTGCAAGAAGTTGATTTTATGAATTTGTCAGGACGCGCAGCGAATTCAGCACGCGAGTTTCGCGAAATGATCGCTCAATTAACGAATATGCAAGAGTACATTTCGGTCGGTGAGCTCGTCACTGAAGTGCTCGAGCGCTCCGGTTATAAAGAAATGCTCCGTAACGAAAAGACGATCGAAGCGGCGAGTCGCCTTGAAAACATCGAGGAGTTTTTGTCGGTTACGCTCGCTTTTGAACGACGTGCGGAAGAAGAAGGAAGCGATAAAACGCTCGTTTCATTTTTAACCGATTTGGCATTGATTGCGGATATCGACGCATTGGATGACGAAGAAGTAGCAGAGGAAGACCGTGTCGTCTTAATGACGATGCACTCAGCGAAAGGGCTTGAATTCCCGGTCGTTTTCGTCATCGGGTTGGAAGAAAACATTTTCCCACACATTCGTTCGATGCACGATGACGATGAAATGGAAGAGGAGCGCCGTCTCGCGTACGTAGCGATTACGCGCGCCGAAAAGCAGCTCTACTTAACGAGCGCTTCTTCTCGTATGTTGTTCGGTCGATCGAACTATAACGTGCCGTCTCGTTTCTTGAACGAAATCGATGAATCACGAATCGAGCGGATCGGTGAATCGACGAGTGATGCATTTGCCATTCCATCCGGACGCCCACGTCGCCGAAGTTATTCATTCGGCACGACGAATCAAGCGAAGAAACGAACGGATTCCTATAAACGAAGCGGTGGCGAAAAAATCGGGTGGCAGTCGGGTGATAAAGCACGCCATAAAAAATGGGGCGTCGGGACAGTCGTCGGAGTCAAAGGATCTGGTGACGATTTAGAATTAGATATCGCCTTTCCACCACCGACCGGCATTAAACGTCTACTCGCTAAATTTGCACCGATTGAAAAAGAGTAAGAGGTGAAGAAGATGACGAATCAACCAATCCAAGAAGAAATCGAACGTTTACGATCGTTGTTACGTTCATACGGTGAAGCGTATTACGATGAGGACGCACCCGTCGTATCAGATGCGGTGTATGACGCGACGATGCAACAACTACTCGAGTTAGAAAAAGAACACCCAGAACTCGTCACCCCTGATTCGCCGACGCAACGAGTCGGTGGCAAGCCGCTCGAGCAATTTGAAAAAGTCGTTCATACGTCGCCGATGCTCAGTTTATCCAATGCATTTTCAGCAGATGATTTGCGCCGGTTCGATGAGCGTGTACGAGAAGCGCTCGGGACGGAACCGACATATGTGTGCGAATTAAAAATTGACGGGTTGGCGATTTCTTTAACGTACGAAGACGGCCGATTCGTCCTCGGCTCGACGAGGGGAGACGGTAAAGTAGGGGAAGATATTACGAGTAACTTACGGACGATCCGAACGATACCTCTTACGTTGCCGACGAACGATTCGTTCGAAGTGCGGGGTGAAGCGTACATGCCGAAGCGTGCGTTTGAACGATTGAACGAAGGGCGTCTTGCGCGTGAAGAAGCATTGTTTGCCAACCCTCGGAATGCAGCGGCCGGTTCTTTGCGACAACTCGATCCTAAAATCGCAGCGAGTCGTCAATTAGCGGTATTCATCTACGCACTAGGGGAACGGGGAACGCTCGACACGATTGAAACACACGAAGAAGCGTTGAACCATTTAGAGTCTCTCGGTTTTCCGATGAATGATGAACGTCGAACGTATCATTCGATTGAAGAGGTGATCGAGTACGTCGACCGTTGGACGCTCGAGCGAAATGACTTGCCGTATGAAATTGATGGAATCGTCGTGAAAGTGGACCGTTTTGAAGATCAAGAACAGATCGGCTACACTGCGAAAAGTCCGAAATGGTCGATCGCTTATAAGTTTCCGGCTGAAGAAGTGACGACGACGGTGCGCAGTATCGAATTAAGCATCGGTCGAACAGGTGTCGTGACGCCAACAGCGAATCTTGATCCTGTATTAGTCGCCGGGTCGACGGTTCAACGAGCGACGTTACATAACGAGGATTACATTCGTGAAAAAGATATTCGGATCGGGGATCGCGTCATTTTAAGAAAAGCAGGAGACATTATCCCTGAAATCGTCGCTCCGTTAGTTGAGGAACGGACGGGCGAAGAAGAAATCTTTTACATGCCGACACATTGTCCAGCATGTGAAGCGGAACTCGTAAAAATCGAAGAAGAAGTCGCGTTACGCTGTGTCAACCCGAGCTGTTCTGCTCAAATGCGCGAAGCGATCATTCATTTTGCGTCACGTCACGCGATGAACATTGAAGGTCTCGGTGAACGTGTCGCTGCTCAATTGTTCGATGAAGGTCTCGTTCATCACGTGGCAGACTTGTATGAATTGACGAAAGAACAATTGCTCACATTGGAACGAATGGGCGATAAGTCAGCGACGAATTTGTTAGAAGCGATTGAACGGTCGAAGTCGAATTCGATGGAAAAATTGTTGTTTGGCCTGGGCATTCGATTCGTCGGTGAAAAAGTGGCGACGATTTTATCCGCTCACTTCCGTTCGATGGACGCGCTCATGAAGGCGACAGAAGAAGAACTCGTGACGATTGACGAAATTGGAGAAAAAGTCGCCTCTTCGATTACACTTTATTTTTCGAAAGAAGAAGTCGTTCAATTGATCGAACATTTACGTACCGTTGGCGTCCAAATGACGTACGATGGCCCGCTCATCGATGAGACCGTTGAAACGGTGTTTAGTGGAGCGACTGTCGTTTTAACAGGAAAGTTGGAACAGTTTACGCGGAAAGAGGCACAACAACATATTGAAGGCCTCGGTGGAAAAGTGACGAGCAGCGTAAGTAAAAATACGACATTCGTCGTTGCAGGTGAAGCAGCGGGTTCGAAACGGACGAGAGCGGAGCAGTTAAACGTTCCGATCTGGTCGGAAACGGATTTGATCGAAGCATTGAAAGAGGAAGGGGTATCACTATGAAGCGGTTTAAAGCAGCTATCGCTTTACCAGTCGTTGCGGCATTGCTCGCCTCGTGCGCACCGCCGCCACTCGCTCCAGAAGAAGAAGTCGTTCACGAAGAAGCGGCGAAAGAAAAGACGTTGCAAATTCCAGAATTGCAGTTGCAAAACAATTACTACCGGAATTTACTCCCTTTTAAAGAAGGAGAAGGCCGCGGTTTAATCGTTAACAACGTATATACGAAATACGATATGCAAGAAGTCGAAACAGGGTTGCTACGTCTTTCGACGAATTACTTTTCACCAGACGACCACTTTTTCCAAGAAGGTCAGTACATTGAACGAGACGTGTTAGAAGCTTGGTTAAGCCGTGTGTCGCGCGATGAAAAAGGATTGAATCCAGAAAGTTCAAATACAGGGCAAGATGAGAAAAACCCGCTTTATTTAGCGCACATTACGGAGCAAAACTATTTGAAGCGTTCGGGAGATAATAAAGTATCGCTCGCCGGTATTTCAATCGGGTTGTCGCTCAATTCGATCTACTACAATCCTGAAGGAAAAGAAATCGACATACCTGATGCGACCGTACAAGAAGAAGGTAAAAAGTTAGCAGAGCGTATCGTTAAGCGCATGAGAAACGATTTGAATATTAAAGAAGTGCCGATCGTCGTTGCACTTTTCAAACAAGAACCTCGTAACTCGATCGTTCCAGGGACTTATTTTGCAGTCGGTAAAGCGGACGTTGGAAAAGAAGCGGTCAGCGAATGGACACCGATTAATGAAGAATACGTTTTATTCCCAGGCGACGGTGATAAAGAGTACCATCGGGATATGAATCAAACGTTTAAAAAGTTTAAGCAAGATATCGATGAATATTTCCCGAGCTTCGTCAGCGTGATCGGACGCGGTTTTTATAAAGATGGCGAATTGCAATCGCTTCGTGTAGAAATTCCAATTCAATTTTTCGGCACGAGTGAAGTGATCGGATTCGCTCAACATTTAACAGCGCTCGTTGATAAATATTTCACGACGATGCAAGTAGAAGTGAGTGTCACTTCGGTGAACGGACCGGAAGTTTTAATCGTTCGGAAACCGGGCGATGAAGAACCGTACGTTCATATTTACAATTATTGAGTCAAATCGTAAAAACGAAAAGAGAAAATGTGATAAACTATACGTATTGAGCGATTATGAAGGAGGATAACGATGACATTTACAAAAGAAGATGTACTTTACTTTGCCGAGTTTGCTCACATCGGAGTAGATGAAGCAGACCAACAATTATTTGCACCACAATTAGAGGAGCTCGTACAATTTACGAACGTATTGCGTGAAATTGACACAGAAGGTGTCGCACCGATGACGCACGGTTTACAGCGCGTGAACGTCATGCGTGAAGATGAGCCAAACAATGTCTTATCACGCGATGAAATGCTTTCAACAGTGGAAGAAAAAGCAGACGGTATGATCGTTGTACCGAACACATTTTAATTGAAAAAGGAGAGTACTACGGATGACTATTATGAATCAAACGGCAGCGCAATTGCGCCAGGCGCTTCAAGCGGGAGACGTAACGGTTCAAGAAGTCGTTGCGGCTTCGTTTGAACGATTAGAGAAAGTAGACCCACAAATTCAAGCGTTTATTACAGTAACGAAAGAAGAAGCGATGAAGCGCGCAGAGGAGCTCGACGCACTCGACGCATCCGCACGCGGTCCATTGTTCGGCCTTCCAATCGCAGTGAAAGATAACATCGTCACAAAAGGTGTCAAAACGACATGTGCGAGCCGCATGCTCGAAAACTTCATTCCTGTTTATGATGCGACGGTAATGAACAAGTTAGAAGAAGCTGGAGCGGTGATGATCGGTAAAGTGAACATGGATGAGTTCGCGATGGGATCAACGACGACGACTTCGTACTTCTTCGAAACGAAAAACCCATGGGACGTCACGAAAGTGCCAGGCGGTTCATCAGGCGGTTCAGCTGCGGCAGTGGCGGCAGGAATTGCACCGTTTGCACTCGGGTCAGATACAGGCGGATCGATTCGTCAACCGGCTGCATTTTGTGGAATCGTCGGAATGAAACCGACATACGGCCGTGTTTCACGTCTCGGACTCGTCGCATTTGCGTCATCACTCGATCAAATTGGACCGATGACACGTACAGTAGAAGATAATGCGATGTTACTTCAAGCGATCGCAGGAGAAGATATGTACGATGCGTCATCAGCAGCAGAAGACGTACCGAACTTTTCTGAAAAAATCGGACAGTCGATCGAAGGATTGAAAATTGCCGTTCCGAAAGAATTTCTCGGAGAAGGCGTTGCAGCGGATGTGAAAGCGAGCGTTGAAGCAGCGATCGAGCAATTGAAAGAGCTCGGAGCGACTGTGGAAGAAGTATCGTTACCACATGCAAAATACGCTTCAGAAGTGTACTACGTGATCGCTTCAGCAGAAGCATCATCGAACTTCTCACGTTACGACGGCATCCGTTACGGACACCGTGCAGAAGGTGTTGAAAACTTAAGTGAGTTGTATCGCCAGTCACGTAAAGAAGGATTCGGAGAAGAAGTGAAAAAACGACTTCTCTTCGGAACGTACGCATTGAGTGCGAAACATCATGAACCACTCTACGTCCAAGCACAAAAAGTGCGCCGTTTGATTGCAGAAGAATTAGCGAGCGTATTCGAGTCGTACGACGTCATCGTTGGACCGACAGCTGCTACGACAGCGTACGGATTAGACGAAAAACAAGAAGGCTTAACAGCTTACATGAACGACGTATTAACGATTCCAGCGAACCTCGCAGGTCTCCCAGCGATGAGTGTACCGTGTGGTTTATCAGAAGGGCTTCCAGTCGGTTTACAATTGATCGGAAAGCATTTCGATGAAGCGACATTGTATCAAGTAGCGGCTGCTTATGAAGAGAAGACGTCGTTGTACGAACAATTACAAGCACTTTCAGGAGGTGCGAACGCATGAATTTCGAAACAGTTGTAGGACTTGAAGTCCACGTTGAATTAAAAACAGATACGAAAATTTTCTCACCAGCACCTGCACATTTCGGTGCTGAACCGAACACGAACATTCATATTACGGACATCGCTTATCCAGGTGTCATGCCGATGTTGAACAAACGAGCGATCGAGTACGGCATGAAAGCAGCTCTCGCATTGAACTGTGACATTTCACGCCATCAACATTTCGATCGTAAACATTACTTCTACCCAGATAACCCGAAAGCGTACCAAATTACACAAGATGAACGTCCGATCGGTGTCGGCGGTTGGGTCGATATCGAAGTGAACGGTGAAACGAAACGGATTCGTCTCCACCACATTCATTTAGAAGAAGACGCTGGGAAATTAACTCACTCGGATTACGGCTTTTCACTCGTTGACTTAAACCGTCAAGGAACGCCGCTCATCGAAATCGTTACAGAAGCGGACATTCGCTCAGCGGACGAAGCGTACGCTTTCTTAGAAAAATTGAAAGCGATCATCCAATATACAGGCGTATCCGACGTTCGTATGGAGGAAGGATCATTACGTTGTGACGCGAACATTTCGATTCGCCCGATCGGACAAGAAGAGTTCAACACGAAAACCGAATTGAAAAACTTGAACTCGTTCAACTTCGTCCGTCGCGGAATTGAAAGCGAAGTCGAACGTCAAAAACAACTCGTCGCTTCAGGTGGTGTCGTTGAATCACAAACGCGCCGTTACGACGAAACGACAGGACAGACGATTTTAATGCGTGAAAAAGGAAGCGCGGACGATTACCGTTTCATTAACGATCCGGACCTTCCAGAAGTGTACGTTGACGATGCATGGATCGAACGTGTGAAAGCTGAAATTCCAGAGCTTCCAGATGCTCGTAAAGATCGTTACGTGAACGAATGGGATTTGCCAGAGTACGATGCGATGGTATTGACGTTAACGAAAGAAATGTCGGACTTCTTTGAAGAGACGGTTGCTAAAGGAGCCGATCCGAAATTAGCTTCGAACTGGTTGATGGGTGACGTATCTGCTCACTTGAACAAAGAGCAAGTAGAGCTTCACGACACACCGCTCACACCGGAAGGATTAGCTGGACTCGTTCAACTGATTGCGGATGGAACGATTTCATCAAAAATCGCGAAAAAAGTGTTCGCTGAATTGATGGAAAATGGTGGAGATCCAAAAGTGATCGTCGAAGAAAAAGGACTCGTTCAAATTTCAGATCCAGACGCATTACTTCCAATCATCAATGACATTTTAGATAACAATGAGCAGTCGATCATCGACTTTAAGGAAGGTAAGAAACGTGCACTCGGTTTCTTAGTCGGACAAGTGATGAAAGCGACGAAAGGGCAAGCGAACCCACCGATGGTGAACAAGTTGCTCGCTCAAGAAATTAATAAACGATAATAAATAATGAAAGGCACCCCTAGAGGGTGCTTTTCCAATAGGGGAGGAATGGGTATGACGGTAGAGTGGGAATTTTATGAACGTGGGGTCGATGTTGAAGCGTACATGGATCAAATGACGGATGAAGCGAAAAAAGAAGGGGCGCTAGCCGTTTATCAAAAAGTTGAAATGACGAAAACACCTTCTTTTTATGCGACACTCGTGCGAAAGCCGGTCGTCGTCTTAGTCATTACAGAAGATTGGTGTGGAGATGCGATGATGAACGTTCCGATTTTACGGCGACTTGCAGAACTCGCCCAAATCGACGTACGTGTCGTATTACGCGATGAAGATGTGACATTAATCGACTGTCATTTAACGAATGGCGGTCGCTCGATTCCGATTTTTTTAGCGTTGGATCAAGAAGGAAAAGTGATTCAAAAGTGGGGACCACGTGCACGAGTCGTTCAACGAGATGTCGAGCAACTGATGAGCGAGTTACCTGAAAAAGAGGACCTGAACTTTGAAGAGGAGCGACAGGAAGCGATTCGTACATTGACGCATCGGTACGCAACGAGTCAATCGTATTGGCGAGCCGTACATGATGAGCTCGTCGATTGGCTCGCTTCATGCAACTAATCATTTGTATAGACGTTCTGTATAACAGAATGTACGATTGAAACGATGAAAGAGGGAAAGCGATGAAACGAGCACGAATTATATACAATCCGACAGCAGGCCGTGAGTTGTTTCGTAAAAATTTAGCTGACGTGTTAGAGCGTTTAGAAGTAGCTGGCTATGAAACGAGTGCGCATGCGACGACGGCTGAAGGCGATGCGACGCGAGCAGCAAAGTGGGCGGTTGAACGTCAGTACGACATCATTATCGCAGCAGGTGGCGATGGAACGTTGAATGAAGTCGTAGCAGGAGTATCCGATGTAGAGCACCGCCCTAAAATCGGCTTGATCCCGATGGGAACGACGAACGATTTTGCACGCGCATTAGGCATACCCCGTTCCATTGACGAAGCACTCGACATCATTGTAGATGGGTTTACGGTACCTGTCGACGTCGGTGTTATGAATGAAGAGAGACACTTCATTAACATCGCCGGTGGAGGTCGTGTAACCGAGCTCACGTACGAAGTGCCAATCAAGCTAAAAACGATGCTCGGTCAAATGGCGTATTATTTAAAAGGAATTGAAATGTTACCTTCTATCCATGCGAGTCACGTTCGAATCGAGTACGATGGGGAAGTATTCGATGAAGAAGCGATGATGTTTTTAATCGGCTTGACGAATTCGGTCGGTGGCTTTGAAAAGTTAGCACCGGGTGCGAGCATTAATGACGGGAAGTTTACGCTGCTCATTTTACGAAAATGTAACATCGCTGAATTTATGAGAGTAGTGACGCTCGCACTACGCGGGGAGCATATGAACGACCCGCTCGTCGTCGCTGCACGAGCGAGTGAAATTAACGTGACGTCTCACGATGAAGTCCTCATTAACTTAGATGGCGAATACGGTGGAAAGTTACCCGCTACGTTCCGAAACTTATGCCAACATATTGAGATGTTTGCACCTGAAATGAGCCCGCACCGCTTAGTGGACAGTGGAAAAGTAGATGTGTAACGTGAAGCGTCGTTTCAATTACGACGGTCATTTAAAGTAGCATGAAAAAAAGGACGATGCCACACCTCGAGCGAGGTCGTTGCATCGTCCTTTCATTCGATTAGTAAGCGAGACGTTGAATAAAGTCGATCGCTTCATTTTGATTGGCATCGAGGGGTGGAACATCATCGAGTGAGACCCATTCAAATTGAAGAGTGAGTCCAGCATCTTTGCCTTCGCCTTGCACGGTGTGCGTCCACGTTTCTGGATACGGTTCATCGAGTTGAACGAGAAAAATCGAACGTTCGTGTACGATGTGACGATCTTCAGGGAAGTAATTCGATTTTTTTAGTTTGCGCATCAACGTTAACTCGTGACGTTGAATGCCCGTTTCTTCTTCAATTTCCCGGTACAATGCATCGATTAATAATTCATCGGGCTCAATCGTTCCACCAGGGACTTCATACCCGCCAGATGAACCGACTTCTTTTAAGACGAGTAGCTTCCATTCGCCTTCTCTTTTTTGTGTAATGTAAGCGAGAACTTTCCCGCGAACTGGTTTAAACATTGAATCACTCCATTCATAAAATAGTTTTTTAAAAAATGATAAACATGGTACACTAATGATACGTAACGGTAAGGAGGATATTGGTGTGGCTTTTGCAGTGAATCGAAATGAAAAACATATCGTAACAATTACAGATTTAACATCGGCAGGACAAGGGGTAGGAAAAATTGACCATTACCCTTTATTTATTCCGAACACAATTCCAGGTGAAATCGTTGAAGTGCGTGTAACGAAGACATTGAAGCGTTACGGATTCGGTGAAGTAACGGAATGGATCGAACAATCCCCCGATCGTGTTGTGCCGTCATGTGCTGTTTATGACGAATGTGGAGGTTGTCAACTTCAACATTTATCATATGAAGCACAGCTTCAACAAAAATGGCAAACAGTTCGTGATGCAATGGATCGGATCGGTCATTTAAAAGATGTGCCTGTGCATCCAGTAAAAGGAATGGAAACTCCTTGGCGTTATCGTAATAAATCGCAAGTGCCAATCGGCTTACAACAAGGGAAGGCCGTTTGGGGATTTTATCGTTCACGGACACATGACATTGTCGATACGGAGCAATGTCTCATTCAGTCAGAAGAAGCGGATCAGCTGCTGAACGGATTGCGCCGTCACTTATTTGCACTCGGCCTCACACCTTATGATGAAGAACGTCATAAAGGGATGTTGCGCCATGTCATCGTCCGAACGGCAGAGGCGACAGGCGAAACGATGGTCGTTTTTGTGACGCGACAGAAACAGTTGAAACATCGCGAAGAAATTGTGAAAGCTGTGCGTAAGATTTTACCAAATGTTACGTCAATTGTCCAAAATGTGAACAGTGAAAAGACGAATACGATTTTAGGACATACGACTTATCCGATGTACGGACCGACGACGATTGTCGATGAAATTAACGGCATTCGTTTTGAAATATCGGCGCAATCATTTTTCCAAGTCAATTCGAAACAAACGGACGTCTTGTATCGTCAAACATTAGAGTACGCTGAATTAACGGGTACGGAACGCGTCGTTGATGCGTACTGTGGAATCGGAACGATTTCACTCTTTTTGGCGAAAGATGCAGCGCACGTCCACGGTGTAGAAATCGTCGAGCAAGCGATTGAAGATGCAAAGCGAAATGCGGCTCTGAACGGTTTTGATAACGTGACGTTTGAAGTCGGTGCTTCAGAAGACGTCGTCACCCGTTGGTATGAAGAAGGGCAGTCATTCGATGTACTCGTCGTCGATCCTCCTCGTAAAGGGTGCGATGAAACGTTAATTGATACGATTTTGGAACGTCATCCGCGTCGTGTCGTGTACGTATCGTGTAACCCGGCAACATTAGCGCGTGATTTAAAAATGTTGAGCGACGGCGGTTATACGGTAGAAGAAGTGCAACCGGTCGACATGTTCGGTCATTCAACACATATTGAAAACGTCGCGAAATTAACGTGGGGTCGTTAAAACGACGAAAAAGAAAGCGCTCGTCTGAACGAACGCTTTCTCTCGCGTATTAGGAAACGACTAGTTAATTATTGCTCGTCGTTTTCTTTTTTATCGTTTTTGTTGAAAGCGCCTTTTACTTTGTCGCCTACTTCATCTGCTTTTTCTTTAGCATCGTGTGCAAGATGTTCTGCTTTTTCTTTGACGTCGTCTGCTGTGTGGCTCGCTTTATCTTTCAAGTCGCCAAATGCTTTTTCAGCTTTACCTTTCATTTGGTCGAAGACGCCTTTCGCTTCAGTTGATTTATCGTTCGTTACTTTACCAGCAGCCTCTTTTACGTTACCTTTTACTTCGTCTGCTGTACCTTTTACGTGATCTTTATTCATAATTCAAAACTTCCTTTCCATTGTTTGTTGTATTTTATAAATACCCACGCTGATCAAAGGTAAACCTCATTCAGCAAAAAAATTCAAAAAAAGAAACGATCGCCTTTTTTAGCAACGATACATATCATTCATAAAGTATGACAGTGAATGGAAATGGGAAATTCAAACGAGTGGTGATGACATGGGGAAACAATTGCCCGAAAAGAACAATCATAAAAGACGTTACATGACAGGACTCGATGGATTGCGTGCGCTATCCGTTATTGCGGTCGTCCTTTATCATATGAGCGTACCTTGGGCAACCGGTGGTTTTTTAGGAGTGACGGTCTTTTTCGTCCTTTCCGGCTATTTAATAACAGATATTTTAATTGCCGATTGGAAAAAAGAAGGATCGATTGATTTTAAACGATTTTGGATTCGACGAGCGAGACGTTTGCTACCGGCTGTTTACGGTATGTTGTTTTTCGTTCTCGCATGGGTAACGATTTTTAATAAAACATTACTCGCTACTTTGCGCGATGATTTACTGGCGGCGCTTTTTTATTTTAGTAACTGGTGGTTTATTATTCAAGATGTGTCATATTTTGAGAATTTTGAAGCACCTTCGCTCGTCACTCATTTTTGGTCGCTTGCAATCGAAGAGCAGTTTTACATTTTATGGCCGATTGTGATGTTCGTTTTATTGAAAGCTTCTTTAAGCAAAAAGCAGTTATTTTGGTCATTGTTCGGACTCGCTCTCGTTTCAGCGACTTGGATGGCATATTTATACGTACCCGGGGAAGATCCGAGCCGTATTTACTACGGGACGGATACGCGTGCTTTTTCATTATTAATCGGAGCTGCATTAGCGGTTATGTGGCCGAGTCGTCAGCTTTCTTCGAAGGTTTCCAAAAATCGAAAAATCGGTTTAGACATACTCGGCTGGGTAATGATTTTCATCATGATCGGGTCCTTTTATTGGATTGATGAGTTTGACGGATTTATGTATGTCGGTGGGATGCTCGTCTTCTCGATCGTTATTGCTTTACTAATTGGCGTCGTTGCTCATCCATCGAGTACACTTGGAAAATTGTTAAGTGGACCCGTCCTTCGTTGGGTCGGATTACGTTCGTATGGCATTTATTTATGGCATTACCCGATTTTATTAATTACGAAAAATTGGTTGTATGGTACGGATTATTTCGGATGGCTTCCATTGATCCAAATCGTTTTGATTGGAATCTTTTCAGAGTTATCATGGCGTCTCATTGAAGATCCGATTCGAAAAGGAGCGATCAAACGATGGATGGCTGACGTTCGAGAGAAAAAATGGACCGTTTCGTCATTTTTCAAACGTCGTTGGTTCAGTTCCGTCATTATGGGGCTATTAAGTGTCGTCGTCATTACTGGTATTATCATTGCACCGAGCTATCGTCACGTAGACGATTCGAAAGTAGAAGCAGTCCAGACGGTGACATTGGCAGAAGAACCAGAAGAGACGAAAGAAGAAGAACCGGTTGAAACAGTAGAACAACCGGAAGAAAAAATTGAAGTCGATGAAGAAGCAGTAAAAGAAGCGGTTCGACAGCAACATGTGACGATTATCGGAGATTCAGTCGTCATCGGTGCAACGGATGCGCTTCGAGAAATTTTTCCTGCGTTGACGATCGATGCGAGAATTGGGCGTCAAATGTATAGTGCACCTAGTGTCATGGATCAATTGATCGCTCAAGGAGCGGTCGGTCAGCACGTCGTCATTACGCTCGGTACGAATGGCCGATTCAATGAAAGTGATTTGCAGTCGACGATCGAAAAAGTAGGAACGGATCGTAAAATTTATCTCGTTAATACGAGAATGCCTGATTCGTGGCAAGACCGTGTCAACGGTATGTTGCGAGCCATTGCTGAAAAGTATGATCACGTCACGCTGATCGATTGGTACACGCATAGTGGACCTCACCCCGAGTTTTTCGAACCGGATCAAACGCATTTAAATAGAGAAGGAGCGGCATCTTACGCTCGCCTTATTTTACGTGCATTGGAAAAACGTGCAGTCGCGGAAGCAATTCAAGAAGCGAACGCGTGAAGGAAAAGCTTACACTCGATAGAAGTGTAAGCTTTTTTCTATGAACGTTTTTCAAAGCGAGAACAACGCTTTCTTAACCGTCTGAAATTCGTTACTATAGAGAGAGTAAGAGTAGAGAGGAAGAGTGCGATGATTCGAGTATTATTCGTCTGTTTAGGAAACATTTGTCGGTCACCGATGGCTGAAGCTGTTTTTCGTGACCTCGTTGAGAAAAAAGGAGTGGCGAATCGATTCGAAATTGATTCTGCTGGGACGAGCGATTGGCACGTTGGGAAGCGACCACACGAAGGTACGTTAAACAAGTTAGCGCAGTATCAAGTGGGAACCGAAGGGATGTATGCGCGTCAATTACGAAAGGACGACCGTGATACGTTCGATTACATCGTCGCTATGGATTCGAGTAACGAACAGAACATCCAGGAGCGGTTCGGTGGGTCGGCTGATCACGTCTTTCGATTGCTTGATCTCGTCGACGGTTCATTGAAAGATGTTCCTGATCCGTATTATACGGGTGATTTCCAAGAGACGTATGACCTTGTTACAGAAGCGACTCAACGTCTATATGAAAAAATTGAGCGTGAACATGGACCGTTTGAACGATAATAGAAAGGGCGTTTTAATTGTATGATTTTATATGAAGACAACCATTTACTCGTCGTTGAAAAAGAGCCGAACGTACCTGTTCAAGCAGACGAAAGTAAAGATCGTGATTTATTGACGATTTGGAAAGAAGATATTAAAGAACGTTACAATAAACCAGGCAATGTGTATTTAGGGCTCGTTCATCGGCTCGATCGACCGGTCGGAGGAGCGATCGTTTTCGCGAAAACGTCGAAAGGGGCATCACGTTTGTCCGATACGTTACGAAAAAGAGAGATGGAACGAACGTATGTCGCGGTCGTTCGCGGGGTACCGAAAGAGCGTCATGCGACGTTGACGAACTATTTATGGAAAGACCGAAAGAAAAATATCGTTCACGTCGTCGATCGAAAGAAAAAGGAAGCGAAAGAAGCGATTTTAACGTACGACGTGCTCGCAACGAATAACGAACTTTCACTCGTTCGCGTCCGATTAGAGACGGGACGATCCCATCAAATTCGCGTGCAACTCGCTGCAATCGGTTGCCCGTTATACGGAGATCAAAAGTACGGACAGTCGGTCAATCGGCCAGGAGAACAATTGGCACTCTGGTCTCACGAGCTTACGTTTCCACATCCGACGAAAAAAGAAGAGATGACGTTTACATCATTCCCACCGAATGAACACCCTTGGTCGAAGTGGGAACATTTATTGAAAGAGGAAGGACGATTACGATGAAACGAAACAACTTACCATTCATACCTGTCATCGTAGGAACAGATATTAACGCCTACAATATGGCGATTTCGTTCCACGAACAGTACGGCATTCATCCGGTTTTAGTAGGGAGAGGCGAATTGTCGTTTACGAAATGGAGTAACATTCCGCGTGTCGTGGAAATTTTTCCAAACCTCGGCGAACGTGAAGCGTTCGCAGACATTTTAATTCAAGTAGCTGAACAATATAAAGAAGACGGAAAGCAGTTGTTGCTCGTCGGGACGAACGATTTGTACGTTCGACTCATTATTGAGCATCAAGAGCAGTTACGTCGCTATTACACGTTCAATTATATTGAAGAGCCACTCATGAACGATTTGCTCGTGAAGAAAAACTTTTATGCACTTTGTGAAAAACACGGCGTCGACATTCCGGCGACTCATTTCCATTCGTGTCAAACGGATGCACCTTTTGAAGGGGATGTGACGTTCCCAGTGATCGTGAAACCTTCGAACGGCGTATTGTACTATAAAAACCCGTTTCCAAACATGCAAAAAGTGTACAAAGTCGATAGTTATGACGAGATCAATGAAGTCGTTACGACGATTCGAGAAAGTGGATATGATGCGGACCTCATCATTCAAGATTACATTCCTGGTGATGATACGTACATGTGGGATTCCGTCGTGTACGTCAGTTCAAAAGGAAAGCCACAGCTCGTCACATTCGCTCAAGTCGTTTTACAAGAGCATGAACTCACAGCGATTGGAAACTATACAGCGCTCATTACACGTTACAATGAGAAGATGATGAAAGTGTTGCAACAATTTTTAGAAGAAGTCGGCTATGTCGGTTTTGCCAACTTCGACTTAAAATACGATCCGCGCGACGGAACGTTTAAAGTATTCGAAGTGAACATTCGACAAGGCCGTTCGAGCTATTACATTACGTCGTGTGGGCACAACATGGCAAAATACCTCGTCGACGATCTCATTTATAACGTCGATAAACCACTCACTTATTTAGATGAGGAACATTTGTTTACAGTCGTTCCGAAGTACGTCTTGAAAAACTTCGTAAAAGATGACGAAGTGCGCGCAGACGTACGCCGTTTATTAAAAGAAGGAAAATACCGCAACCCGCTCTTTTATAAGCGCGATCGTCATATCAAGCGAAAATTTTTCATGATGGCACGCCAAGTGAATTACGTTCGTAAATATCGAAATAGCGAATGGGTAGAATAATGAAAAACCGTCGAAATGAATCGTTCATTTCGACGGTTTTTTAGTTCGTATGTCATCGTTCAGAAGTGGCGAAAGGGTACCGTATTATTTCGCCTGGAAATATGCTTCAATGATCATTCGGTACGTTTCGTCATCGAGGGACAGATGCTCAATGGATGTCCCTTCAATGAGTTGTTGCGTGTTCGAATCATCGAATACGAAATCTCTCGTTAAATAAGGTTTGAACACGCCGATCATATCGTTTAATGCACGCTCAGTCTCTGTTAAGTCATCCGCTTCATGCGGCTGAATAATTTCAAGCTGTGGGAAGTCGAGTGCATCTTTGACGAACTGTAAACTTTTGAAGTTGTTCGTCGGTTGAGGGTTCGTAATATGATAGATCGTATTCGGCTTTGCTGACGTCGCACCGAGCGCTAAAATGTTAGCGACGTAATCGACGGGAACGACGTTTGATGTCGCTCGTTCGTCCCCAATGAGGCGGTACGTCGCTTCAGGGTGTTTGCGTGCAACGCGTCGTTTAAAGACGTCGAGTGCTCTCATGAAGCCGTACAACGTAAATTTCGAGTCGGCTTCACCTGTTTTAGAGTCACCGACGATGATCGCAGGACGGAAGATGATTACTTCCATATCCTCTTTATAGTCGAACACGAGATGTTCAGATTGTACTTTACTTTCTTCGTACGGGTTATGTACATCGTCATTGATCGGGTACAGTTGCTCGATGCCTTTTTCGCGTTTTCCGACCGTATATGCCGTGCTGACGTAAACGAACCGTTTCGCACGCAATTGATGGGCGATCTTCAATGTATTTTTCGTACCGTCATAGTTTGCAGAAAAAATTTCATCGCGCAAATGTTCGTCAAATTTAACGACAGCTGCTAAATGATAAAACGTTTGAATTTGATTTTGAAGCATCGATAAAGTCGAAGAGGTCAAACCAAACTCTGGTGCTGTAATATCCCCACGTAACAACGTAATCCGTTTTTGCTGCTCTTCCGGAAATGTTTGAACGAGCTCTTCCCCTTTGCTCATATTCCGTACGAGAACGAATAGTTGTTGGTCGGTATCATTCAATAAGTTTTTCAATAATCGTCCACCGACGAAGCCGGTTGAACCGGTTAAAAAGATTGCCAATTGTATTCCTCCATTGCTTGTTCTACTCATTTATTTGTGGAACGAAAGCCCATCATAAAGTATCGCATAAGTAAATTTGTTTCGCCAACTTTGGCGAATAAGAATTGCGTCGTGGTACAATAGAGTAATGTAGAAAGAGGAGGTCTTCGATTGATGATGAAACAATGGTTAGGTACGACATGGGAAAGCAAATGGACATTTGATGAGCCGCTCCCGATTCAAGAACAATTAGTTCCCGCTGCTTTAGAAGGAAAAGATGTGATCGCACAATCACCTACAGGAACAGGGAAAACGCTCGCTTACGTCATTCCGCTTTTGCGCTTTGCAGAAGAGCGCCCGAATGAAACGTCAGGACTCATTTTAGCGCCGTCACAAGAGTTAGCGATACAAATTACAGACGTCGTACGCGAATGGGTACAAGGAACAGACGTCACAGTTACGCCGTTGATCGGTGGAGCGAACATTAAACGACAAATGGAACGGTTAAAGAAAAAGCCTTCGATTGTCGTAGGTACACCGGGGCGTGTCCAAGAGTTAATCGACATGAAAAAGTTAAAAATGCATACAGTGCTCCATATCGTTCTCGATGAAGGTGATCAATTGCTCGAATCGAGAGAGCGCAAAGACGTCGCATCGATCATTCGAGCGACGGATGATCGTCGTCAACTGATCCTCGTATCAGCGACGGTTACGGAAGCGATTGAACGAGTAGCGAACGAATGGATGACTGACCCGGTTCGTTTTCACGTCACAGCGGAAGATTTACCGAAAAGTGGAGAAATCGTTCATTCGTTCATTAAAGCAGAGCAACGCGATAAACTACCTATTTTAAGAGGGCTTGCTAACGTGGAAGGGTTGCACGCGCTCGCTTTCATGAATAACGTCGACCAAGTCGTCATCAAACAGTTGCAATTGAGCGATAAAAACGTACCGATCGGTATATTGCACGGTGAGCTGTCGAAACAAGAACGTGAAAAAACGTTACGTGAATTCCGTCAAGGAAAATTGAGAATTTTACTATCGACGGATGTGGCGGCACGAGGGCTCGATATCGATGGCTTAACGCACGTCATCCACGTCGATGTTCCGCGTGAAGAAGAACAGTATATTCACCGTTCAGGTCGGACAGGACGAGCTGGAAAAGATGGCGAAGTGCTCAGTCTATTATCGATTCGAGAAGAAAAGGATTATCGTCGCTTAACGAAAGGGAAGAAGCCTGTTCATAAAGAGTGGGCGTACGGAGAGCTTCGTGAAAAACGAGCAGCTCGGCCGAACTCACCTAAATCACGTCGTCGTCCGACGAAGCGCAAAAAGAAAAAATGATGAGGCGAAACGGATGGATTTTTCATGTCCCTTCCGATGAAAAAAACTCCTAGCGATTCCGCTAGGAGTTTTTTTACAGTTCGATGTCGTTTCGTGACAAATCTGTTAATAAAATCGGTTCATCTTTCGTGACGACGATCGTATGTTCAATTTGAGCGACAGGCGAGCGGTCAGGTGTAATGAATGTCCAACCGTCTCCTGATTCGATAATATGTTCCGCACTATGAGCGATGAACGGTTCAACGGCTAAAACCATTCCTTCTTGCATAATCGTTTGATCCCACGGATCGTAATAGTTCAACACGTGTTGTGGTTCTTCGTGTAACGTTTTTCCGATGCCGTGACCGGTTAAGTTTTTAATGACTTTTAATTTGTTTCGTTTCGCAACTTGTTCGACGGCTTTACCGATCTGATTAAGTTTTGAACCAGCTTTCACCTTCGTCATCGCCCAATCAAACGCTTCTTTTGCTGTATCGCAAAGTTCTTGTTTTTTCGGGTCTTCTCCGACGACGAATGAAATGCCTGTGTCTGCGAAATAGCCACCGTATGATCCCGATACGTCGATGTTGACGATATCCCCATCTTTAATGACTTTTGCTTTCGGAATGCCGTGTGCTACTTCGTGGTTTACACTAATGCACGTATGACCAGGGAAGTCGTATTGATCAATCGGTGCAGAGATAGCTCCGTATTGCTCAAACATACGAGCTCCTAAATCATCAAGTTCTTTCGTTGTTACTCCTGGCTTCGTCGCAGCTTTCATCGCATCTCGAATTTCAGCGACAATACGCCCGACTTTTTTAAGCGCAATTAACTCTTCTTCTGTTTGTACAATCATTGCTCGTTCAGCCTTCCTTCTTTTATAGTCCAATATCTTTCTCCACTATATCATACCTTTTCAACGAATTACCGGTTGGAAGCCATTCCTTTCATAATTGACTATCGACGGGAAGCATTTTGTTCTTTTTGAAGAAGTAGAGCTCCTACGATGACTGCCGTTAAAAAGAGGGCAGCGACCGTGACAAACAATTCGTCGAAACCATTTTTACAAGCGACCCCGATAAATGTCCAAATGTAGACGTATCCCATCGTACGGTCGTTATAATGATACGTAAAATGCAAGGCGAACGCTGTTGAAACTGTCAACATAATGACAGCCCATAGAGGATCGCTTAAACCCCATCCTGACCAACTGTTCAATGTAAGAACGTAGGCGATATCGAAAATGACGAGTAAAAATGTCCATCCGAAAGCGACTCCGACTGCGAGTCGTTCGAATCCGATTTGATCGTGTTGATACGTTCGATAGAAAAAGTATATGATGAATAGAAGAATGATCAGTGCGAAGACGGATTCTACATAACGTTCATTGTGCCAAAGGAATAAATAAATCGCCTGGACGACATTCATTAAGACGAAAAGCGTCGCACGTCGATTCATCAATGACCGTCGGATCGTAAGGTCTCGCTTGCAAAATGAATAAGCCCATCCGATAAAAAGTAACAAGATGATGAAGCGGATTGAAAAAGTGAACGCGCTCGGCATAATTAAAATCGGTAGCCGATGCACAATTTCACTCATCGATGGTCCGCTGAAAGGGATGAATGCCACTGCCCCGTTAAAGAGGATGGCCAATGTGAGAGAAAGGATAACGATCATTCGTGTAAGCATCACTTTCTCCTCCTCATTCATTAGTATACAGACAAAATGTTCAGTCGGAAGCTAAAAAATATGAAAGTTTCGTCACAAATCTTTAGTTTATATGTAGAAAGGAAGAGTCGTATGAGAAAAGTGAAAGGGGAGCACGTTTATTTACGTATTTTACAGGAAGAAGATGTGTATCGTTTTACACAAATGCTCATTCAAAATAGAGTGTACTGGTCGTTATTTGAGCCGCGCTTTTCAGCTTCTTATTACACCGTCGATGCCCAACGTGAACGGATTCAACGTTCTCTTCAACAATATGAGAAAGGCCGTGAATACAATTTCGGCATCTTTGAACGTGCGACTGATCGGCTCGTCGGTCATTTATCGTTGTATGAAGTGAAACGACTACCATTTTCGAGCGCCTTCGTCGGCTATTCGATGGATGAACGTTTTTCAAGGAAAGGTTACGCGACGGAAGCGGTCCGTTTATCGACCCGTTATGCATTCCGTCAATTGAAGTTGCATCGGATCGAAGCGTACGTTTCACCGCGAAATACCGGATCCATTCGCGTATTAGAAAACAATTATTTTCGTCGTGAAGGGTTGTTGAAACAACTCATTTACATTAACGGAACGTGGGAAGACCATTATTTATACGCTCTATTAGAAAGTGAATGGTACCAATAAAAAAACGTTTGTGCATATGCACAAACGTTCGTCTCTATTTTATACGAGGTGTTGAAACTCTCTTTCAGGCTTCGGATCGATGCGAGATGCGTCGCTAGAATCGAGAGCACCGAGTAAAAAGAAAATAGAAGACCATGAAGCTATTCCGAGGATGATTGCAAACAAGATAACAGTCGTTATCATAAGTGCCATAAACATTCTCTCCTCTCGCATGTGTATTCACTTCTTCACAAATTATACATCATTACGCGAGAAATGTGAAATATTATTGAAGAAAATTAAGAAAACGCCCAATTTCCTTCGCGGAAAATCGGTACACGACGTCCATCTTTCAACGTGGCATCGATCGACATCGTCGCGCATCCGATCATGAAATCGACATGGGTTAAACTTTCGTTCAGTCCAGCAGCTGTCGTTTGTTCGACGGTCATTTCTTTTCCACCTTCGAGACAAAACGTATAAGAGCTACCGAGCGCTAAATGGTTCGAAGCATTTTCGTCAAATAACGTATTGTAAAATAAGACGTTCATATTCGAAATCGGCGAATCGTGTGGGACGAGCGCAACTTCCCCTAAGAAACGTGAACCTTCATCTGTTTCAAGTAGTTGAGTTAACGCCTCTTCTCCACGTTCAGCATGATAGTCGACAACTTTTCCGTCTCGGAAAGTGAAAGAGAAGTCCTCGATGATCGTACCGTTATAACTTAACGGTTTCGTACTCGCTACGGTTCCGTTTACACGTTCGCGGTGAGGAACCGTAAATACTTCTTCCGTCGGCATGTTCGCCATAAATCGCGTACCACTTTTGTTTACGCTGCTGCCACCTGTCCATAAGTGTCCATCTGGCAAGCCGATAGAGAGTGATGTACCCGGTGCTTCGTAGTGGAGCGTTTCGATTTGAAGTTCATTCAATTGATCAGCGCGTTGATGAAGTGTTGCATCATGTGCTTTCCACGCAGCGACGGCGTCGTCTTCATCGGCACGTACTGTTTTAAAAATCGCTTCCCATAAAGCATCCACTGCTTCTTCATCAGAAAGGGTAGGGAACATTTTTTTAGCCCAAGCGACAGAAGGTGCAGCGATGACGGTCCAACTGAATGCATCGGCTTGAAGTAAGCGGTAAAAAGGACGTAACGCTTCGCTTGACGCTTTTTGCTGTTGTTGTACGCGTACGGGATCGACTCCATTTAACAAGTCGGGATCGTCGGAGATGATACTCATAAACGTCGCGTTTTGTTCGGCTAGTTTCGTGCGCTCCATCGCTTTCCATTCTGGAAATTCATCGAACGAACCGTCAGGAGCTAACGCATAGCGTAGTTTCGTAATCGAATCGTCCGACCAATCGACATCGACACGTTTCGCACCGACGCGGTACGCGTGTTCTACGACGAGACGAACGAAGTCGACCGTATCAGTCGTCGCTCGAACGTGTAAAATTTGTCCGGGTTGAACATTTGCACCGATTTCTACTGCAATCTTTGCATAATTCGAAAGTTTTTGTTTAAAATGAGTCATATTGAAAATCTCCTTTCAATTATCTGTTATAATAGTAACAAGTATGGTAGGTAGGTTATACGAGTCTTTCGTACTTTTTTCATACCTGAACCTTATACTAAAGTAGGTAATCTTTCTATTGTTTATGTTAGAAAAAGTAAAATTGGAGGTTCGCACATGGATATTTCTACAATTGTCGGTTTGATCATCGGTTTCATCGCCTTGCTCGTCGGTATGACGTTAAAAGGTGTGACACCGGATGCTTTATTAAACCCGGCAGCGATTTTAATTATCATCGTAGGTACGATCGGAGCGGTCGTCATCGCTTTCCCGATGGATGAATTGAAGCGGGTACCCGCCTTGTTCGGTGTACTATTTAAGGAACAGAAGCTCGCATCGGATGGCGAACTCATTAAAATGTTTTCCGATTGGGCAGACGTAGCACGCCGTGAAGGATTACTCGCACTGGAATCGAAAGCGGATGAAATTGAAGATCCTTTCTTGAAAAGCGGTCTCGGCTTAGCGATTGATGGTCAAAACGCGGATTACATACGGGACGTATTAACAGAAGAAGTAGAAGCGATGAGTGACCGTCACGCTGCGGGAGCGTTAATTTTCTCGCAAGCGGGTACGTACGCACCGACACTCGGGGTTCTCGGGGCGGTTGTCGGTTTAATTGCCGCATTGAAAGATATGAACGACATCGATGCGCTCGGTTTAGCGATTTCGGCTGCCTTCGTTGCGACGTTATTAGGTATTTTCACAGGGTACGTCTTATGGCACCCGTTCGCGAATAAGTTGAAACGAAAATCAGCCGTTGAAGTGCAACAAAAGATGATGATCATCGAAGGTATTTTATCGGTTCTTGAAGGTGAAGCACCACGAGTGATCGAGCAAAAGTTAGCATCGTATTTACCGAACAAAGAACGTGTCAAATTACAAGAACAGTTGGAAAGTTAAAGGGGGCGAGTAAACGATGGCTAGAAAACCTCGTAAAAAGAGAGAGGAAGAATGTGCGGACGAGTCTTGGCTTTTGCCGTATGCGGACTTATTAACATTATTGCTCGCACTTTTTATCGTACTGTTCGCCTCTAGTTCGATCGACCAAGAACGGATGCAGCAACTTTCTTCTGTTTTCAACGATGTATTCGACTCAAGTAGTGGCATTATGGATAGTGAAGCACCGATTAGCGTTCCGATGCAAAAACCAGACTCGTCTGAAAATGACGATTTGGATTCTTCTTATTTAGAAGATCAATATTCGCTCGGTGAGATTCAAGAAAAGCTAGACGATTACATCGCCATGCATGAATTAGAAGGACAATTTGAAACACAGATGACGGATGAAGGTTTGCTCGTTACGATTCGCGACAGCATTTTGTTTGAGATGGGACAGGCGGACGTAAGTGAGCAATATCGAGGGTTGGCAGAAGACGTTGCGGAACTTCTCGTCCTCGATCGTCCACGTCACGTCATGATTACAGGACATACTGACAACGTTCCGATTCAAACAGCTGAATTTGCTGACAACTGGGAATTGAGTATGATGCGGGCGTTAAACTTTTTGAAAGTACTCGCAGATAAGGAAAATATCGATCCACAATATTTCAGTGCAAAAGGATACGGTGAATATAAACCGATCGCGGATAACTCGACTGCCTCAGGACGTGCTAAAAACCGTCGAGTTGAAATTCTCATTCAGCCACTCGTTACGAAAGAAGGCGCTGAAGTGATCATTCCGTAAACAGTTGAACATAAAAAAGAAGAGGGTAGGAGACATCCTATCCTCTTCTTTTTATGTTTTAATTTCTTAAATTTCCGAGTTCTGTAACGATCGCTTGCATTTCATTCGCTGAAATGTGATCGCGTTTCATAATCATGTCGTACATGAATTTCAAATCTTCGTAATGATCGGTAGCAAAGTTATCTGCACGTAATGCATCAACGTTTGCCATTTTTAATTTATCTTTCATTTGCTCGATCATATATTCGATATTTTGTTGAGAAACTACTGAAAGATCCATCGTGGCGTTCATCCTTTCTAACGTATTCCGTCTGTCTATCATTTCATTGTCAAACGAGTTCGTCAATGATGATTCGATTGTGCTCGTTCTTTTTTGATTTGTCCATGGAATTTTTTCGTTTCATAAACGACAACGCCTGATAAACCGAGTAAACCGATCAAGTTCGGAATCGCCATTAACCCGTTAAGTACGTCTGCCAATTTCCAAATGACGTCGAGAGAAGCAGTCGCACCGACAAAGATGAAAAGAACGAAGACGATGCGGTACAATTTCACAGCACTTTCATTCGGGATGAGATATTCCAAACATTTCTCGCCGTAGTAACTCCAACCGAGAATGGTAGATGTCGCGAAAAAGATGAGGCCAATCGACACGATGTACGGTCCGATCGGTCCGAGTAATTGCCCGAAGGCAGCCGCTGTAAGCGATCCGTCTTCGATGAGTGGGTCTGACCATAATCCACTCATAACGACCGTCAATCCTGTAATGGTACAGATGATGAGCGTGTCAAATAGTACTTGTGTCATTGAAATGAGCGCTTGACGACCAGGAGCATCCGTTTTAGCAGCAGCTGCTGCAATCGGTGCGCTTCCGAGACCTGCTTCGTTTGAGAAAAGGCCACGAGCGACCCCGAAACGAATGACTGTTCCGATCGCTCCACCAGCTACTGCTTGTCCTGTAAAAGCATCTGTAAAAATGAGTCCGAATGCTGCAGGAACGAGTTCGTAATTTAAAATGACGACGACGAGTCCAGCGAAAAAGTAAAAAATCGCCATAATCGGGACGAAAAATGAAGTGACTTTACCGATCGACTGAATCCCGCCTAAAATGACGAGTCCACCGATGATGACGAGTGCAATTCCAGTGAGCCAATGCGGTAAGTGGAACGTACTATTGACAGCATCTGCGATCGCTTTCGCTTGCGTCCCGTTTCCGATCCCGAATGCGGCAAAGGCTCCAAAAAGAGCAAATAAAACAGCGAGCCATTTTTGTTTCAGACCATGCTCTAAATAATACATCGGTCCTCCTGCTTTTTGACCGTTCGGTTTCGTTTCGCGGTATTTGACTGCGAGTAAAGCTTCGCTATATTTCGTCGCCATCCCGAAAAATCCAGCCATCCACATCCAGAAAATTGCTCCGGGTCCTCCTGCCGCTACGGCTGCAGCGACCCCGACGATGTTACCGACACCTACTGTCGCAGCCATCGCTGTCGTCAATGCTTGAAACTGTGAAATGTCACCTTCTGCCCCTTGATCGTGCGACCGTGAAAACACTTGTTTTAAAGAAAAGGGAAGCAATCGAACTTGAATGAATGCGAGTCGGAATGTAAGAAAAATACCGGTACCGACGAGGAGAACGAGTAGAGGGGTTCCCCAAATGAAATCACTTGCATATGTAAGAAAAGATTCAATCCAACTCATCTAAAAACTCCTTTCGGAAAATCAACGATCTTTATTGATCTGTTATACAACATATGAAAATTGAATATTTGTACTATAATAACATAAAAGTGACTCTTTTTAGCAACTAATTTTAAAAAAGATGAAAAAGTCGTACAGTTGTTACGTGAAATGGTATGAATCGTTTGTTTTTTTTCGTTTTCGGGTATAATAGAGGTGGTCTGAATCATTAGATACATACATAGGAAATGGATGGAGGATGTACAATGAACAAAAGTAAATTCGGTAAATTTGTAGCGCTCGGTGCACTTGTAGGAGGCGTTATTAGTTTATTTGATCGAGGTACACGTGCTGTGATGAAAGAGCGAGCAGAACGTGTCGGCTATTATGCAAAAAATCCAGGTGAGTTAAAGGAAACAGTTGAGGCTGAAGTGAACAAGTGGACGAACTTGTACGAAACAGTGACCGAACAAGTGTCGTACTACACATCACAAGTCGACGAACTGAAAGACTTAACACCTGCAGTAAAAGAACTCGTGAATGAAACGAAAGAAGCGTTTTCAGAAGACGAGCAATAAGTAGTGAGAGGTGTGGAGCAATGAAAAAACAAAAGGAAAAGATGTTGAAGAAGAAAGATGAATTGATGGAAGATACGAAAGTAGGGCAATTAATCGGAGAGTTAAAAGACGGTGAAATTGAAGAGTTTGATGCGACGACGACAGATGGGTTCGTGAAACAATTCATTTTACGCGTTCAACGTGTCGACGTGAGCGGACTCGCTTCCCAGCTCGCTTTCTTCTTCCTTCTTTCCCTCTTTCCATTGCTCATTTTCATGATGACCCTCCTTCCTTTTTTAAATTTGGATCAAGTCCAAATTTTCATGTTCATCCGTGAATACGCTCCAGAAAGTGTCGCTTCTCTCATCGAGACGACGTTAGGAGAAGTGTTGAGCAAACGGAGTGGGGGATTGTTGTCAGTCGGTATTTTAGCGACGATTTGGTCCGCATCGAAAGGTGTGAATGCGTTAACGAAAGCGTTAGACCGCTCGTATTATACAGAGAATGAACGAAACGCTTTTATGACGCGCATCATGTCAGTCGTCTTTACGATCATGCTCGTCGGTGTCGTCGTCGTCGCTCTCGTTTTACCAGTGTTCGGGCAACAAATTGGAACGGTCTTATTTTCTTATTTCGGATTAGAAGAAGGGTTTACAACACTTTGGAACAATATTCGTTGGAGCTTACCAATCGTGCTCATTTTCTCTGTTTTCACAGCGATGTATTGGATCATTCCGAGTAAGAAGTTACCGTTTAAAACAGTATTGCCTGGCTCGATTGTCGCGACAGTCGGTTGGGTCATTACATCGCTCGGTTTTTCGTACTACATTAGCCATTTTGGAAACTATTCCAACACGTATGGCAGCATCGGAGCGATTATCGTTTTAATGATGTGGCTCTACATTTCAGCTATTATTTTAATCGTTTGCGGTCAATTGAATGCGGTCGTCTACGATCGTTTGAAAGTAGCGGGAAAAATTAACGATCGTGGGGGTCGACCGATCCCTTCGAATGATAAGTAAGAGAGTGACCGATTAAAAAACGTCCTGAGGAAAAATTCCTCAGGACGTTTTTAACGTTTTATCATAGATGCACGTTTATTCGTCGACTTCTTGTAACATGCGAAGTCCGTTTAAAATAACGAGAATCGTACTTCCTTCGTGACCGATCACACCGAGTGTTAACCCGATAGACTGTGTGAAGTTCGCCATAATGAGAAGGGCGATAATCGCAACTGAAAAGAAGACGTTTTGTTTAACGATTTTTTGCATTTTACGAGATAAATTCACTGTGTAAGCGATGCGTGACAAATCGTTTTTCATTAAGACGACGTCCGCTGTTTCGAGCGCTACATCTGTCCCTTCACCCATCGCAATGCCTGATGTTGCTGTTGCAAGTGCAGGTGCGTCGTTAATACCGTCACCGACCATTGCGACTTCGCCATCTTCATGCATGAGGCGTTTTAAATGCGTAACTTTCGTTTCAGGTAAACATTCAGCTACGTATTCGTCAATGCCTGCTTGTTCAGCGATGACACGTGCGGTACGGTCGTTATCACCTGTTAACATAACGGTTTTAATGCCGAGTTCTTTTAATTGCTGAATGGCACGAACTGACTCTTCACGAAGTGTGTCTTGTAAAGCGACTGCTGCAACGATACCTCGTTCATCTTTCATGAAGACGACTGTTTTTCCTTCCGAAGCGAGACGTTCTGCAAGACCGTCTTGGAAACGAGCGACTTCTTCTTCACCGATGAAGCGTGGGTTTCCAACTTTCACTTCGCTTCCGTGAGCGAATGCTTTCAATCCGTGACCCGGAATGTCTTCGATTTCCATCGAACGATCGAATGCGATTTGTTGTTCGGTTGCGTAATTTGTAATCGCACGAGCGAGCGGGTGGTTCGATTGTGATTCGATTCCTGCGAGCGTCGCGAGTACTTCTTTTTCATTCGCTCCATCACGCACGTAAAAGTCTGTAACGACTGGTTTACCAGCTGTCAATGTACCTGTTTTATCGAACGCGATCGTTTTCAAAGAACCTAAATGTTCGAGGTGTACACCACCTTTGAACAATACGCCTCGTTTCGCACCGTTAGAAATGGCAGCGAGTGTCGCTGGCATAATAGAAGCCATTAACGCACAAGGGCTTGCGACGACGAGTAAGACGATCGCACGGTAGATCGATTCAGTTAACGTCCAGCCGAGTAAGTAGTACGGAACGGTCATCATAAGAACCGTAGCAACGATGACGATTTTAACGTAAAGACCTTCAAATCGTTCAATGAACTGTTGCGAAGGTGATTTTTCATCTTGTGCGCTTTGAACCATGTCGATAATTTTTTGGAAGAGTGAGTCTTCACTTGATTTTGTCATTTCCATTTCGATCGCACCGTTCATGTTAACCGTACCAGCGAATAACTCATCACCGACCGTTTTCGTCACAGGGACGGACTCCCCGTTAATCGCTGACATGTCGATTGAAGAAGTACCGAGAGCAATCGTTCCATCGACTGGAATGCGTTCACCTGGTTTGACGAGTAAACGATCCCCAATCGCTAACGTAGAAGTTGCGACTTTGACCGGCTCACCATTTTCTCCAATTCTCCATGCTTCTTCTGGTTGCATTTCCATCAAAGCTGAAATTTCTTTATGACTTTTACTTAATGTATACGTTTCAAGTGCTCCACTGACGGCGAAGATGAAAATTAAAACGGCACCTTCCGCCCAAAATCCAATTAATCCTGAACCGACTGCCGCGAAGACCATGAGCATTTCTACGTTGAGCTCCTTGTTCGCGATCGTTTCTTCAATGCCTTCTTTCGCTTTAGCAAATCCTCCGATAATGAATGCGAGGATGTATAAAGTGACAGATGCTGTTTCGGCACCGTTTTTCCCAAGTAGCCAAGCAGATACGATGAGAACCCCAGCAATTGCAGCAGCGGCGAGCTCAGCTTTCACTGCCCAGTTCGTCGAACGCTCTGTTGTTGCTCGTTGGTTAGACTGTTCGATGTTTCGTTCAACACATGTTGTCATAAGTTACGCCTCCTAATTGATAATAAATGTCGTTTAATTGAAAATAGTTCAACAATCATAAAGAAAAAACGGTTAAAAAACGGTGAAAACGGTTCGAATTGATAACGGTTATTAACAGGTTTCTTCTTTATAATTATTACTGTTTAAAGTATATCAAATGAGAATTTAAAAGCAAGTATATTACACTTTTATTTTTAAAAGCGCATTAAACGTTGATTTATCAACGTTTGTTGTTAAAGTGTAAAATTGTAATCTAAAATGAAGACAAAAACCTAAATGAGAATCTGATTCAATTAGAAAGAGTGTTTGAACATTTTTTTCTCTCATTTATAAATTATAATAACTATCGTTTAGAAAAAGGCGTTAAAAAAGCGAGAAGAGGAGATGATTGCTCCGCTTCTCGCTTTTTTACTATTGTTGTTTAATTTTTTCGACGTGCTGTTCTACTTCTTCAACGAGTTCGATAAGTTCATCGACTTGTTCGAGGTCCGTCGTTTCAGGCTCAATCGACTGGATAGCGTCGAGTAGTTGTTCAAAACGTTCTTTTAATTGATCGACTTGTGACATAGGGCACCTCTTTTCTCGTTGTCAGTTTAATAGAAAGAAACGTGAAAATCAATCTTTTTTCGAAGGTTGCCATTCGTACGTCTTTTGAATATCGATGACGTCTTTTACCGTTTGGATCATCGCGCAGTTTTTCGTTGCAACTTCAACTGCTTTTTCGAGACGTTCTTCTTTGACAGCGTCACCGATAATCGTCAGGTGAAAATGAATAGAAGAAAAACGATTGCCGTTTTCTTCATCACGTTCAACGGAACGTACATCGACGAGTACTTCATCAGCAGGCATTCGCATTTTTTCAAGCACTTTTCGTAATACGCTTGCGCTGCAGACGACGATCGAAGCGACGAGTAGTTCGCCCGGTTTAAAACCTGTTTCTTCATTACCGTTTACTGGGATCGTTCCAAAAGCAGTCGTTACGTCATAACCTTCCTCTTTCATCGTAAATTTCATCGTTACATTCTCCTCTTCATTTCGTTAATTGGCGCAATGCTGAATCGATCGTTGGATAGTTGAAATGGAACTGAGCACGTTGAAGTACACGCGGTTTCGCGCATTGGCCTTTCGTAATAATTTCATTTTTTCGGCCGAGTACAATTTCTAACAACGGTTTCGGGACGGGGAAGTAATGAGGGCGGTGTAGTGCATGCCCGATCGCTTTCCCGAATTGTTTCATTCGTACAGGGTACGGAGCGGTTACGTTAACCGGTCCGAAAAGCGCTTCATCTTTTAACATCGTATCGAATGCCCCGACGACATCGTCGATATGTACCCAAGAAACCCATTGTTCACCAGAAGCGATCGTTCCACCAGCGAATAGTTGGTAAGGAAGTTTCATTAAAGGAAATGCCCCTTCGGTCGGGTGAAGGACGACACCGAGTCTTGCGTAGACGACGCGCGTTTTTTGTTGTAACGGTTCGAGCGCTCGTTCCCAATCTCGGACGACGATTTGTAAAAACTCGCGACCTTCTGTTGAACTACCTTCGTGGTATTCTTTCGTTTTCGACGTGTGATAAACACCGATCGCACTCGCTTGAACGATGACTTTCGGTGCTTTTTTCATTCGGTCGACGATACGTACAAGCTCATTGGAAGCATTGATTCGACTCGTATAAATCGATCGTCGTTCTTCTTTCGTCCACCGTCCGTCGTTGATCGATCGTCCTGCTAAATTAATGATCGCATCGACACCTTTTAGTTCGTGAGCGACTTCTTCGCTATTATCATCTAACCATTTTACGTACCGGACACCGTCGGCATCTCGGTCAGTGGAAGGATTTCGTGTTAAAACGATGAGTGAATGGTGATCTTTTTTGAAACGTTTCATCAATTCGTTTCCGATCATACCTGAACCGCCTGCAATCGCTATTTTCATTTCAATTCCTCCTTTTAATTTCACTGCTCGTTCCTCAGTATAAGTCTTTTACCTAAAAGAGCGAAGAAGAAACGTTCATTCGGTGTTGAAACATGAATCGTACTTGAGAAAGAGGTATACTGAGCTGATAGAGGTGAAAATATGCCAATTGTAACGAAGATTACTCAACAGAAGCGCGATAAAGAACGATTTAATATTTTTTTAGATGGAGAATATGCGTTTAGTGTGCATGAGTCTGTCCTTGTGAAGTTCGGTTTAACGAAAGGAATGGAGCTCGATGATTGGTCACTCGGCGACATTACATATGAAGCTGAAATTGAAAAAGCATTTAACCGTGCGCTCCATTATTTAGGGTTCCGCATGCGAAGCGAGCACGAAGTGAAAGAAAAGTTGTTAGCGGAAGAGTACGGAGAGGCTGTCGTTTTAGAAGCACTCGCTAAATTGAAGCGATTGAATTTTTTAGACGATGTCGCTTTCACTGAGGCGTTCGTGCGAACGAAAGTGAAGTCGTCGCAAGCAGGTCCTACACTATTGAAGCAACAACTGACTCAAAAAGGAATCGATCCTGCTTTACAAGAGCGGGTCATTGCTGAGTACGCAACGAGTGAACAGTACGAAGTGGCATTAGCACTCGCTGAAAAAGTAGCGCGAAGAAGCGAAAATATTTCACCGCGGCAAGCGCAACAAAAGATGCAACAAACGTTGCTTCGCAAAGGTTTTTCATACGAGCTCATTCGAGACGTCATCGAAAACGTCGATGTAGAGCGTGAGGAAGACGAATGGGAAGCTATCATCGAGCGTGAAGGAGAAAAAGCATGGCGTCGTCTTTCGCGAAAACATGATGGGTACCAATTGCGACAACGGGTGAAACAAACATTGTATCAAAAAGGAATTCCGTTTGATCGAATCGATCAATTCATAGAAGAGAAGGAGAATGAAGAGAATGAGTGAAAAGTCTTTAAAAGAAATGACAGAGCAAGAAATTCGTCAAGAAGTGGCGAACTTAATGGAGAAAGCGCGAAAAGCAGAGCAAATGGGAATGGTGAACGAGTTTGCAGTGCATCAAAGAAAAGCGGTTCTCGCTCAATCGTACCTCGTCGATTTATCAACGATCGTTCCCGGAGAGTTGTATAAGATGGAAGGGACGGACGGTACATATTTCCACGTCGACTATTTGAAAGGTCGCTTCGCTTGGGGATATCGTTTAGGTGGTGCACGAAAAGAAGAAGCAGTACCTGTCGCTCTTTTAAAGCCGGTCAAATAGAAAAGCTACTCGCACGACGCGAGTAGCTTTTTCACTATTATTTCGAAGGCTCAAGCTTTTGTTGCAATTTTTGTTCAGAGAAGATCCATCCGGTATAGGAACTTTTAATCGTCAAATCATCGCTAACGTGTACGACGGCGACGAATGGATAATGTCCTTTGTTTCGATAGCGTAAGTCGATGAGCCGTACTTCGTATCCGTCATCTGTCGGAAGCCGGTCGATCACCCAACGATAAGTCGGGGAAAACGACGTAAAGGCGCGCATATTGAAGTCGGTCATCGCCACTTTCACGACTTTTTCTTCCGTCGGTAACGGGAGGCGTTTAAATTCGTCGTATAATGTGACGGAACGGCGGTACGCACGTCCGACGTAGTGTGATGTTTCAGAAGAGACGACGACGCGCCATTCAAAGAAACGGATCGTCGGTGCGACGAACACTTCTGTCGCATTAGGTACGGTTTTAAAGACAGCGTGCGTCACCGCTTTTTTCAAAGCGAACCGTATGACGTAGTAAACGATTAACAGTCCGAGTAACCCGAACATCGTTGCAACTGGTTGACCGGTCCACCACCAAATGACGAATGCAACTAAATGCATAGCAAATATGATCGGATCAAATGTGTTGATGACACTCAGTGCAATCCATTCACGTGAAATCGGTCGTAAAGCTTGTGTCCCGTAGGCGTTAAAAACGTCGACGAACACGTGTAAAAAAACTGCTAGAAACGTCCAGGCCCAGACGTGCCATAAGTGGGCATCAGGGTAGAAAAAGGACAGTAGTAATGTTAGTAAAATAGGCCACATGATGACAGCAGGAATCGAATGTGTAATGCCACGGTGGTTCCGAATGTAGACGGCATTGTTTCTCATTTTTAAGACGGTATCGACGTCAGGAATGAGAGATCCCGCAATCGCCCCGATGACGACTGCTCCATGCGTTGCTGAATCCGTAGCAACTACCGGGTCGACGAGAGCGAGGCCCGTTAAGGCGACGCCCATCGCAATATGTGTACCTGTATCCAAAAAACCACTCCTTGTCGATTGGTGTATGGTCGTATCATTTATTGGTATACTATCATTATATACTTTTAAAGGAAGAAACGAAATGGATTTGCAAGCGAGGAGGAAAGTGGATTGCAAACGATTCAAAAGAAAGAGCAATTTCAGCAAGATTTACTTCGTTGGTACGAGCGAGAGCATCGTGATTTACCGTGGCGAAAGACGAGCAACCCGTATTACATTTGGGTGTCTGAAGTGATGTTGCAGCAGACGAGAGTCGATACGGTCATCCCGTATTATGAACGATTTATCGAAGCGTTTCCGACGTTAGAAGCGCTCGCTGCTGCAGAAGAACAAGACGTTTTAAAGTTGTGGGAAGGACTCGGTTATTATTCCCGTGCTCGTAATTTGCAAACGGGTGCACGTCAAGTCGTTGAACAGTTTAACGGAGTCGTTCCGAACGATCGCGCCCGTATTTCAACGTTGCGCGGGGTAGGACCGTATACAGCGGGTGCTGTTTTAAGCATCGCTTACGGGGTTCCTGAACATGCGGTCGATGGTAACGTCATGCGCGTCTTTTCACGTTTGCAACGCATTGAAGCGGATATTGCGAAAGCGAAAAATAAAAAAATATTTGAAGAAGCTGTAATGGATGTCATTTCTCACGAAGATCCTTCCAGCTTCAATCAAGCGATTATGGAACTCGGTGCGATCGTTTGTACACCGAAAAATCCTCATTGTTTACTCTGTCCCGTGCAATCGCACTGTGCAGCTCATGAAGCGGGTGTCCAAGAGCAATTACCCGTGAAGGTGAAAAAGACGAAAGTGAAACGAGTGACGGTCATTCCATACGTTTTCATCGATGAAGCGGGACATGTTCTCGTCCGTCAACGTCCGGAAACAGGATTGTTGTCAAATTTATGGGAGTTTCCTTATGAAGAAGCGACGAAAGACAATCTCGATGCGATGGATCAACTCGTCTTTGACCGATACGGAGTAGAGGTCGAAGGAGAGCCGATCGAGTACGAGCCGTATGAGCACGTATTTTCTCATCTCCGATGGTTCATTTATCCGAAAGTCGTCCGTGTGAAAGGGATGCTCGTACCGTCTGAGAATCATCAAGTCGTCGATTATGCAACGTTACAACAATTGCCTAAGCCAGTACCCGTTTTACGACTCATCGAACAGTTGGAAACGAATGAATTGTTTTCGACATAGTGAAATAGTATAATTTTTCGTTCGTTATCGGTATAATGAAAAGGAGACGTATCGTAACATACAGATGCAGAAGGATGGGGTAACATGGCACTACCGATAGAAGGGGAGACGATACAAGTACACAGTTATAAACATGATGGCAACATCCACCGCGTATGGCAAGAAACGGTCGTTCTAAAAGGAACGAAAAACATTGTCATCGGTGCGAATGAACGAACGCTCGTTACAGAGTCTGATGGTAGGACGTGGTTGACGAGAGAACCTTCGATTTGCTATTTTCATTCACAACATTGGTTCAACATAATTTGTATGTTGCGAGAAGATGGTGTTTATTACTATGTCAACATGAGCTCGCCTTTTTTATACGAGCACGGTTCTTTGAAATATATCGATTACGATTTAGATGTGAAAGTATTCCCTGATATGAGTTACATCATTTTGGATGAAGATGAATATGAATTGCATAAAAAGCGGATGAATTATCCGAAAGTCATCGACAAAATTATGGAACATCATATGGCGGAACTGTTCAAATGGATTGAAAATCGGAAAGGACCGTTCGCTCGGGAGTTCATTGACGTGTGGACAGAAAGGTATCGTTTCTACAAGAAGTTGAACGATCCAAGGTAATAGCCTCGCTGCTAGCTAGCAGCAGGCTTTTTTGATTGATAGGAGAGTGAGAGTTTGAAAAAAGAGAAAGAAATGACGAGCGTCCGTTGGTATATGCAATTCGTTCGTCCGTATTGGTGGGAAATCGCTCTGACGATTTTAATCGGAATCGTCAAGTTCGCCATTCCGTTATTTATTCCGTTGCTCATTCAAATCGTCATCGACGATATTATCGGTTCTGACGTTTTAACGGCAGCGGAGAAAACGAATCAATTGTTTCTTTATTTAGGTGTGACGGCGGCGGTCTTTTTCGTATTACGTCCGCCCGTTGAATATTATCGACAATATTTCGCTCAAAACGTGAGCAATAAAATTTTGTTCGATATCCGTCAACATTTATTCGGTCATTTGCAAAAGCTTAGCTTGAAATATTACTCGAATACGCGGGCAGGAGAAGTCATTTCCCGCGTCATTAACGACGTCGAGCAAACGAAACAATTCATTATGATCGGGTTGATGAACGTCTGGCTCGATTTAGCGACGATCGTCATCGCTGTAGCGATCATGCTATCGATGGACGTGCCGCTTACGATCGTGACATTGCTCGCGTTCCCATTTTATGCGTACAGCGTGAAACACTTCTTCGGAAAATTGAGAGGTTTGACGCGGGAGCGGTCACAAGCGTTAGCGGACGTGCAAAGTTATTTGCACGAACGTGTAGCAGGTGTCAGCGTCGTGAAGAGCTTTGCGTTAGAAGAGCATGAAAAACAAAACTTCGATGAAGTGAATGGAAACTTCTTAACGAAAGCGTTGAACCATTCGCGTTGGAATGCGAAAGCGTTCGCTGTCGTCAATACGATTACAGACGTTGCGCCGTTACTCGTCATCGCTTATGCCGGGTATCAAGTCATTAACGGTTCATTGTCAGTCGGTATGATGGCGGCATTCATCGCTTACATCGAACGATTGTACAGTCCGTTACGCCGACTCGTCAGTTCGTCGACAACGTTGACACAAGCATTCGCATCGATGGACCGTGTGTTTGAATTAGTGAACGCGCCGTACGATATTGAAAATGCGAAAGATGCGAAAGTGCCTTCTCAATTTCATGGTGACGTTTCATTCCGTAACGTCCAATTTGAATACGAAAAAGGAAAGCCTGTTTTACAAGACGTCTCATTCGATGTGAAAAAAGGTGAAACGGTCGCTTTCGTCGGTATGAGTGGCGGAGGGAAATCGACAATCGTCAATTTAATTCCACGTTTTTATGACGTAACCGGTGGAGCGATTACGATCGATGGTCGGGACATTAAAGAATGGATGATCGAACCGATGCGACAACAAATCGGTGTCGTCATGCAAGATAACATTTTATTTAGCGATTCTGTAAAGACGAACATTTTAATGGGAAATCCGGAGGCGACCGATGAAGAAGTGATCCGAGCAGCGAAAGCAGCGAACGCTCACGATTTCATTATGGACCTTCCCCAAGGATACGACACGAAAGTTGGAGAACGCGGTGTGAAATTGTCAGGTGGTCAAAAACAACGGGTTGCTATTGCACGCGTCTTTTTGAAAAATCCTCCGATCCTCATTTTAGACGAAGCGACGAGCGCGCTAGATTTGGAAAGTGAAGCGCTCATCCAGCAGTCGTTAGATGTTTTATCGAAGGAACGGACGACGTTTATCGTCGCACACCGTCTATCGACGATTACTCATGCGGATACGATTTACGTCATCGACCACGGAAAAGTAGTGGAAGAAGGAACACATGAGCAATTGATGCAGAAAAAAGGAACGTATTATAACTTGTTCCAAGTCCAACATTTATAGTCTATATAATGAAGGAAGCCATTCGTCAAATGACGGATGGCTTTTTTAATAGATATTTTTTTCGAGTTCCGCATACTCTTTCGGTGTGCGGTGTTTTTGATGGACGGTAATGAGTGTATCGAGTCGTTCTAATTGTTCGTCATAGTAGAGGAGAGAAGATAAGACGTGTAACAAATGGTAAGGCGAGAATTGTTCATCTTCTTTCGCTAAACTAATTTCATTCATAAAAATATCCATCACTTCATGACGCTGAATGTAATCTTCACGGTCGCTAATATGTGACGTGTCATCTTTTAATTTCCCAACGAACTTTAAATGAAGTTGTTCGTGATACGTCAGTAACGTATCCATTCGCTCTTGAATCATCATTTGAAAGTGTTCTGGAAGTTTGACCATTTCGTTATTGTATTGATGAAGCCGTTTCAATAAATCATAACTACTTGCGCTCGTAGCAAGCATTTGTCGGTAGACGACGAGTTTTCTCGCTTTCACGATCGTATTTCGTTGAAAGAGTGCGCGCTCTTCTTTAAATAATTTATACAATTTCTCACTTTCTTCTAAGTCTTCTTTCATTTTCTTCAACGCTTCACGCATCGCCTCGTGTTCTGAAGCTTGCCGACTCGCTAAACGAAGCCACCGAATAATTTCATCTTGCATGAAGTGGATCGTGCGGAACAATTTCACTTCATATTTTGGTGGAAAGAAGAGCAAGTTTACGACGAAAGCGGAAAGGACTCCGATGACGATCGTAACAAAGCGGAGTAGAGCGAAGTTTAAGAAAGCGTCATCTTGTATTTCCATGATCGCAATCATCGTCACGAGAGCGAGTGAAATCGATTTTTCGAGTTCGAAGTGGAGCATAATTAATATAATGACGATTGCAGCTACCCCGATAAAAACGGTATGGTGTCCGAATAAAAGGACGAAAGTGACAGCGACGACGGCGCCGATAATGTTCCCTTGAATTTGTTCGATGATCGTCCGAAACGACCGATAAATGGACGGTTGAATCGCGAAGATCGCTGAAATTCCCGCGAAAACAGGATTCGGAAGTTGCAACGCCTCCGATATGAGTAGTGCAATGACGATCGCAACACCCGTCTTTAAAATACGGGCACCTAATTTCATAACGACCATCCCCTTTCTTTATACGATGATTACCACTATTGTACGTTAAAAAAACGATGAACGTAAACGTTTGCAAGTACGGTTTCCATTTTGTACGATAGGGAATAGGAAAAGCAAGGTTATTTTAGAGGAGGAATACAAATGAATTTTGAAGGCCAACAAGCACCAGCGATTGAATTGAACAATCAAGACGGAAAGAAAGTAACATTGGACGATTTTAAAGGGAAATACGTCGTTCTTTATTTTTATCCGAAAGATGATACACCAGGTTGTACGACTCAAGCGTGTGACTTCCGAGACAATCTCGATACGTTTGGTGATTTAAATGCAGTCATTTTAGGAGTTAGCCCTGACGATGAGAAATCACACAATAAGTTCATTGAAAAATTCGATATTCCTTACGATTTACTCGTCGATACAGAAAAGGAAGCGGCGAAAGCGTACGACGTTTGGCGTTTACGCAAAATGTTCGGAAAAGAGTTCATGGGCATTGAGCGTTCGACATTTATCATTGACCCAGAAGGAAAAGTAGTGAAACAATGGCGCAAAGTTCAAGCGAAAGGGCATTTTGAAAAGGTGCTTGAGCAATTAAGAGAATTACAAAATGCGTAATGAATAGAAAGGAATGGTGATCGTATGGACGTTTTATTAACTGTGAAAATGGATGACTCTTTACGAAAGCCGCTAATCGAACAGTTTCCGACTGTTCGATTTTTCTTTGACGATATTGAATCGGAAAAGTTAGAAGAAGCGGAAGTTATCGTCACATATGGCAATGACTTAACACAATCTTTAATCGAGCGAGCTAAAAAGCTGAAATGGATTATGGTCGCTTCAGCAGGTGTTGAAAACATACCGGCGAGCATCGTATTGGAGCGCGACATTCTCGTGACGAATGCGCAAGGCATTCATCGAGCGCCGATGTCCGAGACGATCGTCGGGTATATTATCGCAATTAGTCGAAGTTTGCCGACGATTGAACGAAATAGCGCGCGTAAAATATGGGATCAGTCCGTACGTTCAACAGAAGTAGAAGGACAAACGATTTTGTTGCTCGGACCAGGAACGATTGGCCAAGAAGTAGCGAAACGACTAAAGCCATTCGGCGTGAAATTGATCGGCATGAACCGTTCAGGTCGACACGTTCCGCTTATGGATGAAACGATTACGTACGACGAACTGTTAGAGACAGTGCCGAAAGCGGATGTCGTTCTTTCTATTTTACCGAGCACGGAAGAGACGCGTCGATTATGGAAGAAGGAACATTTTGAAGCGATGAAAGAGACGGCGCTGTTTTGTAACTTTGGACGGGGCGATTTCGTAGCAGAGCGAGATATCGTAGATGCGTTACAACGAAAGTTAGTGAAAGCTGTCGTTCTCGACGTATTTGAGAATGAACCGTTACCTGAAGATAGCTTGCTTTGGGATTTTGACAATTGTTACATCACACCACATATTTCTAGTGAATCAGATGGTTACATGCCGAGGACGCTCGATATTTTCCGTCCGAACTTAACCGCGTGGTTGAATGGGGATCCTTTGTCGAAGTTTACAAATGTAGTCGATATGAAAAAAGGGTACTAATTGTAAAATAGTGTTGCAGAAGCATTGACAGTTCTCACTCTTCTAACGTATGATGATTGTAATCATTATAATGTGATAGAAACTTAAAGGAATGGAGTGAGAGCGATGTCTGAACAATATTTGCAAGACGCGCTATCCACTTTACGCGAAAGTGGTGTCCGGATTACGCCACAACGACATGCGATTTTAGAGTTTTTAATTTCTTCTGATTCTCATCCGACAGCGGATGAAATATATAAAGCGTTGGAAATAGAGTTTCCGAACATGAGCGTAGCGACTGTTTATAACAACTTGCGGGTGTTTCGAAATGCGGGTCTCGTCAAAGAGTTAACGTATGGTGATTCATCAAGCCGATTCGATTTTGCTTCACACGATCATTATCACGTCATTTGTGATGACTGTGGAAAAATCGTAGACTTCCACCATCCTGGATTGGAAGAAGTTGAACATTTAGCAGCTCATATGACTGGTTTCCAAATTAACTCACATCGTTTAGAAGTGTATGGAACGTGTCCGGAGTGTGCAGCGAAAGAAAGAACAATGAAAGAAGCGAAGTAAAAAAAGAGCCAGCGTCCGACGCTGGCTCTTTTTTATCGTTCTTTTTCTTCTGATTCCGATTGACTCGTTTCAGTCGGTTTGTCGTAATCAGATACGGACGTATTTTTATTGTAATCGATATTGAACTCTTTCCCATCTAATTCAGGATCGAGGGTGAGAGGTTCGCGGCAATGGCCACACATATCGACTCGCCCGAGCATTTTCGTCTGTTTTCCACAACTCGGACAAATGACTTGAGCAGCTCGGGTAGACAACGTACCGATCCAAGCGTATACGACGGTACTAGCGATGATCGACAATGTTCCGAGAACCATCATCGTCAACATCACGAATTGGTTCGTCCGGAAAAAGATACCGATATACATGATGATTACCCCGATAAAGATTAAAGAGAGGGCAAATGATCGAATACGATTAATTTTATTTTTGTAAGGTTTCTTCATAGTAAAAGGGACCTCCTCGCTTTCAATGAATAATATATCATATGAAGGAATAGAATCATACGAAACGAATTTTGAACATCAAATTAAAAAAAGAAAAGAAATGTTAAAAAGTATTGACTTTGAATGATAGACTATGTTAAATTATTAATTGTCGCTTGAGAGAGTGACTTCGAAAAACAAAATTCAAAAACATGTTGACAAAAGAAACGACATCATGTTATATTAAAAAAGTCGCTTCAACAGGACATGAACGAACATTGAAAACTGAACAGCAAAATGTTGATGAATAAAACCGTTTCGATCGACTAACCCCGTTAGTTGACGAAACACAATTTGGACATCTTAAATGATGCCAGCAAGAAAATCGAGCTAATCGAATTTCTC